>NZ_AP023081.1:1862500-2462500 GCF_026072635.1 Pseudomonas solani | reverse complement strand
CACCACGCCCGGCGGCACTTCGTCATGACCAACCACCTGGGCGCGCGCCAGCTCGCTCTCCAGTGCCTGGGCACCGGGACCGAAATCCTCCAGTTCATCGAGCAGTCGCTCCAGTCGCTGCAGGTCGAGACGGGTGATGATGATTGACGGTTGAGTGCTCATGGCAAATCCGGAACTCCTGAATCCTTGGCTCGAAAAAGCGAAACCCCGCCCGAAGGCGGGGTTTCAGAATTGTGGGCCGGTGCATTCGACACCAGCCCGACCGACACTACGTCAGTGGATGCGCTGTTGGCAAGACCGACCGGTCAGCGCGGCCTGGAACGCACGCGCTGAGCGGCCTGCTCAAGGATCTGCCAGCGGCGATCCGCGCCTGCTTCGTTCCATTCCAGGATCTCACCCAGGGTGCGACCGCATCCGACGCAGACGTCGGCGTCATCCAGGCAGCACCTGCGAATGCAGGGCGAGCCCGGGGAAGGAGGGGCAGGGGGTTCAGAGTTCTTCGAACTCAAGGTCTTCACCCGCCTGTTCGCGGGTTACGCGGCCCAGCAGCTCGCCGAGAGGCTCTTCGCTGGTGTCGCAGATCCACAGGCCGCTGGCCTGGTCGTAGTCGAAATGGAAGCCACCAGATCGGGCCGCCACCCACAGCTGGCGCAAGGGCTCCTGGCGGCTGAGGATGACCTGGGTGCCATTCTCGAAACGGATGGTCAGCACGCCCGCGCTGTTTTCCAGGTCAACGTCCAGATCGCTGCTGTCGAAGATGTCTTCGACGGCTTCCTGGGCGGCATCGACCAGATCATGGAAACGCGCTTCGCTCAAACTCATTGGGGGGTCCTCAGGGAAAGGGTGACAGGTGATGCCGATACTCGCCGGGGCTCTGCCCGGTCCAACGGCGGAACGCGCGGGCCAGCGAACCGGGCTCGCTGAAGCCGACAAGGAAGGCGATATCGGCGAGTTCCAGCGCCGGGTCGCGCAGATAATGCAGCACCAGCTGCTGGCGCGTCTCGTCCACCAACTGGCTGAACGATAGGCCAGCCTCGCGCAATCGACGCTGCAGTGTACGCGGACTCAGCGCCAATGCCTCGGCCAGGCGCTCCAGGTCCGGCCCCTGCTCCGACAGTTGGCCGGCGAGAACCACCCGGGCGCGGTCGAGCACGCTGTTGCCCCGGTTGATCTCGCCTAGCAGCCGGTCGGCGTAGGCATCGAGCATCTGCCGCACCTGCGCATCGGCCTGGCCGAGCGGCGTGGCCAGCAATCGGCGGGGGAACACCAGCGCATTGTCGGCCTGGCCGAACAGCACCGGGCAACGGAAGATCCGCTGGTACTCGCTGAGGTCGGCCGGGGCAGGGTGCTGGAAACGCACCTCGGTGGGCGGGATGTCCAGGCCACTGATCCAGCGGCCGAAGGTCACCCAGCCGGCGAGGGACTCCTCCGCCACCTGCTCGCGCTGCTGGGGCAGCAAGGGCTCCCAGCTGTGCACGACGAGCGGTTCATGGCCGGGCCGCTCTGGCTCGTCGGCCAGGTCGACCCGCCCCAGGTTGCCCACCAGCGCCGCATAGCGGGCCTGCCGGTGCAAGGCATCGGCGAGGGTCGCGCAGCTCATCAGCAGGTAACCGAGCACACCGTAATAACCGGGCCGCACCGCTTCGCCCAGGTGCAGGCCGAGGCGCGTGTCACCGGTCAGGCGGATGCCCTGGGCGAGCAGCTCCAGGTAGGCGCTGGCGGCGATGCGCTGGTCGCGCTGGCCGAGGATGGCGGGCGTCAGCTGGACGTGCGCCAGCAGCTCGGCGGGCTCGATTCCCTGGCGCGCCAGGTGGTCGACCAGGCCTTGCAGGTAGGCCACCGAAACCGAGCTGGCCATGGGCGTGGATGGTTCCATCGGACCTCCGTTTTTGGGCGCCAATCCTAGGCTTCGGAAGGCTCGATTGGCTAGCCGAAAGCCACGTCCGGCGGCTTTTCCAGCGCATAGGCAAGGCGCCGGGCGGTCGGTATACTCCCGGGCAATTCACGTTTTCTTCAAGGATTTCGCCATGAAGCGACTGCTCACCCCTCTCGTCGCGCTCGTCGCCGTCGCCTGCCTGCTCGCCGGTTGCGGCCAGAAGGGCCCGCTGTACCTGCCGGACGAATCCAAGCCGTCTTCCGCCGAACATTCGCACTAAGGGGGCGCTGATGGACGCCTTCACTTACCGCGATGGTGAGCTCTTCGCGGAGGGCGTGGCATTGTCCGCCATCGCCGCGCGCTTCGGCACACCCACCTATGTCTACTCGCGCAGCCACATCGAAGCCCAGTACCGCTCCTACGCCGATGCCCTGGCAGGCGTACCGCACCTGGTCTGCTACGCGGTCAAGGCCAACTCCAACCTCGGCGTGCTGAACCTGCTGGCCCGCCTGGGCTCGGGCTTCGACATCGTCTCCAGCGGCGAGCTGGAGCGTGTGCTCGCCGCCGGCGGCGCGGCCGACCGCATCGTCTTCTCCGGCGTCGGCAAGAGCCGTGACGACATGCGTCGCGCCCTGGAAGTCGGCGTGCACTGCTTCAACGTCGAGTCCACCGAGGAACTCGAGCGCCTGCAGGTCGTCGCCGCCGAAATGGACATGAAGGCACCGGTCTCGCTGCGGGTGAACCCCGACGTCGACGCCGGCACCCACCCGTACATTTCCACCGGCCTCAAGGAAAACAAGTTCGGCATCGCCATCGCCGCTGCCGAAGCCGTGTACCTGCACGCCGCCTCGCTGCCGAACCTGGAAGTGGTCGGCGTCGACTGCCACATCGGCTCCCAGCTGACCACCCTGGCGCCCTTCCTCGATGCCCTCGACCGCCTGCTGGCGCTGATCGACCGCCTCGCCGAACAGGGCGTGCACATCCGCCACCTGGACCTCGGTGGCGGCCTCGGCGTGCGCTACAAGGATGAAGAGCCGCCGCTGGCCGGCGACTACATCAAGGCCGTGCGCGAGCGCATCGGCGCGCGCAAGCTGGCGCTGGTCTTCGAGCCGGGCCGCTACATCGTCGCCAACGCCGGCGTGCTGCTGACCCAGGTCGAGTACCTCAAGCACACCGAGCACAAGGACTTCGCGATCATCGACGCGGCCATGAACGACCTGATCCGCCCGGCCCTGTACCAGGCGTGGATGGACGTGGTGCCGGTGGAGCCCCGCGAAGGTGAGAAGCGCCGTTACGACCTGGTCGGCCCCATTTGCGAAACCGGCGACTTCCTCGCCAAGGACCGCGACCTGGCCCTGGCCGAAGGTGATCTGCTGGCGGTGCGTTCCGCCGGTGCCTACGGCTTCGTCATGAGCTCCAACTACAACACCCGCGGCCGCGCCGCCGAGGTGCTGGTGGATGGCGAGCGGGCATACGAGGTCCGCCGTCGCGAGACCGTCGAGGAACTCTACGCCGGCGAAAGCCTGCTACCGGAGTAAACCCATGCTGCTGCGTTTCACCAAGATGCACGGCCTGGGCAACGACTTCATGGTCCTCGACCTGGTCAGCCAGCACGCGCACATCCAGCCCAAGCACGCCAAGCAATGGGGCGATCGCAACACCGGCATCGGCTTCGACCAGTTGCTGATAGTGGAGGCGCCGACCAACCCGGACGTCGACTTCCGCTACCGCATCTTCAACTCCGACGGCTCCGAGGTCGAACAGTGCGGCAACGGCGCGCGCTGCTTCGCCCGCTTCGTGCTGGACAAGCGCCTGACGGTGAAGAAGCAGATCCGCGTCGAGACCAAGAGCGGCATCATCGAGCTGGACGTCCGCGCCGACGGCCAGGTCCGCGTCGACATGGGCCCGCCACGCCTGGCGCCCCAGCAGATTCCCTTCGTCGCCGAAGGCGAGGCGCTGAACTACAGCGTCGAGGTCGAAGGCCGCCCGATCGAACTGGCCGCCCTGTCCATGGGCAACCCCCATGCGGTGCTGCGCGTCGAGGACATCGACAAGGCGCCGGTCCACGAGCTGGGCCCGAAGATCGAACACCACTCGCGCTTCCCGCAACGGGTCAACGTCGGCTTCCTCCAGGTGATCGACCGCAACCAGGCGCGCCTGCGCGTGTGGGAGCGTGGCGCCGGGGAAACCCAGGCCTGCGGTACCGGTGCCTGCGCCGCCGCCGTGGCCGCCATCCGCCAGGGCTGGATGGACTCTCCCGTGCAACTGGAGCTGCCGGGTGGCAAGCTGTCCATCGAATGGGCCGGCCCCGACCAGTCCGTGATGATGACCGGACCCGCCGTGCGCGTGTATGAAGGGCAGGTCCGCCTATGAGCGAGCAGCGAGCATGAGTGACAAGCACCAGGAACCGCCTCAGCACCTCGACTCCGAAACGGTCGCCGCCTACCTGCGGCACCACCCGGAGTTCTTCGTCGACCACGAAGAGCTGATTCCCGAACTGCGCATCCCGCACCAGCCGGGCGAAGCCGTGTCCCTGGTGGAACGCCAGGTCAAGCTGCTGCGCGAGCGCAACATCGAGATGCGCCATCGGCTGTCGCAGCTGATGGACGTGGCCCGGGACAACGACCGGTTGTTCGACAAGACCCGTCGCCTGGTGCTCGACCTGCTCGACGCCGGCACCCTGGAAGAAGTGGTCAGCGCGGTGGAAGACAGCCTGCGCCACGAGTTCCAGGTGCCCTTCGTCAGCCTCATCCTGTTCAGCGACAGCACCCTCCCGGTCGGCCGCAGCGTCACCAGCGTGGAGGCCCAGCAAGCCATCGGCGGCCTGCTGGTGGCCGGCAAGACCATCTGCGGGGTGCTCCGCGCCCACGAGCTGGAATTCCTCTTTGGCAAGGACGAAGGCCCCAAGGTCGGCTCCGCCGCCGTGGTGTCCCTCAACCACCAGGGCCAGCATGGCGTCCTCGCCATCGGCAGCCACGACCCGCAGCACTACAAGAGCTCGCTGGGCACCCTGTTCCTCGGCTACATCGCCGAAGTCCTGGCCCGCGTGCTGCCCCTCTTCGCCTCCCCGCTGCGCTCCGTGAGGTAGGCGGCGGGCGACGCACAGCGGCAGGAGTAGACGGATGAACGCCGATCTGGACCGCTACATCGAACACCTGCGCAGCGAACGCCAGGTCTCGCCCCACACCCTCGACGGCTACCGCCGTGACCTGGGCAAGGTCGTCGCCCTGTGCGAGACCTTCGCCATCGCCGACTGGCCCGCCCTCGACCCGCGCAGCCTGCGCAGCATGGTCGCCCGCCTGCACCAGCAGGGGCAGTCAAGCCGCAGCCTGGCGCGCCTGCTCTCGGCGGTACGCGGGCTCTACCGCTACCTGGTGCGTGAAGGCGTCTGCCGCCACGACCCGGCCAGCGGCCTTAGCGCCCCCAAAGGCGAGCGCCGCCTGCCCAAGACCCTGGATGCCGACCGCGCCCAGCAACTGCTGGATGGCGCCGTGGAAGATGACTTCATCGCCCGCCGCGACCAGGCCATCCTGGAACTCTTCTATTCCTCAGGGCTGCGCCTGTCGGAGCTGGTGGGGCTAAACCTAGACGGCCTGGACCTGAGCGACGGCAGCGTGCGCGTGCACGGCAAGGGCAACAAGGTGCGCGAACTGCCGGTGGGCCGCATGGCGCGGCAGGCACTGGAGCAATGGCTGCCACTGCGCGCCCTGGCCAACCCACAGGACGGCGCGGTATTCGTCGGCCGCACCGGCCGCCGCCTGGGGCCTCGCGCCATCCAGCTGCGGGTGCGGGCCGCCGGGGTCCGCGAACTGGGCCAGCACCTGCACCCGCACATGCTGCGCCACTCCTTCGCCAGCCACATGCTGGAATCCTCCCAGGACCTGCGCGCGGTGCAGGAGCTGCTCGGCCACGCCGACATCTCCACCACGCAGATCTACACCCACCTGGATTTCCAGCACCTGGCAGCGGTCTACGACAAGGCCCACCCACGGGCCAAGCGCAACAAGGCGAACGACGAATGAGCATCCAGCTGATCACCTTCGACCTCGACGACACCCTCTGGGACGTCGCCACCGTGATGCACGGCGCCGAAGCGGCCCTGCGTGAGTGGCTGGCCCTGCAGGCGCCGAAGCTCGGGCCGGTGCCCATCGAGCACCTGTGGGCTATCCGCGCGCGCCTGCTGGCGGCCGAGCCGGCACTCAAGCACCGCCTCAGTGAGCTGCGCCAGCGCATCCTGTTCCATGCCCTGGAAGAGGCCGGCTACCCCCGGGACGAAGCGGGCACCCTGGCCACCCGGGGCTTCGACGTCTTCCTCGACGCACGTCACCGCATCGACCTGTTCCCCGAGGTGCACCCGACCCTGGAGATACTCGCCAACCGCTATCGCCTGGCGGTGATCACCAACGGCAACGCCGACGTGCGCCGCCTGGGCCTGGCCGACTACTTCCAGTTCGCCCTGTGCGCCGAGGAGCTGGGCATCGGCAAACCCGACCCGCACCCGTTCGAGGAGGCGCTGAAACGCGCAGGCGTCGCAGCCGCGCAGGCGGTGCACATTGGCGACCACCCCAGCGACGACATCCACGGCGCCCGTAACGCCGGCATGCGCGCCATCTGGTTCAACCCCCAGGGCAAGGCCTGGGATGGCGAAAGCGCGCCGGATGCGGAGATCCGCAACCTGGCCGAGCTGCCGGCCCTGCTCGGCCGCTGGAACAACCCGGGCTGAGCGTTCGCCAGCCATGAAAAAGCCCGCTGATAGCGGGCTTTTTCATGTGACGGCAAGCCTTAGATGGGGCGGCTGCCGTACTTGCTGTCCGGCTTCTTGGGCGGGTCGGCAACCACATTGGGCTCGACTTCCTGCACCTTGCCACCGCGCGCCAGGAAATCTTCCATGGCCCGCGCGAGCGCATCGCGCTCCTTCTGCTTGGCTTCGATGCTGGGCAGTTCTTCGACTTCTACCGCCGCCTTCTTGCCCTTGCTCTTGCCGCCGGACGCTGGGGATTCGCTGTCACTCTCGCTATCGCCGTCATCGCTGTCTTCGGCCGCCGCAAGCTCCTCGCCCTCATCCTCGTCGGATGCCTCGAGCTCGTCTTGTTCCAGATCTTCGTCGCTCATGTTCTACCTCTTGTCTTGCCAAAGCAGGTTAGTTATAGCCCAGCCGCGCCAGCGTGCTAACGCCACTGGAAAAAAATCAGATCGCCTCGCCGTTGAGCGTGGCGACGACCCGGCGCACGCCGCCATGATCGCGGTGTTCGCCCAGGTAAATCCCCTGCCAGGTTCCCAGCGCGAGCCGCCCTTCCTGTATCGGCAGCATCAGCTGGCAGCCCAGCAGGCTCGACTTGAAATGCGCCGGAAGGTCATCCGGGCCTTCATAGTCATGTTCGTAGCCACCCTCGCCCTGGGGCACGAGGCGATTGAAGAATCGCTCGAAATCGCGCCTCACCGAGGGGTCGGCATTTTCATTGACGGTCAGTGATGCCGATGTGTGCTGCAACCACAGGTGCAACAGACCGACGCGACAGCGTCGCAGTTCCGGCAAATTCGCCAGCAGCTCATCGGTCACCAGATGAAAGCCGCGTGGCCGTGCGCGCAGGCTGATCAGGGTCTGCTGCCACATGCACGTCTCCCGCTTCGAACTCGTCGGCGCGCATTCTAGCGCGGCTCCAGAAAAAGCAAAGGGCGCCTTGCGGGCGCCCTTTGCGGCTCGTGTTGCATCTTCTGCAGACGCCTTGCGGCGACAGCGACCTCGAGCGAGCCAGAGCCCCAGGTACGACGGCCCATGGCCGCCTCGACAGGGCCCGGCGCGGAGCCGGGCCATGGCGCTTACAGGTTGTAGCCGCGCTCGTTGTGCTGAGCCAGGTCGAGGCCTACGGTCTCTTCCTCTTCGCTGACGCGCAGGCCCATCACCAGGTCCAGTACCTTGAGGATCACGAAGGTGACGATGGCGGTGTAGACCACGGTGAAGGCGACGCCCTTGAACTGGATGAACACCTGGCTGGCGATGTCTTCGACGGCGCCGAAGCCACCCAGGGCCGGGGCCGCGAACACGCCGGTCAGCAGGGCACCGATGATGCCGCCGATGCCGTGTACGCCGAAGGCGTCCAGGGAGTCGTCGTAGCCCAGCTTGCGCTTCAGGCTGGTGGCGCTGAAGAAGCACAGGACGCCAGCGGCCAGGCCGATGATCAGGGCGCCCATCGGGCCGACGGTGCCGGCAGCCGGGGTGATGGCGACCAGGCCGGCGACCACGCCGGAAGCGATGCCCAGGGCGCTCGGCTTACCGTGGGTCAGCCACTCGGCGAACATCCAGCCCAGGGCAGCGGCGGCCGTGGCGATCTGGGTGACCAGCATGGCCATGCCGGCGGTACCGTTGGCGGCAACGGCGGAGCCGGCGTTGAAGCCGAACCAGCCGATCCACAGCATGGCGGCGCCGACCAGGGTGTAGCCCAGGTTGTGCGGGGCCATCGGAGTGGTCGGGTAGCCCTTGCGCTTGCCCAGTACCAGGCAGGCCACCAGGCCGGCGACACCGGCGTTGATGTGCACCACGGTACCGCCAGCGAAGTCCAGTACGCCCCAGTCCCACATCAGGCCACCGTTGCCGCTCCACACCATGTGGGCGATCGGTGCATAGACGAGGGTGAACCAGATGGCCATGAAGATCAGCATCGCGGAGAACTTCATGCGCTCGGCGAAGGCACCGACGATCAGGGCCGGGGTGATGATGGCGAAGGTCATCTGGAAGGTGATGAACACGCTTTCAGGGAAGGCGGAGGTCAGGCTGTCGACGGTCAGACCGGACAGGAAGGCCTTGCCGAAGCCACCGACGAAGGAGTTGAAGTTGACGACGCCCTGCTCCATCCCGGTGGTGTCGAAGGCCAGGCTGTAGCCGAAGACGACCCAGAGGATGCTGATCAGGCCGGTGATGGCGAAGCACTGCATCATCACCGAGAGGATGTTCTTGGAACGCACCATGCCGCCGTAGAACAGCGCCAGGCCGGGAATGGTCATGAACAGCACCAGCGCGGTAGCGGTCAGCATCCACGCGGTATCACCGCTGTTCAGCACGACCTCGTCAGCGGCCATGGCGAGGCCGGGGGTAACGAGGGACAAAAGGGCTCCTAGCCCTGCGGCTTTACGCAGAGTCATGTTGTTTTCTCCTGGGGCGTTGGGGTTCGGAGGCTTAGATCGCGTCTGTGCCGGTTTCGCCGGTACGGATGCGGATGGCCTGTTCCAGATTGACGACGAAGATCTTGCCGTCACCGATCTTGCCGGTGTTGGCTGCCTTGGTGATGGCCTCGATCACGCGATCCAGTTGATCGTCGGCGATGGCGACATCGATCTTCACCTTGGGCAGGAAATCGACCACGTATTCCGCGCCACGGTACAGCTCGGTATGACCCTTCTGCCGACCGAAGCCTTTGACTTCAGTAACGGTGATGCCCTGCACGCCGATCTCGGACAGCGACTCGCGCACGTCATCGAGTTTGAACGGCTTGATGATGGCAGTGACTAGCTTCATGAAACTCTCTCCCGTATTTGGTGGACTTGCCCCAGGAAAAACGAACCCGGCTCAAGTCTAAGCGCAGTGTCTGGCTTTGTAACGCGTCGAACCGCCCTGGCTCGGCCACTTCGAACGCAGACCAACCGCTTCCGGCGAAACACTCCCCCGCCTCGCCCGACACACCGGTACTGCATCGGTGCATGCGTCGTATGGCCTAAAGCAGAAAGCTTGCCAGCTCCACCAAAAGCGCAGTTTTTCAAGCAGATACTGGCCGTATGCCCCCTCGGCGCCGGAAGATGCCCCGGCATCGCGCACCAAGATGGCGCACCCGGCGAACAGCCATTGCTCAAAAATTGTGCGCCGCCCATCGGGATCGGCCATTCACCCCGCGTGGTAGACTGCCCGCCGCCTGACTATGGAAGCCCATCATGCTGCCACCCAAAGCTCTGCTAGACGCCCTCGGTGCCCACGCCTCCCGCTTGTTCAGCGGCGATACCCCGCTGCCCCGCGCCGAATTCGAAACCCAGTTCAAAGCCCTGCTGCAGAGCGCCTTCAGCAAGCTCGACCTGGTAAGCCGCGAGGAATTCGACAGCCAGATGGCCGTCCTCGCCCGTACCCGCGCCCGCCTCGAGGCCCTGGAAGCCAAGGTCGCCGAGCTGGAAGCCACGCCCACCCCTCCGCCGAACGAGTGACCCGGCGGGCGGGTGACGCGATCAAGGAGCGATCATGTCCCTGGCCCTCGTTCACAGCCGCGCCCAGGTAGGCGTCGAAGCGCCTGCCGTAACCGTGGAAGCGCACCTCACCAACGGCCTGCCGTCCCTGGCCCTGGTCGGCCTGCCGGAAGCGGCGGTCAAGGAAAGCAAGGACCGCGTGCGCAGCGCCATCCTCACCGCGGCTTCGAGTTCCCGCTGCGGCGCATCACCCTGAACCTGGCGCCGGCCGACCTGCCCAAGGACGGCGGGCGTTTCGACCTGGCCGTGGCCCTCGGCATCCTCGCCGCCAGCGGCCAGGTGCCGGTCGCCAGCCTGGCCGAGGTGGAATGCCTCGGTGAGCTGGCCCTCTCCGGCGCGCTGCGCCCGGTCCAGGGCGTCCTCCCCGCTGCCCTTGCCGCCCGCGCGGCAGGGCGCACCCTGGTGGTGCCGAAGGACAATGCCGAAGAAGCCAGCCTCGCCAGCGGCCTGCGGGTGATCGCCGTCGGCCACCTGCTGGAACTGGCCGCGCACCTCACCGGGCAAACGCCCCTCGAACCCTATGCCTCCGCCGGCCTGCCGAACCGCGCCGACGCCTACCCGGACCTCGCCGAAGTACAGGGCCAGGTGGCCGCCAAGCGCGCCTTGCTGGTGGCCGCCGCCGGTGCCCACAATCTGCTGCTCTCCGGGCCGCCCGGCACCGGCAAGACGCTGCTCGCCAGCCGCCTGCCCGGCCTGCTGCCGCCCTTGCAGGAGCAGGAGGCACTGGAAGTCGCCGCCATCCACTCGGTGGCCAGCAACACCCCACTGGACAGTTGGCCGCACCGCCCCTTCCGCCAGCCGCACCACAGCGCCTCCGGGCCCGCCCTGGTGGGCGGCGGCAGCAAGCCCCGCCCCGGAGAAATCACCCTGGCCCACCAGGGCGTGCTGTTTCTCGACGAGTTGCCGGAGTTCGACAGAAAGGTTCTCGAGGTCCTGCGCGAGCCCCTGGAAAGCGGCGAGATCGTCATCGCCCGGGCCAACGACCGGGTGCGCTTCCCGGCGCGTTTCCAGCTGGTCGCCGCCATGAACCCCTGCCCCTGCGGCTACCTGGGCGACATCACCAACCCATGCCGTTGCACCCCGGAGCAGATCCAGCGCTACCGCGCCAAGCTCTCCGGCCCGCTGCTCGACCGCATCGACCTGCACCTCACCGTCGCCCGCGAAGCCACCTCGCTGGACGACCCCAAGCCCGGCGGCCAGGACAGTGCCAGCGCGGCGAAAACCGTGGCCCTGGCCCGCCAGCGCCAGCTCGATCGCCAGGGCTGCGCCAACGCGTTTCTCGACCTCCAGGGCCTGCGTCGCCACTGCCCGCTGGTGGTGGAGGACCGTCGCTGGCTGGAAAACGCCTGCGAACGCCTCGGCCTGTCGTTGCGCGCCGCACACCGCATCATCAAGGTCGCCCGCACCCTCGCCGACCTCGATGGCACCCCGGCCATTGCCCGCCAGCACCTGGCCGAGGCGCTGCAGTACCGCCCGGCCACCGAGCCCTGAGCCCCGTAAAGCAGGGAAACACTTGCGCCGCCGGGCCACGCCAGGGCCGATGGCATACTGCGGCCCCACCCGCCAAGCCACCTGGTCCACCTCAATGAACAGCCTGCAAATCGGCCCTGTCGCCCTTTCCGCCTCCCAGGCGCTTTTCTACCTGGGCTTCTTCGCCGCACTCGGTTGTGGCTGGTGGCTGGGGCGCAAACGAGGCGCCAATCCCGAAGGCGCACTATTCGCCATGCTGGTCGCCGGGGGGCTGGCGGCGCGTCTCGCCTTCGTCGCTTTCTATTTCGCCGAGTACCGTGCCGAACCCTGGCGCATGCTGGATATCCGCGACGGCGGCTTCCTCCTGCTGCCCGGCCTGGCGCTGGCGGCACTGGTGGGCATTCTCCATGCCCGTCGCCACCCAGCCGTGCGCCGCCCCTTGGGTATCGCCCTGCTGGTGGGCGCCACGCTCTGGGGCGGGGGCAGCGCACTGCTGGGGGCACTGGAACGTGGCCGGCTGCTGCCGGAGGTGGCACTGAGCGACCTCGACGGCAAGCCTGTGGATATCCGCGAACTGGACGGCCGGCCGCTGGTGATCAACCTCTGGGCCACCTGGTGCCCGCCGTGCCGCCGCGAGATGCCGGCCCTGCAAGCGGCCCAGCAGGCCCGGCCCGACCTGCGCTTCGTGCTGATCAACCAGGGCGAGAACGCCGAGCACGTGAAACGCTTCCTGCAGGAGCAGGGCCTGGAGGTGCAGGACGTGCTGATCGACGGCGGCAACCGCTTCGGCGCGCTGACCGGCTCCTACGGCCTGCCGACCACACTGTTCTACGACGGCCAGGGGCGGATGCTGAAGAGCCACATGGGCGAACTGTCCCGGGCCAGCCTCAACCGTGAGCTGGAGAGCCTGACCACCGAGTGAGCGCCCTGGCAGAACGCGACCCAAAGAAAAGGCGCCCATCGGGGCGCCTTTTTCATTGCGGCGGAACGGCCGGACTCAGCGGAAGCGCCCCACTTCCTGGCACAGTTCCTCGGCCAGGCGGTCCAGCTCCTGGGCGGTCGGCAGAGGGCACGGCAACGCTGAAGAAATCTTACGCACCGTCATTCCAGAAGCGGCCATGGTCGGGCTCGCGGGCAAACCCGCCCAAATTGTCGTCAATGGACTCGGGGAGGTTTCGTTCATCAACGCCAGGGAGCAGACCTTGCCGATGCAGAAGCTCCAAAGGATGACTACCGAAGCTAAAGCCCAACTAGAAGCTTCTAAACCCTGGCCGGAGGTAAACGCCAGCGTCAGGAACAGCTCACTCGGACACCTCGCTCGCACTTTCTGAGTGACCTCGCGAGGAATCTGGCCTCGTCTTAGCGCCGAATAAAATTGACGCCAGAACCAGCCCCATGCCGATCAGGTGACCTGTCGACATCAACTCCCCCAGTACTAGCAAGCCGATCAATGCTGCACTGACGGGCATAACCCCAGTGAACAGGCCTGCTACGTTGGCTGGCACCTCTGAGATACCTCTGTACCACAGAAGAAAGGAGAGCACGCTAGCAGTAATGGAGTACAGCAAAATCCAACACCATAGCTCTACACTAGGCGTGCTCCAGTCAAAAGCAATTGCTTGGGGAATAGCGAGAGGAAGAAAAAGCAGTGCACCTATGAGGTTAACTCCAAACGCCATAGCCCACGGGTGAACAGATAACGAAAGCCGACGAGAGAAAACCGCAAATAGCGCCTCAGCAAGAACCGCACAAAGTACCAGCACATTACCCAGCATGCTGCTCTTTTCAGAAGAGCTTGCGTCGTGCACGTTTAGCAACGCGATGCCCAGCACAGCAAGCGCGATAGCAGTTGCACCCCGGCCATCTACTCTTTCACGAAGCCATAGCCATGCTAAAAGTGCTATGACTGACGGAAGTGCGCTCGTGATGATGCCGGCACTTGTCGCCGAAGTGTAGATCACGCCATAGAGCATAAAGAGGCTAAAAAGAAAGCAGCCAAAGAAAGACTGCATAAAAAGCCCACCCCAGCTAGACGAATTAAGCCCATGTCGAAATGAGGGCCTGATCATACCAGGGGCAAGAATGAGAGTTGCAATTAGAAAGCGCAACGCAGCGAAGAGAAAAACCGGCAGTTCTGCTACAACTATCTTACCAATACCGATATTACTACCGACCATACACATTGAGAGAGCAAGGCAGAAATAGGCGATTATTGGTGTCTTGTAGTTTTTTTGCGGCATAACCCCACCATGCATCTATGTGCTTGCTTGTACAAGGAGCTAATTTCTCGCCCCGAGAATTCTTGCTCCAACCCGTACCATAGTTGCCCCATGCGAAACTGCGCACACGTAGTCATCACTCATGCCAATGCTAAGCTCAGGCAATCCATAGGTATCTCTGATTTTTTTCATACGCAAGAAATATGGAGACGCGTCAACTCCAGCGGGAAGAATACACATAACCCCTGATATATTCAGGCAGTACTCCTCCGTAGACAGACGGAATAATTTTTCAAAATCTTCCGGCGACACGCCGGATTTTTGTGGTTCCCGACCGATATTTATTTGAATAAGACAGCTCACGCTTCTATTTTGCCGATCAATTTCTTTAGCGACTCGCATTGCAGTCTCTGGCTTATCTATAGACTGAATCACATCGAAAATTTTGACGATATCTTTAATTTTCTTTGACTGCATTGCTCCTATGTAATGAAGGCTAACGTCATTAAATTCCGCAGCAAGGGTTGACCACTTTTCCCGCGCCTCCTCCAACCTGCTTTCACCGAAGGTGCGATGACCATCTTCAAGCAAGGGGCGGATCCGCTCAACACCGTGAAATTTTGAAACTACGACTAACTGCACCTTCCTATCTTGCTCCGCACGGCGTTGGAGTTCCGAGTCGATCTCACTACTGACAACTCGAAAATTACTAACTACCTCATTCATTGGCTAGTACCTCCACACCAGCCTCTGCTACAGATATCTTCATTATCGTTTTAACGACGATTCCGGTCTCATTGAGAACCCGCTCAACTCCACGGCTTTCGACCTTCTCTACCACGCAGACGACTTCACCAACAGTTCCACCAGCTTCACGAATAGCTTTAATCAAAGCGATCAAAGCACCGCCTGTGCTTATAGTGTCATCAATAATTGCGACTGTGTCGCCCGGGAGAACACCATTCAAGTACAAATCACCGCGAAAGTACTCAGAATCAATTTTTACCTTTACCTCATTATGAGTGCCTAAGCTATAGGGGTACCAGCGAGCAATAGCCAGCGGAGTGTTTGTCATGACAGAGACCAAAGTGGCCAATGGCGCACCTTTATCCTCCTCTGTCACGATTTTATCCACAGTGAAATTGCCAGCCTTAACCACCGCTAAGGCCGCTTCCCAGAGGACCTTGGGGCGAAGTGCAGGCAACTGATCCGTGAACTCGTTGACGGTAGTGAAATGGCTTCCTGACCTTACTACTTTGGCAGATGTGTAAACGTCCTTGAGAAGCATATGTCTCTCCTTAGCGCTCAATAAAAATGGATTAGCCACCATTGTATTCCGGGTAAACCCCTGACCAACGACTCTTATACTTCCATGCAGAATCAAAGAACAGGGTAACTATCGTCTTACCCGTGACCGCCCTAGAGAGCTGCTCACAGACATACAGATTAGCTCCGCATGTAGGCCCAACACCAAGCTGCTCTTCTTCGATGAATTTCTTCATTCGGTTCCACGAGTAAGCCCCATCGACGACAACCACCTCATCGATGACCTGCTCATTAGTATTGCAAGACAGCACGCCTGCACCAAGGCCCATCATATTGTGTGGCCTATGACAAAACTCCAAATTGTTCTTTTTAGCGTAAAGCGGCGCAGACCTATCTACCTCAATGCCTATAGTTTTTATATTAGGGTATTTAGCTTTTAGAACCTCAGATATTCCAGAGAAGGTCCCACCAGTCCCAATAGAACACACAAAATAATCAGGTATTTCTTTCTGCTCTTCTAGCTGAGCAGCGATTTCATTACCACACTGGATCCATGCAGATTTATTTAGCAAACTGGAGCCCTGATCCAAAAAATAAAACTTATCGGAGGGCTTGTCCGCTACGTAATCTCTTGCCGCCTGCACCGAGCCATTGAGAAACTCATTTCTGTTTGTCTCGATGATGTCAGCACCAAACTCACGAATTTGACGCTTGCGCTCTTCGGTCATTCCCTCAGGCATAAAAATTACAACGTTGTACCCTTTCATCTTTCCAACCCATGCCAGAGCAGCTCCCCCATTTCCTGTGGAGCAGTCGACCAAGGTCATTCCAGGAGCTATTTTTCCTGCGGACTCAAGTTCAGCAACCATGTGCAAAAATGTTCTATCTTTATGGCTTCCTGTTGGATTCATAAATTCGCATTTTGCAAAAATCTTATTACCATTTGCACTGGCGCTTATTACCCGATGCATTCGGGTATTACCGACATTGTGAAGCCCCAACTCCGCCAACATAGTAGTGCAACTCCATCGCTCGTGATAATTGGCAACCAAGCCCTCTTCGCAAAGCAGGGCAAAGCCTTATTAGAGCTAATCAACTGACAGTTCGAGAACCGTGTCCTCCTGGCCATGAGTGCATTGCAAATGGCAAGAAATAGAGCTAGTGCTTGCAGATCTGGCGAGGGTACGAGGCATCGTGGGAGTCCTTGTCTTTTCGTTCCACCCGCGAAATGCTGCAGTGGGTAGAAGCTCAGTTCCTATGAATTTTAGCTTCGCATCGTTTCTGATAGGTCTGGGCGCAAGACTGGAGACGCCGCAAATTAAAATAACTACTGGCGCTAACTGATTTAATAAAGTGTCAGCTAGCTTCCTCACTGGATATTTATTTAACTTTTCCAATATTACAAGGCGAGAGCTTCACCTGTGGCACTCTACCTACATGAGTTATAGAGACTTCATACAGGTGGGAATTTTTAGCGCGCGACCTGCAATGGCAGGGTATACGCCTCCCTTGAACCGGATCCTGCCCGTTTTGCTTTGAGTCACCCCTGGCTTCGTAGTCACCTTCGAGCCTCATGCCAAGGCCCATCAGGGGTGCGACGAACAACCCGCGTTACTCTTAAGAACTCAAAACCGAAGCAGTCCAGCAAGTGACCAAGCGTGCCCGCGAATAGCCTGGACGCCTGGATCCAGCGCTACAGCAAGCCCCGGCTTGCGGGTGATAAGCAAGCCGAGCTGCGCCGTCTGCGCGAAGAATGCAAGCGGGTGTACGAAGAGCGAGACATCCTGAAAAAGGCCGCCGCGCACTCTGCAAAGAGTCTGGCTGAAGTACGCCTTCAGCACTACCCAATCGCTTGAGGCATCAGTTCACTGCTAGCGAGCCCAGCAAAGTACCTATGAAGGCTGGATGTACTTGGCGGTGGTGCAGGATCTGTCAGGTGTTTGGATGGTCGATGAAGCCATGGATGCTCAGCGAACTGACCATCGATACATTGTTGCTGGCGGTTTGGCGGCGCCAGTTCAAGCAAGAGAGAATTTAGCCACCGAGAGAGCACTCGGGCAGAACGCGACCCAAAGAAAAGGCGCCCATCGGGGCGCCTTTTTCATTGCGGCGGAACGGCCGGACTCAGCGGAAGCGCCCCACTTCCTGGCGCAGTTCCTCGGCCAGGCGGTCCAGCTCCTGGGCGGTCTGCGCCAGGTTGGCGACCACTTCGCGCTGCTCGCTGTTGGCCAGGGCGATGCTCTGCAGGTTGCTGCTGAGCAGGGTCGCGGTGCTGCTCTGCTCCTGGGTGGCGGTGGTGATGGCGGCGAATTGCTCACCAGCAGCGGTGCTCTGCTGGGCGATCTGCGCCAGGGCGGCGGCGACCTTGGCGTTGCGCTCCAGGCCGTCCTGCATCAACGCCTTGCCGTGCTCCATGGTGCTGATGGCACTGGCGGTCTCATCCTGGATGCTGCCGATCATGCTGGAGATCTCGGTGGTCGCCTCGCGGGTACGGGCCGCCAGGTTGCGCACCTCATCGGCCACCACAGCGAAGCCCCGGCCCTGCTCGCCGGCACGCGCCGCCTCGATGGCAGCGTTGAGTGCCAAGAGGTTGGTCTGGTCGGCGATGGCGGTGATGACCCCGACGATGCCGCCGATTTCCTGGGAGCGCTGGCCCAGGGTGTTGATCACTTCGGCGGTGCCGTTGAGGGCTGTGGATATCTGCTCCAGCGCCGCAGAGGCCTCGCCCATGGAGCTCTGGCCGATGCGGGTCTGCTGGGCGTTGTCGCTGGCCATGCGCTCGGTGGCACGCATGTTGTCGGCGATGTTCAGCGAGGTGGCGCTGAACTCCTCCACCGCGCCGGCCATGCTGCTGATCTCACCGGACTGCTGCTCCATGCCTTCATAGGCGCCGCTGGATAGACCCGACAGCACCTGGGAGCGACTGCCGACCTGCTGCGCCGAGCTGCGGATGTGCGCCACCATGGTCGACAGCGCCTCGCCCATCTGGTTGAAGCTGCGCGCCAGCTCGCCGATCTCGTCGTTGCTGGATACATCCAGGCGCACGCTGAGGTCGCCGGCGCCCAGCGCCCGGGCCTGCTCCACCAGTTCGCCCAGCGGACGCAGGCGCTTGCGCAGCAGCCAGATCACCGAGGTTACCGCCAGCACCATGGCCAGCAGGCTGCCGAAGGCCAGCTGGCCGCCGACGCTCCAAGTCACCTCGTGGATCTCCGCCTTGGGCATGCTCGCCACCACCTGCCAGGGGCCATCGGCGAAGGACACGGCAACGCTGAAGAAGTCCTCTTCGCCGTCGCTCCAGAAACGGCCATGGCCGGGCTCGCGGGCCAGCGCGGCGAGGGTGTCGCCGATGGCTTCCGGGCGGCGCACGCCGGCCGGGGTCACCAGCCACTTGCCGGTTTCGTCCATCAGCGCCAGGGAGCCGGTCTTGCCGATGCGGAAGCGCTGCAGGTTGGCGAACTGGGCATTCTGCGCATCGGTGTAGTCGAAGCCGACGAAGAGCACCGCGATGACCTGGCCGCCGCTGTCGCGCACCGGCGTGTACTGGGTCATGTAGTAGCGGTCGAAGAGCAGGGCGCGCCCCACGTAGTTCTGCCCGGACAGCAGGCGCTGGTAGGCAGGGTGGGCGTGGTCGAGCACGGTGCCGATGGCGCGGGTGCCGTCCTGCTTGTTCAGCGAAGTGGTGACGCGGACGAAGTCGGCGCCATCGCGGACGAACACCGTGGCCACGCCGGCGGTGAGGTGGCGGAACTCGTCCACCAGGGTGAAATCGTTGTTCAGCACCTGGCCGTTGAGGTACAGGGCCGGCGGGCTCAGTGCGGCGACCGGCACGCGCTCGTCGGCGTGCAGCGCGAGGCCGCTGGCGAAGCGCTGCTCGAACAGACTGGCGAGGCGCTGGGTGCTTTCGCGCAGGCTGCCGTGGAAGGTGCTGAGCTGGTCGGCGAGCAGGCGGGCCTCGCTGGCCAGGTGCTCTTCGCGGGTGGCCAGGTTGGCCTGGTCCAGGGAGCGCAGGGCGAAGAGCGTGCTGCCACTGATCAGCAACACGAGGATCAGGGCGAGGGCGGCGGCGAGCTGCCAGGCGATACGAGACCTGGGCGGGTTCATGGGGTTTCTCCAGTTTTTTGCAGGCAGGGCTGACGAGGAGCTTCTGGGGCTCCTTCGGCGGGCGGCGAGAATACTTGACCGTCCTACTGAGGTATAGGACGCATCTGCCGAAAGCACCGGAAAATTGTGTAAGCGCAGGCCACGCCGCTCTAGCGCTTGAAGCTCACCGGCGGCAAACGCATCGCCGCCACCTCGGCCAGCAGGTAATCCCGCAGGCGACGCAGGCGATCCTGGCCGCTGCGTGCCTTCGGCCACACCAGGTAGTAGCTCTGGCCGCTGGGCACGGCGCTGGGCCAAGGCAGGCCGATGCGCCCTTCCTCCACATCCTCGGCGACCATCACCAGGTCGCCGATGGAGATGCCGTAGCCCCGCGTCGCCGCGACTATGCCCAGCTCCAGGGTGTCGAACACCTGGCCGCCCTTGAGCGGCACGTCCTGCTCCAGGCCCATGGCGTGCAACCAGCGCCGCCAGTCGCGGCGATCCGGCGTGGGGTGCAGCAGCTCGGCGCCGCGCAGTCGCGCCAGGTCCCAAGGCCCCTCGGCGGCGGCCGACGGCGCGCTGACCGGGATCAGCCATTCGGCGAACAGCTCGACGCTCTCCCATTCATCGCTGAAGCCGCCGCTGCTCAGCAGCACCGCGCAGTCGAAGGGCTCGTGGTTGAAGTCGACCTTGTCCACATCCATCCAGGCGCTGGTCAGCTGCACCTCCACGTCCGGGTTCTGCAGGCGGAAGCGCGACAGCCGTGCCAGCAACCAGCGCATGGTCAAGGTCGAGGGCGCCTTGAGGCAGAGGATGCTGTCGTCCACCCGCAGCGTGGCGCAGGCACGCTCCAGGGAGTCGAAGCCCTCGCGCAGGCCGGGCAGGATCATCCGCGCCGGCTCAGTGAGCTGGAGGCTGCGCCCCTTGCGCTCGAACAGGCGGCAGGCGAAATGCTCCTCCAGGGTGCGGATATGCCGGCTCACCGCGCTCTGGGTGATGGCCAGCTCCTCGGCGGCACGGGTGAAGGAGGCATGGCGCGCCGCGGCTTCGAAGGCACGCAGGGCGTAAAGCGGTGGCAGGCGACGCGTCATGGTTGAGCCCATTCATGAGTCAGAGTCATGGAAGGCATCATTTTTTTCCCTTTGTGGCGCGGATTCAAGCGCTGGAGAATCCACCGTCTCTGGCCCGATGCGTTTTCGGGCCCGCCATGACAAGTGATCCAGACTCATGCCACAGCAGATCCGCTCCGAACTCCTGGCCATCCTCCGCCTCGCCGGCCCGCTGATCGCGGCGCAGCTGGCCAACGTGCTGATGGTGTTCACCGACACGGTGATGATGGGCCTGCTCGGCCCGGCGGAGCTGGCGGCCGGCGGCCTGGGCGCGGCGAGCTATTCATTCGTGTCTATCTTCTGCGTCGGGGTGATCGCCGCCGTGGGCAACCTGGTCGCCATCCGCCACGGCGCCGGGGACATCGCCGGCGCCGCGCGCCTGACCCAGGCCGGCCTGTGGCTGGGCTGGGGCCTGGCCCTGGGCGCAGGGCTGCTGTTGTGGAACCTAGGCCCATTGCTGACGCTGTTCGGCCAGGAGGCCCACAACATCGAGGGCGGCATGCGCTTCCTCTCCACCCTGGTATTCGCCTTGCCCGGCTACATGAGCTTCATGGCCCTGCGCGGCTTCACCAGCGCCATCGGCCGCCCCGGCCCGGTGATGGCCATCAGCATAGGCGGCGCGCTGGCCAACTTCGCCCTCAACTACATGCTGATCCATGGCTGGTTCGGCCTGCCGTCGCTGGGCCTGGCCGGCATCGGCCTGGTCACCGCCCTGGTGATGAACGTCATGGCGCTGCTGCTGGCCTGGCACCTCACCCGCCACCCGGCCTACGCCGCCTATTCCCTGCGCCAGGGCCTGTTCCAGCCGCGCCTGGACGACCTGCGCGAGCTGCTGCGCCTGGGCCTGCCCATCGGCGGCACCTATGCGGTGGAGTCCGGCCTCTTCGCCTTCGCCGCGCTGTGCATGGGCGCCCTGGGCAGCCTGTCGCTGGCGGCGCACCAGATCGCAATCATGTCGGTGTACGTGGCCTTCATGGTGCCGGTGGGCATCTCCTACGCGGTGACCTTCCGCATCGGCCAGCACTTTGGCGCCGGTCGCCTGGAAGACGCACGCCGCGCCGGGCGCCTGGGCATCGCCGTGGGCGCCGGCTGCATGCTCAGCTTCGCCGCGCTGTTCTGGTTGGCGCCGGAATGGGTGGTGGGCCTGTTCCTCGACCGCACTGCCGACGAGTACCAGGAGGTGGTCGCCCTGGCGGTGAGCCTGCTGGCCATCGCCGCACTGTTCGAGCTGTTCGACGGCATCCAGACCATCGCCATGGGCGCCATCCGCGGCCTCAAGGACGCCAAGACCACCTTCCTCGTCGGCCTCGGCTGCTATTGGCTGGTGGGCGCGCCCGCGGCCTGGCTGCTGGCCTTCCCCCTGGGAATGGGTGCCCAGGGCGTGTGGTGGGGCCTGGCGTCGGGCCTGGCCTGCGCCGCGGTCGGGCTGACCCTGGGGTTCGAGTGGAAGACCTTGCGCATGCTGCGCTCGCAGGCACCGCTCGGCGACGCCTGCAAGGCGGGCTGAGCGGGGTGCGCTAGAGGTTGGGCTGGCTGCTGAACAGCGGTTGGCGCACGCCGAATACCAGGAAGCGCGCCAGGTCGGCCAGGGGCAGCGGCTTGCTGATCCAGTAGCCCTGCACCTGGTCACAGCCGAACTGGCGCAGCAGGGCCAGTTGCTCGGCGGTTTCCACCCCTTCGGCCACCACCTCCAGGTTGAGGTTGTGCGCGAGGTTGATCATCGCGCGTACCAACTGGCGGTTCTCGGGGCGATCCTGCATGCCGCCGACGAAGCTCTTGTCGATCTTCAGCAGGGTGATGGGCAGGCTGTTGAGGTGGACGAAGGACGAGAAGCCGGTGCCGAAATCGTCCAGGGAGAAGCGCACGCCGACCTTGCCCAGGGCCTGCATGGTCTGCTGCACCTGTTCGCTGCGGCGCATCACCGCCGTCTCGGTCAGCTCGAACTCCAGCCACTGGGCGTCGACCCCGCGCTCGCTGATGAGGCGGTTCAGGGTCGGCAGCAGCTGGCTGTCCTGGAACTGGCGGAACGACAGGTTCACCGCCATGTGCAGGGCCGGCAGGCCGCGCCCGCGCAGCCACTGCATGTCGCGCAGGGCTCGGGAGATGACCCAGTAGCCGAGGGGAACGATAAGCCCGCTTTCCTCGGCCAGGGGCACGAATTCATTGGGCGACAGCAGGCCACGCTCGGCATGGCGCCAGCGCACCAGAGCCTCGAGGCCGACGATGCGGCCGGTCTCCAGGCACAGGCGCGGCTGGTAGTGCAGCTCCAGCTCGTCGCGGCGCAGAGCACGGCGCAACTCGCTTTCCAGGTCGGCCAGGCTGCGCGCACTGCGGTTGATACGCTCGTCGAACACATGGAAGGTGCAGCCCTGCACGGCCTTGGCCTGCTGCATGGCGATGTGTGCATGCCACATCAGCGGGTCGGCACCTTCGTCGGAGCGGGCATGGGCAATGCCCAGGCTGCAGCCGATGAGCAGGCTCTCGCCGTCGACCCAGTAAGGCTCGCCGAGGGCTTCGGCGATGCGTTCGGCGACCTTCTCGGCACGGGACGGGTCGCGGCGGGTATCCAACAGCAGGGCGAACTCGTCGCTGCCCAGGCGGGCCAACTGGTCGCCGGCAGCCAGTTCGCCCTTGAGCCGCGCCACCACCTGGAGGATCAGGCGGTCGCCGGCCTGGTAGCCGAGGGCGTCGTTGGCGTGGCGGAAATTGTCCAGGTCCAGGTGGCCGAGGGCCAGGCCGCGCCCGGCGAATTCGGCCAGGCGCCCCGCCAGCAGGGTCTGGAAGCCCTGGCGGTTGGCGATGCCGGTGAGCGGGTCCTGCTCGGCGAGGCTTTGCAGGGTGTTCTGCAAGGCGCTGCGCTCGCGCATGTAGCGCAGGCTGCGGCGCAGCACGTCGGGGCCCAGTTGGTCACGCACCAGCCAATCACAGACGCCGGCCGGCGCTTCATCGGGCTCCTGTTCCAGCAGCAGGATGGTGGGCAGGTGGCAACGGCCGGGGGCCGGCAGCAATTGCGGGGTGCAGAGCAGCAAGCCGCCCTCGCTGTCGTCGAACAGGCTGCTGGCGGCCTCCCAGGAGGGGGCGGTGATCAGGGGTGAAAGGCTGCCCAGCGAGCTGAGCAGCTCGCGTAAGGATTCCGCCCAGCCAGGCGATTCCGCCAGCAGGAGCATGCGCATGGGCTCGGCAAGCGCGGACAAATGACCTCCCCGGGGTCACAAAAACAGTGGGCAATTGGCCCAATTCGCGTCGTGATCGACGTCGTTCTTTTAGGTGTGCTCTTGAGGCGACTTGGCGAACTTTGCGCCAAATGTGAACAGCCATCAACAGTGTGTGTCGGAACAATCGTACTTGATGGTTCGAAATAGCCAAGCGCCAAGCTTCACCAAAGGGCGCTACGTCACACTGTTCGGCGCGCATCGGCAGATCGGGGCCGGCCTGTTAGAATGCGCGGCCATTCCCCCGCGAAAAATCGACCCGCATGTCCCGACTCAATCCCCGGCAGCAGGAAGCCGTGAACTATGTCGGCGGCCCGCTCCTGGTGCTCGCCGGTGCCGGCTCCGGCAAGACCAGCGTGATCACCCGCAAGATCGCCTACCTCGTCCAGCAGTGCGGCGTCCGCGCGCAATACATCGTCGCCGTGACCTTCACCAACAAGGCCGCCCGCGAGATGAAGGCCCGCGTCGGCACCCTGCTGCACGGCGCCGAAGGTCGTGGGCTGACGGTGTCCACCTTCCACAACCTGGGCTTGAACATCATCCGCAAGGAACATGCGCGGCTGGGCTACAAGCCGGGCTTCTCGATCTTCGACGAGACGGACATCAAGGCGCTGCTGACGGACATCATGCAGAAGGAGTACGCCGGGGACGATGGCGCCGATGAGGTGAAAAACTACATCGGCTCCTGGAAGAACGACCTGATCCTGCCCGAGGAGGCGCTGGCCAACGCGCGCAACCCCAAGGAGCAGACGGCAGCGGTGGTCTACCTGCACTACCAGCGCACCCTCAAGGCCTACAACGCGGTCGACTTCGACGACCTGATCCTGCTGCCGGTGAAGCTGTTCCAGGAAAACCCGGACATCCTCGAAAAATGGCAGCAGCGCGTGCGCTACATGCTGGTGGATGAATACCAGGACACCAACGCCAGCCAGTACCTGCTGGTGAAGATGCTGGTGCAGCACCGCGCGCAGTTCACAGTGGTGGGCGACGACGACCAGTCGATCTACGCCTGGCGGGGTGCGCGGCCGGAGAACCTGATGCAGCTGAAGGAGGACTTCCCCTCGCTGAAGGTGGTGATGCTGGAGCAGAACTACCGCTCCACCAGCCGCATCCTCAAGTGCGCCAACGTGCTGATCGCCAACAACCCCCACGTGTTCGAGAAGCAACTGTGGAGCGAGATGGGCGTCGGTGACCCGATCCGGGTGATCCGCTGCCGCAACGAGGACGCCGAGGCCGAGCGCATTGCCATGGAGATCCTCACGCTGCACCTGAAGACCGAGCGGCCCTACAGCCAGTTCGCCATCCTCTACCGCGGCAACCACCAGGCCAAGCTGATGGAGCTGAAGCTGCAGCACCACCAGGTCCCCTATCGGTTGTCGGGCGGCACCAGCTTCTTCGGCCGCCAGGAAGTGAAGGACCTGATGTCCTACTTCCGCCTGCTGGTGAACCCGGACGACGACAACGCCTTCCTCCGGGTGATCAACGTGCCGCGCCGCGAGATCGGCTCCACCACCCTGGAAAAGCTCGGCAACTACGCCACCGAGCGCAAGATTTCGATGTACGCCGCCGCCGACGAGATCGGCCTCGGCGAGCACCTGGACAGCCGCTACACCGAGCGCCTGCAGCGCTTCAAGCGCTTCATGGACAAGGTCCGCCAGGACTGCGCGCAGACCGACCCCATCGCCGCCCTGCGCAGCATGGTGATGGACATCGACTACGAGAACTGGATCCGCCAGAACGCCTCCAGCGACAAGGTCGCCGAGTTCCGCATGGGCAACGTCTGGTTCCTCATCGACGCCCTGAAGAACACCCTGGAGCGCGACGAAGAAGGCGAGATGACCATCGAGGAAGCCATCGCCAAGCTGGTGCTGCGCGACATGCTCGAGCGCCAGCAGGAAGAGGAAGAGGGCGCCGATGGCGTGCAGATGATGACCCTGCACGCGTCCAAGGGCCTGGAATTCCCCTACGTGTTCATCATGGGCGTTGAGGAAGACATCCTGCCGCACCGCTCCAGCATCGAGGCCGACACCATCGAGGAGGAGCGCCGGCTGGCCTATGTCGGCATCACCCGTGCCCGGCAGAACCTGGCCATGACCTTCGCTGCCAAGCGCAAGCAGTACGGCGAGATCATCGACTGCTCGCCGAGCCGCTTCCTCGACGAACTGCCCCAGGAAGACCTGCAATGGGAAGGCTTGGAGGACACCCCGGTGGAGGTCAAGGCGGTGCGCGGCAACACGGCGCTGGCGGACATCCGCGCCATGCTCAAGAAGCCCTGAGGCCGCCGGCCAATGGGCAACCGGGGGCCGTGGCGCGACCTGTCAGAAGGGCATCGCGCGAAGCCCCCGCGCCAAGGTAGAATGCCGCGCTTCATCAGCGACAGCAGCTTCGCAGGAAGCCCCTCCCGTGAACATTCTCAAAGAAAAGATCCTCTCCGAAGGCATCGTGCTTTCCGACCAGGTGCTGAAGGTAGACGCCTTCCTCAATCACCAGATCGACCCGCAGCTCATGAAGCACATCGGCCATGAATTCGCCGAACGCTTCCGTGGCCAGGGCATCACCAAGATCGTCACCATCGAAGCCTCGGGCATCGCCCCGGCGGTGATGGCCGGCCTTGAGCTGGGCATCCCGGTGATCTTCGCCCGCAAGTTCCAGTCGCTGACGCTGAAGAACGACCTGCTGATCTCCAAGGTGTTCTCCTTCACCAAGCAGACCGAGAGCACCATCGCCATCTCCGCCAAGCACCTGACGGCATCCGACCACGTGCTGGTGATCGATGACTTCCTCGCCAACGGCCACGCCGCCAAGGCCCTGATCGACCTGATCGGCCAGGCAGGCGCGAGCATCGCCGGCATGGGCATCGTCATCGAGAAGTCGTTCCAGGAAGGCCGCACCCTGCTGGAAAGCGAAGGCTACCGGGTCGAGTCCCTGGCGCGGGTCCAATCCCTGGCCAACGGCACCGTGACCTTCATCGATTGAGTGCCCGGCGCTGCGACAATAAGCCGCAGCAGCCAGACACGAAAAAGCCGCCCGAGGGCGGCTTTTTCGTTGATGCCGGGTCCCTGTTACAGGCCGGACATCTTCTTGATGGCGCCTTTCAGCTCATCATCGGTGCAGTCGGCGCAGGTGCCTTTAGGCGGCATTGCGTTGATACCGGTGATGGCCTTGGCCAGGATGCCGTCGAGGCCGCCCTGGTGGTCGGCACGCTCTTTCCAGGCGGCGGTGTCGCCGATCTTCGGAGCGCCGAGAACGCCGGCGGTGTGGCAGGCGCCACAGTGCTTGGCGATGATGTCGTCCGGCGTCTTGGCGCCGCCGCCTGCGGAGGCTGCTACAGCTTCCACACCCTTGCACTCCTGGCCCTGGACACAGACTTCGCCTACCGGCTTGATACGCTCGGCGATGGCGTCATCGGTCGCGGCCTGGGCGCTAACAGCCCAAAGGGCCAATACGGCAACATGCGCTGCCAGCATCTTATTTATCAGGTTCACCCTTACACCCTCATCCTGGCTAGTGACGCCCGCGGCCACGGTTTCGCGGGCGGGCGCCAGTATAACGGTTAGCCCGCCATGCTGAAACAACCCTACTTGTCGCACGACTAAAGCATGAGCGCCTTGCGACCAGAGGCTGATCAGCCCGATACCTTCGCCCTCTCGACCGCACGCACATAGGTGCCGAAGACGTGGTCCCAGAGCGGCGAGGAAACCCCGAAGTTCTTCTCCACGCCCTTCTGGTGGTGCAGGTCATGGTTGAACACCAGCCCAGGGATGAAACGGTAGAACCAATGCCCGGGGCGGTGCATCACGTAGTGCAGCGAGATATAGAGAAAGTAGCCGGCAACCAGCCCGGCGAACAGCGAAGCCAGACCCAGGTAGGCACACAACGGCAGCAGCAGCGCATAGACCGCACTGGTCTTCCAGCTGGAGATGCCGATGAACGCCAGCACGTCGAGATGGTGGGTCCAGTGTTCACGGCGATACAGCGAGTGGAACAGGAAGCGATGCACCCCGTACTCGATGAGCGACCAGAGCAGCAGGCCGGCCAGCAGTTGCCAGGGCAGGATCGGGCCGACGAACAGGGCGATGAGGATGAATAGCGGAGCGGTGAAGAAGTCCAGGTAATAGGCGAGCGAGGACATCAACCATTTGTTCGAGGCAGCCACGGGACCTTCCTTGTCATGCGCCGTTGCGCTGGGCACGGCCTTGAGTGGATGAGCACGCCGCCTTTGCGGCGATGCGTGCGCAAACCTAGCATGCCGGCGCCGGTCCGATGACCGGCTCGGGTGAAGACCGCGCAGTGGCTCACGAAGCCACGCGCCGGAGGCTGGAACGGACTAGAAGTTGGCCGGCGTGGTCGCGCTGATCAGGCGGGCCGGAACGTCGAAGGGATTGCTGAAACGGTGCGGCTTGCTGCTTTCGAAGTAGTAGCTGTCGCCCGGTTCGAGGATGAACAGCTCGTTGCCGACGGTGAGCTCGAGACGGCCCTCCACCAGCATCCCGGCCTCTTCGCCCTCATGGGCGTACATCTCGTCACCGGTGTTGGTGCCCGGCGGGTAGGTTTCGTCGAGGAAGGCGATCGCGCGGCTCGGATGGGCCTTGCCCACCAGCTTCATGGTGATCGCACCACTGCAGATATCGGTAAGTTCGGAAGCCCGGTAGACCACCTGGGTCTGGTTGTCCTGTTCCAGATCGAGGGAAAAGAATTCCACCAGCGACATGGGGATGCCCCCGAGCACCTTCTTCAGCGAACTGATGGAGGGGCTGACGCTGTTCTTTTCGATCATGGAAATCGTGCTGTTTGTTACGCCTGCACGTTTGGCGAGTTCACGCTGGGAGAGGCCTTTGAGCTTGCGGATGGATTGCAGTCGAACACCGACGTCCAATGGTGGGATCCTCCTTGGGATTCTTGTTGAGGGGGGTGGTCACGGTGGCCGTATGATGCGGCCAGCGTTCAGTATTTACAACACTTCGGCCGTAAATCCTGCGCAAACTTTCACCACCCCGGAAAACCCCGAGGAAAATCAATTATTTGAACCATCATCAGCTGCGTAGATGGCTCTTTCAGAGCCGCTTCAGCGGTAGATCAACGGCACCCGGCGCAGGTTGCAGAAGATCTGGTAGGGAATGGTTCCGGCCTGGATGGCGACATCGCTGGCCAGGACCTGACCACCCCAGAACTCGACCCGGCTGCCGAGCCCGGCCTGGGGCAGGTCGGTGAGGTCGACGGTGAGCATGTCCATGGACACCCGGCCGATCAGCCGCGACAGCTGCCCGTCGATGGCCACCGGGGTGCCGGTGGGTGCATGCCGGGGATAGCCGTCGGCATAACCCATGGCGACCACGCCGACGCGGGTCGGGCGCTCGGTGATGAAGCGCGCGCCGTAGCCGACCGGCTGGCCGGCGGGCAGTTCGCGCACGCTGATGACCTTGGACTCCAGGGTCATCACCGGCTTCAGGCGCGAGGCCAGCTCATGGGCCTGCTCGAAGGGCGTTGCGCCGTAGAGCATGATGCCGGGGCGCACCCAGTCACTCGGCACCTGCGGCCAGCCGAGCACGGCGGGCGAGTTGCGCAGGCTGATCTCGGCGGCAAGGCCGGCGCGGGCCTGCTCGAAGACCGCCACCTGTTCGGCGGCGCTGTCGCTGTCCAGTTCGTCGGCACGGGCGAAGTGGCTCATGAGCACGATCTTGCCGACCTTGCCGCTGGCCATCAGGCGCTGGTAACCGTCGCGGTATTCCGCCGGGTGCAGGCCCACGCGGTGCATGCCCGAGTCCATCTTCAGCCACACCGTCAGGGGGCGGCTTAGGCTGGCGCGCTCGATGGCCTCGAGTTGCCAGGTGGAATGCACCACGCACCAGAGGTCGTAGCGCTCGATCAGCGACAGCTCATCGGCTTCGAAGAAACCCTCCAGCAGCAGGATGGGGCCGACGATGCCGGCATCGCGCAGCTCCAGTGCTTCCTCTATGCAGGCCACGGCGAAACCGTCGGCTTCCGCCTGCAACGCCTGGGCGCACCGCACCGCGCCATGCCCGTAGGCATCCGCCTTGACCACGGCCAGTGCCTTGGCACCGGTGGTTTCGCGGGCGAGACGGTAGTTGTGGCGCAGCGCTTCGAGGTCGATCAGGGCACGGGCGGGACGCATGGCAAAGGCTTCTTCTGGTTATATGAAAAACCCGGCGCGGACGCCGGGCAGAGCAAGGGTTCAGGGCAAGGCGGCAACCACGGTCATTTCCACCAGCACCTCGGGCGAGTACATCTTCGCCTCAACGCAGGCACGGGCCGGGGCGGCGCCCTTGGCGACCCAGGCGTCCCACACGGCGTTCATGCCGGCGTAGTCCGCGTCGATGTCATTCAGGTAGATGGTCACCGAGAGGATGCGGCTCTTGTCGGTGCCGGCTTCGGCGAGCATGCGGTCGACGGCATCCAGGGTTTCGCGGGTCTGGCGCTCGATGCCCGGGTTCAGCCCTTCATCCAGCTGGCCCGCCAGGTAGACAGTGCCGTTGTGGATGACGATCTCGCTGTAGCGGGCTTCAGTGCGCAGGCGCTGTAGTGACATGTTTCTGGCTCTCCTTGGTGTTGCCATAACGGAAGATATCCAGGCCTTCGGCGCTGATCTGCGGACGCTTGCGCGCCATCAGGTCGGCGAGCAGGCGGCCGGAACCGCAGGCCATGGTCCAGCCAAGGGTACCGTGTCCGGTATTCAGGAACAGGTTGCGGAACGGGGTCGCGCCCACGATCGGCGTGCCGTCCGGGGTCGCCGGGCGCAGGCCGGTCCAGAACTCGGCGCGAGTCAGGTCGCCGCCCTGGGGGTAGAGGTCGGCGGTGATCATTTCCAGGGTTTCGCGGCGACGCGGGTTAAGCGACAGGTCGAAACCGGCGATCTCGGCCATGCCGCCCACGCGGATGCGGTCGTCGAAGCGGGTGATGGCGACCTTGTAGGTCTCGTCGAGGATGGTCGAGGCGGGCGCCATGTCCGGGTTGGTGATGGGCACGGTCAACGAGTAACCCTTGAGCGGGTACACCGGCGCCTTGATGCCCAGCGGTTTGAGCAGCTGCGGGCTGTAGCTGCCGAGGGCCAGCACGTAGCGGTCGGCGGTCTCCAGCTTGCCGTCGATCCACACGCCGTTGATGCGATCACCGGCGAAGTCCAGGCGCTGGATGTCCTGGCCGAAGCGGAATTCCACGCCCAGGCCACGGGCCATCTCGGCGAGGCGGGTGGTGAACATCTGGCAGTCGCCGGTCTGGTCGTTGGGCAGGCGCAGGGCGCCGGCCAGCTTTTCGGTGACCTTGGCCAGGGCCGGCTCGGCACGGGCGATGCCGGCACGGTCGAGCACTTCATAGGGCACGCCGGAGCTTTTCAGCACGGCGATGTCCTTGGCGGCGGCGTCGAGCTGGGCCTGGGTGCGGAACAGTTGGGTGGTGCCGAGCTGGCGGCCTTCATAGGCGATGCCGGTTTCGGCACGGAGTTCGTCGAGGCAGTCGCGGCTGTACTCGGACAGGCGCACCATGCGCTCCTTGTTCACGGCATAGCGCGAAGCGGTGCAGTTGCGCAGCATCTGCGCCATCCACAGGTACTGGCCGATGTCGCCAGTGGCCTTGATGGCCAAGGGCGCGTGCTTCTGCAGCAGCCACTTGATGGCCTTCAGCGGCACGCCGGGAGCGGCCCAGGGCGAGGCATAGCCGGGGGAGACCTGGCCGGCGTTGGCGAAGGAGGTTTCCATGGCGACGGCGCTCTGCCGATCGACCACCACGACTTCGAAGCCTTCCCGGGCCAGATAGTAGGCACTCGCCGTACCGATCACACCGCTGCCCAGCACCATCACTCGCATGTCTGCCTCCAGCGCAAACGGGGGTAACCGCTGCGTTTGTTATTTTGAGCGTAGATGCCGCGCAGTATATGAAGAGCGCCCCAGTGATATTCACTATATAGCCAGCTATATTTGGCGATAATTCTTGGCCAATACGGCTTTTGCGGAGGGGCATCCACCATGCGTACCCAGCATCAATCGCGTCGTGAGTTAGACAAGATAGACCGGAATATTTTACGAATTCTCCAGGAGGACGGACGTATCTCCTTCACCGAGCTGGGCGAACGGGTCGGCCTCTCCACCACTCCCTGCACCGAACGCGTACGTCGCCTGGAGCGCGAGGGGATCATCATGGGCTACAACGCCCGGCTGAACCCGCAGCACCTCAAGGCGAGTCTGCTGGTGTTCGTCGAGATCAGCCTGGACTACAAGTCCGGCGATACCTTCGAGGACTTCCGCCGCGCCGTGCTGAAGCTGCCCCATGTACTCGAATGCCACCTGGTTTCCGGCGATTTCGACTACCTGGTTAAGGCGCGGATCAACGAAATGGCCTCCTACCGCAAGCTGCTCGGCGACATCCTGTTGAAGCTGCCGCACGTGCGCGAGTCGAAGTCCTACATCGTGATGGAAGAGGTCAAGGAATCCCTCAACCTGCCCATTCCCGAGTGAAGCCGGGGGCGCCGACGCCCCTGCCGATAGTTGCCTGCGAGGCACAGGGATTTTTCCTGGACGCCCCTTGGCGGTTGGCGTGCTTCGTGCTTATCCTCCGTCAAATTTTCCAAACATAATAATCAGGATTCCGCACATGAACGCCCGCGTTCGCCATCCGGTCCACAGCGACCAGCACGCCCCCTCCTACTACGCCGCGACCGCCAACCGTCGTATCGAACATCCGCCGCTGGCGGGCGAGGAGGTGGCCGACGTCTGCGTCGTCGGCGGTGGCTTCTCCGGGCTGAACACGGCCATCGAACTGGCCAAGCGTGGCTTCTCGGTGGTGCTGCTGGAGGCGCACAAGGTGGGCTGGGGTGCCAGCGGGCGCAACGGCGGCCAGCTGATCCGCGGCGTCGGCCACGATGTCGAGCACTTCGAATCGGTGGTGGGCAAGGACGGCGTCCGCGCCCTCAAGCTGATGGGCCTGGAGGCGGTGGAGCTGGTGCGCCAGCGGGTGGAAGAGTTCGCCATCGACTGCGACCTGACCTGGGGCTATTGCGACCTGGCCAACACCGCCCGTGACCTCGCCGGCTTCGCCGAAGACCTGGAAGACCTGAAGAGCCTCGGCTACCGCCATGAAATGCGCCTGCTGCAACCGGGCGAGATGCGCAGCGTGGTGGGCTCCGATCGCTACGCCGGCGGCCTGATCGACATGGGTTCCGGCCACCTGCACCCGCTCAACCTGGCCCTGGGCGAAGCCGCCGCCGCCAGCTCGCTGGGCGTGCGCATCTTCGAGCACTCGGCGGTACTGCGCATCGATTACGGCCCGGAAGTGAAGGTGCACACCGCCCAGGGCCAGGTCCGCGCGAAGACCCTGGTGCTCGGCTGCAACGCCTACCTCAACGACCTCAACCCCACACTCGGCGGCAAGGTGCTGCCGGCGGGCAGCTACGTCATCGCCACCGAGCAACTGCCCGAGGCACTCACCCGGCAGTTGCTGCCGCAGAACATGGCGGTGTGCGACCAGCGCGTGGCCCTGGACTACTACCGTCTTTCCGCCGACAACCGCCTGCTGTTCGGCGGCGCCTGCCACTATTCCGGCCGCGACCCCGCGGACATCGCCGCCTATATGCGGCCGAAGATGCTGGACGTCTTCCCCCAGCTGGCCGATGTGCGCATCGACTACCAGTGGGGCGGGATGATCGGTATCGGTGCCAACCGCCTGCCGCAGATCGGCCGCCTGCCGGACCAGCCCAACGTCTACTTCGCCCAGGCCTACTCGGGCCACGGGGTCAACGCCACCCACCTGGCGGGCAAGCTGCTGGCCGAAGCTATCAGCGGCGAGCAGAGCAACGGTTTCGACGTGTTCGCCAAGGTGCCGCACATCACCTTCCCCGGCGGCAAGCTGCTGCGCTCACCCTTGCTGGCTCTCGGCATGCTCTGGTACCGGATCAAGGAAAACGTCGGCAACAGCCTGGCGAAATGACCCTCGCCCCGCGCCACACGCGGGCTGCCTGAATCTTCCGGCTGCGCTGGCGTCTGAGCTCAAGGACCCGGCGAGTCGGAGGCCGACGTGCGCATTCCCCTGCTATTCATCTGCCTGCTGGCCGCACTCGGCGGCTGCGCCAGCCCGCCCCCGGCCCCCCCGAGCCAGGCGATCGCCGCTGCAGCGTCGCCCTTCGGCCAGCGCCTGCAGGCACTGGCGGCCGCGCACCCGGGGCAATCCGGCTTCCGCCTGCTGCCCGCCAGCAACGAGGCGTACAGCGCCCGCGCCGAGCTGATCCGCTCGGCCCGCAGCAGCCTCGACCTGCAGTACTACATCGTCCATGACGGCCTCTCCACCCGTGCCCTGTTCGACGAACTGCTACGCGCCGCCGACCGCGGCGTGCGTGTGCGCCTGCTGCTCGACGACACCAGCAGCGACGGCCGCGACGCCAGCATCGCGCTGCTGACCGCACACCCGAATATCCAGGTGCGGCTGTTCAACCCCCTGCACCTCGGCCGCGTCACCGGCGTCACGCGGACCCTCGGCAGGGCGCTGGACCTGGGCCAGCAGCACCGGCGCATGCACAACAAGCTGTGGCTGGCCGACAACGCGGCGGCCATCGTCGGCGGGCGCAACCTGGGGGATGAATACTTCGACGCCGAGCCCAGCCTCCACTTCACCGACATCGACCTGCTGGCCATCGGCCCGGTGGCGGAACAGCTGGGGCAGAGCTTCGACCAGTACTGGAACAGCGCGCTGAGCAAGCCCATCCAGCAGTTCCTCTGGCGCCAGCCGCAACGCCAGGAGCTGGACGAGGCGCGCCAGCGCCTGCGGGGCTACCTGGCCGAAGCGCGAGTACAGCAGAAGACCCTGTACGACCGGCTGCATACCTACCGCGACGACCCGCGACTCGACCTCTGGCTGCGCGAACTGATCTGGGCACCGGCCAGCGCCCTGTGGGACGCGCCGAGCAAGGTCCTGGCCAGTGGCACACCCGACCCGCACTTGCTCCTGGCCAACCAGTTGCAGCCGGTGCTGGCCGGGGTGAAGCAGGACCTGGTGCTGATCTCGGCCTACTTCGTGCCCGCCCGGGAGGGCATGGACTACCTCGTCGGCAAGGCCGACGCCGGCGTCGACATCCGCCTGCTGACCAACGCCCTGGAGGCCACCGACGTGCCCGCCGTGCATGGCGGCTACGCGCCCTATCGCCAGCGGCTGCTGGAGCATGGCGTCCGCTTGTTCGAGCTGCGTCGCCAGGCCGGGGATGGCGCCGGCAGCGGCGAGTACAGTTTCAGCGGCTCTTCCAACTCCAGCCTGCACAGCAAGGCGATGATCCTCGACCAGCGCCACGCCTTCATCGGCTCCTTCAACTTCGACCCGCGCTCGGTGCTGTGGAACACCGAGGTCGGTGTGCTGATCGACAGCCCGGAACTGAGCGCACACCTGCGCCGCCTGGCCCTGGAGGGCATGAGCCCCGGGCGCAGCTACCAGGTGCGCCTGCGGCCGGACGGCGGCATGGAGTGGATGACGGAGGAGGGCGGCCGCCAGCAGGTACTGCGGCAGGAGCCGGGTAGCCTGTGGCGGCATTTCAATGCCTGGTTCGCCGAGCGCGTGGGCCTGGAGCGGATGCTCTGACTCAGGGGTTTCCGGTCACGGCCGGCTCGCCACCCTCGTCGTCGAACAGCTCGCGGGTCCAGGCCAGCCAGACGAAGCCGGCTGCGCCGATGGCCATCATCAACGGCAGTGCATGGCCGCTGATCCACTGGCTGGCGGCACCGGTGACCAGCGGGCCGATCAGGCAGCCGATGCCCCAGAGCTGGGCGACATGGGCGTTGGCACGCACCAATTCGTCATCCCGGTAGCGCTCGCCGATAAGAATAAGCGCCAGGGTGAAGAGCCCGCCCGCGCTGGCACCGAATATCACCCAGATCGGCCAGATCAGCGGCGTGTGTAGGAACAGGGGAATACTCAGGCTGGACAGCAGCAGGGCCAGCCCGCAGCCGCGGAACAGCGTACGTCGCGACATGTGGTCCGCCAGCAGGCCGATGGGCAGCTGCAAGGCGGCATCGCCGACCACCACCACGCTGGCCATCAGCAACGCCACTTCCTGGTTGAAGCCCTGGCGCAGGCCGTAGATGGGCAGCAGGGTCAGCATCATCGCCTCGAAGGCGGCGAACAGCACCACCGCCCAGGCGATGGTCGGCAACCGTGCACAGAAGGTCAGCAGGCCGCGCCCCGAGGCGCTGTGGGCGTCCACGCTGGGCGCGCCGGTGCGCCCCAGCAGCAACAACGAGCCGCCTACCAGCAGGCCGGTACCGGTCCAGAAGCCGAGGTCGTTGCCGGTACCCAGCACGCTGAGCAGCAGCGGCCCGGACAGCTGGCTCAGGGCGTAGCCGGTGCCGTACAACGCCACCAGGCGCCCGCGCCACTTTTCCACGGCCAACTGGTTGATCCAGCTCTCGCCGAGGATGAATACCACCGTCAGCGCCACGCCAATGAACAGGCGCAGGGCCAGCCAGATGGGGTAGCTCTGCACCAGCGCCAGCATCGCCACCGAGACGGCGCTGACCAGCAGGCACAGCTGCATCAGGGGAGTGGTGCCGAAGCGCGCGGCGAGGCGCCCTGCCAGGGAAGCGCCGAGCAGCACGCCCACCGCCGGGGTGCCGGCCATCACACCGATGGCGAAGGCGTCATAGCCCCAGCTTTCCAGGCGCAACGAGACCAGGGGCATGGTCACGCCCAGCGCGAGCCCGATGCTGATCACCGCGCCGCAGACGGCGAAGTAGGTCCCCCAACGCATGGCGGTGTCCTCCGTTCCATGGGCCAGCATCCCGGGGGATTCTGGCAGGCAGAAAAGCAAAAGCGGCCGGGCTCCTGTGAAGGAAACCCGGCCGCAGGTGTGGCTCCAGGGGAGCCGGCCTCCCGAAGGAAGGCGGACCTTGTCAGGCGGTCATGCCGCCCTTTTTCAGAGCTTGATCCAGGTGGATTTCAGCTCGGTGTACTTGTCGAACGCGTGCAGCGACTTGTCGCGGCCGTTGCCCGACTGCTTGAAGCCGCCGAAGGGCGCGGTCATGTCGCCACCGTCGTACTGGTTGACCCAGACGCTGCCGGCGCGCAGCGCCTTGGCGGTCAGGTGGGCCTTGGACAGGTTGCTGGTCCAGACCGCAGCGGCCAGGCCGTAGACGGTGTCGTTGGCGATGGCGATGGCATCCGTCACGTCGTCGAAGGCGATGACCGAAAGCACCGGGCCGAAGATCTCTTCCTTGGCGATGCGCATGGCGTTGTCCACGCCGTCGAAGATGGTCGGCTCGACGTAGGTGCCGCCGGTCTCTTCCATCACGCGCTTGCCGCCGGCCACCAGCTTGGCGCCGTCGTCATGGCCGGCCTGGATGTAGGACAGCACGTTGTTCATCTGGGTGGTGTCGACCAGCGCACCGACGTTGGTTTCCGGGTCAAGCGGGTTGCCCGGCTTCCAGGTCTTGATCGCCGCGACCACCATGGGCACGAATTTGTCCTTGATCGAACGCTCCACCAGCAGGCGCGAGCCAGCGGTGCAGACCTCGCCCTGGTTGAAGGCGATGGCGCCCGCGGCGGCGTCGGCGGCGGCCTGCAGATCAGGCGCGTCGGCGAAGACGATGTTCGGGCTCTTGCCGCCGGCTTCCAGCCAGACGCGCTTCATGTTGGATTCGCCGGCATAGATCATCAGTTGCTTGGCGATCTTGGTGGAGCCGGTGAACACCAGGGTGTCGACGTCCATGTGCAGGGCCAGGGCCTTGCCCACGGTGTGGCCGAAACCCGGCAGCACGTTGAACACGCCGGCGGGGATGCCGGCCTCGATGGCCAGCTGGGCGATGCGGATAGCGGTCAGCGGCGACTTCTCGGACGGCTTGAGCACCACCGAGTTGCCGGTGGACAGCGCCGGGCCGAGCTTCCAGCAGGTCATCAACAGAGGGAAGTTCCAGGGCACGATGGCGGCGACCACGCCCACCGGCTCGCGGGTCACCAGGCCCAGTTCGTTGTGCGGGGTGGCCGCGACTTCGTCGTAGATCTTGTCGATGGCCTCGCCGCTCCAGCGGATGGCGCGGGAAGCGCTGGAGACGTCGATGTTCAGCGAGTCGCTGATCGGCTTGCCCATGTCCAGGGTTTCCAGTAGCGCCAGCTCTTCGCCATGTGCGTCGATCAGGTCGGCGAAGCGGATCATCACTTCCTTGCGCGCGGTGGGCGCGAGGCGCGACCAGACACCGGACTCGAAGACGGCGCGGGCATCCTTCACCGCCAGCTCGGCATCGGCCAGGTCACAGCTGGCGACCTGACCCAGCACGCGCCCATCCACCGGGCTGATGCAGTCGAAGGTCGCGCCGGAAACGGCGTGGGTGTACTCGCCATGGACGAAGGCACGGGTTTCGATCTGCAGGGACTTGGCGCGCTGTTCCCAGTCGGCACGAGTCAGGGTGGTCATGGGGCATTCCTCTTATTAGTAGAAAAGTGCCGGATCCTGGCTCCGGCACTGTCAAGAATTCTGCAAGGCCAGCATGCGGCCGAACCTGATCGCAACCCTAAACCAGAGGGCCCTGGGTTTTCAATATTTTTGACAAAATTCCAGCAAACGCCCTTGTCATGTTCGTTTTATTAAACATAGACTGCGGATCGGATCGCCCGGGCGTTTTCCCTCCCTCCCACGGGCATAGGGGAAGCCGCCGACAACTGGGCAGAATAAAAAACAGGTCCGCCGGGCGCGGACCACCCGCCAGCTGCAACGGAACCGCCATGAACATCGAATCCATCGTCGACTTCGCCAACAGCCCAGCCGCCGCCGAGCGCTACCGCCCAGCCCCCGAGAAAGTCCTCAAGGGCGACCCGGAGCAGAGCGTGCGCAACCACTACGGCAGCCCCTGCGGGCAGTTCAACGTGGGCATCTGGGAAGGCGCAGTCGGCCACTGGACCGTCAGCTACACCGAACACGAATACTGCGAGATCCTCCAGGGCGTTTCCGTCCTGCGTGACGCCGACGGCAACGCCAAGACCGTTCGCGCCGGCGATCGCTTCGTCATTCCCGCCGGCTTCTCCGGCACCTGGGAAGTGCTCGAGGCCTGCCGCAAGGTCTACGTGATCTTCGAACAGAGCAAATGATCCACCGCTTCACCTCCAGAAGCTCGTAATCCCCTTGAGCCCGCGAAAGCGGGCTTTTTTATGGGCGCGGGAAAGGCCGGACGACAAATCGCGGGCATGAAAAAGCCCGCCATGTAGGCGGGCTTCTTCGACAAGGGCCGGATCAATTACTTGATCTTGGCTTCCTTGTAGATCACGTGCTTACGCACGACCGGATCGAATTTCTTGATTTCGATCTTGTCGGGAGTAGTGCGCTTGTTCTTGTCGGTGGTGTAGAAGTGGCCGGTACCGGCGCTGGACACCAAACGGATCAGTTCACGCATGATTAGCTCCTTATACCTTCTCGCCGCGAGCACGCAGCTCGGACAGGACTACGTCGATACCACGCTTGTCGATGATGCGCATGCCCTTGGCGGAAACGCGCAGACGCACGAAGCGCTTCTCGGACTCGACCCAGAAGCGGTGGTGCTGCAGGTTCGGCAGGAAACGACGACGGGTTTTGTTGTTAGCGTGGGAAACGTTGTTCCCGGTAACCGGACCCTTACCGGTTACTTGACAGACTCTAGACATGCCTCAGCCCTCTAAACCTCATGCCCAACCCGGCATGGGTTGGCCGCTTGAACTCTCACTTGTGGGCGTTTTAGCGCCCGTCTCGTCAGGGTCTTACCGGCCACACACAGACTGCGAAAGACCGGGCCCCTAGAAAAGAGCGCTGCTTTATATCAGAAACCCCCTAGTGCAGCAAGGACTGCACCACTTTTGCCGAAAGCGGTGCCCAACCGCGAGGGCCTGCAACCGCAGCGACGCGGGCTGCGCAGAAAATAACCGCTCGTCGCCAGAAGCGCATTGCCCCGCTCCTGGCCATGGTCTAGCGTAGGGCCTCCGCCCGCCGCCACCGGCCAGGGCCACCGCAAATGGAGCCTGCCCATGCGATTCGCCGCCCTTCCCCTGCTGCTCGCCCCGCTGTTCGCCCAGGCGGCCAGCCTGAGCGTCTGCACCGAGGCCAGCCCCGAAGGCTTCGACGTGGTGCAGTACAACTCGCTGACCACCACCAACGCATCCGCCGATGTGCTGATGAACCGCCTGGTGGAGTTCGATGCCCAGCGTGGCGAGCTGGTGCCCGGGCTGGCGCAGAGCTGGGAGGTCTCCCCCGGCGGCCTGGCCTACACCTTCACCCTGCGCCCCGGTGTACGCTTCCACACCACCGAGTACTTCAAGCCCGGCCGCGAGCTGGATGTCGATGACGTGCTGTTCAGCTTCCAGCGCATGCTCGATGCGGCCAACCCCTGGCACAAGGTCGCCCAGAGCGGCTTCCCCCACGCCCAGTCGATGCAGCTGCCGCAACTGATCAAGTCCATCGACAAGGTCGCGCCACTGCAGGTGCGCTTCACCCTGAACAAGCCCGACGCCACCTTCCTCGCCACCCTGAGCATGGGCTTCGCCTCCATCTATTCGGCCGAATACGCCGAGCAACTGATGAAGGCCGGCACGCCGGAGAAGCTCAACGCCCAGCCGATCGGCACCGGCCCCTTCGCCTTCAAGCGCTTCCAGAAGGACGCCGTGGTGCGCTATAGCGCCAACCCGGACTATTTCGCCGGCAAGCCGGCGGTGGACGGCCTGATCTTCGCCATCACCCCGGACGCCAATGTGCGCCTGCAGAAGCTGCGCCGCGGTGAATGCCAGATCGCCCTGTCGCCCAAGCCGCTGGATGTCCAGGCCGCAAGCAAGGACGCCGCGCTCAAGGTGGTGCAGACACCGGCCTTCATGACCGCCTTCATCGGCATCAACAGCCAGCACCCGCCGCTGGACCAGGCCAAGGTGCGCCAGGCCATCAACCTGGCCTTCGACAAGCAGAGCTATCTCAAGGCCGTGTTCGAAGGCAGCGCGAGCGCCGCCAACGGCCCCTATCCGCCCAACACTTGGAGCTATGCCAAGGACCTGCCCGGCTACGCCCATGACCCGGAGAAGGCCCGCGCGCTGCTGGCCGAGGCCGGCTTCAAGGATGGCTTCAAGACCACGATCTGGACCCGCCCTTCCGGCAGCCTGCTGAACCCCAACCCCAGCCTCGGCGCCCAGTTGCTGCAGGCGGACCTGGGCAAGGTGGGCATCCAGGCCGAAATCCGCGTGATCGAATGGGGCGAGCTGATCCGCCGCGCCAAGGCCGGCGAGCATGATCTGCTGTTCATGGGCTGGGCCGGCGACAACGGCGACCCGGACAACTTCCTCACCCCGCAGTTTTCCTGCGCCTCGGTGCAATCGGGGCTCAACTTCGCACGCTATTGCGACGCCGAATTGGACAAGCTGATCAGCGACGGCAAGGGCCTCGCCGACCAGGCCGAACGCACGGCCCTCTATATAAAGGCGCAGCGCATCATCCAGGAACAGGCGCTGTGGCTGCCGCTGGCCCATCCCACCGCCTTCGCCCTGACCCGAGCCGGCGTCGAGGGCTACCAGGCCAATCCCTTCGGTCGCCAGGACTTTTCCCACGTCAGCGTGAAACCCTGATGGAGCTGAGCCAGCGCTACCTGTCGCAGTTCCAGTTCGTCGAGCGGCACCAGCTGCCACTGCGGGCAACGCCACGCCAGGCACTGGATGCGGTCGGCGAACTCGCCGTGCATGACGACCCGCTGGTGCGCACCCTGCTGTATATCCGCGAAGCGCCGGCACGCCTGGCTGGCGCGCTCGGGCTTAACAACAACCTCAAGGGCCGCGCGACCTTTGGCCTGCACGAATTCACCCTGCTGGAGCGGGACGCCGATCGCGCCATGGCCTATGGGCTCATCGGACGCTTCTGGCGCAGCGACTTCGGCCTGCAGCCGGTCAGCGACGCCAGCGCCTTCGGCGCCTATGCCGAGCCCGGCGTCGCCAAGCTGGTTTTGAGTTTTCACTGCAACCCTGGCGCGGATGGCCGCACGACCCTGCACACCGAAACCCGGGTCTATTGCCCGGACCGCCGCAGCCGCCTGCTGTTCACACCCTACTGGCTGGCCATACGCCCGGCCAGCGGGCTGATCCGCCGGCGTTTGCTGGCCGCCATCCAGCGCCGGGTCGACGACACGCGCTAGAGCCAGCCGTACTCGGCCATCGACAACGGCTCGCCGTCCCCCACCACGAAGTGGTCGAGCACCCGCACCTCGACCAGTGCCAGGGCCTCCTGCAGGCGCTGGGTCAGCAGGCGATCCGCCTGGCTGGGTTCGGCAACCCCGGAAGGGTGGTTGTGGGTGAGGATCAGCGCGGCCGCGTTGTGCGCCAGGGCCCGCTTGACCACCTGGCGCGGATAGACGCTGGCTCCGTCGATGGAGCCATGGAACAGCACCTCGAAGGCCAGCACCCGGTGCTTCGAGTCGAGGAACAGGCAACCGAACAGCTCATGGGGTTCATGGCGCAGCTGCGCCTTCAGGTAATCGCGCACCGTCTGCGGACTTTCCAACACCGAATTGCGGCGCAGCCCTTCGGCCAGGTGCCGACGCGACATCTCCAGCACCGCCTGCAACTGGGCGTATTTGGCCGGCCCGAGGCCGAGGCGGCTGCAGAAGGAGTCGATGTCCGCTTCCAGCAGCAGGCGCAGGCCGCCGAAGTCGTTGAGCAGATGGCGGGCGAGGTCCACCGCGCTCTGCCCGGCCACCCCGATACGCAGGAATATGGCGAGGAGTTCGGCGTCGGTGAGGGCCGCCGCGCCCTGCTCTAGAAGCTTCTCCCGCGGCCGCTCCGCCGCAGGCCAGTGACGAATGCTCATGGCGCCTCCGTGGTTGAGCGCACCGCTGTTCCCATGCGGTCGCTGTGCTATCTTAATCCACCTTTTTTGCGCGGCGATTGGCCTGGGGAGGCGTCGTCGCCGCTGCGCAATCTAAACATCCATAAGGCAGGCCTATGCAGCGGCTCTATCGGAAACGCATCGTACTGGGCGTGGGCGGCGGCATTGCGGCCTACAAGAGCGCGGAGCTGGTTCGCCGCCTGCGCGACCAGGGCGCGGAAGTACGGGTCGTGATGACCCATGGCGGGCGCGAATTCATCACCCCGCTGACCCTACAGGCCCTTTCCGGCCACCCGGTGCACCTCGATCTGCTCGACACCGCTGCCGAAGCGGCCATGGGTCATATCGAGCTGGCACGCTGGGCCGACCTGGTGCTCATCGCCCCTGCCACCGCCGACCTCATGGCCCGCCTGACCCAAGGCGTGGCCGACGACCTGCTGACCACCCTGGTGCTGGCCACCGACGCACCGGTTGCCCTGGCCCCGGCGATGAACCAGGCCATGTGGCGCGACCCGGCGACCCAGGCCAACGCCGAAGCCCTCGCCAAGCGTGGCCTGCACCTGTTCGGGCCGGCATCCGGCAGCCAGGCCTGTGGCGACATCGGCCTCGGCCGCATGCTCGAAGCCGACCAGCTCGCCCAGCTGGCCGCCGACCTGTTCCAGCACAAGGCCCTGACCGGCCGCCACGTGCTGATCACCGCCGGCCCGACCCAGGAAAACATCGACCCGGTGCGCTACATCACCAACCACAGCTCCGGGAAGATGGGCTTCGCCCTCGCCGAAGCCGCGGTGGAGGCGGGCGCCAAGGTCACCCTGATCACCGGCCCCGTGCACCTGCCGACGCCGGACCGGGTCAACCGCATCGATGTGGTCAGTGCCCGCGACATGCTCGCGGCCTGCGAAGCGGCGATGCCCTGCGACCTGCTGATCGCCGCGGCCGCCGTGGCCGACTACCGCCCGGAAGTGGTGGCGGCGCACAAAATGAAGAAGGACCCCACCAGCGGCGAAGGCCTGCTGCTGCAACTGGTGCGCAACCCGGATATCCTCGCGACCCTCGCCGGGCGCGCCGATCGCCCCTTCAGCGTCGGCTTCGCCGCCGAGACCGAGAACCTGCTCGAGTACGCCTCGCGCAAGCTCAAGGACAAGAACCTCGACCTGATCGTCGCCAACGATGTGGCCAACCCCAGCATCGGCTTCAACAGCGAGGAAAACGCGATCACCATCATCGATCGCGCGCTGCACCAGAACAGCTTCGCCCAGACCAGCAAGGGCAAGATCGCCCGCCAGCTGATCGCCTTCATCGCCGATCGCCTCAACCAGGCCTGAGACCCCATGCACTCATTGCAAGCCAAGATCCTCGACCCCCGCATCGGCCGCGACTTCCCGCTGCCCCAGTACGCCACGCCGGGCTCCGCCGGCCTCGACCTGCGCGCCATGCTCAAGGAAGACCTGACCCTGGAACCGGGCCAGACCGTGCTGATCCCCACCGGCCTGTCCATCTACATCGCCGACCCGGGCCTCGCCGCGCTGATCCTTCCGCGCTCGGGCCTGGGCCACAAGCACGGCATCGTGCTGGGCAACCTGGTCGGCCTGATCGACTCCGACTACCAGGGCGAGCTGATGGTCTCCTGCTGGAACCGTGGCCAGAGCGCCTTCACCATCGCCATCGGCGAGCGCATCGCTCAGCTAGTCTTGGTGCCAGTCGTGCAGGCGCACTTCGAGCTGGTCGACGAGTTCGACGAGAGCCAGCGCGGCGCGGGCGGCTTCGGGCACTCCGGCAGCCACTGATCCGGAACGACTTCAGGATGATCCGCGGGGGAGACCTTCAGTGAAACTCTTCAAGCGCAGCGCCAAGGATGCCGACACCGAGATCCTGGCCAGCCCTGCCGAAAAGAACAAACCGGCCCGTGACAAGGGCCTCGGCGACCTGCTGCCCGGCGCCATCGCTGCGGCACTGGGCGTGGCCGCCGCCGGCGTGCTGCTCTGGGCCGCACTGATCAACGGCGCCCAGCAGACCCAACGCAACCAGCTCAGCCAGGCCTGGGGTGAAAGCCAGGCCAGCGCCCTGCGCCAGGCCCTGGCGCAACTGGTCGCCGACACCGCCGCTGCCGCCCGCAACCCGGCGCTGGCCGAAGCGCTCAACAGCGCCGACACCGCCCAGGTGCAAGCGGCCGAGCGCGGCCTCGGCTACTGGAACGCCGTGGTCGACGCCCACCTCAACCTGCCCGGCCAGGCCCAGCAGAACAGCCAGCGCGCGGCACCGATGAACTTCGCCGCCCTGGACATGCTGCGCCGCGTCGAAGCCGGCCAGAAACCTGCGCCGGAAGCCTATCGGGTCGGCCAGCGCTGGCTGGTCTACAGCGCCGCACCGCTGCGCCTGACCGACAGTTCGCCGATCCAGGGCACCCTGCTGCTGGTGGTCGACCTCGACCGCCTGCTCGGCGCCCTCGCACCGCTGCCCGACGGTGTCGGCCAGCTGCAGTTCACCCAGCAGTTCGGCAACGCCCCGGCCCAGACCCTGACCCTGCGTGGCGCCCAGGCCGAAGGCGTACCCATCGCCCTGAACACCGGCAACCCCAACTGGAAACTGTCGTTCATTCCCGGCCCGCAACTGAGCGATTCGGGCATGTCCCCCATCCTGCTGGCAGTGGCCGCGCTCCTGGCCCTGGCCGGCGCCCTGATTGGCCTGTATCTGCTGCGGGGCGGCTTCAATCGCAAGCTGCATGCAGACGTGATCCAGCTCAACCAACTGGTGCAAGAACTCTCCAGCGGCAAAAGCGTCAAAGCCTTCAGTCTGCGCCTGTCGGCGCTTGACGCCCTGGCCCAGTCGCTCACCCGGCAGTCACGGCGCAAGCCGGAGCCGGCGGCGGGCAGCGCTAACGGCGATCGGCAACCCGGCCCGGCGGTTACCCCCGCCCCGGCCAAGATGATCGAGCCACCCGTGTTGGCCGATCCGCTTTTCCAAGATACCGACATCCTCGATATCGACATCCTCGACGAAGACCAGGACCTCCTGGGATTGGAGCAAGCCCCCGTCATGAGCACCCCGCAAGCCGCACCCAACCTGCCCGCTAGCATCTTCCGCGCCTACGACATCCGTGGCGTGGTCGGCGACACCCTGACCGCCGAAACCGCCTACTGGGTAGGCCGTGCCATTGGCTCCGAAAGCCTCGCCCGCGGCGAGCCGGCCGTATCGGTCGGCCGTGACGGTCGCCTGTCCGGCCCCGAACTGGTCCAGGCACTGATCCAAGGCCTGCTGGACTGCGGCTGCCAGGTCACCGACGTCGGCATGGTGCCGACCCCGGTGCTCTACTACGCCGCCAACGTGCTGGCCGGCAAATCCGGCGTGATGCTCACCGGCAGCCACAACCCGCCGGACTACAACGGCTTCAAGATCGTCGTCGCCGGCGAGACCCTGGCCAACGAGCAGATCACCGCGCTGCACACCCGCATCAAGAACAACGACCTGGCCAGCGGCGTCGGCAGTGTCGAACAGGTCGAGATCCTCGACCGCTACTTCAAGCAGATTCGCGACGACATCGCCATGGCCAAGCCCATGAAGGTGGTGGTGGACTGCGGCAACGGCGTGGCCGGCGTGATCGCCCCGCAACTGATCGAAGCCCTGGGCTGCACCGTCATCCCGCTCTACTGCGACGTGGACGGCACCTTCCCCAACCACCACCCGGACCCGGGCAAGCCCGAGAACCTGGTCGACCTGATCGCCAAGGTGAAGGAAGAGAAAGCCGACCTGGGCCTGGCCTTCGACGGCGACGGCGACCGCGTCGGCGTGGTGACCAACCAGGGCACCATCATCTACCCCGACCGCCTGCTGATGCTCTTCGCCAAGGACGTGGTTTCGCGCAACCCGGGCGCCGACATCATCTTCGACGTCAAATGCACCCGTCGCCTGACCGCCCTGATCAGTGGCTACGGCGGCCGCCCGGTGATGTGGAAGACCGGCCATTCGCTGATCAAGAAGAAAATGAAGGAAACCGGCGCACTGCTGGCTGGCGAGATGAGCGGCCACATCTTCTTCAAGGAGCGCTGGTTCGGCTTCGACGACGGTATCTACAGTGCCGCCCGCCTGCTGGAGATCCTCAGCCAGGACAAGCGCGACGCCGAGCACGTGTTCTCCGCCTTCCCCAGCGACATCTCGACGCCGGAGATCAACATCACCGTTACCGACGAGAGCAAGTTCCGCCTGATCGAGCGCCTGCAGCGCGACGGCACCTGGGGCGACGCCAACCTCACCACCCTGGACGGCGTGCGCGTCGACTATCCCAAGGGCTGGGGCCTGGTGCGCGCCTCCAACACCACGCCGGTGCTGGTACTGCGCTTCGAAGCGGACACCGAGGAGGAGCTCGAGCGCATCAAGGAAGTGTTCCGCGCCCAGCTCTACACCGTAGCCCCCGATATCAACCTGCCGTTCTGATCCACCGGAGCCCTGCATGACCCTCAGCCGTGACGCCGCATCCCAAGTCGCCCAGGTCCTGTCCGAAGCGTTGCCGTACATTCGCCGCTTCGTCGGCAAGACCCTGGTCGTGAAATACGGCGGCAACGCCATGGAAAGCGACGAGCTGAAAGCCGGCTTCGCCCGCGACATGGTCCTGATGAAGGCCGTGGGCATCAACCCGGTGGTCGTGCACGGCGGCGGGCCGCAGATCGGCGATCTGCTCAAGCGCCTGTCCATCGAGAGCCACTTCATCGACGGCATGCGCGTCACCGACGCGCAGACCATGGACGTCGTGGAAATGGTCCTCGGCGGCCAGGTGAACAAGGACATCGTCAACCTGATCAACCGCCATGGCGGCAGCGCCATCGGCCTGACCGGCAAGGACGCGGAGCTGATCCGCGCCAAGAAGCTCACCGTCAGCCGCAAGACGCCGGAGATGACCCAGCCGGAAATCATCGACATCGGCCACGTGGGCGAGGTCACCGGGGTCAATATCGAGCTGCTGAACATGCTGGTGAAGGGCAACTTCATCCCGGTCATCGCCCCCATCGGCGTTGGCCCGGAAGGCGAGTCCTACAACATCAACGCCGACCTGGTGGCCGGCAAGGTGGCGGAAGCGCTGAAAGCCGAGAAGCTGATGCTGCTGACCAACATCGCCGGCCTGATGGACAAGCAGGGCCAGGTGCTCACCGGGCTCTCCACCGAGCAGGTCAACGAGCTGATCGCCGACGGCACCATCTACGGCGGCATGCTGCCGAAGATCCGCTGCGCCCTCGAAGCGGTGCAGGGTGGCGTGACCAGCGCGCACATCATCGATGGCCGCGTGCCCAACGCGGTGCTGCTGGAGATCTTCACCGACAGCGGCGTCGGCACCCTGATCAGCAACCGCAAGCGTCACTGAGTCTTCAACAGGCCCAGGCGGTACCCGAATAAGCCGGAGCGATCCGGCTTATTCACATCCGCGATCCAGCCATACCGCTCTTGCCGGCCCGCCTCCTTGCGCAGAAGCTGACCGCTCACTGCAAGGAGCACGAGATGGCAGCAACCCCCTCCCTGAACGACTTCACCTTCTTCATGCCGCTGCGCGTGCGCTGGGCCGAAGTGGACCCGCAAGGCATCGTCTTCAACGGCCACTACCTGACCTACGCCGACGTCGGCATCACCGAGTACTTCCGCGCCCTGGGCGTGCGCTACCCGGAGGACCTGGCGCAGGACGGTGGCGACTTCTTCGCCGTGCGCACGCTGCTGGAATACCTGGCCCCGGCGCGCTTCGACGACGAGCTGTCCATCGGCGTAAGGGTAGGGCGGCTGGGTGGCTCGAGCCTCACCTTCAATATCGGCATCTGGCACGGCGAAGCGGCGCTGACGGCAGGCGAGATCGTTTACGTCCACGCGGATGGCGCGAGCCGCAGCAGCAAGCGGCTGCCGGACTGGCTGCGGGAGAAGGTCAGGGCATTCGAGCGGCACGCCGCCGGGGAATGAGGCTCAGCGCTGCAGCAGCTGGGCCAGGCGGGCGCGGTCGGCGGCGAAGCCGGCCTGGGCGTTCTTGCGATCCTGCTGGTAGCGGGCGATGTCCTGCTCCAGGCGCTGCTGCTCGGCACGCAGGTCGCTGATCTGCGCCACCAGCTGGTCGGGAACCTGGCGGCCGGCACGCTCGTTGTCGGCGGCCTGGGCCTGCAGGTTGGCCTGCTGGGTGCGCAGGGACTGCTGGTTGCCACGGGCGACGCTGATCACCCCGTCGAGCTCCGCCAGCTTGCGCTGCAGGGCACGGTCGACGTCTTCGACGCTGGTGTACAGGCGCAGCAACTGGGCGTCGGAGCCGGCACGGGCCTTCTCCTCCTGCATGCGCTTGCGCTCTTCCAGGGTGGGCGCCGGCGGTACCGTCTTGGTCACACGGCCCTGGTCGTTGAGGACTTCGTAGCCCTTGTCGATGTACTGCGAGGGCACGCCAAGGCGATCGAGCACAATCACGCCCTTGTCATTGGTGTAGCGATAGAGCTCGGCTTGCGCCAGAGCAGGCATCAGCACACCCATGAGCAAGGCAAAACGGACTGCACCCGATTTCGGCATGAAGACACCCTGTCGTTGTTGGCGAATCAGATTCCGTAGTTCGCGCGGTAGCTTTCCACTGCCGGCAGATACTTCTTCAGTTCAGCATCACCTGCGAGATATTCCAGCACCTGTTCCAGGGAAACGATGCTCACCACCGGCATGCCGAAGTCACGCTCGACTTCCTGGATCGCCGACAGCTCGCCCTTGCCGCGCTCCTGGCGGTTCAGCGCGATGAGCACGCCGGCGGCCTGGGCCTGCTGGCCCTGGATGATCTGCATGACTTCGCGGATGGCGGTACCGGCGGTGATCACGTCGTCAATGATCAGCACACGGCCGGCCAGCGGCGCGCCCACCAGGGTGCCGCCCTCGCCATGGTCCTTGGCTTCCTTGCGGTTGAAGCACCAGGGGATATCGATCGCGTGATGTTCGGCCAGCGCCACGGCCGTGGCCGCAGCCAGCGGGATGCCCTTGTAGGCGGGTCCGAAGAGCACATCGAAGGGAATGCCGCTGTCGACCACTGCCGCCGCATAGAAGCGGCCCAACTGGGACAGCGCGAGCCCGCTGTTGAACAGGCCGGCATTGAAGAAATAAGGGCTGGTACGCCCGGATTTGAGAGTGAACTCACCGAAACGCAGCACACCGCGTTCGATGGCGAAGCGAATGAAATCGCGTTGATACGCCTGCATGTAAAAGCCCCGGACGGCACGGATTTAGCTAAATAGAAAGAGCTCGGGTATCATACACGCACGAGTTTTTGGGGGCCATTTATGCGGATCATCAGTGTGAACGTGAATGGTATTCATGCCGCAGCCGAACGAGGACTCCTCAGTTGGTTGCAAGCACAGAATGCCGACGTGATCTGCCTGCAAGACACCCGTGCCTCTGCCTTTGATCTGGACGACCCAGCCTTCCAACTGGACGGCTATTTCCTCTATGCCAGCGATGCTGAAGTGCCAAGCCAAGGCGGCGTGGCGCTTTATTCGCGTTTGCAACCCAAGGCAGTGATCTGGGGTCTCGGTTTCGAGACCTGTGATCGTTATGGGCGCTACCTGCAGGCGGATTTCGACAAAGTGAGTATCGCTACCCTGCTGCTGCCTTCGGGCCAGGGCGGCGATGAGAACCTGAACCACAAGTTCAAGTTCATGGACGACTTCACCCATTATCTGAACAAGCAGCGCCGCAAGCGCCGCGAGTACATCTATTGTGGTTCGCTTTACCTCGCCCATCAGAAGCTGGACGTGAAGAACTGGCGCGACTGCCAGCAGCTGCCCGGCTTCCTCGCGCCCGAGCGCGCCTGGATGGACGAAGTGTTCGGCACCATGGGTTACGTGGACGCGCTGCGCGAAGTCAGCCGCGAAGGCGACCAGTACAGCTGGTGGCCCGACAGTGAACAGGCCGACATGCTCAACCTCGGCTGGCGTTTCGACTACCACATCCTCACGCCGGGCATGCGTCGCTCCGTGCGCAGCGCTCGCCTGCCGCGCCAGCCGCGCTTCTCCCAGCACGCGCCGCTGATCGTCGACTACGACTGGCTGCTGAGCATCTGAGACGTCGCACCCGTAAAAAAGCCGGCTGATGCCGGCTTTTTCGTTTCTCGTGTTCCTACTTCACCGGACGCCAGGTGAAGGGATAGCGATAGGCCTGGCCTTCGTTGGCCTTGATGCCACCGATGATGGTCAGCACCAGCGCTACCAGACCCACCAGGGGCAGCAGCACGAAACCGATCAGCACCAGCATCAGCAGCATGCACACCAGGCCGGCGAGGGTGACGGTGATCTGGAAGTTCAGCGCTTCCTTGCCCTGCTGGTCGATGAAGGGATCGACGTCCTTCTTCACCTGCCAGAGGATCAGCGGGCCCAGCAGGTTGCCGAAGGGCAGCACCACACCGAGGAAAGCGGCGAAATGGCAGAACATCGCCCATTGCCTAACTTCCTGGTTGGGCTGTGGAACTTGGGTTGGCTCATTCATGCGAGTTTCCTCGGGTGGGTGATCAGTCGACCAGCGCGGCGCGCTGCAGCTCGAACAGCTCGGTGACGCCTTTCTTGGCCAGGGCCAGCATGGCGTTCAGCTCTTCCGGCTGGAAGGGCGCGCCTTCGGCGGTGCCCTGTACCTCGATGAAACCGCCGGCGTCGGTCATGACCACGTTCAGGTCGGTCTCGGCCGCGGAGTCTTCCAGGTAGTCGAGGTCCAGGACCGGCTCGCCCTGGTAGATGCCAACGGACACGGCGGCAACCATCTGCTTCAGCGGCTCGCCCTTCAGCGCGCCACGCTTCTTCAGGACCTTCAGCGCATCCATCAGGGCCACCATGGCACCCGTGATGGAGGCAGTGCGGGTGCCACCGTCGGCCTGGATCACATCGCAATCCAGGTAGATGGTGTTCTCGCCCAGCTTGCTCATGTCCAGCGCAGCGCGCAGCGAACGGCCGATCAGGCGCTGGATCTCCAGAGTGCGACCACCCTGCTTGCCACGACTGGCCTCGCGCTGGTTACGCTCGCCGGTGGCGCGCGGCAGCATGCCGTACTCGGCGGTCAACCAACCCTGGCCCTGGCCCTTGAGGAAACGCGGGACACCGGATTCGACGCTGGCGGTGCAGATCACCTTGGTATCCCCGAATTCGACCAGCACCGAGCCTTCGGCATGCTTGGTGTAGTTGCGGGTGATGCGGATCGAACGCAGCTGGTCAGCCACTCGGCCACTGGGACGTTTCATCTGGGTATACCTGTCAGGGGGGAAAACTGCCGGGCATTATAGAGGGCTGCCGGCCACTGGGACATCGCCGCGTTGGGAGGGCCGCCGCTCTGGGCTACAATCGCCCTCTTCGAACCTGCCATCACCGAGAGGAAACCCCATGGTGCACAGCATGACCGCCTTTGCCCGCGTCGAGCAGGCCGGCACCCACGGCACCCTGAGCTGGGAACTGCGCTCGGTCAACCACCGCTACCTCGAGCCCCACCTGCGCCTGCCCGAGTCCTTCCGCGACCTCGAAGGCGCGGTGCGCGAAGCCCTGCGCCAGGGCCTCTCCCGCGGCAAGGTGGAGTGCACCCTGCGCTTCGCCGAAGAGAACGCCGGCAAATCCCTGCAGGTCGATCGCGAACGCGCCGCCCAGCTGGTCGAAGCCGCCGAAGCCGTCGCCGCACTGGTCAAGCAGCCGGCACCGCTCAACCCCCTGGAAATCCTCGCCTGGCCCGGCGTGCTGGTGGCCGATGCGGCCGACCCGCAAGCACTGAATGCCGCCGCCCTGGAGATCTTCGCCAAGGCCCTCGACGAACTGCGCAACGGCCGCGCCCGTGAAGGTGCCGACCTGGCTCGCCTGCTCAATGAGCGGCTCGACGGCATCCTCGAAGAGGTCGAAGCCCTGCGCAAGCTGGTGCCGCAGATGCTCACCACCCAGCGCCAGAAGATCCTCGACCGCTTCGGCGAGATGAAGGCCGAGCTGGACCCGCAACGCCTGGAGCAGGAACTGGTGCTGCTGGCACAGAAAAGCGACGTCGCCGAGGAGCTGGATCGCCTCAGCACCCACGTCAGCGAAGTCCGTCGCGTACTCAAGGCCGGCGGTGCGGCGGGCCGTCGCCTGGACTTCCTGATGCAGGAACTCAATCGCGAAGCCAACACCCTGGGCTCCAAGGCCTTCGACTCGCGCTCCACCCAAGCAGCGGTCAACCTCAAGGTGTTGATCGAGCAGATGCGCGAACAAGTGCAGAACATCGAGTAAGAGACAGACAAATGAGCGTCACTCCCGGCACCCTCTACATCGTTTCCGCGCCCTCCGGCGCCGGCAAGACCAGCCTGGTCAAGGCCCTGATCGACGCCGAGCCGCAGATCCGCGTCTCGGTCTCCCACACCACCCGGGACATGCGCCCGGGCGAGGTGGACAGCGTCAACTACCACTTCGTCAGCCGCGAACAGTTCGTGCAGATGCTCGAGCACGGTGACTTCCTCGAGCACGCCGAGGTCTTCGGCAACCTCTACGGCACCTCCCAGCGCTGGCTGCAGAAGACCCTCGCCGAAGGTTTCGACCTGATCCTCGAGATCGACTGGCAGGGTGCCCAGCAGGTGCGCCACCTGATGCCCCAGGCCAAGTCCGTGTTCATCCTCCCGCCGAGCCAGGAAGCCTTGCGCCAGCGCCTGGACAACCGTGGCCAGGACAGCGCCGAGATCATCGACCGGCGCATGCGCGAGGCCGTCAGCGAGATGAGCCACTACGTCGAGTACGACTATCTGGTGATCAACGACGACTTCACCGTGGCCCTGGAAGACCTCAAGGCGATCTTCCGCGCCAACCGCCTGCAGCAGCCGCAGCAACAGCTGGCCCACGGCACGCTGCTGGCGCAGTTGCTGGACTGACCGCCTGGAAGCGCTGTTAAATCAGCGCTTCCATAAATGCTGGTGATTTTTTAGACTATCCAGTCCGCTCGCCCACTCGGGCAAAAGCTTCCGCATCCCAATCTAGTGCTACGAGGAACACCATGGCCCGCGTTACCGTTGAAGACTGCCTGGACAACGTCGATAACCGCTTCGAGCTGGTCATGCTCGCGACCAAGCGTTCCCGTCAGCTCGCTACCGGCGGCAAAGAGCCCCGCGTAGCCTGGGAAAACGACAAGCCCACCGTTGTGGCCCTGCGTGAAATCGCTGCCGGCCTGGTGGACTATGACGTGATCGCCCAGGACGACATCGTCGAAGACGAGCCGCTGTTCGCTGCATTCGATGACGAGGCCAACGAGGCCCTCTAAGTCCATGCCGGGTCGACGTCGTACGGCGCAGGGCCGCAGCAGCCGGGAAGGAGTAACGCCTTGCCGAGCATAGAGGCCTTCGCCGAACGCCTTTCGACCTACCTCGGCAACGACCAGGTCAACCTGGTCCGCCGAGCGTATTTCTACGCCGAGCAAGCCCATGACGGGCAGCGCCGCCGCAGCGGCGAGGCCTACGTCACCCACCCGCTCGCCGTCGCCAACATCCTCGCCGACATGCACATGGACCATCAGAGCCTGATGGCCGCGATGCTGCACGACGTGATCGAGGACACCGGCATCGCCAAGGAAGCGCTCACCGCGCAATTCGGCGACACAGTCGCGGAGCTGGTGGACGGGGTCAGCAAGCTGACCCAGATGAACTTCGAGACCAAGGCCGAGGCCCAGGCCGAGAACTTCCAGAAGATGGCCATGGCCATGGCGCGCGACATCCGCGTGATCCTGGTCAAGCTGGCCGACCGCCTGCACAACATGCGCACCCTGGAAGTGCTGTCCGGCGAGAAGCGTCGGCGCATCGCCAAGGAAACCCTCGAGATCTACGCCCCCATCGCCAACCGCCTGGGCATGCACAGCATGCGCATCGAGTTCGAGGACCTGGGCTTCAAGGCGATGCACCCGATGCGCTCCGAGCGCATCCGCGCCGCGGTCCGGCGCGCCCGTGGCAACCGCAAGGAAATCGTCAACAAGATCGAGGAGTCGCTGACCCACTGCCTGGCCCGCGAAGGCATGGAAGGGGAGGTCATCGGCCGCGAGAAGCACCTCTACAGCATCTACAAGAAGATGCGCGGCAAGCGTCGAGCCTTCAACGAGATCATGGACGTCTACGCGTTCCGCATCATCGTCGACAAGGTCGATACCTGCTACCGCGTGCTCGGCGCCGTGCACAACCTGTACAAGCCGCTGCCCGGCCGCTTCAAGGACTACATCGCGATTCCCAAGGCCAACGGCTACCAGTCGTTGCACACCACGCTGTTCGGCATGCACGGCGTGCCCATCGAGATCCAGATCCGCACCCGCGAGATGGAAGAGATGGCCAACAACGGCATCGCCGCCCACTGGCTGTACAAGTCCGCCGAGGACGACCAGCCCAAGGGCACCCACGCCCGCGCCCGCCAGTGGGTGAAAGGCGTGCTGGAGCTGCAGCAACGTGCTGGCAACTCCCTGGAATTCATCGAGAGCGTGAAGATCGACCTGTTCCCGGACGAGGTCTACATCTTCACCCCCAAGGGCCGCATCATGGAGCTGCCCAAAGGCTCCACGGCCGTCGACTTCGCCTACGCGGTTCACACCGACGTCGGCAACACCTGCATCGCCTGCCGCATCAACCGTCGCCTGGCGCCGCTGTCCGAACCGCTGCAGAGCGGCGAAACGGTGGAGATCGTCACCGCCCCCGGCGCGCGCCCGAACCCGGCCTGGCTCAACTTCGTGGTCACCGGCAAGGCCCGCACCCACATCCGCCACGCCCTCAAGCTGCAGCGTCGCTCCGAGTCCATCAGCCTCGGCGAGCGCCTGCTGAACAAGGTGCTGGCCGGCTTCGAGAGCGGTCTCGACCGCATCGCTCCGGAACGGGTGCAGGCCGTGCTCGCCGAGTACCGCCTCGACGTCATCGAGGACCTGCTGGAAGACATCGGCCTGGGCAACCGCATGGCCTATGTGGTCGCCCGGCGCATGCTGGCCAGCGAAGGCGAGCAGCTGCCCAGCGCCGAAGGCCCGCTGGCCATCCGCGGCACCGAGGGCCTGGTGCTCAGCTACGCCAAGTGCTGCACGCCAATCCCCGGCGACCCCATCGTCGGCCACCTGTCCGCCGGCAAGGGCATGGTCGTGCACCTGGAAAGCTGCAAGAACATTGGCGACATACGCCATAACCCGGAGAAGTGCATCCAGCTCTCCTGGGCCAAGGACGTCGCAGGCGAATTCAACGTCGAGCTGCGCGTCGAGCTGGAACACCAGCGCGGCCTGATCGCCCTGCTGGCCAGCAGCGTCAACGCCGCCGACGGCAACATCGAGAAGATCAGCATGGACGAGCGCGACGGCCGCATCAGCGTCGTCCAGCTGGTGGTCAGCGTGCACGACCGCGTGCACCTGGCCCGCGTGATCAAGAAGCTGCGTGCGCTGAAGGGGGTGATCCGCATCACCCGGGTGCGCGCGTAGCAGAACCCTCAGGACCAAGGAGTTCCGCATGAGCAAGACCGTGATCAACAGCGACAAGGCCCCTGCCGCCATCGGCACCTACTCCCAGGCGATCAAGGCCGGCAACACCGTCTACATGTCCGGGCAGATCCCCCTCGACCCCAAGACCATGGAACTGGTGGAAGGCTTCGAAGCCCAGACCGTCCAGGTCTTCGAGAACCTGAAGGCCGTGGCCGAAGCCGCAGGCGGCTCCTTCAAGGACATCGTCAAGCTCAACATCTTCCTCACCGACCTGTCGCACTTCGCCAAGGTCAACGAAGTGATGGGCCGCTATTTCGAACAACCCTATCCCGCCCGTGCCGCCATCGGTGTAGCCGCCCTGCCGCGCGGCTCGCAGGTGGAAATGGACGCCATCCTGGTGATCGAATAACGATCACCCGTGCGGGGCTCCGGCCCCGCCGCTCCACCGTTTCATGAAGGAACCCGTCATGCGCTCGACCCTCGCCCTGCTGATCGCCGCAGCCGTACTCGCCGGCTGCTCCAGCGCCCCCACCGATCCCAGCGGCATCTGGATCAACCAGGCCGCCATCGATGAAGCGGCGAAGGAAGGCAAGCTGCGCGAATCCCTTCTCGCCTACGGCCCCAACCTGGAATGGCAGATCGACGCCAAGGCCGGCACCGCCAACTACAGCAACGGTTTCGAGCTGGGCGAAGGCCGCCTGGTCAGCCAGGGCAAGGCGAACTGGCGCGTCGACTTCTATGGCGATGAATTCCACGAACAACTCGGCCTCGACGGCAAGGAGCTGGTGCAGAAATCCAGCGAGAACCTGCCCGAGCAGCGCTTCGTCCACCCGGCCAAGCCCGCCGCAGCCGATGCCCCCGAAGGCAGCAGCTTCGAGTACGCCCTCTACGAGGCCTACCTCGGTGGAACCTGGAAGATTCTCGAAGGCATGGGCCAGGGTGGCCTGGTGCTGTTCCACCCCGACGGCAGCCTCGAAGGCCTGCCCGGCGCCGACCGCTTCGCCCTGTGTCTAGCCGGTGATTGTGCGGCCATGAGTGGCGAAAACGACAGCATCTGGCTGCAACTGGGCGCCCAGGGCAGCCCGTGGATCTTCGTCCACGACGGCAATCGCCTGGAGATCCTCGAAGCCGGCAACCGCGCACAGATCGACGAGATGCCCGAGTACGCCCCCGGCAAGCGCGCCTGGTTGCTGGAACGCCAGTAACCAGCCGACTCAGAAGGCGCTGCCCACCAGCCAGGCGCCCAGCGCCGCCAGCAAGGCCCCGCAGCCCCTGTCCAGCAGCGCCACCCGGCGTTGCAGCCACAGCCGCCAGCGCGAGTGCCCCAGCAGGCGCACCAACCCCATGTCCCAGCCCAGCACCACCAGGGTCATCCACAACATGGACAGCCCCAGCCCCCACGCGGGCATGGCCGAATTACGCAACACGCCGAACAGCCCTGCATAGAAGATCGGCAGCTTGGGATTCAGGCTGCTCGCCGCCAGCCCCTCCAGCAGCCCCTGCCGCCAGCAACCCTCGTGCCCGGCCTCGCCGCCTTCCGGCAATTGCAGGCGCCGGTGCGCCATCAGGGCCTGCCCGCCGAGCCAGAGAAAATAGGCGCCGCCCAGCAACTGCAGGGCTCGCCACAGCCAGCTGCCATCGGCCGGTAGAAAGCTCAACGCCAGCAGCACCAGCAGCATGCTCGCCAGATTGGCCAGGGCGATGCCCGCCGCACAGCCATCGGCATGGCGGAGGCCACGGGTCAGCGCCGCACGCAGCAGCAGGAAGAAATCCGGGCCCGGGGAAAGCAACGCGGCGAAATGGGTGCCGGCAACCAGCAGGAACAGGGCGAACATCGACGGGGCCTCCAGGGAACGAGGCGCCAGTGTCGTGGCCCGGTGGCGGCCCGGTCTTGGAGAAAACTCAGGTGCGCGCGGCGCGACGGAACTGCCCCGGCGTCACGCCGGTGAAACGCTTGAAGGTGCCGGAGAAATGCGCCTGGTCGTAAAAACCGAGGCCGAGCGCCACCTCCAGCGGTGACTGGTCACCTAGCAGCAGGCGCTTGGCTTCGCGCACCCGGCGTTGCAGCAGGTAGGTATGGGGCGGCACGCCATAGGCGCGGCGGAAGGCCTCGATCAGGTGGCGCGGGTGGCGCTGCACCAGGGCCGCCAGCTGCTCCAGGCTCACCGCCTCGGCATGGTGGGCCTCCAGATAGTCCCGCAGGAAGGCGGTCATGCCGCCATCCCGGCTTGCCGGCGCTGCCGCACGCAGCCCGCCATGGCGCACGAAGACCCGCTCCAGCAGCGCCAGCAGCTCGCTCTCCAGGGCCAGCGGGTCATTACGCCCGAACTCCTCGGCCAGGCGCGCCAACCCTGCTGCCACGGCACCATCGTCCCCTGGATTGAGCGTGGTGAAACCGGTGGGCAGGCGCTTGCGCCCCAGCAACGCCGGCAGCCGGGACTCTTCGATGTAGAGCATGCGGTAGACCAGGCGCTCGCTGATGGCGTGCCCGGTGTGGGGTTCCTCGGGGTTCATCAGCGACAGCGTGCCGGCGGCCAATGCATGGCGGGCGCCCCGGCACTGATAGCCTCCAACACCCTCGAGAATGGCGCCGATGGCGAAGGCATCATGGCTGTGGCGGCCGAAAGGCTGCCCGGAAAAATCCGCATGGAACAGCTCCACCCCTGGCAGCCAGGGGCGGGCGAGCATGCGGTTGGCGTCCAGCCTCAGGCGCCTTTCAGCACGGCGGCATAGCCTTCGCGGTAGCTGGGGTAGAGCGGCTCCCAGCCGAGGGCGCGGGCGCGGGCATTGCTGCAACGCTTGCTGCCGGAGCGGCGCACGGTGGATTCCTCCGCCCACTCGGTGACGCCCAGGGTCTCGCGCAGCCAGCCCACCACTTCGTGCAGCGGTGCCGGTGCGTCGTCGACGCCCAGGTAGTCCTCGGCCAGTTCGACGCCACGGGCATCGGCCTGGAGCAGAAAGGCCAGCAGGCCGGCGGCGTCCTCGGCATGAATGCGGTTGGCGAACAGCGGCGGCTCGCTGACCACGCGGTAGCCCATGCGCACCTGCTTCAGCAGCCACTCGCGGCCGGGGCCGTAGATGCCGGTCAGGCGAACCACGGTCGCCGGAATGCCGCTCTCGCGGGCCAGGCGCTCGGCATCCAGCATGATGCGCCCGGAATACCCCTCGGCCTCGGCCGGCGAGGTCTCGTCGATCCACTCACCATCCTTCTGCGCGTACACGCCGCTGCTGGATACGAAGAACAGGCGGCGCGGACGCTGGCCGGACTGCTCCAGCCAGGCCAGCACATGGCGCAGGCCCTCGACGTAGGCGGAGCGGTAGCCGGCCTCATCGTGCTGGGTGGCAGCGGCGCAGTACACCAGGTAATCCAGCTGGCCCTCGGGCCAGGCGGCCGGGCGCTCGGGCACCTCCAGGTCACCGGCCACCGGCAGCACGCCTGCAGGCAGCGCCGAGGCATTTCGTCGCAGCCCATGGACCGGCCAGCCAGCCTCGAGCATCCGCAGGGCGAGACGGCTGCCAACATCGCCGCAACCGGCGATCAGCAAGGAGGGAGAAGCGGACATAGGGGGCGTACTCCAGGGAAAAGTGCAGAGCATAGGGGCCGGCGGACCAATCGCCAAACCCCTGCCGCCCGGCCGAACAAAGGTAATAAAGTTACATTGTCACTTTTATAAACAAGAATTACTTGCAATAATGTTCGCCCTTTTGTCCGTGACCTCTCCATCGAATACGGACGAAACCGCAATTTTCTCGTCAGGTCCGGCCATGAAACCTATTGCATCCCTCGCCCAGCCCACCATCGTCTCCCGCTTTTCCCGCCCCGTTGCGGCACTGATGATCAGCCTGATGCTGCTCCCGGCTGGCGCGGCGTTCGCAGAGGAGCCGACCACTCCGGCACCGGCCGCTGCCGAAGCCCAGGCCCCCGCTGCAACACCCGTCGCCGCGCCGGTTGCTGGCGAACCGGTTGCCGCCCCCGAGTCCGTCGGCCTGACCGCCCTGCGTGAGTCGATCGAAACCCTCGGCCCGCAGGCCACCCCGGAGCAGATCCGCGAAGCGACCCGCCAGAAGATGCAGGAACGTGGCGCCTCCCCGAGGAAATCACCACCACCATGGACCGCCTCACCGAAGGCGAGAAGCTCGGCCAGGACCTGGCCGCCGCGCTGAGTGGCGGTGCCCTGGACGGCGCGCTGGCTGGCGAGGAAGCCGACAACGGCCTGGGCCACGACCTGTCGCCCTGGGGCATGTACCAGAACGCCGACATGGTGGTTAAGAGCGTGATGATCGGCCTGGCACTGGCCTCGATCCTCACCTGGACCGTCTGGGTCGCCAAGGGCATCGAACTGCTGGGCGCCAAGCGTCGCCTGCGCCAGGAGCTGGCCAACCTGAAGGCCGCCCGCAACCTGCCGGAAGCCGCCGAAAGCGCCAGCCGCGAAGGCAGCCTGTCGCGTGTCCTGGTGCACGACGCCCTGGAAGAAATGAAGCTTTCGGCCAATACCCGCGAGAAGGAAGGCATCAAGGAACGCGTCAGCTTCCGCCTGGAGCGCCTGGTCGCCGCCAGCGGCCGTCAGATGAGCCAAGGCACCGGCGTACTCGCCACCATCGGTTCCACCGCGCCCTTCGTCGGCCTGTTCGGCACCGTGTGGGGCATCATGAACAGCTTCATCGGCATCGCAAAATCCCAGACCACCAACCTCGCCGTGGTCGCCCCCGGTATCGCCGAGGCCCTGCTGGCCACCGCCATGGGCCTGGTCGCGGCCATCCCCGCGGTCGTCATCTACAACGTCTTCGCCCGCTCCATCGCCGGCTACAAGGCCCAGGTGGCCGACGCGTCCGCCCAGGTCCTGCTGCTGGTCAGCCGCGACCTCGACCACCTGCCTGCCGATCGCAGCCAGGCCCCGCACATGGTCAAGGTGAGCTGATCCAATGGGCCTGCATCTGAACGAAGGCGGTGACGATCTCCAGGAAACCCACGAGATCAACGTCACCCCATTCATCGACGTCATGCTGGTGCTGCTGATCATCTTCATGGTCGCAGCGCCCCTGGCCACCGTCGACATCAAGGTCGACCTGCCGGCCTCCACCGCCAAGCCCGCGCCCCGTCCGGACAAGCCGATCTACCTGAGCATCAAGGAAGACCAGAGCCTGTATCTGGACAACATCCAGGTCCCGCAGGAAAGACTGGGCGCCGAACTGGACAAGCTGACCAACGCCGACAAGGACAAGACCATCTTCGTCCGCGGCGACAAGTCGGTCGATTACGGCAAGCTGATGGAAGTGATGGACGCCATGCGTGGCGCCGGTTACCTGAAAATCGGCCTGGTGGGACTCGAGACGGTCGGGAAGTAAATGAGCGAGGTCAAACGCACCCTCTCGTGGTCCACCAGCTTCCTCGTGATACTGGGCATCCATGCCCTGGTGTTCTGGTGGGCGCTGTTCTGGCATGCCACCGTTGAGCCCATCGAACTGCCGCCGGCGGCGATGATGATCGAGCTGGAGCCGCTGCCCGCACCAGCCCCGATGCCCACTCCGCCGCCGCCCCCGCGCGTCGAGCCGGAGCCGGACCCGCTGCCCAAGCTGGCCGAGGCGCCCAAGCCGACCATCGCCATCGCACCCAAGCCGAAGCCCAAGCCGAAGCCGCCGAAACCCAAGCCCCCGGAGCCCAAGCCCGAGCAGAAGCCCCAGGAGCAGGAGTCGGTCAAGGAAACGGTCTCCGCGCCGACCACCGCAGCCCCCAGTGACGACAAGCCGGCCGCACCGCAGCAGAGCATGGCCAGCGCGCCCTCACAGGCCAAGGAAACCTGGCAGAGCAAGCTGATGGCTCACCTGGCCCGCTTCAAGAAGTACCCGGAAGACGCCCGTCGCCGGAACTTCGAAGGCGTCAACCGCCTGCGCTTCACCGTGGATGGCGAAGGCAAGGTCACCGCCTACAGCATCACCGGCAAGTCGGGCAGCGCCTCCCTGGATCGCGCCACCCTGGAAATGATCCGCCGCGCCCAGCCGCTGCCGCCGCCACCACCGGAGCTGCTGACCAACGGCGTGCTGGAAGTGACGGCGCCCTTCGTCTACTCGCTGGACCGTCGCCGCTGAGTGAATCCGCCCCCGCAAAGGGGGCGGCTGCTGTTGGTTCCATTGAGAGCAGCCGCTATGCTTGGGCCACTCCAATGGAATAAGACTATGACCCTCACCGAACTGCGCTACATCGTCACCCTCGCCCAGGAACAGCACTTCGGCCGTGCAGCGGAACGCTGCCACGTCAGCCAGCCGACCCTGTCGGTGGGTGTGAAGAAGCTCGAGGACGAGCTGGGCGTGCTGATCTTCGAGCGCAGCAAGAGCGCCGTGCGCCTGACCCCGGTCGGCGAGGGCATCGTCACCCAGGCACAAAAGGTCCTCGAACAGGCCCAGGGCATCCGCGAACTGGCCCAGGCCGGCAAGAACCAACTCACCGCACCGCTCAAGGTCGGCGCCATCTACACCGTCGGCCCCTACCTGTTCCCGCACCTGATTCCCCAGCTGCACCGCGTCGCCCCACAGATGCCGCTGTACATCGAAGAAAACTTCACCCACGTGCTACGCGACAAGCTGCGCACCGGCGAGCTGGATGCCATCATCATCGCGCTGCCTTTCGCCGAAGCCGATGTACTGACCAAACCGCTCTACGACGAACCCTTCTACGTGCTGCTGCCGGCTAACCACCCCTGGACGGCGAAGAAGACCATCGACAGCGAGCTGCTCAACGACAAGAGCCTGCTGCTGCTCGGCGAAGGCCACTGCTTCCGCGACCAGGTGCTGGAAGCCTGTCCCACCCTGCGCAAGGGCGGCGAGGACAGCGCCAAGCACACGACGGTCGAATCCAGCTCCCTGGAAACCATCCGCCACATGGTCGCCTCCGGCCTCGGCGTATCGATCCTGCCGTTCTCCGCCGTCGACAGCCACCACTACGCCCCCGGCGTGATCGAGATCCGCCCGCTGACGCCGCCGGTGCCGTTCCGCACCGTCGCCATCGCCTGGCGCGCCAGCTTCCCGCGTCCGCGCGCCATCGAAGTGCTGGCCGACTCCATCCGCCTCTGCTCGGTCGCACGTCCGGAGCAGGCACAGGCCGAACCGCAACCGGCATGACCGAGCTCGCGCAAGTCCCCGTCACCGTGCTCAAGGGCGTCGGTGACGCCCTGGCGGAAAAGCTCGCCAAGGTCGGCCTGGAAAACCTTCAGGACATCCTCTTCCACCTCCCGCTGCGCTACCAGGACCGCACCCGCGTGGTGCCCATCGGCGCCCTGCGCCCGGGCCAGGACGCGGTGGTCGAAGGCACCGTCACCGGCGCCGACGTGGTCATGGGCAAGCGCCGCAGCCTGCTGGTACGCCTGCACGACGGCACCGGCGCGCTCAGCCTGCGCTTCTACCACTTCAGCAATGCGCAGAAGGAAGGCCTCAAGCGCGGCACCCAGCTGCGCTGCTACGGCGAAGCCCGCCCCGGCGCCTCGGGCCTGGAGATCTACCACCCCGAGTACCGCGCGCTGAATGGCGAGGAACCGGCCCCGGTGGAGCAGACCCTGACGCCCATCTACCCAACCACCGAAGGCCTGACCCAGCAGCGCCTGCGCCAGCTCAGCCAGCTGGCCCTGGCGCGCCTGGGGCCAGAGAGCCTACCGGACTGGCTGCCGGAGGAGCTGGCCCGCGACTACCGCCTGGGCCCGCTGGACGAAGCCATCCGCTACCTGCACCGGCCGCCGCCGGACGCCGACCTCGACGAACTCGCCGAAGGCCAGCACTGGGCCCAGCACCGCCTCGCCTTCGAAGAGCTGCTCACCCACCAGCTCTCCCTGCAGCGCCTGCGGGAAACCCAGCGCGCCCAGCAGGCACCACAACTGCCGCCTGCGAAGAAGCTGCCGCAGCGCTACCTGGCCAACCTCGGCTTCACGCCCACCGGCGCCCAGCAACGGGTCGGCGCCGAAATCGCCTACGACCTCGCCCAGCCCGAACCCATGCTGCGCCTGGTGCAAGGCGACGTCGGCGCCGGCAAGACGGTGGTCGCGGCCCTGGCCGCCCTGCAGGCCCTGGAGGCCGGCTACCAGGTCGCCCTGATGGCGCCTACCGAGATCCTCGCCGAGCAGCACTTCCTCAACTTCAGCAAGTGGCTGCAGCCGCTGGGCATCGAAGTCGCCTGGCTCGCCGGCAAGCTCAAGGGCAAGGCCCGCGCCGCCGCGCTGGAACAGATCGCCGCCGGCACCCCCATGGTGGTCGGCACCCACGCGCTGTTCCAGGACGAGGTGCAGTTCAAGCGCCTGGCCCTGGTGATCATCGACGAACAGCACCGCTTCGGCGTGCAGCAGCGCCTGGCCCTGCGCAAGAAGGGCATCGACGGCCGCCTCAGCCCGCACCAGCTGATCATGACCGCCACGCCCATCCCGCGAACGCTGGCCATGAGCGCCTACGCCGACCTCGACACCTCGATCCTCGACGAGCTGCCCCCGGGCGTACGCCGGTGAACACCGTGCTGGTAGCCGACAACCGTCGCATCGAAGTGATCGAGCGCGTCCGCGCCGCCTGCCAGGAAGGCCGCCAGGCCTATTGGGTCTGCACCCTGATCGAAGAATCCGAAGAGCTCACCTGCCAGGCGGCGGAAACCACCTTCGAAGAGCTGTCTTCCGCCCTCGGCGAGCTGCGCGTGGGGCTGATCCACGGCCGCATGAAAGCACCGGAAAAAGCGGCAGTGATGAACGAGTTCAAGGAAGGCAAGCTGCAGCTGCTGGTCGCCACCACCGTCATCGAGGTGGGCGTCGACGTGCCCAACTCCAGCCTGATGATCATCGAGAACCCCGAGCGCCTCGGCCTCGCCCAGTTGCACCAGTTGCGCGGGCGTGTCGGGCGGGGCAGCGCCGCCAGCCACTGCGTGCTGCTCTACCACCCGCCGCTGTCACAGCTCGGACGCGAGCGCCTGGGCATCATGCGTGAAACCAGCGATGGCTTCGTCATCGCCGAGAAGGACCTGGAACTGCGCGGCCCCGGCGAAATGCTCGGCACCCGGCAGACCGGGCTGCTGCAGTTCAAGGTTGCCGACCTGATGCGCGACGCCGACCTGCTGCCGGCGGTGCGCGACGCCGCGCAAGCCTTGATGGAACGCTGGCCGCAGCATGTGAGTCCGTTATTGGAGCGCTGGTTGCGACACGGCCAGCAATACGGTCAAGTGTGACGCGGCGCACACTGCGCTGGTCGCCTGACCCATCAGTCACCCAGACCGCTCGTTATACTCCGGGCAGTCGTTTTTTCGCTGGATGCTACCCATGACCGAAGTCGCTCTCGCTCCAGATACAGAACCCCAAGCCCCGTCGGTGATCCTGCAATTGCTGGACAAGCTGGGCCTGCCCTACCAGATACGCCTCGAAGAGCCCTCCCTGGAGCCGGCCCGCCGCGTACAGGCAGTTCTGCTGGAAGACGCCGTCGGCACTCTGCTGGTGTTCTACCCGCGCAACCAGTTGCTGGACCTCAACCGCCTCGCCGAACTGACCGGGCGCAAGCTGGTGGCCGTGAAGCCGGAGCGCTTCGAGCGCATGCTCGGCAAGCACGACCTCAACACCCTGCCGGCCCTGCCGCCGCTGACCAGCTCGCCCTGCCTGTACGACGAGCGCCTGCTGCAGGAGCCGCTGCTGCTGATCGAGTCCGGGCACGCCGGCGTGTTGCTGGAACTGGCCGCCGAAGACTTCCGTCATCTGCTCAGCAAGGCCAGCGCCGCCCGTTTCGGCGTGCCGCTGAGCAGCATCCGCCTCAACCTCGATCGCCCTGACGACGACCGCGCCGAAATCACCCAGGCGGTCCAGGCCTTCACCGCCCGCCGGATCCAGCAGCGCCTCGAGGAAACCATCGAGATTCCGCCGCTGCCGGAAACCGCGCAGAAGATCATCAAGCTGCGGGTCGATCCCAACGCCACCGTCGACGACATCACCGGCGTGGTCGAAACCGACCCGGCCCTGGCCGCACAGGTGGTGAGCTGGGCCGCGTCGCCCTACTACGCGGCCCCCGGCAAGATCCGCTCGGTGGAAGACGCCATCGTCCGCGTGCTGGGCTTCGACCTGGTGATCAACCTGGCCCTCGGCCTGGCCCTGGGCAAGACCCTCAGCCTACCCCGCGAACAGCCGCAGCACGCCACGCCCTATTGGCACCAGGCGATCTACACCGCTGCAGTGATCGAAGGCCTGACCCGCGCCATTCCCCGCGCCCAGCGTCCCGAAGCCGGCCTGACCTACCTCGGCGGCCTGCTGCACAACTTCGGCTACCTGGTGCTGGCCCACGTCTTCCCGCCGCACTTCTCGCTGATCTGCCGCCACCTGGAGGTCAATCCGCACCTGGCCCACGGCTATGTCGAGCAGCACCTGCTGGGCATCACCCGCGAGCAGATCGGCAGCTGGCTGATGCGCTTCTGGGACATGCCCGAAGAACTGGCCACCAGCCTGCGCTTCCAGCACGACCCGCACTACGACGGCGACCATGCCGCCTACCCGAATCTGGTGTGCCTGGCGGTCAGCCTGCTGCGCTCCCGTGGCATCGGCACCGGCCCGGTGGAGGAAATCCCTGACGAGCTGTTCGAGCGCCTGGGCCTCTCCCGCGACAAAGCCGAGGAATCGGTGAGCAAGGTGCTGGAAGCCGAAGCCGCACTGCGCGAACTGGCTTCCCAGTTCACGCCCCACTGAGTGGCGTGAAGCGGTTGTAGAAAAGGGGCCTCGCGGCCCCTTTTTCATGGGTTCAGTTCCATGGCTGCACCCCGCAGCCCGTCCCGCACTACTTCAACAAGGCCCGGCGCTTGGCGAAGACACCGGGAAAGGCCTCCAGGCTCAATGCCAGCAGCTGCTTGACCGCCGGGCGCTCGTAGAGCTCCGCGTAAGCCTGTACCTGGTCGCTGGGCATCTGCCGGTAGGCATAGAGCATGAAGGACTCCACCGCCTGCTCGCTGCTGGCGCGGATGCCTTCGGCCTGCTTGGCGGTCTGCTCGGCCAGGGCCTTCTCGCTGATCTTCTCGCCGCGCTGGCGCAGGGTCAGCATGGCCAGGGTCTTGCCCACCTCATAGCGCAGCAAGGACGCCAGGTCGGTGGTCCGCGCGGCCTTGTCAAGCCGGCGCACCAGCCCCAACCGATCGGCCCGGGGCGGCTTGTCGGCCAGTTGGGTGCGGTAGGCGGCCAGGCCTTCACCCACATCGCGCTCGGCGGCGGTGAAGCGCTGCGCCAGGGGGCTGTCGAGGGCCGCCTCCACCTGGGCGAGCTGCTCGGCACTCACTTTCGGCGCAATGGCGCTGGCCAGGTCACGGCACAGGGCATCGGCCTCGAAGGCCTTGTTCAGCTGCTTCAGGTAGCGCTCCGGCGCGCTGCGCTGCAACAGCGGCCCGCTCTGCTCGCAGAGCAGGCGCACACCGGCCAGTTCGAAGGCCTTGGTCAGATCATCGGGTTTCGGGGCCGCAAAGGCGGCGAGGCTGCCAAGCAGCAGCGGAAGAGCGAGAAGGGCGCGCATGGACTGGATTCCGTCAGGACGAGCGCCCTCGACAGAGAAGGGCGCACACGGATCAGCCTAGCGAAAGGGCCGCGCGCCGACCAGCAGCGCAGCGACCGAATGCGGATCAGGCAGCCTTTTTGGCGGCGGCCTTCTTCTTCGGCACCAGGTACTTGGTCAGGCCCTGGAACCAGATCACCAGCGCAGGGTTGCCCTGGATCTGGATGTCCTTGTTCTGGATGCCCTGCATGAAGGCCAGCTGCTTGTTCTTGGCGTTCATGGTGGCGAAACCGTAGGCACCATCCTTGAAGCCGATGGCGAAGGCCGGAGCCTCGGCGGTGCCGCGCTTGCTGGTCACGCGCTGGTCCTTGACGATGAAATGCCGCGCGACCTTGCCGTCCAGGGTATGCAACTGGAACACCAGGTCCTTGCCGGCGAGCTGCTCCTGAAAAGCGGCGTTGTCACGGCTGGCCTTGGCCATCAGGCGGCCCAGCATCCAGAGGAGAAGACGGAATTTCATGCGCACGAGCCTCGGCTGAAAATGGAACGGCGGCGCATTGTAGCGGTTTGCGAGCGGGACTACAGCCAGACTTGGGATGGGTGAAAGGGCTGTCAGATCACGCCCGGAGCCTGGCGGCCCCGGGCGTCCATGGCCTTAGTTGACCGCGTCCTTCAGGGACTTGCCCGGCTTGAAGGCAACGGTGTTGCTGGCCTTGATCTTGACCGGTTGACCGGTCTGGGGGTTCTTGCCAGTGCGAGCACCGCGATGGCGCTGCAGGAAGGTGCCGAAACCGACCAGGGTCACACTGTCCTTGCGGTTCAGCGCGCTGGTGATTTCTTCGAGAACGGCGTTGAGTACACGATTGGCCTGATCCTTGGTGAGATCGGCCTTTTCGGCGATGGCGGCGGCGAGTTCCGGTTTACGCATAGATGCCTCTTTGACGGTTTGTTGTTTTTGTGTCCGTGCTGTTCATCCAGAACAGCGCCCAAGGCGCCGCAACAGCTCTGCGCTGCGGCAGACCAGAGGGAGGATGGCATGCTGCAAAGGGCCGCGCCAGTGTTGTCCGACAGTTTTGGGCGCGAACCCGAGGGCTAATCCGACAGAAGGACGGCGATTCACGCCAGCAGTGGAGGCAGTTCCCGGTTCAGGGCCAGCTTCTCCTGCACCGCCGCGCCGGTCAGGGCGTAGCCCAGCAGGCGGCCGCCGGCATCGCGGCACAGCGCCTTGATGTCGGCGCCAGAGCCCTCCACGCTCCAGGCCCCCTCCGTGCCACGGGGCGGCAACGATACCACCAGGGGGCAGGCCGGGGTCTTCACCGTCACCGGCATCGGCCCGTAGCTCACCGCCGTGGCATTGCCCGCCAGGGTCTGCGCCAGGGCACGGGCACAGGCCATCAGCGGCATCACATAAAGCAGGTTGATGCCATCCACTTCGGCGCAATCGCCCAGGGCGTAGACGTTGGCGTGGGAAGTCTTCAGGTGGCGGTCCACCATCACCCCGCGATTCACATCCAGCCCGGCCGCGGCGGCCAGGGCGATGCGCGGGCGCAGGCCGACCGCCGAGATCACCAGATCACAGGCGATGCGGGTGCCATCGGACAGGTGCGCGTCCAGGCCGTCACCGGCGTGATTGAGGCTGGCCAGCACCGGGCCCAGGTGGAAGCGCGTGCCCAGGCCTTCGAGGCCGGCCTGTACCGCCGCTGCGGCCGCCGGGTGCAGCAGGCCGGGCATGACCTGCTCGCAGGGGGCCACGAGCTCCACTTCGAAGCCACCCAGGGTCAGGTCGTTGGCGAACTCGCAACCGATCAGGCCGGCACCGAGGATCAGCACGCGCTTCTTGCCCGCCGCCGCCACGCGGAAGCGGGCGTAGTCTTCGAGGTCGTTGATCGGGAACACCGCGTCTTCGGCGTCGCCTTCCACCGGCACGCGGATCACCTCGGCGCCCCAGGCCAGCACCAGGTCGCGGTACTCCACCGCCTCCTCGCCTATCCACAGGCGACGGTGGCCCGCGTCGATGCCGGTGATGCGGGTGTGGGTACGGATCTCGGCCTTCAGTTGGTCGGCCATGGCACCGGCTTCGGCCATGGCCAAGCCGTCGGCGTCCTTGTTCTTGCCGAAGCCGGTGGACAGCATCGGCTTGGAGTAGGAGCGGCCGTCGTCGGCGCTGATCAGCAACAGCGGGGTTTCGCCGTCCAGCTTGCGGAATTCCTTGGCCAGGTTGTAGCCGGCCAGGCCGGTCCCGACTATCACCACGGGTGCACTCATCACTCACTCCTCAGCTGCAAAACGACGCGACGGCCCACGGGCCGTCGCTGAATATCGGGGGTTGTCGCGGATCAGGCGATCTCGATCATCTCGAAGTCGACCTTGCCCACGCCGCAATCGGGGCAGACCCAGTCCGGCGGGATGTCTTCCCAGCGCGTGCCCGGGGCGATGCCCTCTTCCGGCAGGCCCTGGGCCTCGTCGTAGATGAAGCCGCAAACCACGCATTGCCACTTGCGCATAAGCACCTCCGCCCGGCGGAAAAAACCGTTGAGACCCTACTCCAATTGCGAACCCCTCGCCAAGGCTTGGCGCGGCCCGCCCGACGGAGGTTGGGCTCGGGTGGCGGTGAGAAAGGAGACACCATGGACGGCGATGAACCCGAGGGCTTCGCGGTGGGCAAGCAGGGCGAGGGCCTGGGGTGCGTCTTCGGCCGCGCGGGCCGAAAGCAGGGGATGCGGGGCCCACCACAGGACGTGGGGGCCCGGGAGGGATCAGCCGATTTCGATCATCTCGAAGTCCAGCTTGCCGACGCCACAGTCGGGGCACAGCCAGTCGGCCGGCACGTCTTCCCAACGGGTGCCCGGCGCGATGCCGTCATCCGGCCAGCCCTGGGATTCGTCATAGATCAGACCACAGACCACGCATTGCCACTTTTTCATTATCGTCCTCGGCGGAACTCACGGTTTGGCGCGCAACCTATACCAAACGCGGCACAGCGCCAAGACGCCGGGCGACGGGATGAAGCCCGCCTGCGGCAACCCGCCGCCCCACGAAACGCCCCTGGCGCCGTGTTAGACTCCCGCGCCGCCCCGAACCGCCAGGACCATCGTGCCAGACGCCGCCCTCGCCCATCCGCCCCGCTGGCTCAGCGCCACGCAACTGCATCCCGCGCCCCCCGCCGGCCTGCGTGACTGGCTGTTCGACCAGGGCTCGCTGACCCGCCGCCTCACCGCCCTCTCGGCCGACGCCTTCAGCGTCACCCCGCTGGTGGAAGGCTGGCAGGTGCTGCGCAATGACGAATGCATCGCCCTCGGCGTGCCCGACGGCAGCCAGGGCTGGGTCCGCGAGGTCTACCTGCGCGGGCACGGCGAAGCCTGGGTATTCGCCCGCAGCGTCGCGGCCCGCAGCGCCCTGGAAGGCTCCGGCCTGGCCCTGGGCGAGCTGGGCAGCCGCTCCCTGGGCGAGCTGCTGTTCAGCGACCGCGCCTTCGCCCGCGGCACCATCGAGGTCACCCGCTATCCCGCTGCCTGGTTGCCCGCCGAGGTGCGCGCCGAACGCTTGTGGGGGCGTCGCTCCTGCTTCCGCCGTGGCGAGCTGGCGGTGCTGGTGGCCGAGATATTCCTGCCAACCCTGTGGCAGCACGCCGGCATCGAAACCCTATAATCCGCCCACGCCCAGCGGAGACCGCCGATGTACCTCAAGCTCCTGCAATCGCTCAACCGCCTGCACCCCCGCGCCTGGGACTTCATCCAACTGACGCGCATGGACAAGCCCATCGGCATCTACCTGCTGCTCTGGCCCACCCTCTGGGCGCTGTGGGTCGCCGGTGAGGGCCGCCCGAGCCTGAAGAACGTGCTGGTATTCGTCGTCGGCGTGGTGCTGATGCGTGCCGCCGGCTGCGTCATCAACGACTACGCCGACCGCAACTTCGACGGCCACGTCAACCGCACCAAGGCCCGGCCCCTGGCCAGCGGCGCGATCAAGCCGCGCGAGGCACTGGTGTTCTTCGCCGTGCTGGTGGCCCTCAGTTTCGGCCTGGTGCTGCTGACCAACGCCACCACCATCTGGCTATCCTTCGGCGGCCTGGCCCTGGCCGCCTGCTACCCCTTCATGAAGCGCTACACCTTCTACCCCCAGGTGGTGCTCGGCGCGGCCTTCTCCTGGGGCATGCCCATGGCCTTCACCGCCGAGACCGGCGAGCTGCCGGCAGCGGCCTGGCTGCTGTACATCGCCAACCTGCTGTGGACCGTGGCCTACGACACCTACTACGCGATGACCGACCGCGAGGACGACCTGAAGATCGGGGTGAAGTCCACCGCCATCCTCTTCGGCGACGCCGACCGCATCATCATCGCCACCCTCCAGGGCCTGGCGCTGCTGTGCCTGCTCCTGGCCGGCAGCCGCTTCGAGCTGGGCCTGTGGTTCCACCTCGGCCTGCTCGGCGCCGCCGCCTGCTTCGCCTGGGAATCCTGGAGCACGCGCACGCGGGACCCGCAGGCCTGCTTCAAGGCTTTCCTGCACAACCACTGGGCGGGGATGGCGATCTTCATCGGCCTGGTGGCCGACTACGCGCTGCGCTGAGCCAGCGCAACGCGGGTCGCGGGGACAGGGGCGGGCTCAGGGCTTGGCCAGGTGCCAGACCTGCATCTTGCCGTCGCCGGTCTTGTCGCCGGCCTGCTTGTCCATGATGAAGGTGTAGAGCGGCTTGCCGTCATAGGCCCACTGGCTGGTGCCGTCATCGCGCTTGACCAGGCTCCACTTGCCCTCGGCCTTGGCACCGGCCTCGGCCATCAGCGGCGGCCAGTTCTTCGCGCATTCGCCGCTGCAGTGGGACATGCCCATGGCGTCCTTGTCGAAGGTGTACAGCGTCATGCCGTGGTGATCCACCAGCACGCCATCCTTCTCCATCGCCGGCTCCGCCGCCAGCAGCGGCCAGGACAGCAATGCCCCGGCCAGCAGGGCCAGCGCCTGTGGATAAGTTCTGCTCATCGCATTTCTCCTCGCAAGGGTCCGCTTCGGCCCGGCAACCACCGGCCCGGGACGGGGTGCGGCGGGCAGGCAGCCGGTGCCCTGGCAGGGCATCGCGTCAGGCCGGCTCCGGCTGTGCGCCGGTGGCCCGTTGAGCATAGTCGAGGCCATCGCGCCGCCCGTCGCTACCCGGGCGAGGCCATCCCGCTACATGCCGATGTCATATAGCTGCAATAATTCCGTTATCTAATGCGCGCAAACCAGCTGAACAAGCGACCCGAGGCGGATACATGGTTGGTAAGAACATCCTGATAGTCGACGACGAAGCGCCCATCCGCGAAATGATCGCGGTAGCCCTGGAAATGGCCGGCTACGAGTGCCTGGAAGCGGAGAACACCCAGCAGGCGCACGCCATCATCGTCGACCGCAAACCCGACCTGATCCTCCTCGACTGGATGCTTCCCGGCACCTCCGGCATCGAGCTGGCCCGGCGCCTGAAGCGCGATGAGCTGACCGGCGACATCCCGATCATCATGCTCACCGCCAAGGGCGAAGAGGACAACAAGATCCAGGGCCTGGAAGTCGGCGCCGACGACTACATCACCAAGCCCTTCTCGCCCCGCGAGCTGGTGGCCCGCCTCAAGGCCGTGCTGCGCCGCGCCGGCCCCACCGACAGCGAAGCGCCGATCGAAATCCGCGGCCTGCTGCTGGACCCCATCAGCCACCGCGTGACCATCGACGGCAAGCCCGCCGAGATGGGCCCCACCGAGTACCGCCTGCTGCAGTTCTTCATGACCCACCAGGAGCGCGCCTACACCCGTGGCCAGCTGCTGGACCAGGTCTGGGGCGGCAACGTCTATGTCGAGGAGCGCACCGTCGACGTGCACATCCGCCGCCTGCGCAAGGCGCTGGGCGATGCCTACGAAAACCTGGTGCAGACGGTACGCGGCACCGGCTATCGTTTCTCCACCAAAGGCTGACCCCGCACAAGGACGCACCCGTTGAACCAGGACTGGCGTCGCGCCGTAATCCGCCGTTTGCTCCTCCTGCTAGCCGTCTGCCTGATCGCCGGAGCCCTCTCCGGCGAATACGGCTGGGCTCTGGCCGTCGGCCTCGGTGGCTACCTCGGCTGGACCCTCAGCCAGCTCCTGCGCCTGCACAAGTGGCTCAAGGAACACAAACCCGACGAGCCGCCGCCGGATGGCTACGGCCTCTGGGGCGAAGTGTTCGACAGCATCTATCACCTGCAGCGCCGTGATCAGCGCGTGCGCGGCCGCCTGCAAGCGGTGATCGACCGCGTGCAGGAATCCACCGCCGCCCTCAAGGACGCCGTGGTCATGCTCGACAGCGAGGGCAACCTCGACTGGTGGAACCGCGCCGCGGAAAACCTGCTGGGCCTGAAGACGCCCCAGGACAGCGGCCAGCCAGTGACCAACCTGATCCGCCACCCGCGCTTCAAGGAATACTTCGAGCAGGAAAACTACCGCGAGTCCCTCGACCTGCCGTCACCGGTCAACGACCGCCTGCGCCTGCAGTTCCACATCACCCAGTACGGCAACCGCGAACACCTGATGCTGGTGCGCGACGTCACCCGCATCCACCAGCTGGAACAGATGCGCAAGGACTTCGTCGCCAACGTCTCCCACGAGCTGCGCACCCCGCTGACGGTGATCGCCGGCTACCTGGAAACCCTGCTGGACAACGTCGAGGACGTGAACCCCCGCTGGACCCGCGCCCTGCAGCAGATGAACTCCCAGGCCGGGCGCATGCAGAACCTGCTCAACGACCTGCTGCTGCTGGCCAAGCTGGAAGCCACCGACTACCCCTCGGACAACCAGCCCATCGCCGTCGACACCCTGCTGCAGAGCATCCGCAACGATGCCGTCGCCCTGTCCGGCAGCCGCCAGCACAGGATCACCCTCGAAGCCGACGCCAGCTATCAGCTGCGCGGCAGCGAGGCCGAGTTGCGCAGCGCCTTCTCCAACCTGGTGTTCAACGCCGTCAAGTACACCCCGATGGCGGCGACGTGCGCATCCGCTGGTGGGGCGACGAACTGGGCGCGCACCTGGCGGTGCAGGACTCCGGCATCGGCATCGAGAGCAAACACCTGCCGCGCCTGACCGAGCGCTTCTACCGGGTCGACTCCAGCCGCGCCAGCAACACCGGCGGCACCGGCCTGGGCCTGGCCATCGTCAAGCACGTGCTGATCCGCCACCGCGGCCGCCTCGACATCAGCTCGGTGCTCAACCACGGCAGCACCTTCACCTGCCATTTCCCGCCCAGCCAGGTCGCGCCGCGCGCTTGAACGCGGCACCGGGCCCGGACAGGGCCCGGCGTCTTGCAAACTGCGGTCCCAGCCCTCACCCTTAGCCGATCATTCGCTGACCAAAGCCCCCAATGGACCCGTCCCCGCTAGTTCACTCTCTTCCTATTTCGCCGACTTCGGCCTCGTTCTGTTCGCCCTGTTCCTCGTCGTGCTCAACGGTTTCTTCGTGGCCGCCGAGTTCGCCATGGTCAAGCTGCGCGCCACCCGCGTCGAAGCCATCGCCGACAAGCACGGCTGGCGCGGCAGCATCCTGCGCACCGTGCACAACCAGCTGGACGCCTACCTCTCGGCCTGCCAGCTGGGCATCACCCTCGCGTCCCTCGGCCTCGGCTGGGTCGGCGAACCGGCCTTCGCCCACCTGCTCGGCCCGCTGCTCAGCGCCTTCGGCATCGAGTCGGAGAAGCTGGCCCACGGCATCTCCTTCTTCACCGCCTTCTTCATCATTTCCTACCTGCACATCGTGGTCGGCGAGCTGGCGCCCAAGTCCTGGGCCATCCGCAAACCCGAGCTGCTGTCGCTGTGGACGGCGGTGCCGCTGTACCTCTTCTACTGGCTGATGTACCCGGCCATCTGGCTGCTCAACGCCAGCGCCAACGCCATCCTGCGCATCGCCGGTCAGGGCGAGCCCGGCCCGCACCACGAGCACCACTACAGCCGCGACGAGCTCAAGCTGATCCTCCACTCCAGCCGTGCCCGCGACCCCAGCGACCAGGACATGCGCGTGCTCGCTTCCGCCGTGGAGATGGGCGAACTGGAAGTGGTCGACTGGGCCAACTCCCGTGAAGACCTGATCTACCTGGAGCACGACGCCCCGCTGGCCGACATCCTCAGCGTGATCCGCCGCCACAAGTACAGCCGCTACCCGGTGCACAACGCCCAGACCGGCGAGTTCATCGGCGTGCTGCACATCAAGGACCTGCTCCTGGCCCTCTCCGCCCTGGACAGCCTGCCCGAGTCCTTCGACCTGGCCGAGCTGACCCGCCCGGTGGAGCGCGTCACCAAGCACATGCCGCTGTCGCGCCTGCTGGAGCAGTTCCGCCAGGGTGGCGCGCACTTCGCCCTGGTCGAGGAGGCCGACGGCAAGGTGGTCGGCTTCCTGACCATGGAAGACGTGCTCGAAGTACTGGTCGGCGACATCCAGGACGAACACCGCAAGACCGAACGCGGCATCCTCGCCTACCAGCCCGGCAAGCTGCTGGTGCGCGGCGACACCCCGCTGTTCAAGGTCGAGCGCCTGCTGGGCATCGACCTCGACCACGTCGAGGCGGACACCCTCGCCGGCCTGATCTACGAAACCCTCAACCGCGTCCCCGAGGAAGAGGAAGTGCTGGAGACCGAAGGGCTGCGCATCATCGTCAAGAAGATGAAGGGCCCGAAGATCGTCCTCGCCAAGGTGGTCAGCATCGACTGATCCACCACTCGCTACGAAAAACGGGGCCCACGGGCCCCGTTTTCGTTCCCGCCTAGGCACAGGATGGGCGTAGGGTGGGCCGGGCGGCGCTCCGCTTCAGCCCACCGCTCTCCATCGATCCCCCACCTCAACCGCCCCCGACCGCCCTTCCCTGATCTAGAGTTCACCTGCACCCGCCGTTTCGCTTGCGCCTGGTCCCTGAACCCCGGCGCTGGCGTGCGATGCCGTCGGCCTCCCGTGCTGAATCCCCCTCATCAACGCTGCGGTGTCTCACGGGTTCCGGTCACGGCCGCACATCGCCGGGCCGTGGCCGGCCCCTCGCCGCAAGGAACGCGGAGTCGCTCATGATCATCATCAGTTCACGCAAGGACTTCTCCAACCCGGACCAGCTCTCCGAGACCGGCCACCTGATACGCGAGGTGGACCTGGCCAACGACACGGTCACGGCGGTGCTGGACTTCAAGGACCTGCTGCACCTGGTAAAGGGCAAGCGCCTGCTCCTGCTGGTGCACGGCTACAACAACGAGCAGTTCGAGGTGTTCGACTCCTACCAGGTGATCGAGCAACAGGCCATGGTCCACCTCGCCGACGCCTACGACATGGTGCTCGGCTACTCCTGGCCCGGCGGCGACCAGAAGCTCGACTGGTGGCAGGCGAAGAAACGCGCCAATGCCGTGGCGCGGATGTTCCGCTTCCTGCTGGACAACCTCTACGGGGATGCCGCCGCCGTGGACGTGATGTCCCACAGCCTCGGCGCGCGGGTCACCCTCAAGGCCCTCAAGGGCTCGCCCGGGCGCATCGTGCGCAACTACTTCTGCACGGCGCCGGCTGTGGATAACGAATGCTTCGAAAGCGACGAGGAGTTCGCCGACGCCATCCCCTCCTGCGAGCGGGTGTACATCTTCCACTCCTCGCGGGACGAGGTGCTGCGCTTCGCCTACGCCTCCTCCGAGCATGACCTGGCCCTGGGCCTCTACGGCCCCGAAGACAAGACCTACATCGAAGTGGCCACCAGCACGGTGTTCGTCGCCAACTGCAAGAAGGTGGTCTCCAACCATGGCGGCTACAAGCGCGCGGGGGCGGTGTACAGCTACATCCAGGCCAGCTTCGCCGGTGGCCTGCAGCGCTTCGTCACCCTGTGAGGGAGGCCCGTTAGAACAGGTCCAGCTGCCCACCCGCCGGAGGCGCGGGTGGTGCGGCGGGTGGCGGCGCCATGACGGGTGCCGGCTCCGCACTGGCCAGGCGCGCGGCCAACCCGGCCGCGCGCTCGGCGCGGGTATTCACCGCCTCGCCCAGGCGCTGCGGCAGGCCCCAGATCTCCACCCGCTGCTTGGCGCGGGTGATGCCGGTGTAGAACAGCGAGCGGCTGAGCAGCGGGCTCGGCTGCTCCGGCAGCGCCAGCAGCACCTCGCGGAACTCCGAGCCCTGGCTCTTGTGCACCGTCATGGCGAAGGCGCTGTCGTGGCTGGGCAACCGCGCCGGGGCGAAGGGCCGGTGGCCACCTTCGCCTTCGAAGAACACCCGCAGGCCGTTGGGCGTGGGCAGGCAGATGCCGATGTCGCCGTTGAACAGGCCCAGGGCATAGTCGTTCTGCCGCACCATCACCGCGCGGCCCGGGTACCAGCGCTCGCGGCTGGCGATGCCCAGGCGCCGCTTGATACGCGCCTCCAGCGCCTCGTTGATGCCGTTCACCCCCCAAGGCCCCTCGCGCTGGGCGGTGAGGGCGCGGAAGTCGGCGAAGGCGGCGAAGGCGGCCTCGGCATCACCGGTGCGCGCGGCGACGATGAAGGGCGCGTAGCCGGCGTCCAGGCGCTCCAGCAGCGGGCCCTGCAACGGGCCGGGGTTCCAGCCCAGATCGGGCCGCGCCTCGCGCAGCAACTCCAGGGTGCCGCGCGCGTCGCCCGCGTTGATGCGCCGCGCCAGCTCGCCGATGCCGCTGTCGCCCGCGAAGCGGTGGCTGTGGGTCAGCAGCACTACGGCGTCGCCGAGGCGCGAGCGCGGCTGCTCCACCGGCACGCGCTGGCCGGTGATGCGCTCCAGGTCGGCACTGGCGGTGGCGTCCAGGCCACGGCCTTCGCAGAGCTCGGCGAACACCGCGCCGGCCTCCACCGCCGAGAGCTGGTCCTTGTCGCCCAGCAGCACCAGGCGCGCGCCGGGGGCAGGGCGTCGAGCAGCTTGGCCATCAACGCCAGGTCCACCATCGAGGCTTCGTCCACCACCAGCACATCCAGCGGCAGCGGGTTGTCGGCGTGGTGGCGCACCTGCGGGCTGTCGCCGCGGCTGCCCAGCAGGCGGTGCAGGGTACGCGCCTCCTCGGGCAGCAGGGCCTTGATCCTATCGTCCACCGGCAGCTCGGCCTTGGCATTGCGGATGGCCTCGGCCATGCGCGCGGCGGCCTTGCCGGTGGGTGCGGCGAGGCCGATGGCCAGGCGCTCGCCACCGGGTTGTTCCAGCAGCGCGGCGAGCAGGCGTACCACGGTGGTGGTCTTGCCGGTGCCGGGGCCGCCGGAGATCACCGCCAGGTTGCGGCGCACCGCCTGGGCGGCGGCCAGGCGCTGCCAGTCCGGCTGCTGGGTGTTGCGGGCGAACAGCCGCGCCAGGGATTCCGCCAGGCGCGCCTCGTCCACCGGCGGGCGGGCGCCGGCCATGGCCAGCAGGCTGGCGGCCAGGCGCGTTTCGTAGGCGTGGTAGCGGCTGAGATAGAGGCGCTCGCCGTCCAGGGTCAGCGGCGCATAACCGCCGGGCTCCGCCACCAGAGGGGAAGCACGCAGGGCGGCCAGCCAGGTGGGCAGGGCCGGCAGGTCGAGCCCGGCAGCGCCCTCGTCGAACACCCGCTGCCCGGCCAGGCGCGCCAGGGGCAGGCACACGTCGCCATTGGCCAGGGCCTGGCAACACAGCGCGGCGGCGGCGGTGACCGCCTCGCCGGCATCCGGGTCGAGGCGCAGCAGGCTCTCGGCGAAGAAGCGCTCCAGCGGGCCCAGCGGCCATTCGGCGAGCGTCATGGGCGGCCCTCCTCGAACAGGCGGTCCAGGGCGTTGAGCAGCGCGTCGTCGGGCCGGTGGAAGTACACGCCGGCCTCCGGCATGCCACGCAGGAACAGGTAGTAGGCGCCGCCCAGCCCCTCGCTGGCGAAGCCATCCAGGCGCAGGCGCAGGAAACGCCGCAGCGCCACCAGGTAGATCAGGTACTGCAGGTGATAGTGCTCGGCGGCGATGGCCTGCTCCAGGCGCTCGCCGCCGTAGTAGCTGGCGTCCGGACCGAGCCAGTTGGACTTGTAGTCGGCGATGTACCAGCGCCCCTGGTGCTCGAAGGTCAGGTCGATGAAGCCCTTCATGAAGCCGTTCAACTGATCGAATTCCAGGCGCTCGGCGGCCAGGCGCATGGGCTCCGGCAGGCCGTGGGCGGGGTCGGCCAGCACCGCGCGCAGGCCCTGGATATCCAGCTGCGCCACGGGGAAGGTGAAGCCCAGCTCCGGCAGGCGCCGGCTCGGTTCGAGGGCGGCCAGGCTCAGGCCCTGGCCGTCGAGGTCGGCATCCAGCACCTTGCGCAGCTGCTCGATGGCAATCGCCGCCCAGTCCTCGGGCAGGCCGTGGCCCAGCAGGTGCAGCGGCACCAGGGCCTCCAGCTCGCCCTCGCCGCGCACCCAGTCCTCGAGGATGGCGTGCAGGCAGGTACCGGCACGGGCGCCCCGGGGGAAGCCGTAGAAGCCGGCACCCGGGTCGGTGGCCGGGGGCACGAAGAAGGCGTCGCGGTCCGGTGCCTCCATGTGCATGCCGGCGGCCAGGCCGGAGAAGCTGCCCACCCGCCAGGCGCTGTGCAGGCCGCGTTGCAGGTGCGACAGGGCGGCCGGCGGTGCAGCGCGGGTCTCGCCTTGGGCGCTGGCCTCGGCCTCGCGGCAGGCCACCAGGGCGATGTCGCCGCCGCTGGCGTCGGCCAGGCCCTGCAGCTCGCGGCGCAGGCCGGCGCCATCCAGCGCGGCGAGGTGGCCGCCCAGTTCGCTGAGCAGGGCATCGCCGGGCAGTTCGCGGCCGTGCAGCAGCCAGGCGAGGGCGCTGCTGTGCAGACCGTCCTCGGGCAGCTCGCCGTCCTTCTTCGCCTTGGGCAGGGCCACCGGGCCCCAGTGCAGCCACAGGCGATCCCGGGCGCGGGTCAGGGCCACGTAGGCCAGGCGCAGGCGCTCGGCGAAGCGTTCACGGCGGGCGCGCTCGCGGTTGTCGTCGTAGTCGGCGCCGCCCAGGTCCAGCAGCGGCGTGCCGTCCTCGGCGTGGCAGGTGATGTCTTCGTCGCGGCGCAGCAGCGCGCCGTCCCAGAGGTAGGGGCAGAACACCAGCGGGTATTCCAGGCCCTTGCTGGTGTGCACGGTAACGATCTGCACCCGCTCGGCATCGCTTTCCAGGCGCAGCAGGGCGTCGTCGCCGTGGCTCTCCGCCGCGCGCTGGGCGTTGAACCAGGCCAGCAGCGGTTCCAGGCCGGGGCGCTGGAGGCTCTCGGCCTGCAGCAGCTCGGCGAGGTGCAGGAGATTGGTCAGACGGCGTTCGCCGTCGGGCAGGGCGATCAGCCGTTCGGCCACCCGCTGCTCGTCGAGCCAGGCGCGGAAGGCGCGCATGAAGCCCTGCTGCTGCCAGAACTGGTGGTAGCGCTCGGCGTCCTCGCGCTCCTGGTCCCAGGCGTGCTCGTCGTCCTGGCAGCGCGCCAGGGCCTGGGCGTCGCGGCCCAGCAGGCGGGTGGCCAGGGCGTAGCGCAGCACGCCTTCGCGGCCGGGCTCTGCATAGGCGGCGAGCACGGCGGCCAACTCCTCGGCCTCGGCGCTGTGCCAGACGCTGTCACGCCCCCGGCGCACGCTGGGCACGCCGCGCGCGGCCAGTTGCTCGGCCACATCGCCAGCCTGGCGGTGGCTGGCCACCAGCACGGCGATATCACCACCGCGCAGGGGCGTGCGCACGCCGGCCTCGTCGAAATAGGCCTCGCCCCGGCCACTGGCGGCCAGCAGGGCCGCGATGCGCCGGGCGGTATCGATGGCCACGGCGTTGCCGGCCTCGCCCTTGCCCAGGGGTTCGTCGCCCAGCCACACCAGCTCCAGCGGCGCTCCCGCTTCGGGCAGCACCAGCTGGGCGCGGGCCTTGTCGCTGGCGCCCACGGGCGGGTAGGTCAGCCCCGGCTCGGCGAAGGGCAGGGGCCGGTCGAACACCTGGTTGAGCGCGGCGATCAGCGCCGGCACCGAGCGGTGGTTGGTGTTCAGGCTGTACTGCCGCGCCGCCTCGTCACGGGCTTTGAGGTAGGTGGCCAGATCGGCGCCACGGAAGGCGTAGATCGCCTGCTTGGGGTCGCCGACGAAGCACAGGTCGCCGCCTTGCTCGCCACCGGGGTAGATGCAGCGGAAGATGGCGTACTGCACCGGGTCGGTGTCCTGGAATTCGTCGATCAGCGCCACTGGGTAGCGCTCGCGCAGGGCGGCGGCCAGCGTTTCGCCGGCGGGGCCCTGCAGCGACTGGTCGAGGCGGTTGAGCAGGTCGTCGAAGGCCAACATGCGCTGCGCCGCCTTGCGCGCCGGCAGCTCGCGGTTGAGGGTGTCGAGCAGGCGCACCTGCAGGTCGATCAGCCGCGCCTCACCGGCGGGCTTGGCCTCTTCCAATGCATCGAACAGCCCCTGCAGCGCAGCGCAGAGGGCGTGCTCGGGCAGCTCGAAGCCCTTCTTGCAGGCCTTGATCAGCGCCTCGCGGCCGAGCTTTTCCAGGCCTGTGGGCGCCGCGAACAACGCTGCCGGGTCGGCGAAATAGGCGTCCAGCTCACCCTGCCAAAGGGCGAACTTGGCGGCGTCGTAGCTGCGCTTGTTAAGCCCGTCGAAGGCCGCCAGGTCGGCAAGGTAGGCCTGGGCATCGCGCAGCCAGGTATCCCGGGCGTGGTTCCAGGCCTCGCCGGCCGCCCCCAGGTCGCCCAGCTCGGTTTCCCGGGGCTCGATGCGCAGGTAGGGCTTGCCCAGGTGCGAGCGCAGGCGCTGGCGCAGGACCTGCGGGGTGAGGCGCTTCTGCGCGAGGAAGCGCGCCCAGGCCGGCTCGGCCGCGGCCAGCTCGGCACGCCAGAGGTCGGCGAGCAGGCCGTCCAGCACCTCGCGGTCGTCTGCCGTCAGCTCACTGTCGAAATCGCCACCGGCCTCGAACGCCGCGTCCTGCAGGGCGCGCTGGCAGAAGCCGTGAATGGTGAAGATCGCCGCCTCGTCGAAGCCGTGCACCGCCAGCAGCAGGCGGCGGTGGGCGTCCTCGCCCGGGTACTGCGCATGCAGGCCGGCCAGCACCGGGTCGGGCGCCGGTGCGCCTTCGTACATGGCCAGCAATGCCGCCAGCCGCGCGCGTATGCGTTCGCGCAGCTCGGCGGTGGCCGCAGTGGTGTAGGTCACCACCAGGATCTGCCCCACGCCCAGCTTGCGCTCCAGCAGCAGCCGCGCGTAGAGCGCGGTCAGGGTCCAGGTCTTGCCGGTACCGGCGCTGGCCTCGATCAGGCTGCGCCCGGTAAAGGGATCGTTGAGCAGGTCGAGACTCACGCGTCGTCCTCCTCGTCATCTGCCAGGGCGTCCAGCGCCGGGCCGAAGAGGGTTTCGGCGAGGCGTTCGAAGCGTTCGTCCAGGGGGTCGCGGTCGCGGAAGGCGAGGGCGTACCAGGGGTCGCGGGACTCACCCACGGGGCCGAAGTCGATGCCGTCCCAGGCGATGCGCGCCTTGCTGCGGGCGGCGTCGATAGGTTCCTTGCGCCCGGGCTTGCGCCAGCCGGAGGCGAAGCCGTGGCTGGCCTTGGTCAGCAGCGGCAGGGGTTCGCACAGGGCTTCGCGGTAGGCATGCAGCCAAGGTTCGAGGAGGGCGGCGGCATTGGCCAGGGGGCCAGCCTGCCAGTCACCGGCGGGCGAGAGCAGGCGGCTTTCACGGGCGATGCCGGGGGTGGCCGAAAGGTTGAGCAGCAGGTGGCGCAGCCAGAAGGGCGCCAGCTCCCATTCGCCGAGGCGGTTGAGGCGCCAGCCGAACAGGCCGTCCTCGGTGACGCCATCCAGCCAGCCGTGGATACGCACGCCGGCCAGGCTGACGTCCACCAGCAGCGGCTGCGGCGCGCTGTCCGGGCGCGCCTCGAACAGGCGCGGGGCGAAGGCACGCACCGGGCCGCGCAGCTGGCCCCAGAGCGCATGGCCCAGCTCGCCGGTGGGCAGCCAGCCGGCGGCGCGGGCGATACGGCGTTCGTCCAGCTCCGACCAGCCGCGCTCCACCGCGTCCAGGGCCAGCTGGCGCAGGCCGCGCCAGGCAGGCCCCTCCAGGGCGAAGGGCTCGTCGCTGGCCAGGGCCTCCTCAGCTTCGGCCAGGCGCAGGCCCAGGCGCTGCTCGAGGAGGAAGCGCGCCGGGTGGCGGAAGCATTGGATCAGTTGCGCCGGCTCCAGGGTCAGCCAGTCAGCGTCGGGCTCCGGCAAGGGCAGGGCGAAGGGTGCATCCGGCTCCCGGGGCACCTCCGCCAGGCGCTGGGCCGCGCGGAACCAGGGGGCGGAGAAACCGGCGTGGCTGCCGCCGGCGAAGTTGCCGGAGGCGAAGGGCTGCAGCGGGTGGCTGATGAGCACCCGCTGGCTGGCCTTGGTCTCGCCGGCGGTGGCGGTGAGGTCGATGGTTTCCAGCAGTTCGCTGATCAGCACCGAGGGCGGCAGGTGCGCGTTGTCGCGCGGGTCGCGGCCCACGTAGCTGAGGTAGAGGCCATCACGCGCCGACTGCAGGGTCTCCAGCAACAGGTAGCGGTCGTCGAGGCGCCGCGCGCGGTCACCCCGGCGCGGCTTGCGGGTGATCAGGTCGAAACCGGCGGCCGGGGTGCGCCGGGGGAAGGCGCCGTCGTCCAGGCCCAGCAGGCACACCAGGCGGAACGGCAGGCTGCGCATGGGCACCATGGTGCAGAAGGTCACCGCACCGGTGAGGAAGCCCGAGGCGCCGCTGCCGGCGTCCAGGGCGGCCACCAGTTGCTGGCGCACCAGGCTCATGTCGATGGGCCGTTCGATGCCCGCCGCCTCGGCCTGCTTGCGCAGGTCGCCGCAGGCCTGGGACAGCAACAGCAGGGTGTCGCCGGCTTCCCGCTCGTCGAACAGCTGGTCGATCAGGCCCTGCAGGGTCTCGGCCCAGTCCGCCAACGGGCGCGGGCGGGCCAGGTCGTCGGCGAGATGGCCGAGGCGCTGGATGAAACCGGCCAGGCGCCCGAGCAGCTGGGCACGGGCGCCTTCCAGCGCATCCAGCGGCCAGCTGTCGCCGAGCAGGGGCGGAGCATCGCCGGCCAGTCGCGGCGGCGCGGCGAAACCCAGCACCAGGCGCTCCAGGCCCTGGCGCCAACTGAAGGCGTCCTCTTCCGGCAGGCCCAGGCGGGCGCGGTGGCGGCCATCACGGCCCCAGCGCACGCCGGCCTCACGCAGCCAGTCGCGCACCAGCGGCAGGTCCTCGGCCTCGATGCCGGCGCGCACGGCCAGGGCCGGCTGCTCCAGCCAGCCGAGCAGTTCCTCGGCGGCGAAGCGGCTCTGGGCCAGGTCGAGCAGGGCGAGGAAGGCTTCCACCAGCGGCAGCTCGGCGCGCAGGCTGCGGTCGGCGAGGCTGAAGGGGATGCGCGGCACGCCCTCGCGGGGGCGAACACCGCTTCGATGTAGGGGGCGTAGCGCTCGATGTCGGGGGTCAGCACCACCACCTGGTCGGGGGTCAGCCCGGGGTTGGCGGCGAAGCGCGCCAGCAGTTGGTCGTGCAGCACCTCCACTTCGCGCAGGGGCGAGTGGCAGACGTGCACTTCCAGGGAGCGGTCGTCCTCGCGCAGGGCCAGGCGCTCGTCGGCGTGGCGGGTGCGCAACCGCAGGATGTCGTTCTGGATGGCCTGCAGCAGGCTGCCGTCGGCCAGGTCTTCGTTCTCGGCATAGATGCCGACTTCCTGGCCGCCGAGGGTGAACAGGGCGTCGAAGAAGTCGCGCCCCTGCTTGCCCAGGCTGGCCAGCAGCGGGTGGCCGACGTCGAGGTACCAGTCGTCGATGCCGGGCTCCGGCAGGGCGGCCAGTTCGCGGATGTCGCGGATATCGCCCCAGGCCTCACGGCAGGGGTTGAGGGCGAAGAGGATGACTTCGCAATGCCGCGACAGCCCTTCGAGCACGCGCATGTGGTGCGGCGGCAGGCTGCTGATGCCGAAGACGATGAGGCGCTCCGGCAGCCCCTCGATGGGCGCGTCGTCGTGCAGCCGCGCCAGCAGGTCGCCGAGCAGGCGCGCGCGGTGCGGGTGGCCGTCGGCGGTCAGTTCGCGCCAGAGCAGCGCCTGCCACTGTTCGTCGTTGCCCAGGCCGAGCAGCTCGCCGCGCTCCCAGGCGGCCAACCAGTCGTCGCGGTACAGCAGGTACTGGTCGAGCACGTCGGCGATGCGCGCCGCCAGGGTCAGGCGCCGGCGCTCGTCGCCGCCCTCCAGGTATTGGGCGAGACGCGGGGTACGTTCGAGATTGTCCGGCTCGCACAGCCAGTCGTAGAGGCGCCAGGTCAGGGTCACCGGGTTGAACGCCGATTGCGGTGGCAGTTCGCCGAGGGCCTGGCGGGTGAGGTCCCAGATGAAGCGCGCCGGCAGCTGGATATCGAGCTGCATGGCGATGCCCTGGCGCCGGGCCAGTTGCAGCGTCAGCCAGCGCCCCATGCCCTGGCTCGGCACCACCACGCGGGACGGCGCCAGCGGGTCGCGCTGGGGCTGCACGAGCAGGCTGCAGGCCAGCTCGCCGAGGCTTTCCAGGTCATTGGCGTGGTAGAGGTTAAGCATCGAAAGGTCGCGTCCGCCGGGTCGGTACAGGTTATCAGTTCGACGAGGCTACAGGCAGCGGGCGACAGGGCCTGTCGCCTGCGATGGGCAAGGCAAGGCTGCGGTTTTACGACTTAACTTGCAGGTAGAAAAGGTGACGGGCACGGGTGAACGGGACGCGGGCTGGCAAGTCAGAATATGACGATCATGTTACAACCCCACCCCCAGATAGCCGCCCCACCTCCAGGAGCGGCTCATGTCGTTACCTTAAGGAGGGAACCGATGCTGACACTGCTCAACCTGCTCTCCGCCGTGGCCTTGCTCGTGTGGGGCACCAATATCGTTCGCACCGGCATCCTCCGGGTCTTCGGCAGCGACCTGCGCCGCTGGCTCAGCCACAGCATGAAGCGCGCGCCCCTGGCCTTCGCCGCCGGCATCGGCGTCACCGCCCTGGTGCAGAGCAGCAACGCCACCGCCCTGCTGGTCACCTCCTTCGTCGCCCAGGGGCTGATGGGGCTGTCCTCGGGCCTGGCGATCATGCTCGGCGCCGACGTCGGCACGGCACTGATGGCGCGGGTGCTGACCTTCGACCTGTCGTGGCTGTCGCCGCTGCTGATCTTCTTCGGGGTGGTGTTCTTCCTCTCGCGCAAGCAGACCCGCATCGGCCAGCTCGGCCGCGTGGCCATCGGCCTGGGGCTGATCATCCTCGCGCTGCAGCTGATCGTCGCCGCCGCCGAGCCCATCACCACCGCCAAGGGCGTGAAGGTGCTGTTCTCCTCGCTCACGGGCGACGTGATGCTCGACGCCCTGACCGGCGCGCTGTTCGCCATGGTCACCTACTCCAGCCTGGCTGCCGTGCTGCTCAGCGCGACCCTGGCCGCCGCCAAGGTGATCCCGCTCAAGGTCGCCCTGTGCCTGGTGATCGGCGCCAACGTCGGCAGCGGCATCCTCGCCATGATCAGCGCCACCTCGCAGAACGCTGCCGGCCGCCGGGTGGCCCTCGGCAGCCTGCTGTTCAAGCTGGTGGGCTGCCTGCTGGTGCTGCCGGTGGTGGGGCCGGCGGCGGAGTGGCTGGACAGCTGGAGCTTCTCCACCGCCGAGCTGGTGATCGCCTTCCACGTTCTCTACAACAGTGCGCGCTGCCTGCTGATGCTGCCACTGACGCCCTACATGGCGCGCTTCTGCGACTGGCTGCTGCCGGACCGCGAGCAGGCCACGGACGTGGCCAAACCCCGCCACCTGGACAAGAGCGCCCTGGACACGCCCAGCCTGGCCCTGGCCAACGCCGTGCGCGAGACCCTGCGCCTGGGCGATATCGTCGAGCAGATGCTGCACCACCTGCTCACGCTGATGCGCGGCGGCGACGCCCTGCTGGGCAAGGAGATCCACCGCCTCGACGACGACATCGACGCCCTCTACACCGCCATCAAGCTGTACCTGGCGCGCATGCCGCGGGAGGACCTGAGCGAGCGCGACAGCCGCCGCTGGGCCGAGATCATCGAGCTGACCATCAACCTGGAGCAGGCCGGCGACCTGATCGAGCGCATGGTCGGCGACGTGCAGCACAAGAAGACCTCGCAGCAGCGCTCCTTCTCCGAAGCCGGCCTGGCGGACATCGCCGAGCTGCACCAGCAACTGGTGAACAACCTGCGCCTGAGCCTGTCGGTGTTCCTCAACGGTGACCTGGAGAACGCCAAGCGCCTGCGTCGTGCCAAGCAGCGCTTCCGCATCCTCGAACGGCGCCTGTCCCACGCCCACGTCGAGCGCCTGCACCACCAGGTGGTGCAGAGCATCGAGACCAGCGCCCTGCACCTGGGCCTGATCAGCGACATGAAGCGCCTCAACTCGCTGTTCTGCGCCATCTCCTATGCGGTGCTGGACAACCCCGACGCCCCGCCGGTGGCCCTGGAGGACGGTGGCGTCGAGCCGCTGGTGGAGGACGATGTGGACTATCAGCCGGATGTCGGCTCCCATCGCTGAACAGGGCTCTTCCTGAGTCACGGCGGCTTGGGCAGAATCCTCCCATGAGCCCAACCGCCGCAGCACCCGACCAGGCCTCGGTCAGCGCCAGCCTGACCCAGGCCATCCTCCACGCCGCCGAGAGCCTTGGCCTGCCACGCGCCGAGCTGCTGGCCGCCAGCCGCCTGGACGACGCCCAGCTGCGCGACCCCGACGCGCGCATCCCCTTTCCCGCCCAGGAAGCGCTGTGGAGCGCCATCGAATCGCGCCTCGCCCATCCCGAGCCCGGCCTGGTGCTGGGCCAGGCCCTGGCGCCCGGCCAGTTCAGCGTGCTCGGCTACCTGCTGCAGAGCAGCCCGACCCTGGGGGACGCCCTGGAGGCCGAACTGCGCTACCAGCGCCTGGTGGGCGAGGGCGGCACCCTGGCGGTGGAAAACCGTGGCGACGAACTCTGGACCCTCTACCGCCCGCTGCACCCGCAGCTGCCCGCCACCCGCGCGCGGGTGCTGGCGCTGATGGCCTTCTGGATGCGCCTGATGCAACCGCTGCTGGATGACTTCCGCCTGCTGCGCGCCTGCTTCATCCATTCGCAACCGGAAAGCCTGGCCGCCTATGAGGACTGCTTCGCCTGCCCGCTGGAGTTCGACGCCACCGACTACGCCCTGGTGCTGCCGCTGAAACTGCGCGGCGCCGCCCTGCGCCAGGCCAACCCGCCCCTCCAGGCGCTGCTGCGCCAGCACGCCGAAGCCCTGCTCGCGCGGCTGCCCAGCGAAGGCCTGCGGGCCCGCGTGGTGGCCCTGCTCGGCGCCCAGCTGGCCCATGGCGAGCCGGACCGCGGCGCCCTCGCCTCTGGCCTCGGCCTCAGCGAGCGCACCCTGCAACGGCGCCTGGCCGAGGAGGGCAGCAGCTACCAGCAACTGCTCAGCGACACCCGCCTGCAACTGGCCGAGCGCCACCTGCAGGAGGGCAGCCTGCCCATCGCCGAGATCGCCGTGCTGCTGGGCTATTCCGAACCCAGCGTGTTCTTCCGCGCCTTCCGCCAGTGGACCGGCAAGACGCCGGGGGAATATCGCCAGCAGCTGGTGGCTGATTCGGCCAGGACCTAGCGAGCGCTGCGCGCCGCCGGAGTCAGGTACGCGGCAACACGCCCCGCGCATCGAGGAACGCCAGGAAGGCTTCGCGGCTGGAGTACTGCGGCTGGTAGCCGAACTCCTCCTTCAGGCGGCGGTTGTCGAGCACCGGGCGGTAGCGCAGGAAGTCCAGTTGCTCGGGGCCGTAGCGGGTCAGGCCGAGGGGTTTGAGCAGCGCCAGGGTGGCGAGGATCAGCGTCGCCGGCAGTGGCCGGTAGGGCTTGCCGAGGATGGCGGCGATCTCGGCCATGCTCAGCGCACCGTCGCCGGCCAGGTTGTAGATGCCTTCGGCGCCGCGCTCCAGGCCCTGGAGGATGATCGCCACCACGTCCTGGTCCCAGATGAATACGAAGCGGCTGTCATGACCGCGCACGCCCATCACCGAGGGTTTGTCGAAGAGCGCGGTGATCTGGTTGTCCACCCGCCGGCCGAGGATGGTGCCCGGGCGCAGCACCAGTTGGCGCAGCTGCGGGTGGCGTTCGCGTGCCTCGGCTAGCAGCTCTTCCACCTCGCGCTTGTGGCGGGCATAGGCGAAGGCGTCATGACCGCGCAGTGGGTCGGCTTCGTCGATCCATTCGGCGTTTTCCGGGTAGTAGCCGTAGGCGGCGCCGGAGCTGGTCACCACCAGTTGCCCGACGCCGTGGGCGGCGGCGGCCGTGACCACCGCGCGGGTGCCTTCGACGTCGATGGCGTGCAGGGTCGCCTCGCTCATGCCCGGCGGCGGCGTCACCACCGAGGCCAGGTGGACGATGGCCTGGGGCTGCCAGTGGGCGATGCAGGCGTCCACCGCCTCGGGCTGGGCGATGTCCAGCTGCACCTCCTCGACGTTCGCCGCGCGGGCGGACGCCGGCAGCGGGCGGATGTCCGCAGCCACCAGGCGCCAGTCGGGGTGGCGGGCGGCCAGCGCCTCCAGCAGTTGGTGGCCGATGTAGCCGGCGGCGCCGGTGATCAGGACGCGCATGGCACACCCTCCTCGGCGACGGGCAACGGCCGGTTGCGCCAGAAGGCCACCAGCAGCAGGCCGCTGACCAGGTGCCAGGTGCCCCAGAAGGCCGCCACCAGGGCCATGTTCGGCTCACCGCCGAACTGGGCGAAGATCAGCCCCAGGGCGAGGCCGGAGTTGTGCATGCTGATCTCGATGACCATGGCCCGCAGGTTGGCCCCGTGCTGGCGGGCGAGCCTGGCCATGGCCCAGCCGAGGACGATGGCGCTGGCGTTGTGCAGCACCACGATGAAGAACACCAGGCCGAGGTTGTCGACGAACAGGCGCCAGTTGCCGGCCACCGCGCCGCCGACGAAGACCACGAAGGCCAGCAGCGAGAAGCGCTTGAACCAGGGCGTCACCCGCTCGGCCAGGCGCGGCCACAGGTTGCCCACCAGCATGCCCGCCAGCAGCGGCAGGCCGAGCAGCACCACCACGCTGACGAGGATGCTGCCACGGTCCATCTGCAAGGCGCTGAGGCGCCCGGCCAGGTAGGCGGAGGCTTCCGGGTTGAGGCCGCTGGTGAGGGCGAAGTTGAGCGGCAGCAGCACCAGCGCCAGCAGGCTGGAGAGCGCCGTCATGCTCATCGACAACGCGGTGTTGCCGCGCGCCAGGTGGGTCATCACGTTGGACAGGTTGCCCCCCGGGCAGCAGGCCACCAGCAACAGGCCCAGTTCCAGCCCGGGGTGCAGGTCCACCAGCAGGGTCACCGCCAGGGTGGCCCAGGGCAGGATCAGGCACTGCCCGAGCATGCCGGCGAGCACCGGCTGCGGCTGGCGCAGCACGGCGAAGAACTGGCCGATGCGCAGTTCCAGGGAAACACCGAAGATCATTACCGCCAGCACCAGCCCGAGGATGAGCTGCTGGTTCGCGTCGTAGTTCATGGCAAGGCGCCCGTGGTTCTTGTTATGGCCGCCACTTTAGCGGCAGCCACGGCGCACCGGCAGTGGCCGAGCCCGCCAGGCGGCGTGGCGATTCGCGACAGACTGACGCCGGTCAATGCCCGCCAACCGGGCGATGGCTAGAGTTCATAGCCAATTGCCATCAGCCGTAGCCCCCGACCATGGACAGCTCCGATCCGCCGATCGCCGCCATCACCGATCCTGCGCTCGCCTGCCTGCTGCGCGAGATGCTGCCCGCCATGGGCGTCGTCTGCGAAGTGCTCACCGAGACCGGCCAATGCCAACGGGCCCCCCTGTGCCGATGGCTCAAGGACGCCCCCCTCAGCGAGACGACCCGATTGCGCATGCTCCTCGACGAGACGGTGACGGTGCTCGACCGCACCCGCCACGCCTTCAAGTCCCGTGAACTCGGACGCTTGCGCCGGCGCCTGGAACAGGCGCTGGAAGAGTTGTCGGGCCCGGCCTGACTGGTGTACAACCTCGCGCTGCAAGGTTCCGCCAAGGGCGGGAACCGGCTTTGCCGGGCAGGACGCAAGGGCCTGCAAGACAAGGCGCCACGCGTGGCAGTTCACCCAGAACTGCCACCCGTGGCGCCTTTTTTATTGCCTGCAGGTTTTCACGAGGGATTGAGGGATGGGGCTGGAAACACAACTCAAGGGGATGCTCGGCAGAATCGGCCTCGGCCGTCGCGAAATCGACCAGCGCTGTCGCTACCTGGACTGGCAGGCGCTCGACGCCGCGCGCCTGAACCGCCAGGCGGAGGCGGTCGAGGCCCTGCACGAGGTGTTCGTCGAGCGCCTCTACGCGCACCTCGACCACTTCGAGCCGACCGCCAGCATCCTCCGCGACCCGGCGACCCTGGCGCGCCTGAAGGCCAGCCAGCTGGACTACTACCAGCGCCTGTGGAAGGGCCCCTATGACCGCGACTACGTCCTGCACCGGCTCAAGGTCGGCCTGGTGCACCAGCGCGTGGGCGTCGAGCTGAAGTGGTACCTGGGCGCCTACCGCCTGTACCTCGACCAGATGCTCACCGGCCTGCTCGGCGACAGCGAGACCACCCGCACCCTGGGCAGCCTCATGAAAGTGGTGTTCTTCGACATCGCCCTGGCCATCGACACCTACAGTGCCGCCCAGCACCAGGCCCTGGAGGACAGCGAGGCGCGCTTCGCCCGGGCCCTGCGCGGCGCCAACGACGGCCTCTGGGACTGGGACCTGGAGCACGACCGGCTGTACATCTCCGAGCGCTGGGCGAGCATGCTCGGCCGCTCGCGCGATGCCTTCGGCGAGAGCAGCGCCGGCTGGTTCGCCCGCGTCCACCCCGACGACCTGCCGGCCCTGCGCCAGGCCATCGACACCCACCTGCGGGGCGACAGCCCCTGGCTCAGCCACGAGTACCGCATGCGCCAGCAGGACGGCAGCTACCTCTGGGTCCTGGTGCGAGGCGTCGCCGAGGGCCAGCGCATGGCCGGCTCGCAGACCGACATCAGCCAGCGCAAGGCCACCGAGCACCAGCTCAGCCACGCGGCGCGCCACGACCCGCTTACCGGCCTGGCCAACCGCCTGCGCCTGGACGAGATCCTGCAGCAGGCCCTGCAACGCCAGTTGCGCCCTGGCGCCCGCCAGGCGGCGCTGCTGTTCATCGACCTCGACCGTTTCAAGCTGATCAACGACAGCCTCGGCCACGCCGTCGGTGATCGCGTGCTGGTGGAGGTGGCCCATCGCCTGGAGCGCTGCCTGCGCCCGGGCGACCACCTGGCGCGCTTCGGCGGCGACGAGTTCGTCGTGCTGCTCGACGACCTGGCCTGCCTGGGCGACGCCGAGGTCGTCGCCCAGCGCATGCTCGACAGCCTCCACCAGCCGCTGCACCTGGACGAGCGCACCCTGGTGGTCAGCGCCAGCATCGGCATCACCGGGCTCCAGGCCGAGGGCCAGACCATCGACGCGCTGCAGGCCGCCGACCTCGCCCTGTACCGCGCCAAGGAGGCCGGCAAGGCGCAGATCGCCCGCTACAGCAGCGAGCTGCAGGCCGCCGCGAAGAACCGCCTCGACCTGGAGAGCGCCCTGGCCCAGGCCCTGGCGCGCGACGAGTTCGAACTGCATTACCAGCCCATCTGCCGCACCGACCAGGGCCAGCCGCTGCTGGTGGGCGTGGAGGCCCTGCTGCGCTGGCGCCAGGGCGACCGCCTGGTGCAGCCGGCGCAGTTCATCCCGGCGCTGGAGGAGTCCGGCGAGATCATCGCCGTCGGCGACTGGGTGCTGCGCGAAGCCTGCCGCCAGACCCGCGCCTGGCAACTGGACGGCCAGCGCGGCCTGCGCTGCTCGGTCAACCTCTCCAGCCGCCAGCTGCACCAGCCGGGCTTCGCCGCGCGGCTCGAGTCGATACTCGAGGAATCGGGCCTGCCCCCTTCCAGCCTGGTGCTGGAGATCACCGAAAGCCTGCTGATGCAGGACGGCGCCGACACCCTCGCCTGCCTGCGCGAGTTGGCCTGCCAGGGCGTGCGCCTGGCGCTGGACGACTTCGGCACCGGCTACTCCTCCCTCGGCTACCTCAAGCGCTTCCCGCTGCACATCCTCAAGGTCGACCGCAGCTTCATCGACGGCGCCCCCGAGGACCCCGAGCTGCGCGCCATTTCCCGCGCCATCATCGGCCTGGGCGCCAGCCTGGGGCTGGAGGTGATCGCCGAAGGCGTCGAGCGCCCCGAACACCTGGACTTCCTCGCCGCCGAGGACTGCCACTACGCCCAGGGCTACTGGTTCAGCCGGCCGCGCCCGCCCCAGGCCCTGGAACGCCTGTTCAACGGCGAAGAATGTTTCGACGGGCACTGGTGCCTGCTGCCCGAAGCCACCACGAGAGCGACCTCATGAAACGCAACCTGCCGGTCAGCGGACGCGCCGTCGTCTTCGCCGACGACGCCAACATCCTCTCCACCACCGACCTCAAGGGCGTGATCACCCACGTCAACCAGGACTTCGTCGACGTCAGCGGCTTCAGCCGCCCGGAGCTGATCGGCCACAGCCACAACCTGGTGCGCCACCCGGACATGCCCGCCGCTGCCTTCGCCCACCTGTGGCAGACGCTCAAGGCCGGGCGCAGCTGGATGGGCCTGGTGAAGAACCGCTGCAAGAACGGCGACCACTACTGGGTCAGCGCCTTCGTCACCCCGGTGGTGCACAACGGCCAGGTGCTGGAGTACCAGTCGGTGCGCACCTGCCCGAGCGCCGAGCAGGTGCTGCGTGCCGAACGGGTCTACGCCCGGCTCGAGGCCGGCCGCATGCCCGCCCACACGCGCCTGCCGCTGCACCTGCGCCTGCTCGCCGGCCCGGCCCTGGGCATGGCGCTGGGCATCGCCCTGTACCAGGCCCTGGCGCCCTACGGCCTGCTCGCCGCCGTGCCGGCCTGGGGCCTGGCGCTGGGCTGCGCGGGGCTGGCCCTGCACCGCCAGCTGCGCCCGCTGCGTGAACTCCTGGGCCGCGCCCGGGGCATTGCCGACAACCCGCTGAGCCAGGCGGTCTATGGCCAGCGCAGCGACGAATTCGGCCAGCTCGGCTTCTGCCTGCAGATGCTGGAGATGGAGACCGGCGCGCTGGTCGGGCGCATCGCCGAATCCTCGCGCCAGCTCGCCGAGCACGCCGAGGAGCTGGCCACCGCCGTCGCCCACGGCAGTGCCGGCAGCCACCGCCAGCAGCAGGAGACCGACCAGGTGGCCACCGCCGTCGGGCAGATGGCCGGCAGCGTCCAGGAAGTGGCGCGCAGCGCCCAGCAGAGCGCCTGCGCCGCCGACCAGACCGACGACGCCGCGCGCATCGGCCAGCACGAGGTGAGCGCCACCCGCGCCCGCATCGCCGAGCTGGACGAGGACGTGCGCAACGCCACCCGCGTGGTGCGCGAGCTGCAGGACCACAGCAGCGCGATCGGCCAGGTGCTGGACGTGATCCAGGGCGTCGCCGAGCAGACCAACCTGCTGGCCCTGAACGCCGCCATCGAGGCCGCGCGCGCCGGTGACGCCGGGCGTGGCTTCGCCGTGGTCGCCGACGAAGTACGCGCCCTGGCCGGGCGCACCCAGCAGTCCACCGCGCAGATCAACCAGATGATCAACAGCCTGCAGAGCGGCGCCGAGCAGGCCGTCGCGGCCATGCAGCGCAGCTGCGCCCAGGCCGAGAGCAGCCTGGCCCAGGCCCAGCGCGCGGCCGAGTCCCTGGAGCGGATCAACCAGCAGGTCGGCGCCATCAACGGCATGAGCCTGCAGATCGCCAGCGCGGTGGAGCAGCAGAGCGCCGCCAGCGAGGAGATCCAGCGCAGCCTGGCCACCATCCGCCGCGCCGCCGACGACAACGCCAACAGCGGCCTGTGCAGCCAGCGCAGCGCCGGCGAGGTGGCCGGCCTGGCCGCCGACCTGCGCCAGCTGGCCCTGCAGTTCTGGAGCAGCCGCCGCGGCCTGGGGTGATTGCGCAAGGGCGGGGGCGATCCGCTATGCTCGGCGCTTCCTCCCAGCCAGACCCTCGCCATGCGCTACCTGCTCTGCCTGCTGCTTTTGCTCGGTGCCTCGGCACAGGCGTTCGACCGCGACCGGGTCGAGGGCTACGACCTGCAGAACGGCTTGCAGGTGATCCTCAAGCCCACCCCCGAGCGCGGCCATGTCGCCATCCGCCTGGTGGTGGGTGTCGGCTTCGACGACTTCGCCTGCTCGGACAAGGAGCTGCCGCATCTGCTGGAACACCTGTTCTTCAGCGGCCTGGGCGGCGCCGGCGAGGCGGACCTGGAAGCGCGCATGCAGGCTCTGGGCGGCGAATGGAACGCCTTCACCAGCGCCAGCGACACCGCCTTCGTCATCGAGGCGCCGGCGCAGAACCAGCGCAAGGTACTCGACCTGCTGCTGCAGGTGCTCGACGACACCCAACTGACCGACGCCCGCATCGCCACCGCCAAGCAGGTGGTGCAGCGCGAGGGCGGCGGCCACTACTCGCACCTGGAACGCCTGCTGGACCGCCAGGACCTGGGCCGCGAAGCCCACGACCAGCTCGCCGTCGAACTGGGCCTGGCCTGCGCCGAGCGCCCCCAGGTGGAGCACCTGCAGCGCGAGGCCCTGGAGGCCCTGCGTCGCGACTGGTACGCCCCCAACAACATGAGCCTGATCGTGGTCGGCGACCTCGACCGCCTGCTGCCGGCCTTCATCGAGCGGCGCTTCGGCGCCCTGGCGCCGGTGGAAGTACGCGAGCACCCGGCCCTGCCGGAAAGCAACGACAACGCCGCCGAGCACCGCACCCTGCGCCGCGGCCTGGTGGGCCAGAGCGCCACGCTGCACTGGATCTACCGCGAGCCGGAGGTAGACGGCGCCGACTACGCCGCCTGGGAGCTGCTCAAGGACTACCTGAACTGGGAGCTCTACCAGCAGCTGCGCATCCAGAACGGCCTCTCCTACGGGCCCTGGACCGAGCGCCGCGCCTTCGGCGGCGAAACCTTCCTCAGCCTCAACGCCGACCTGGAGCGCAGCGACGTGGAACCGGCGCTGCAGGTGCTGCGCACACTCACCACGCGCCTACGCGACCAGGGGCTGGACCGCGACAGCTTCGAGCGCCTGAAGAACCTCGCCATCAGCCGTCAGGCATGGGCGGCACAGGGCAACTCGGCGCTGGCCGACTACTACTGGAACTCCCTGGGTGACTACCAGGAGGGCCGCTTCGGCAACGAGGCCGACGCCCTGCGTGCGGTGACCCTGCAGCAGGTCAACGCCATCGCCCGCGAGCTGTTCCACGAACCGGGCTACATCCGCATCGAGCAGCCCCTGCTGGGCTACGACCAGTTGGCCTGGCTGCTGCCGGCCCTGCTGGGCCTGGCCCTGCTCGCCGCCCTGCTGTGGCGCGGCCGGCGCCCGGGCACGTGACCCGCGCCCGCCTGAGGCACTGGCCGTCGGCTGCGGCGCCTGGCGCCTTCTCAGGCCGGCGGGCGGGCAGTATCCTGCGGCCCCCGCAGCTTTCGCCGACGTGCCCATGTCGATCTGGAAAAACCGCCTGCTCGCCCTGATCGCGCTGATCCAGCGCCACCCGCGGCTCATCGCGCTCTACGGCTTCTGCTCGGGCGTCGGCAGCTTCCTGCTGGTGGATCGCGGCGCGCGCCTGGCCAAGGTGATCGCCATCGTGATGCTGGTGAGCTGGGTCTGGCTGCTGCTGGAGAACCTGTTCCGCAGCAGCATCGAGCGCCTGTTCAAGATCGAGCTGCCACCACCGCTGACGCGCTTCCTGACCCAGCTGATCCACCAGGAAAGCCTGTTCTTCGTGCTGCCCTTCTTCCTCATCACCACCAGCTGGAACAGCGGCCAGTCGCTGTTCACCGGGCTGCTGGCGGTGGCGGCGGTGATCTCCATCGTCGACCCGCTGTACAACCGCTTCCTCGCGCCGCACCGCTGGCTGTTCCTCGCCTACCACACCCTGACCCTGTTCGCGGTGCTGCTCACGGCGCTGCCGATCATCCTCCACCTGACCACCGCGCAAAGCTTCGAGTGGTCCCTCGGAATCGCCGTGCTGCTGTCCTTCCTCAGCCTCTACAGCACCATCCGCGTGCAACGCTGGTGGCGGGGCCTGGCCCTGGTCGGCCTGACCCTGGCCCTGGGCGCCACCGGCTGGCTGACCCGGGTGATGGTGCCGCCGGCCACCCTGTGGCTGACTGAAGTGGCGGTGACCCCGGAACTGGACGACCACCAGCGCACCCCGGGCAAGGGCGTGGAAACCGTGACCGCCGCCGAGCTGCGCAGCGATGGCCTCTACGCCTACACCGCGATCAACGCGCCGCGCGGGCTGAACGAGCGCATCTACCACCTGTGGCGTTTCGAGGGCCAGGAAGTGGACCGCATCGCCCTGGACATCCACGGCGGCCGCGACAAGGGCTACCGCGCCTGGACCCACAAGCAGAACTTCCCCGCCAACCCGGTGGGCCGCTGGCAGGTGCGCGTGGTCACCGAGGCCGGGCAGATGATCGGCACCCTGCGCTTCGAGGTCACCGAGGACCCGCTGCCGCCCAAGCCGCATTGACCTTGGCGCCATGACCGCATAGCCGTATGACCGTAGGAGCGAGCTCTGCTCGCGAAGCCTTTGGCGGTGCTACGCACCGCTTGGCGACTGAAGTCGCCCCTACAGGTGCCTCGACACACCGATGGAAGAGCGTCGCGAATGAATGTTCCCACAGGCTCAGTGCCTGTAGATTGCGGACGCTCAACCCCCTCAAGGAAGACCCATGGCCATCATCAACAACTGGGCGAAGTCCATCGCCCGGGTGCTGGAAACCAGCTTCAGCGTCAGCAGCAGCATCGCCAATCACCCGACCGTACTCGGCGATGCACGCGAGAGTTTCATCCGTGATGTCCTCAAGCGCTTCCTGCCGAGCAACATCAGCATCGGCTCGGGGCAGATCGTCGACAACGAAGGCGGCATCTCCAAGCAGATCGACCTGATCATCTACCGCAACGACTTCCCCACCCTGCGCACCTTCGGCTCGGCGGACGTGTACCTGATCGAAGGCGTGGTCGCCACGGTGGAGGTCAAGTCGCAGCTCAACGACAAGTCCCTGGTCGAAGCCCTGGAAAACGGCAGGTCGGTGCGCAACCTGCGGCCGTCGTTGCTCAAGGCCTCGCTGGACGACTACAGCACCCGCGTTTTCGGCAAGCCGCACACGGAGCTCTCCATCCCCCAGTACAACTCGCTCATGGGCCTGGTACTGCCGCCGACCTACGTCTACGGCTACCGCGGCTATACCGAGAACAGCCTGGAGGACCTGCGCGGAAGCCTGAACCGCTGGCACAACGTGCCCAACAGCGCCGGTGAGCTGGATATCACGCTGATGCCGGAGGTGATCGCCACCCAGGGCTGCGTGAGCCTGAAGAACCTCAGCAACTTCCTGCAGCTGCCCCATGCGGGCGCGGAAGACCTCGAGGCCTGCCGCCAGTCGTTCAACCAGGCGATGAACACCGACCTCGGCAAGCAGGCGTTCTATGCGAACTTCCGGGCCAACGAAAACGCGCGCTTCGACTATGGCCTGGCCCTGAAGACCTCCGATACGCCGCTGCAGTACCTGATCTCCAGCCTGCTGGAGACGGTCATCTCACGCATCGGCCACCAGCAGTTGGGCGGCACCGCCATCCAGTACAACCTGCTGCGCTACCACATGACCGAGGAGATGGAGGGCGGCTGGTCCGGCGCGGCGGTGAACGTCACCAGCGTGCGCGACCCGAAGCTGGACTTCGCCAAGGCCAACGGGTTCTGAGCCCGGGCGGTGCCAGGCGAATGAATTCGCCCCTACAGGGTTGGACGCGGGCCGTAGGGCGGGTGCAACCCGCCACCCCCGATCGCGAATGAATTCGCTCCCACCGGTTCAGCGCCGGCGGTAGCCCGGGCTTCAGCCCGGGAGCTGGGGTCAGCCGAAGAACCAGTAGCACACCAGGATCGAGGCGATGACGCCGGCGAGGTCGGCCAGCAGGGCGCAGCCCACCGCGTGGCGGGCACGCTGGATGCCCACGGCACCGAAGTACACCGCCAGCACGTAGAAGGTGGTTTCGGTGCTGCCCTGCATAGTGGCGGCCACTAGGGCGGGGAAGCTGTCCACGCCCTGGGTCTGCATGGTTTCGATGAGCATGGCGCGGGCGGCGCTGCCGGAGAACGGCTTGACCAGGGCGGTGGGCAAGGCGTCGACGAAGCGGGTGTCGAGGCCGGACCATTCCACCAGCGCGCGGATGCCATCGAGGCCGAAGTCCAGGGCGCCGGAGGCACGCAGCACGCCCACGGCGCAGAGCATGGCCACCAGGTAGGGCAGCAGGCTCTTGGCAACATCGAAGCCGTCCTTGGCGCCGTCAACGAAGGTTTCGTACACCGGCACCTTCTTAAACGCGCCCACCAGCAGGAACAGCATGATCAGGCCGAACAGCACCAGGTTGCCCAGCAGCGACGACAGGGCCGCCAGCGCCGTGGCGGAGAGGCCGGCCAGCAGCGCCATGAAGCCGCCCAGCAACAGGGCGCCGGGTACCAGGTAGGCGAGCACCACCGGGTCCCACAGTTTCAGGCGTTGCATGAAGGCCACCGTGAGCAGGCCCACCAGGGTGGAAGCGCTGGTGGCCAGGAGGATGGGCAGGAACACCAGGGTCGGGTCGGCGGCCCCCTGTTGCGCGCGGTACATGAAGATGGACACCGGCAACAGGGTCAGGGACGAGGCGTTGAGCACCAGGAAGAGGATCTGCGCATTGCTCGCCGTGGTGCTGCTGGGGTTGAGCTCCTGCAGCGCGCGCATGGCCCTGAGGCCGATGGGGGTGGCGGCGTTGTCCAGGCCCAGGCCGTTGGCGGCGAAGTTGAGGGTGATCAGCCCCAGCGCGGGATGGCCCCGGGGCACCTCGGGCATCAGCCGGGCGAACAGCGGGCCCAGCAGGCGCGCCAGCACCTCCACCAACCCGGCCTTTTCGGCGATGCGCAGCAGCCCCATCCACAGGGTCAGGGTGCCGAACAGCAGGATCATCACCTCGACCGAAAGCTTGGCCATGGCGAACAGGCTTTCCACCATGGCGGCCCAGACACCCGGGTCACCGCCGAGCCAGCGCACCAGCGCCGCGGTCGCGGCCACCACGAAGAAGCCGAGCCAAAGGCCGTTGAGCATGAACGATCCCCCCGAAAACGATGGGCGGATGATAGCGGCGGGGGCACGGCGCGCGCCAGGAAGCCACCCCGGCAATGTCATGAAAGCCATCTAGGCTGAACCGGGTCGGTCGATGACGACCTCTGTCCTGGGAGATGACGATGAAGAAGGTCCTGGTGCTCTATTACTCCATGTACGGCCATATCGAACGCCTGGCCGAAGCGGTGGCCGAGGGCGCGCGCAGCGTGCCGGGCGTGGAGGTGACCCTCAAGCGCGTCGCCGAGACCATCCCCGAGGACATCGCCCGCAACGCCGGCGCCAAGCTCGACCAACCCGCCGCCGTGGCCAGCCCCCAGGAGCTGGCGGACTACGACGCCATCCTCTTCGGCACCCCGACCCGCTTCGGCAACATGGCCGGGCAGATGCGCACCTTCCTCGACCAGACCGGCGGCCTCTGGGTGAAAGGCGCCCTGGTGGGCAAGTTCGGCAGCGTGTTCACCTCCACCGGCACCGGCGGCGGCTCGGAAACCACCATCACCTCGTTCTGGAACACCCTGGCCCACCACGGCATGCTCATCGTCGGCCTGCCCTACGCGGCACCCGAGCTGACCGACATCAGCGACGTACGCGGCGGCTCACCCTACGGCGCCGCCACCCTCGCCGGCGCCGACGGCTCACGCACGCCGACCGACAAGGAACTCGCGCTCGCCAGATTCCAGGGCGCACACGTAGCCAAGTTGGCAGTTAGGTTGCAATAGGAGTTGAGGTGGGGAAAGACTCCAGCTCCCGGCTTTTGTCTTCCAGCTTCCAGCTGCTTTTCTCTTCCAGCTGCTTTTAACGCTACCACCGAGAAGCTGGATCACAGCTTCCCGGTGGCGGCTTCACCTGACCCGGCCCGCGTTCGCGGAGGTAACCCCTTTACCCCTAGGTCATGCCGCTCTACCGACGCGGAACAACCCGGCCCCATGGTCATGGCCCCGCCTGTGGGGCCTGTGGTCTGAATGGCTTCAGTACCAGTTCGGATCGCTTTTCAGCTGGTCCTCGAGAATCGCCTTGACCTCATCATCCGGTTCGCCCAACCAGCGCTTGCTGGCGTGGCGGCTCGGTGATTTGTCCTGGGGCAGGCCTTCCGGCACTTGCACCAGCAGGGCGTAGGCGTCGTCCTTGTCCCAGCTGAAGGCGACGAGCAGTCGTTGGCTGGCGCAGGCATGCGGTTCGCACAACTCGCCAACCAGGTATTTATCGCCGTCCTGGTCCACCGCCTTCATCGGCGGTGCCGTCCCGCTCAGGTTCATTACCCATTCGGGCAGACGGCTTTCGTCCTTGACCAGCGCCTGCCAGGTCTCGCGGTACTGCGGGTCAGTGCCCAGCAGTTCGTTGAGCCTGTGCTGCGCGTCGGTATCGGCCGCCAGCACCAGGGTGCTGGCGAAGCCGAACGCGGCGGCGGCGCAGAGATCACGCAGGATGCGCATGCTGCCTCCCTAGCCCCTGCGGCGACCGAAGATGAAGGACACCACGAACAGGACCAGGAACAGCACGAAGAGAATCTTCGCGATACCTGCTGCGGTGCCGGCGATACCACCGAAGCCCAGAACGGCAGCGACGATGGCGATGACGAGGAAGGTAAGTGCCCAGCTGAGCATGATGGTTTCTCCTGCTTCGGTTTGTCGGGTTCTCAGTGCGCCGGCGACCAGGCCGGGTCGTGCTGAGCCGGCTGCGAGGCGAGGGCCTCGTCCGCCGGTGGATTGATGAAATCGATATCGCTGAAGTCGTTGCTGTCCTGCAGCGCCTGGCCAACCGCCAGGGCACTGCCGAGCATCAATACGGGGAGGATCAGGAGGGCGGTCAGGAACAGGGCGATGGTCCACATCTTCGTATCTCCTTTATGTACTCAGAACACCCAGCGGGGTTGCTGCGGTTGATCGTTCCAGCGCTGCTGGGCAACGCTCTGCAGCGAACCGTCGTGGAGCATGCCGTTGGCATGGAAAGCGGCCGGGGTGGGCGCGATATCCAGGCGGGCCGGCAGCGGGGGCTGCTGCTCGTGGCTGCGCAGGCTCTGGCGCAGCTGGTGTTCGGCCAGGAGGATCAACACCACGGCGAGGGCGGCCAGCAGTACCTTGCCCGCAAGGGCGAGACGCGCATGACGACGGTTCATCCTGAAACACCTCCTGAGCTGTTGATCGATCGAGGGAACCGAAGCTCCCCTGCCTGTCCTAGCGGTCATCGCCGGCTGGCGATTTGCTTTTCCTGATGTATTGATTGCAGAGCGCATGCCAGTTTTTCTAATCAGTTAAATCCATTTAAATTCAATAACTTACGAATTGATTGATCACTGGATCTGCTGGCAACTTGCATGATCGCCAGCGCTGCGTCGTGCGTTTTGCATGGCCGGACATCCCTGTCCGATCCGGGCTCACTTCATCGCCAGCTTCAGGCTGCGCATGCGGTCATGGCAGGCCTTGACCCGGGGCATTTCCTGGGCGAGGAGGCCGCGCACCTCGGGCTCGGCGCTTTCCAGGGCGTCTTCGAAGGCGTGGAGGATGCGGTCCTCGGCTTCCTCCAGCTGGCTCACATAGGTGGCCTTCTCGTCGCTGGACAGGGTGGCGCGGGTGTCCGCATAGACCTGGCGCAACTTGCCGACGAAGGTGCCGCCGGTGGACGGGTCTTCGTGGTTGGCCGCGACCCGGACCGCCAGGGCCTGGATGACCTGGGTCTTGGCCTGGGCCATGTCGCGGAACAGGCCCTGCAGGGCCGGGTCCTTCACTTCGTCGATGGCGTGCTGGTAGAAGCGCTCGCCGTCACGGGTGATCTCGATCAGCTCGTTGAGTTGCGCAGTGGTATTGGTCATGGTGTTTCTCCTTGGGGGTACGGGTCGCGCGTTCAGCCGGCGACCTTGAGGGATGCGGCGTGCACATCGAGCACGCCGCGAACATTTCTGGCCGTTTCCACCGCCAGCGCCTTTTCTGCCGCCGTGGCCACGTTGCCGGTGAGGCGCACCACGCCGTCGTCGGTTTCCACGGAGATATCCAGGGCGGCGAGGTTGTCGCTGGAGAGGAAGCGGGTCTTCACCTTGCCGGTGATCCAGGCGTCGCCCAGCAGGCTGCCGGCCTCGGCCCGTTGCTCACCGTCGCGCTGGGCGGTGCCGGGGTCGGCGCTGAGGTGAATGGCGTTGTCCACCCGCTCGACGCCCTCGGTGCTGGCGGCCAGCTTGCCGGCCATCTCACGGGACTCGGCGCTGGCGGAGCGACCACTGAGGGTGACCAGGCCTTCGCGGGTCTCGACACCGATGTCGAGACCTTGGGGGGTGGTGTTCCACAGCAGCTTGGATTTCACCTTGGCGGTGACGGTGGCGTCGTCGAGGTGGCTGTCGGCGGCGGCAATGGACAGCAAACGGGGCCGAACGCCCGGGTCGACGCGGATGAGGTTATCCACAGCGTCGATACCCTCGACGCCGAGGGCGACCTGCTCGGCCAGCTCGCGGTTGACTTCATTCGCCACGGTGCCGGTGAGCGTGGCCAGGCCATGCTCGACATCGACGTTGAGGGAGAAGGGGCCGAGGTGATGGTTGAAGGCGAAGGTGGTCCAGATGCTGCCTTCCTGGCGAGCTTCGCGAATCCGTTCGCTGAAGCCGTCCCCGGCGGCCGCCGGCAGGGCGACCAGCCCCAGCAAGGCGCTACCGGCCATGGCGAGCGCCAGGCTGTGCAAGTGCGGCATGGAAACCTCCTGTCATCCACTTCGGCGCTCAGCGCCTCCAGATGCAGGGGTTATCGCAAGGCCTGTGCCAGGCCTTTTCGTGGCGTTTATTCATTTAAAATCAATTGGTTATTGTAGACGTCCAAATACCCGCTGCATGCAGGCTGCAATACATGTATGAAAGGACCTTGCAACTTGCACGATAATTCCTGGACTAAGCGATACGACTGAACAATGCGGAGCGACAAAATGGCATCAGGAACGGAAACCAAGGGACGCATCCTGCTGGTCGACGATGAGTCGGCGATTCTGCGCACCTTCCGTTATTGCCTGGAAGACGAGGGTTACAGCGTGGCCACCGCCAGCAGTGCGGCACAGACCGAGGCCATCCTGCAGCGCCAGGTGTTCGACCTGTGCTTCCTCGACCTGCGCCTGGGCGATGACAACGGCCTGGATGTGCTTGCGCAGATCCGCATGCAGGCCCCCTGGATGCGGGTGGTGATCGTCACCGCCCACTCGGCCGTGGACACCGCCGTGGACGCCATGCAGGCCGGCGCGGCCGACTACCTGGTGAAACCCTGTAGCCCCGACCAGCTGCGCCTTTCAGCCGCCAAGCAGCTGGAAGTGCGCCAGCTCACCGCGCGCCTGGAGGCCCTGGAGGGCGAGGTGCGCAAGCCGGGCGACGGCCTGGATTCGCAGAGCCCGGCGATGATGGCGGTGCTGGAAACCGCTCGCCAGGTGGCGGGCACCGACGCCAACATCCTCATCCTCGGCGAGTCAGGCACCGGCAAGGGCGAGCTGTCCCGGGCCATCCACGGCTGGAGCAAGCGGGCGAAGAAGGCCTGCGTGACCATCAACTGCCCGTCGCTGTCGGCAGAGCTGATGGAAAGCGAGCTGTTCGGCCACAGCCGCGGCGCCTTCACCGGGGCCAGCGAGAGCACCCTGGGCCGGGTCAACCAGGCCGACGGCGGCACGCTGTTTCTCGATGAGATCGGCGACTTTCCCCTCACCTTGCAACCCAAATTGCTGCGCTTCATCCAGGACAAGGAATACGAGCGGGTGGGCGACGCGGTGACCCGCCGCGCCGATGTGCGCATCCTCGCCGCCACCAACCTCAACCTCGATGAAATGGTCCGCGAGGGCCGCTTCCGCGAAGACCTGCTCTACCGCCTCAACGTCATCACCCTGCACCTGCCGCCCCTGCGCGAGCGCACCGAGGACCTGATCGGCCTGGCCGAGCGCTTCCTCGCTCGCTTCGTCAAGGACTACGCGCGCCCGGCACGCGGTTTCAGCGACGCGGCACGGGGTGCCCTGCTGGGCTACCACTGGCCCGGCAACGTGCGCGAGCTGCGCAACGTGATCGAGCGCGCCAGCATCATCTGCGGCCAGGAGCTGGTGGAAATCGCCCACCTGGGACTGAGCGAAGCGCCGTCCAACAACGCCCCGCGCGTAGGAGCCTCCATGAGCCTGGAGGACCTGGAGAAGGCCCATATCGCCGCCGTGCTCGCGGCCAGTGAAACCCTCGACCAGGCCGCCAAGACCCTCGGAATCGACGCCTCGACGCTCTATCGCAAACGCAAGCAGTACGGTCTATGAAGCTGCCGATGAAGCTGCGGACGCGGCTTTTCCTCAGCATTTCGGCGCTGATCACCGTGGCCCTCCTGGGGCTGCTGCTGGGGCTGACCAGCGTCATGCAGCTGGCCCGTTCCCAGGAGCGCCTGATCTCCTACAACTTCGCCACCATCGACCTGGGCGAAAAGTTGCGCACACACCTGGGCGACCAGTTGGTGAACCTGACCCGCGAACAGCCGGATATCCAGGCACTGCTCACCTCGCAGCAACGTTTCCTCGCCGTGGTGCAACAGGGCCTGATGAACGCCCGCGACGAGCAGACCCGTCAGGGCTTCCAGGCCATCGCCGACAGCTACGGCGAGTTCCTGCGGGTCAGCGAACGCAACACCGACCGCCGCGACGATGATTTCAGCCAGGCGTTGAACGACACCCGCAATGCCATGCTGGCGCTGCAGAAGCACGCCTTGCAGAGCGCCGCCGAGGCCGAGCAGTCGGCCCGCGAGCGCGCCGGCCTGGTGGCCACCCTGCTGGGCCTGCTGGGCATCGCCGTACTGCTGATCGGCTTCGTCACCGCCCACGGCATCGCCCGGCGCTTCGGCCAGCCCATCGAGGCCCTGGCCCGCGCCGCCGACCGCATCGGCCAGGGTGACTTCCAGGTGACCCTGCCGATTTCCACGGTCAGCGAGATGGCCTCCCTGAGCCGCCGCTTCGGCCTCATGGCCGAGGGCCTGCGGCTGTTCAAGGAAACCAATATCGAGAAGCTGCTGGCCGAGCAGCGCCGCCTGAAGGCGGTGCTCGACAGCATCGACGACGGCTTGCTGATCCTCGACCGCCAGGGCCGCATCGAACACGCCAACCCGGTGGCCCAGCGCCAGCTGGCCTGGGAGACCGAGCAGCTCGGCCAACCCCTGAGCCAGGCCCTGGGCGACCCGGCCATGGAGGCGCCTACCCAGCAGGTGCTGCGCGGCCAGCCCCTGGAGCAGGTGCCGCCGGACCTGGCCATCGAGGTCGAGGGCGAGAGCCGCCTGCTGAGCTGGCGCCTGACCCCGGTGAGCCTGGACGAGGAGCGCATCCTCGGTGCGGTGATGGTGCTGCGCGATGTCACCGAGCAGCGCGCCTTCGAGCGGGTGCGCAACGAGTTCGTGCTGCGCGCCTCCCACGAGCTGCGCACCCCGGTGACCGGCATGCAGATGGCCTTCGGGTTGCTGCGCGAACGCCTGGTCTTCGCCGAGGAGTCCCGCGAGTCCGACCTGCTGCTGACGGTGGACGAGGAGATGCAGCGCCTGGTGCGGCTGATCAACGACCTGCTGCACTTCTCCCGCTACCAGAACGGCATGCAGACCCTGACCCTGGCGCCCTGCGATATCGACGACCTGCTCGGCGCCCTGCGCACGCGCTTCCAGGAGCCGGCGCAGAACAAGGGCATCAGCATAGAGCTGGACCTGCAAGAGCCGCTGCCCCGCGTGCCCATCGACCGCCCCCAGGTGGAGCGGGTGCTGGACAACCTGGTGAGCAACGCCATCCGCCACACGCCCAATGGCGGGCATATCCGCCTGCAGTCGCGGCGCCATGGCGAGCGGGTGATCCTCAGCGTCGAGGACAACGGCGAAGGCGTGCCCTACAGCCAGCAGGCGCGCATCTTCGAGCCCTTCGTGCAACTGGGCAGCTACACCGGCGGCGGCGTTGGCCTCGGCCTGGCGCTGTGCAAGGAGATCGTCCAGCTCCACGGCGGCCGCATCGGCATCTATTCACGCCCCGGCGAAGGCGCGCAGTTCTACCTGGCGCTGCCGCTCTAGCGGCGGGCTTGAACGCTATTTGGAGGATGGGTAGAGCGAAGCGAAACCCATCACCTCGGCGCGGCAGGGGCGGGTAGAGGGTGCAGCGCCAGCAGGCGAAGGGGGCTGCACGATGAGGAGGGTCGCGTCCGAGCGAGATCACTCAGGTAAAGCCCACCGTCATCACGCCAGCCACCGTCCGGTGCTGGGCGCGATTCGAGCGTCAGTAGAACGTAACGGGACGGAGTGGCAGCGCCTCGCCCGGCATGCGGTTGAGCACCAGCAGCAGGGCGGCGGTCTCGGCGTCGGGCTGGCCGTCGAACAGGTGGGGGCGGTACTTCATCTGGAAGGCGGCGATGACATTGCGCGTGGCCTCGTCCAGCTGGCCGTTGCGCGGCACCGGATAACCCTGGCGGGCCAGCTGCATCTGGAACCAGCCGACGGTGGGCAGCGCCTGGGCGAAGCGCGCCTGCTCGACCGCCACGGCGGAGGCTTCCGGCCAGGGCACCAGGCCGGCCTCGGCGAGGCGTTTCCAGGGGAACAGTGGGCCCGGGTCGACCTTGCGCTGGGGGGCGATGTCGCTGTGGCCGATGATGCTGCCCAGGGGCAGGTTGTGACGTTTGACGATGTCCTTGAGCAGCACGATGAGCGCGTCGATCTGCTGGTCGTCGAAGGGCTGCCAATTGCGCCCGGTGGGGGTCTGCTCGTAGCCCTCGTTGACCAGTTCGATGCCGATGGTGCTCGCATTCAGCCAGGTGCGCCCCTGCCACTCGCTCTGTCCGGCGTGCCAGGCGCGGCGGTTCTCGTCCACCAACTGGTAGATGGTCGGCGGCTGGGCGCCGATCAGGTAGTGCGCACTGACCTCGCCGTGGGTGAGCAGCGCCAGGGAGCGCGGCAGGTCGGTGGAGGTGTAGTGCAGCACGACGTATTGCACGCGGCTGTTCTGGTTGACCGAGGTCTGGCTGCGATCGATGCGCGGGCCGCTGGTGCAACCGGCGAGCAGGGCCAGCAACAGGCCGAGGGCTAGGGTTTTCATGGGGTGATGTGTAGCACGCTTTGCAGGTTGTCCAGGAGCATGTCGACACTGAGCATGATCAGCAACATGCCGGTCAGGCGCTCCACCGCCATCAGCCCGCGCTGACCGAGAAAGCGCTGCAGGAAGGCTGCCTGGAGCAGGATCAGGGCGGTGCAGGCCCAGGCCACCAGCACGGCGACGTAGAGCTCCCAGAGCTCGCCCTGGTGGGTGTTGCGCAGGGTCATCAGCACCGCCAGCGCGGAGGGGCCGGCCACTGCCGGGGTGGCCAGGGGCACCAGCATGGGTTCGCCGTCAGGCAGGTCGCCGAGCACGCCCTCGGGCCGCGGGAAGATCAGGCGCAGGGCGATGATGAAGAGAATGATGCCGCCGGCGATGGCGATGGCCTCGCGGGACAGGCCGAGGCCGCTGAGGATGTTTTCGCCGAAGGTGAGGAACAGCAGCAGCAGGCCGAGGGCGAAAACCAGCTCACGCAGGGCCACCTTGAGCCGGCGCTCCGGCGCCACGTTCTTCAGCGCGGCGAGGAAGATGGCGATGTTGCCGAAGGGGTCGGTGACCAGAAAGATCAGCACGGCGATGCCGAGAATTTCCATGGGCGCTCCTCAACTGAAGGACGAAGTGTAAAGGGCGCTGGCGGCGACGTCTCGCCGCCGTGCCGATCGGGGTCAGAAGTGGTACTTGAGGGTGCCGTTGACTGCGCGCTGCTCGCGGGAGGCGTTGCCGCGCACGTCGTCCAGCTCGCTGTAGCCACCGCTCTGCTGCAGGTACTGGATGCCGAGGAACAGCTGGCGGCCCTGGGCGAAGAAGTAGTCGCCGGCATCGAAGCTCAGCTGCGGGCTGAAGCTCAGGCCCTGTTCGCGGTCGCCTTCGGCACCGGCCCAGTCGAGGCCGCCATCGAGCATCCAGCTGGCCTCGCCGAGGCGGAAGGCATAGGCCCAGGCGCCGCTGAACTGCACGCTGTGGCCGGGTTCGTCCTGGTCGTCGCGGTCGTAGAGGCTCAGGGTCAGGTAGTCGAAGCCGGGGGCCTGCAGGTCGAAGGCCGGGCCGAGCAGGTTGCCGCCCTGGCCAGGCGCCGGGGCCGCCTGGGCACCGCTGAGGCGCATCTGCAGGGGCGCCGGGGTGTGGCCGGGCAGCTCCGCCAGGGCCTTGGGCGAGAGGCCGGCGGTGAAGGCCGGGCGCTCGGTGGCGAAGCTGAGGAAGCTCTCGCCGGCGGAATAGGGCAGGGTGGAGAACTGCAGGTTGCTGTCCTGCAGGTGCAGCAATTCGTTGCCGGCGACCTGAACGGCGCCGAAGGTCAGGGCAAAACCACCCAACCAGCTGGCGATACGGGAAAAGGAAAGACGCATTGACGATGTCTCCACAGGTGAATGCAGGCAGGGCCCGCGAAAAAAGGGGCGGATTATACGCAGCTCCCGGCCCGACGGCAGCAACGCCACCGGTCATCCTCCCGGCGGCACTGTTCAAGCCCGGCGAAAAGCCTATAACGTCTAGAAGCCAGCGGAATCAGTTGGCATAGGGAAATGCCTGCCGAGGATTTACGTCATGCGTCGTACTCTGCTCTGGTTCAAACAGGATCTGCGCCTCGATGATCACCCCGCCGTGCAAGCGGCGCTGGCGGCCGATTGCGTCCTGCCGCTGTTCGTTTTCGACCCGACCCTGCTGCGCCCGGGCGACCTCGGCATCCGTCGCATGGGCGTGCACCGCGCACGCTTCCAGCTGGAGAGCCTCACCGCCCTGGACGCCGAGCTGCGCCAGCGCGGCTCGCGCCTGCTAGTGGTGCAGGGCAATGCCGCGCAGGTGATCCCGGCGCTGCTGGAGCACCTGGACCTGAACGAAGTACTGACCCTGGAAGAAATGGCGCCCCAGGAACGCACCCTGGTGGAGGAACTGCGCCAGGCGCTCGGCGACATTCCCCTGCGTGAGCTGGCCGGCAACAGCCTGCTGCGCCGCGAGGAGCTGCCGACCCCGGTGGAGCACCTGCCGGCGGTGTTCAGCCAGTTCCGCGAGCAGGTGGAGCAGCGCCCCAGCGTCTATCAACCACGCTCGGCCCCGGTGACCTTGCCGCCCCTGCCCGAAGCGGTGGAGCCGCTCTTCGAACCCCTGCCGACGCCAACCCGCCTGGGTCTGGGCGAGCCGGTCGGCCTGCCCATCAGCGCCTTCCCCTTTTCCGGCGGCGAGGTCGCGGCACTGGCGCGACTGCGCGATTACCTGTGGGCGACCCAGGGCGTCCGCACCTACCAGGAGAATCGCAACGGCATGGTGGGCAGCGAGTACTCCTCCAAGTTCTCGCCCTGGCTGGCCAACGGCAGCCTCTCGCCGCGCCGCGTCGCTGCCGAGCTGCGCCGCTACGAGGCGCAGTACGGCGCCAACGCCTCCACCCGCCAGCTGTGGCAACAATTGCTATGGCGTGACTACTTCCGCTGGACCCTGCTGCGCCATGGCCGCGCGCTGTTCGAAGCCGGCGGCCTGAAGGCTACGGTGCGCGCACCGCAGCAGCTGGACGAACGCTTCGAACGCTGGTGCCAGGGCCGCACCGGCATGCCGCTGGTGGACGCCAGCATGCGCGAGCTGGCAGCCACGGGCTTCATGTCCAACCGCGGCCGCCAGGTGGTGGCCGCCTACTTGGTGCACGACCTGGAGCAGGACTGGCGCCATGGCGCCGCCTGGTTTGAAGAACACCTGCTGGATTACGACCCGGCGAGCAACTGGGGCAACTGGGCCTACCTGGCCGGCGTGGCCAGCGACCCGCAACGCAGCCAGGCCTTCAACGCGCTGCGCCAGGCCCGCCATTACGACCCGGATGCGACCTACGTGAGCCTGTGGTTGCCGGAGCTGCGAGCGCTGCCCCAGGCGCTGCGGCATACACCCTTCCAGCTCTCGCGCCTGCAGCTGGACGCCCTGGACTACCCGCGCCTGGAGCATGTGCCGGAAGACTGGAAGCCCTACCTGACCCACGCCGCCTGAGGCGGCTCAGCCCAGTTCGATGCGGTTGCGACCTTCGCGCTTGGCGCGGTAGAGCGCCTGGTCGGCGCGTTCGAACGCCTGCTCGTCCTTCTCGCCCTCGACGAAGGACACCAGCCCTCCCGACAGCGTGATGGTCACGGGCTCGCCCTTGAAGTGAAAGGGGCATTGCTCGATGGCCGAGCGCAGGGTGTCGAGCAACTGCTGGCCACCCTCCAGGGGCGTGGCGGGGAGCAGCAGGACGAACTCCTCGCCGCCGAAGCGGGCGATGAAGTCGGTCTTGCGCAGGCGCTTGGCGATCTCGCCAGCGATGATCTTGAGCACCTTGTCGCCGGCCAGGTGGCCGTAGTTGTCGTTGATGCGCTTGAAGTGGTCGATGTCCAGCACCGCCAGCAGCAGCTCGCCGCCATAGCGCTTCCAGCGCGCCACTTCCAGTTCCAGGCGCTCGCTCCAGGCGGCCCGGTTGGGCAGGCCGGTGAGCGGGTCGCTGAGGGCTTTCTGCCGCTGTTCTTCCAGGTGGTCGCGGAAGGAACTGGCTTCCTGTTCCATGGTGGCGACGCGATCCACCAGCACCTTGAGGCGTCCGCCGACTTCTTCTTCGCGGGCGGCGCGCTGGCGCTGGTAGTCGTTCATGGTGCTGAGCAGGCCGTCGAGGCGCTTTTCCACGGCGCGCTTGAGGTCGTCCAGGTCGGTGGCGTCCTGCACGCTGCTCTGCAGGTCGCTGACCTGCTCGCGCAACTGGTCGTCGAGCACGCGCGCGCTTTCCAGGGTCTCGCTGTAACCCTCCTGGGCGGCGGAAATGGAGGCGACGAAGGCGACCAGGCGCTCGTTGAGCTGCTTGAGGTAGATGGCGAAGTCACGGTGCTCGCTGTTGGTGACGGCCAGCACCAGCACGGCGAGGTCGTCCAGCACGGGCACCAGTTCGTACCAGTTCAGGCCACCTACCAGACGCTCGCGAAGGGCTTCGCCCTGGGGCTTGTGGCGCTCGGGCAGGTCGAGCTCGTCCAGCAGCCCGCGCAGGCTGGCGGCGACGTGGGGCGCGACGGCGCTGTAGCCGGGTTCGGGCGGCGTGGGCAGCGCGTAGCCCGGGTCGCCTTCGCCGGTGAGCAGCGCCGCCGGCAATGGCAGGCTGTCGAGGCGCGGCGTCAGGCTCGGGCTGACACCATCGGCCAGCGCGGTGACAGGCGCCGGAGCGGCTGCAGCGAGTGGCCCGACCGGGGCGGCAGGAGCAACCTCGGGCACAAGGGGCGCAACCACCGGTGCCGCTTCGGCGACCACCTGGGCCGAGGCAGACTGCTCGGTGGCGGCTGCCGGGGGGGGTACGGGAGCCTGGGCAGGAGCAGGGGCAGGGGCAGGCGCCGGAGCGGGAGCCGCAGCCACGGGGGCCGCCTCAACGGTAGGCGGCACGCCGGGAGCTGGCACGACAGGAGCCGGGGCGGCAGCGAGCGCCTGGGCCGGCGATGCGGGCTCGTCGTCCAGCGGGGGCGCGGCCTGCAATGCGGCAGGTGCCGGGACGGCCGGTGGTGGAGCCAGGGCGTCACCGGTGGGCAGCGGCGCGGCAGCAGGCTGGGCGTCTTCGGTGGCGTCACCCTGGCTGCCGAACAGACGCTGCAGCAGGCCGGGCTTGGGCGCGGCAGGGTCGGTGTTGGCGATCTCGTCGAGGGCGCGCTGTTGCAGGCCGCTGAGCTCGCCGAGGAGGGCAGGCATCTCACGCGCCTGACTGGCGCGCTCGTCGATGCGCTTGGCGAACTGCTTGAGGGATTTGCGCACGTCACGCGGCACATCCAGCTTGAGCAGCTGGTTGGTCAGCCCGGTGAGGGCGCCGACGTTCTGGTCGATCCGTTGCTGGCGACGCTGCTCGGAATCCAGCACGGCCTTTTCCAGGCGCGGGATCAGGGCGGAGAGGCCGGCGTCTATCTGATCGCCACGGATGATCTCGCGCAGCTCCTGCATGCACTGGTCGACGGCCTTGTCGCTGCCTTCGGCGGCGAGGGAGCTGCGCACCAGGCCACGGCGCAGGAGATCGAGGCGGGCGTCCCAGCGACGCTCCAGCTTCTCCTGCTGCTCGAGGCTCTGCAGGTACTTTTCTTTCCAGCGCTGGCCGTCGTCGCTCATGAAGGTGATCCGTCGGGAGTGTCCACCAGGGCCGGCAACGCATCCCCGGTAAGGGACGTGGGCAGGCGGATGTCCACCGCCACTGGCAGGTGGTCGGAGATGGGTTGGCTGAGCACCTGCACGCGCTCCAGGGTCAAGCTGGGGCTGAGCAGGATGTGGTCGAGGCAGCGCTGCGGGCGCCAGCTCGGGAAAGTGGCCTCGACCTGTGGCGCGAGCAGCCCGAGGTCACGCAGGGGCGAGTTCTGCAGCAGGTCGTTGGCGTGGGTGTTCATGTCGCCCATCAGCACCTGGTGGCGGTAGCCGCCGATGAGCTCGCGGATGTAGGCGAGCTGGCGGGAGCGGGCCTTGGTGCCCAGGGCCAGGTGCATCATCACCACCACCAGTGCGTCCTCGCCCTCGCCGAAGCGCATGAGGATGGCGCCGCGCCCGGGCGGGCCGGGCAGGGGGTGGTCTTCCAGCTGGGTCGGCTGCAGGCGGCTGAGCAAGCCGTTGCTGTGCTGGGCGATGCGCCCGAGGTTGCGGTTGAGCTGTTGGTACCAGAAAGGGAAATCGGCCAGGTGGGCGAGGTGCTCGACCTGGTTGACGTAGCCGGAACGCAGGCTGCCACCGTCGACTTCCTGCAGGGCCACGAGGTCGAAATCGCCGAGCAGGGCACCGATGCGCTGCAGGTTGCTGGCGCGGCCGGCGTGGGGCAGCAGGTGCTGCCAGCTGCGGGTCAGGTAGTGGCGGTAACGGCCGGTGCTGATGCCGACCTGGATGTTGAAGCTGAGCAGCCGAAGGCGGCCATCCTTTGGGAGGCCGCTGGAGCCACAATGAGGATTGACCTGCGGAGCCCGCAGGCCAGCGGTTCTGTCATTGCTCCAGCGGCGCAGCATCTTCGCTCTGCCGGGCGCCGCTTACTTCGCGGCGCGCTCCTTGGCGATGAGGAAGTCGGCGACCTGGGTGGCCTGCTCGAGACCGCCCGAGGAGCCGATGTCGAAGCGGTACTTGCCGTTGACGATCAGGGTCGGTACGCCGGAGATCTGGTACGCCATGGCGAGCTTCTTGGCCTTCTCCATCTGGCTCTTCACGCCGAAGGAGTTGTAGGCCTTGATGAAGGCCGCCTTGTCGACGCCCTGGCCAGCGAGGAACTCGGCCATCTCGTCGGGGGTGGAGAGCTTCTTGCCTTCCTTATGGATGGCTTCGAACACGGCTTTGTGCACGGCGTGCTCGACGCCCATGCTTTCCAGGGTAATGAACAGTTGGCCGTGGACGTTCCACACGCCACCGAACATGGCGGGGATGCGTACGAAGTTGACGTCCTCCGGCAGCTTCTCGGTCCAGGCGTTCAGGGTGGGTTCGAATTGGTAGCAGTGAGGGCAGCCGTACCAGAACAGTTCCACCACCTCGATCTTGCCGGGCTTGGAAATCGGGACCGGGCTGCTCAGTTCGACGTACTGTTTGCCGGCCTGGATATCCTCGGCCTGTGCGGTCATGCCGAAAAGGCTCGCACTGGCAAGAACGGCGGAAAGAATCAGGTTACGCATGCTCAACTCCTAAGCGGGTCATATGGTTCTGCGGCGGGCCTTGCTTCGACCGATCGCGTTGCGTCGGGTTCCGGCAATTGTAGCGGGGGCGCCAATGAAAAAGGGTGGCCATGGCCACCCTTTTATTTACCGTTTTCTACCGCTGGGCCGGACTTAGTGCAGGCCCTGAATGTAGCTGGAGACGGCTTCGATGTCCTTGTTGCTCAGCTTCGCGGCGATGGCGCGCATGATCATGTTGTCGCCATCGTTGGTGCGGTTGCCTTCGCGGAAGTCGGTCAGCTGCTTGGCCACGTACTGGGCATGCTGGCCACCCAGGTGCGGGAAGCCGGCAGCGGCGTTGCCGGCGCCGTTCGGGGAGTGGCAACCGGTGCAGGAAGGCATGCCTTCTTCCAGTTTGCCGCCACGGAACAGGGCTTCACCGCGCGCGACCAGCTTGGGATCGGCGGCGCCGACACTGCCGGACTGGCTGGCGAAGTAGGCGGCGATGTCGGCCAGGTCCTGATCGCTCAGGTTGGTCAGCAGGCCGGTCATTTCCAGGACCTGGCGGTTGCCGGACTTGATGTCGTGCATCTGCTTGAGCAGATAGCGCTCGCCCTGGCCAGCCAGTTTCGGGAAGTTGGGGGCAGCGCTGTTGCCGTCCGGGCCATGGCAGGCACCACATACGGCAGCTTTCGCCTGACCGGCTTTGGCGTCGCCAGCGGCGTGGGCCAGACCGGTGATGCCCAGGGTCAACAGCAGACTCACGAGTACTTTGTTCATCAGCTAATCCAATTACGGCTAAGGGTGAAAGAGTTAGCGCCGGGCTACCTTGATTATTGGCTCATCCACTGGATGACCGCTTGGTAGTCCTCGGCACTGCAGTCCATGCACAAGCCTCGGGGAGGCATGGCGTTCAAACCATTGGTGACGCTCTTGACCAGAGCATCGTTGCCCTTGGCCAGACGCGGCTCCCAGGCGGCCTTGTCGCCTTTTTTCGGCGCCATAGGCAGTTGACCGTTGTGGCAGGCACTGCAGGTCCGGTTGTAAACCGCTTCCGGATCCTGGGCAGCCTGCGCGCCAAAGGCCAGCGCCGCAAGGCTTGCGACGAGTAGCACTTTCTTCATGATCAACCTCATCAGAGGGGCCCTGCCATGCGTTCTGTCGCGCAACGGTCAGTCCCGTGAACACTGAACCCTGGGGGATAAAGCGCACACTAAATCTGCGGCATTATATACTGGCGATGCTCAAACGGAAACGAAACAGCCCCCTGCGACACCGCGTCGCACCCGTGGACACCTCATGTCATTCAAGAACCCGATCATCGGTCTGTGCCAACAGGCCCGCTTTCTCATCAGTGCCGCCAAGGTGGATCAGTGCCCTCCCGACGAAGGTCTGGAAGTGGCGTTCGCCGGGCGTTCCAACGCCGGCAAGTCCAGCGCGCTGAATACCCTCACCCACGCCAGCCTGGCACGCACCTCGAAGACCCCAGGGCGCACCCAGCTGCTCAACTTCTTCTCCCTGGACGACCAGCGTCGCCTGGTGGACCTGCCCGGCTATGGCTACGCCAAGGTGCCGATCCCGCTCAAGCAGCACTGGCAGCGCCACCTGGAAGCCTACCTGAGCAGCCGCGAAAGCCTGGCCGGGCTGATCCTGATGATGGACATCCGCCATCCGCTGACCGACTTCGACCGGCTGATGCTCGACTGGTCCAGCGCCGGCAACATGCCCATGCACATCCTCCTGACCAAGGCCGACAAGCTGGCCTTCGGCGCCGCGAAGAACGCGCTGCTGAAGGTTCAGCAGGACATACGCAAGGGTTGGGGCGAGGGCGTGACCATCCAGCTGTTCTCGGCACCCAAGCGCCAGGGCATCGAGGAAGCGCAAGCGGTGCTGGCCAACTGGCTGCAACTGGGCGAGGAATTCGAGCAGGTCGAGCCGGAGGCCTGAATCGCAGGCAAAAAAAACCCCGAGCTTCGTATGGGGAGGGGGAAGTTCGGGGTTCAAGTCTGAACCGCTAGGGCGGGGTTCAGATATCTGCCAACACTAAACACAGCAAAAGGAGCATCGAAGGCTTCACCAGCCATTCCCATCCTCTGACCCTGTGCCCAGGTATAAAGTTCACCGCCCCGCTGAAAACCGTTCGTTATTAGAGCCTCCTGCTTTATGCGCAGGAGGTCTATGCCAGGAATGGCGCCGGCTCAGTGCGCCTCGTCCCAGTTGTCGCCCACGCCCACTTCCACCAGCAGCGGTACATCCAGCTGCGCCGCACCGCTCATCAGCGGGCGGATGGCGTCGCGCACCTGGTCCACCAGGTCCTCGCGCACTTCCAGTACCAGTTCGTCGTGGACCTGGAGGATGACCCGCGCATCGATGGCGGATTCCGTCAGCCAGTTATCCACAGCCACCATGGCGCGCTTCATGATGTCGGCCGCGGTGCCCTGCATCGGCGCGTTGATCGCGGTGCGTTCGGCGCCCTTGCGCATGGCCTGGTTCTTCGAGTTGATCTCCGGCAGGTACAGGCGACGGCCGAACAGCGTCTCGACGAAGCCCTGCTGGGCCGCCTGCTCGCGGGTGCGTTCCATGTAGGCGAGCACGCCGGGGTAGCGGGCGAAGTAGCGGTCGATGTAGGCCTGGGATTGCTTGCGATCGACGCCGATCTGCTTGGCCAGGCCGAAGGCGCTCATGCCGTAGATCAGGCCGAAGTTGATCGCCTTGGCGCTGCGGCGCTGGTCGTTGCTGACCTGCTCCAGCTCGACGCCGAAGACTTCCGCCGCCGTCGCCCGGTGCACGTCGCGATCGTGGCGGAAGGCATCCAGCAGCCCTTCGTCCTTGGCCAGGTGGGCCATGATGCGCAGCTCGATCTGCGAGTAGTCCGCCGCCAGCAGCTTGTAGCCCTTGGGCGCGACGAAGGCCTGGCGTATACGCCGGCCCTCGGCGGTGCGGATCGGGATGTTCTGCAGGTTCGGGTCGGTGGAGGACAACCGCCCGGTGGCCGCCACCGCCTGATGATAGGAGGTGTGGATGCGCCCGGTGCGCGGGTTGATCTGCTCCGGCAGCTTGTCGGTGTAGGTGCTCTTGAGCTTGCTCACGGTGCGGTACTGCATGATCACCTTGGGCAGCTCGAAGTCCTGCTCGGCCAGCTCCGCCAGCACGTTCTCGGCGGTGGACGGCTGGCCGGTGGCGGTCTTGGACAGCACCGGCAGACCCAGCTTCTCGTAGAGGATGGCGCCGAGCTGCTTGGGCGAACCGAGGTTGAACTCCTGGCCGGCCAGCTCATAGGCCTGGCGCTCCAGCTCCACCATGCGCGCACCCAGCTCGATGCTCTGCTGACCGAGCAGCTTGGCGTCCACATAGGCGCCGTTGCGCTCGATGCGTGCCAGCACCGGCACCAGCGGCATCTCGATATCGCAGAACACCGAAGCCAGCGAAGGCACGGCTTCCAGCTTCTGCCACAGCGCCTGGTGCAGCCGCAGGGTGACGTCGGCATCCTCGGCGGCGTAGGGGCCGGCCTGCTCGATGGCGATCTGGTCGAAGGTCAGCTGCTTGGCGCCCTTGCCGGCGATGTCCTCGAAGCGGATGGTGCTCTGGCCGAGGTACTTCAGCGCCAGGCTGTCCATGTCGTGGCGGGTAGCGGTGGAATCCAGCACATAGGATTCGAGCATGGTGTCGAACGCGATGCCCTGCATGAGGATGGGCGTCGAGGCGTTGGCCAATACGTTCATGTCGTACTTGGCATGCTGGCCGATCTTGCCCTTGGCCGGGTCTTCCAGCAGCGGCTTGAGGGCCTTGAGCACGGCGTCGCGGTCCAGCTGGTCGGGCACACCCATATAGGAGTGGGCCAGCGGTACATAGGCCGCCTCGTGCGGGCTGACGGCGAAGGACACGCCCACCACCTGCGCCTGCTGCGGGTCGAGGCTGGTGGTTTCGGTGTCGAAGGCGAACAGCGGCGCGTCCTGCAGCTTCTTCAGCCAGGCATCGAACTGCGCCTGCTCCAGCACGGTTTCATAGCGGGTCTCGACCGCATCGGCCGGCGCTGCGGGCGGCGGCGGCGTCTCGCCGGCGGCCTTGGACTGGCGCTGCAGGTCATCCAGGCCGGTCTTGAATTCCAGGGTGCGGTACAGCTCGGTCAGGGCCTCCACGTCCGGCTCGCCCGGGTGCAGCGCCTCGATCTCGACGTTCAGCTCGACGTCGCACTTGATGGTCGCCAGCTTGTAGGAGAGGTAGGCCATCTCCTTGTGCTCTTCGAGCTTGGCCGGCAGCCCCTTGGCGCCGCGGATCGCCAGCTCGGGCACCTTGTCGAGGTTGGCGTAGAGCACGTCCAGGCCGCCACCGACGCCGGTCAGCAGGCCCAGGGCGGTCTTTTCACCGACGCCGGGCACGCCCGGGATGTTGTCGACCTTGTCGCCCATCAGGGCCAGGTAGTCGATGATCAGCTCAGGACCGACGCCGAATTTCTCTTTCACGCCATCGATGTCCAGCACGCTACCGGTCATGGTGTTGACCAGCGTAATGTGCCCGTCGACCAACTGCGCCATGTCCTTGTCGCCGGTGGAGATCACCACCGCACGGCCCAGCGCCGCGCTCTGCCGGGCCAGGGTGCCGATCACGTCGTCGGCCTCCACGCCCTCCACGCACAGCAGCGGCAGGCCCAGGGCGCGCACGGTGGCGTGCAGCGGTTCGACCTGCACCCGCAGCTCGTCGGGCATCGACGGCCGGTTGGCCTTGTACTCGGCGAACATCTCGTCGCGGAAGGTTCCGCCCTTGGCGTCGAAGACCACTGCGAAGGGGCTGTCCGGGTACTGCTTGCGCAGGCTCTTGAGCATATTCAGCACGCCCTTGACCGCACCCGTCGGCAGGCCGGCGGAGGTGGTCAGCGGAGGCAGGGCATGAAAGGCACGGTACAGGTAGGAGGAACCGTCCACCAGGACGAGAGGGGCTTGGCTCATGCGTGAATTCAACCTTTATTCGCCGGACCCGCAGTAGAATGGCCCGATCATTGACGATAAGGGACAAGGTTACCACCATGCGCGCCATCAACCGCCTGTTGCTTGCCAGCCTGCTGGTCGTCGCACCGGCCGGCGTATTCGCCGCCGACGACACCCCCTCTGCCGAGCCCGACGTGACCATCCGCCAGGACGGCGACAAGACCATCCAGGAATACCGCGTCAACGGCTTCCTGTACGCCATCAAGGTCACCCCCAAGGGTGGCAAACCCTATTTCCTGGTCCGCGCAGACGGCGACAGCAACTTCATCCGGTCGGACAACCCGGACATGCTGATCCCGCAGTGGGAAATCTTCAGCTGGTAAGGCTGCTGCGCCGACCGTAACAAGGTAGTCCAATGTCCGTTTTCACCCCACTCGAACGCCCTGAACTCGAAACCTTCCTGGCCCCTTACGGGCTGGGGCGGCTCAAGGACTTCAAGGGCATCGCCGAAGGCTCGGAGAACAGCAACTTCTTCGTCAGCCTGGAGCAGGGTGAATACGTGCTGACCCTGGTGGAGCGCGGCCCCAGCCACGACCTGCCGTTCTTCATCGAGCTGCTCGACGTGCTCCACGACGCCGGCCTGCCAGTGCCCTACGCCCTGCGTACCGACAACGGCCAGGCCCTGCGCGAGCTGGCCGGGAAGCCCGCCCTGCTGCAGCCCCGGCTCGCCGGCAAGCATGTGCGCGAAGCCAACGCGCACCACTGCAGCGAAGTCGGCGCGCTGCTGGCCCGCCTGCACCTGGCCACCCGCGCGCACCCCATCGAGCGCAAGAGCGACCGTGGCCTGGACTGGATGCTCGCCGAAGGGCCGTCCCTCGCCCTGCAACTGGACGACGCCGCGCTGCCTTTATTGCGTGACGCCCTGAAGGAAATCGCCGAGCTCAAGCCGCGCATCGTCGCCCTGCCCCGCGCCAACCTGCACGCCGACCTGTTCCGCGACAACGTGCTGTTCGACGGCCCGCACCTGGCCGGGCTGATCGACTTCTACAACGCCTGCTCGGGGCCGATGCTCTACGACCTGGCGATCTGCCTGAACGACTGGTGCTCCGACGAGGAAGGCCGCCTGGACGCCCACCGCGCCCGCGCCCTGCTCGGTGCCTATGCCGCGCTGCGCCCCTTCAGTGCCGCCGAGGCGGAACTCTGGCCGGCCCTGCTGCGCATCGCCTGCGTACGCTTCTGGCTGTCCCGCCTGATCGCCGCCAACGCCTTCGCCGGCCAGGACGTGCTGATCCACGACCCCGCCGAGTTCCAGCGCCGCCTGGCCCACCGCCAGAACGTGCACCTGCCGCTGCCTTTCGCGCTCTAGCTGGAAGGCTCGTCCACCACCGCCCAGCCGAACGCCGGGTACAGCGCACCGTCCACGTCGCGCTGGGCCACGCCGAACAAGCCGCCCACCAACCGGGCATTGCGCTTCGTGCCGGTGGTGAACTCGTCGATCAGCAGCACCGCACTCACCAGGCTCTTGGGGATGGCCTGCAGGCCCGGCCCCTGGGCCTGGTCCGCCATCAGCCAGTCACCGCTCAGCGCCATCACGCCAGCCCGCTCGAAGCGCACCTGCCAATCCCCCAGGTAGGGGTTCGGTCGCAGCGCGTCGGTGGCCGTGTCGACGATGTAGGGGAAGAGCGTGAGGATCCAGCCCGTCAGCTCGGACGGCCCCGAACCGCTGCGATAGCGGAAGAAGGACTCCCAGAAGGCGCGGTCCACCTCGCCGGCCGCAGTGCGGGCGATCGCCTCCAGCACCGGCTTCAGGCTCGCCACCCAATGGCCCAGACCATAGCCCTCCAGGGCGATGAAACGCTCGATGATCAGGCGCCAGTCATCCTCGCTGCCCTGCAGCTCGATTTCGGGGATGCCGCAACCGGCCAGCATCTCGTAGTCGAAATATCCACTGAAGGCATCCATCCAGCACAGCGAGAAGGCCGCCTGCTCGATGGGCCCGGTGGTGGAGAAGGCGGTGGAGATGAAGTCGGAGAACTGCGGGATCTCCCCGGCGATCTGCCGGGAGAAATCACCGAACAGCTCGACCCAGCGGTTTTTGTCGGTGAAGGGGTAGTCGGGGCAGAACACCGTCAGCTTCTTCTTGCCCTGGTGGCTCACCAGATCGGGCCGCAGCTGCTCGCCATGCAGGGCCATGTGGTTCGCGAAGCCCTGGGCGATGCAGAACCAGATGTCGTCCGGGCGGATCACCAGCGGGTGATGCCCATAGAAGGCACGGCACGCGGCCTTGGCGAAGGCGTTGCAGTTGTCCTCCTCCAATAGCTCGGCGGCCGCGCAATCCAGCGCCTCCACCGGCAGGTTGAGCAGCGTGCGCATGACGGTATCGGCCGGCAGGCGTGGATAAGGGGCGCCGTGTTCTACATCCGAAAGGATGAAGCGGATCATTCGGGTTCTCCCTGAACCTGGAAAAGCGCCATGGTGCCGGTTTGCCGAAAGCGGTGCAGCTACCTACGTCCGACTCTGGAGCCACGGAAGGGCACGGATAGAGGGCAGATGTAGCCTGGGCTTCAGCCCAGGAAATGCGCGCGAGGACGAAGCATGCTTGTCCGAGGAAAGGTAAAGCCCGCTGTAGACGTCCCTGTCGGTGCTCCGCTGCCTCAGTTCGACCCCGGCCCGGCCATCCTTGGCCGGGCGTTCGCCGGCGCAACGCATGCGTTGCGAAAACCCCGGCTCACCCACACTTGGAATGCCCGCAGTTGAGACAGGTGGCGCAGCCGTCCATCTGCACCACGGCCTGGGTGTTGCACTTGCCGCAGAGCTGGGAGCCGGGCGGGAAGCCTTCGCCGGGTTCGGCGGTGCTGGTGCCCAGGCTGGCTTCGTAGGCGGCGCGTTTTTCGGCGAGGTAAAGCTTCTGCTCCTCGCCCAGTTGCTGGCCTTCCATCAGGCCGATGGCGATCAGGTGGCGCTCCAGCACCGCGCCTATCTCCGCCACCAACGAGGGCATGTAGATACCGCCGCGCTTGAGATAGCCACCACGCGGGTCGAACACCGCCTTGAGCTCCTCCACCAGGAAGGTGCAGTCACCGCCCTTGCGGAACACCGCCGACATGATGCGGGTGAGGGCGACTATCCACTGGAAGTGCTCCATACCCTTGGAGTTGATGAATATCTCGAAAGGCCGGCGCTGCTCGTAGGCCGTGCCGGGGTTGAGCACCACGTCGTTGATGGTCACGTACAAGGCATGCTCGAACAGCGGCGACTTGATCTTGTAAGTGGCACCCACCAGGGTTTCCGGGCGCTGCAGGGTCTCGTCCATCTGCACCACGGCGGCGGCTTCCTCGGCGGCCAGGCGCACGCGCTCGGCCTCGACGTCGACCACCTTGAAGCCCTTGATCTTCTGGCTGATCTTCACGCTCATCACTGCCTCCGCGAATCAGTACTTGCCGTAATAGCCTTCTTTCAAGGCGTCGAAGAGGTTGGCGGCGCTGTGCAGCTCGCCGTCGTACTCCACCTGCTCGTTGCCCTTGAGCTCCACCACGCTGCCGTCCTCGAGTTCGAAGCGGTAGCGGGTCTTCTCCAGGTCCGCGTCCTTCACCAACACGCCCTGGAAGGCCGCCGGGTTGAAGCGGAAGGTGGTGCAGCCCTTGAGGCCCTGGCGCCAGGCATAGCGGTAGATGTCCTTGAAGTCTTCGAAGGGGTAGTCGGTGGGCACGTTGGCGGTCTTGGAGATGGAGGAGTCCACCCACTTCTGCGCGGCCGCCTGGATGTCCACGTGCTCGGCCGGGCTGATGTCGTCGGCAGCAACGAAGTACTCCGGCAGCTTCTGCGCCGCGGCCTCGGCGCCCGGCACGGCGTGGGCGTTGACCAGGGTGCGGTAGGCCAGCAGCTCGTAGCTGCACACCTCGATCTTTTCCTTGGTCTTGCGTCCGGGGCGGATCAGGTTGCGCGAATAGGCGTGGGCGAAGCTCGGCTCGATGCCGTTGGAGGCGTTGTTGGCCAGGCTCAGGCTGATGGTGCCGGTGGGCGCGATGGAGCTGTGGTGGGTGAAGCGTGCGCCGACCCGGGCCAGCTCTTCCACCAGCTCCGGTGCGTACTCGGCGATGCGCTGCATGTAGCGCGAATAGCGCGCATGCAGCAGGCTGCCGGGCACCTCGTCGCCCACCTTGAGGCCGTCCGCGGCCATCTCCGGGCGCTTGCGCAGCATCTCCGCGGTCACCGCGAAGCGCTGGGCCAGCAGCGGCGCCGGGCCTTTCTCCCGGGCCAGCTCCAGGGCCTGCTGCCAGCCCACCAGGGCCATCTCGCGGGCCACTTCCTCGGTGAACACGCAGGCTTCAGGGCTGCCGTAGCGCAGGCGCAGCAGGGTCAGCGCCGAGCCCAGGCCAAGGAAGCCCATGCCATGGCGGCGCTTGCTGGTGATCTCCTCGCGCTGCTGCGCAAGCGGCAGGCCGTTGATCTCCACCACGTTGTCGAGCATGCGGGTGAAGACCTTCACCACCTCGCGGAAGCGGTCCCAATCGAAGCGCGCATCCTCGCCGAAGGGCGCCTCGACGAAGCGGGTCAGATTGATCGAGCCCAGCAGGCAGGAGCCATAGGGTGGCAACGGCTGCTCGCCGCAGGGGTTGGTGGCGCGGATCGCCTCGCACCACCAGTTGTTGTTCAGGTCGTTGACCCGGTCGATGAGGATGAAGCCCGGCTCGGCGTAGTCGTAGGTGGAGACCATGATCATGTCCCACAGGTGCCGCGCCTTGAGCCGGCCATAGACGCGGCAGGCCACCAGCCCGTCCTCGCGCACCTGGTAGCCCTCGTGCACCGGCCACTCGCGCCAGACCACCTGCTCGGGGTCGCCCAGGTCCACCTCGCCCAGCTCCTTGGCGTGCACGGGGAATACCAGGGGCCAGTCGTCGTCGGTCTCCACCGCCTGCATGAAGCCGTCGGTGATCAGCAGACTGAGGTTGAACTGGCGCAGGCGCCCGTCCTCGCGCTTGACCCGGATGAACTCGCGTACGTCCGGGTGGCTGACGTCGAAGGTGCCCATCTGCGCGCCCCGGCGGCCGCCGGCGGAGCTCACGGTGAAGCACATCTTGTCGTAGATATCCATGAACGACAGCGGCCCGCTGGTATGGGCGCCGGCGCCGGAGACGTAGGCGCCACGCGGGCGCAGGGTGCTGAATTCGTAGCCGATGCCGCAGCCGGCCTTGAGGGTCAGCCCGGCCTCGTGGACCTTGGCCAGGATGTCGTCCATGGAGTCGTGGATGATCCCGGAGACGGTGCAGTTGATGGTGGAGGTGGCCGGTTTGTGGCCCAGGGCGCCGGCGTTGGAGATGATCCGCCCGGCGGGGATAGCACCGTTGCGCAGCGCCCAGAGGAAGCGTTCGTACCAGTGTTCGGCGTCCTTGCCCTCCACCTCGGCCAGGGCCTTGGCGACCCGCTGCCAGGTGTGGTCGAGGGAGGTGTCGACCGCGGTGCCGTCCTTGTGCTTGAGACGGTATTTGCTGTCCCAGATATCTTCCGAAGCGGGCTGCAGGGCGATGCCCTCGCGCGCCTGGATCGTGGTGCCTGTCTTCGCCATTCGCCGGAACCTCCTGTCGTCTGGATGAACCCTTGGAAGCGGCTCACCCTATCAACATGTAGTGCCAGATCGATGACGCATATCAATATCTTGTGTCACCGAGCCAAAATCCTCGATGACACCTTAGTCGCTGGAACGCCCCCTCGCCGGGCGTTCCGTCCGAACCTTCAGAGCGCTTCCAGGCAACCGGCCAGGCCGTCGCCCAGGTTCTCCAGCAGCTTCTCGTAGCCACCGGCATCCAGGGTTGCCTGCATGCCCAGGGCGTCCAGCTCGGCCAGGCGCACCGGCAGGCCGGCGGTCAGGGTTTCGGCCAGGCGCGGACGCACCGGCGGCTCGTTGAACACGCAGCTGGGGCCGGCTTTTTGCAGCCGCGCGCGCATGGCGGCAACGTGGCGGGCACCGGGCTGCACCTCGGCGGCGACGCTGAAGACCCCGGTGTGGCGCAGGCCGTAGGCGGACTCGAAGTAATCGAAGGCCTCGTGGAAGACGAAGAACGGCTTGCCCGACACGGCGGCCATGCGCGCCTTGAGGCGCTGGTCGAGCTGGCCCAGGCGCTCGTCGAAGGCCTTGAGGTTGGCCTGGTAGCGGGCGGCGTTGGCCGGGTCGGCGGCGGCCAGGTCGGCGGCCATGCGCGCGGCGATCACCCGGGCGTTGGCCGGCAGCAGCCAGAGGTGGGCGTCGAGGGAGCCGGGGCGGTGGTCGTGGTCATGCTCGTGTTCATCCTCGGCCCCGTGCTCATGCTCGTCGTGGCCGATGGCTTCGAAGTGGCGCAGGGTCATGCCGGGCAGGGACTGCACCGCCACCGATGGTTTGCTGCGGCCTTCCAGCACGCGGGGGAGGAAGCCTTCCAGGTCCGGGCCAACCCAGTACAGCAGGTCCACTTCACGCACCCGCCGCACGTCGGATGGGCGCAGCGCGTACTGGTGCGGCGAGGCACCCGGGGGCAGCAGCACCTCGGGCGTGCCGACACCGTCCTGCACGGCGGCGGCGATCAGTTGCAGCGGCTTGATGCTGGCCAGCAGGCGCACTTCGGCCTGGGCCGGAAGGGCCAGGCAAGCGAGGAGAAGAAGAGGCAACAGACGTGACACGGGAACAGACTCCGGCTCGAAAGCGTAATAGAATAACGTCTCTTTGCCCGGACGTCGCCGCCCATGCTCAAGCCCATCAAGACCAAAGCCCCCTGGCCTGCCTGCCCCACGACCATTCCCATTGCGTCCGTGATGCCCTGGCCGAAGCCGAGGTGCTCTGCGCTCGCGACGGCCTGCGCCTGACCGCCCTGCGCAAGCGCGTGCTGGAGCTGGTCTGGGCCAGCCACAAGCCGCTGGGCGCCTACGACATCCTCGGGGTGCTCACCGAGGAAGACGGCCGCCGCGCCGCGCCGCCTACCGTTTATCGGGCGCTGGATTTCCTCCTGGAAAACGGCCTGGTGCACCGCATCGCCTCGCTCAACGCCTTCGTCGGTTGCAACCACCCGGGCGACGCCCACCAGGGCCAGTTCCTCATCTGCCGCGAATGCCAGACCGCCATCGAGCTCGAACAGCCGACCATCAGCAACGCCATCGTCGCCAGCGCCCAGGCCGTGGGCTTCAGCGTCGAAGGGCAGACGGTGGAGATCGTCGGCCTCTGCGCCACCTGCCGGGAGGCGGCATGAGCGACGCGCTGATCCGCCTCGACGGCGTCGGCGTCAGCTTCGCCGGCCAGGCGGTGCTGCAGGACGTCGGCCTGAGCCTGAAGCCCGGCGAGATCGTCACCCTGATCGGCCCCAACGGTGCCGGCAAGACCACCCTGGTGCGCACCGTGCTCGGCCTGCTCAAGCCCGAGCGCGGCAGCGTCTGGCGCAAGCCGCGCCTGCGCATCGGCTACATGCCGCAGAAGCTCCAGGTGGACGCGACACTGCCGCTTTCCGTGCTGCGCTTCCTGCGCCTGGTGCCGGGGGTGGACCGCGACGCCGCCCTGGCCGCCCTCAAGGAAGTGGGCGCCACCCACGTCATCGACAGCCCGCTGCAGAGCGTGTCCGGCGGCGAGCTGCAACGGGTCCTGCTGGCCCGGGCGCTGCTGCGCCAGCCCGAGCTGCTGGTGCTCGACGAGCCGGTGCAGGGCGTCGATGTCGCCGGCCAGGCCGAGCTCTACCGCCTCATCACCCGCCTGCGCGACCGCCTCGGCTGCGGCGTGCTGATGGTCTCCCACGACCTGCACCTGGTGATGAGCACCACCGACCAGGTGGTCTGCCTGAACCGCCACGTGTGCTGCTCCGGTCACCCCGAGCAGGTCAGCTTCGACCCGGCCTTCGTCGAGCTGTTCGGCCAGGACGCCAAGAGCCTCGCCGTGTACCACCACCATCACGACCATGCCCACGACCTGCATGGCGAGGTCGTGGCCACCCCCACCTTCCCCGAGGGCACCCGCTTCACGCCCGTCCACAAGCACGGCCCCGACTGCAACCATGGCTGATTTCCTCGTCAACGCGCTTCTCGCCGGTCTCGCCCTGGCCCTGGTGGCGGGCCCGCTCGGCTCCTTCGTGGTCTGGCGGCGCATGGCCTACTTCGGCGACACCCTGTCCCACGCTGCGCTGCTGGGCGTCGCCCTGGGCCTGATGCTGGATGTCAGCCCGACCCTGGCGGTGACCGTCGGTTGCGTGCTGCTGGCCGTGCTGCTGGTGACCCTGCAACAGCGCCAGCCGCTGGCCTCGGACACCCTGCTGGGCATCCTCGCCCACAGCACCCTGTCCCTGGGCCTGGTGGCCCTGAGCTTCATGAGCGAAGTGCGCATCGACCTGATGGGCTACCTGTTCGGCGACCTGCTGGCGGTGAGCCCCACCGACCTGGCCTGGATCCTCGGCGGCAGCGCCCTGGTGATGCTGATCCTCATCCCGCTGTGGCGGCCGCTGCTGGCCATCACCGTGCACGAGGAACTGGCCCGGGTCGAAGGCCTGCCGGTAGCGGCCATCCGCCTGGCGCTGATGCTGCTGATCGCCGTGGTCATAGCCGTGGCCATGAAGATCGTCGGCGTGCTGCTGATCACCTCGCTGCTGATCATTCCCGCCGCCGCCGCCCAGCGCCACGCGCGCACCCCCGAGCAGATGGCCGCCGGCGCCAGCCTGCTGGGCCTGGTGGCGGTGTGCGCCGGCCTGGCGCTGTCCTGGTTCAAGGACACCCCCGCCGGCCCCTCCATCGTCGTCTCGGCGGCGGCGCTGTTCCTCCTCAGCTTCGCCCTGCCCAAGCGCACTTAGCCGCTCACCGCCTGCGCCACGGCCGCCTTCGCAGCGCCCGTGGCCGCGTCTTCCAGGATCATCCGTGCCGCCTTCTCGGCGATCATCAGGGTCGGCGAGCAGGTGTTGCCGGAAACGATGGTCGGCATGACCGACGCGTCCACCACCCGCAGCCCCGGCACCCCGTGCACCCGCAGGCGCGCGTCCACCACTGCCTCGCGGCCCTGGCCCATGCGGCAGGTGCCCACCGGGTGAAAGATGGTGGTGCCGATGGCCCCGGCCGCCTGGCGCAACTCCGCCTCGCTCTGCAGCGCCGCACCCGGCAGGTATTCCTCCGGCCGGTAGCGCGCCAGGGCCGGTGCGCCGGCGATGCGCCGGGTCAGGCGGATGGCGTCGGCGGCCACGCGCAGGTCCTCGTCCTCGCTCAGGTAGTTCGGCTGGATCAGCGGCGCCGCACTGGCCTCGGCGGCGCGGATATCCACCCGCCCGCGGCTGGCCGGGCGCAGGTTGCACACCGAAGCGGTGAAGGCCGGGAAGGCGTGCAGCGGCTCGCCGAAGCGCTCCAGGGACAGCGGCTGCACGTGGTATTCGAGGTTGGCGCGCTCCTGCTCCGGGCCGCTGCGGGCGAAGGCGCCCAGCTGGCTTGGCGCCATGGCCAGCGGGCCGCTGCGGCTCAGCAGGTAGCGCAGGCCCATGCCGGCCTTGCCCCAGAGGCTGCCGGCCATCTGGTTGAGCGTCGGCACGCCGCTGACCTTGAAGATCAGCCGCAGCTGCAGGTGGTCCTGCAGGTTGCCGCCGACGCCCGGCAGCTCGTGGCGCACGGCGATGCCCAGCCCTTCCAGCAGCGGGCGCGGGCCGATCCCCGAGCGCTGCAACAGGGTGGGCGAGCCGATGGCCCCGGCGCTGAGGATCACCTCACGGGCGCGGAATTCCCGGGCCTGGCCCTGCCAGCGGGCCAATACGCCCCGGGCGCGGCCGTCCTCCAGCAGCACCCGCTCGGCCTCGACGCCGGTGAGCACCGTGAGGTTGGGGCGCTGGCGTGCGGGGCGCAGGTAGGCCTTGGAGGCGTTCCAGCGCACCCCGGAGCGCTGGTTGACCTGGAAGTAGCCGCAGCCTTCGTTGTCGCCGGTGTTGAAGTCCTCCACCGCAGCAATGCCGGTCTCGCCCGCCGCCGCGCGGAAGGCGTCCAGCAGGTCCCAGGACAGGCGCTGGCGCTCCACCCGCCATTCGCCGCCGGCGCCGTGGTGCTCGGAGGCGCCGCCGTGGTGGTCCTCGCAATGCTTGAACAGTGGCAGCACGTCGCTCCAGCCCCAGCCCGGGTTGCCCAGGGCGGCCCAGTGGTCGTAATCCGCCGCCTGGCCACGCATGTAGATCATCCCGTTGATCGACGAGCTGCCGCCCAGCACCCGCCCGCGCGGGTAGCCCAGGGCGCGACCGTTGAGGCCCGGCTCGGCCTCGGTGCGGTAGCACCAGTCGGTGCGCGGGTTGCCGATGCAATAGAGGTAGCCGACGGGGATGTGGATCCACGGGTGGTTATCTCGGCCCCCGGCTTCCAGCAGCAGGACCCGATGCCGCCCGTCGGCCGAAAGCCGGTTGGCCAGCAGGCAACCGGCGGGGCCGGCGCCGACGATCAGGTAGTCGTAGGGGCTGTTGTCAGGCTGCATCGGAACCTCGCCAGAGCGTGTAATTGTTGTCGTTCACCATGGTAGGGAAGCCGCCGCAGAAATACAGGACGAACGGCGAACGGCGCGCGGGCCGCCTGGTCTGATAGCACGCAGATGGCAAAAAAGTGGCCCCGACTTTTGTCCTGCCCGGTCGCGCAGTGTAGAATTGCGCGTTTTTTGAGCAACACGAGACTTGCAGGAATGATGCTGTTCGCAACCCGATACCTTCCCGTTATCGCGATTTCCCTGCTGTTAGCCGCGTGCCAGAGCAAACCGCAGGTGGCCAGCCTGCCCACCGACGACCTGGTCACCAGTTTCCGTCAGCTGGACCTGAGCCTGAACAACGGGCAACTGGCCGACGCCGAAACCCAGCTCAAGGACCTCCAGCAGCGCGCCGCCGGCGACACCCGCCTGGAGCAGTACCAGCGCCAGCTCACCGAAGCCTGGCTGAAGAAAGGCCAGGCCGCGCTGCAGCAGGGCGACCTGGACACCGCCACCACCGCCCTCAGCCACGCCCGCAGCCTGATGCCCCAGGCCCCGGCGCTGACCACCGGCCTCGACGGCGCCATCGCCCAGGCCCGCGCCAGCGAGCTGGACCGTGCCGAGCAGGCCCGCACCGCCACCGAGCAGGCCGCTGCCAAGGAAGTCGCCGCCCGTACCGAGCAGGCCCGCCAGCAGCGCCTCGCCCTGGAGCGCCAGGCCGCCGAGGCCGCCAAGCTGGTGGCCATCCCGGCACCCGTGGCCCAGCCGGCCGCAGCCGCCAAGCCCGTACGCCGCGTGGCCAACCAGGTGGCCCTGCCGATGCTCGACAACGACGACAACGAGCGCCTGCGCAGCCTGTTGGACGCCGTCGCCGCCGACGTGGTCGCCTTCGACTGCGGCGTGCGCCTGCAGGTGCGCGAAGCCAAGCAGTACCCCTGGGTCGTGGCCCTGCTTTCCGCCCGGGTGAAGAAGCTCGACCCCAGCTACAAGCTGCGCGTGGACCACAGCGTCGACCCCGCCAAGGTGCCGAACCTGGTGCTCAGCCCGAAGAGCTGAGGCCCCGGCCAGCACGCACCGGGTTACACCCGCCCCAGGTCACGCAACGCCGATCCGTAGGGCGGGTGGAACCCGCGTTCACCCCCACCATGGCGTGACGATGGCGAGACGCGCCCACTCCCGTTCTTATTCCAACTGGCTATAGCCATAGGCCGACAAAGATTTTCGGCGCCTATGTGCGAACAGGTAAACTACTCGGCTTTTTAGGCCCCATCCGGCCCCCGAGAACCCACAAGGTTTCCCCCGTGATCGAATTCCATGACGTCCACAAGGCGTATCGCGTCGAAGGCCGCGAGATTCCGGCCTTGCAGCCCACCGACCTGCGTGTCGAGCAGGGCGAGGTGTTCGGCCTGATCGGCCACTCCGGCGCCGGCAAGAGCACCCTGCTGCGCCTGATCAACCGCCTGGAAGAACCCAGCGGCGGGCGCATCGTCATCGCCGGCGAAGACGTCACCGCACTCGACGCCGAAGGCCTGCGCCGCTTCCGCCAGCGCGTCGGCATGATCTTCCAGCACTTCAACCTGCTGTCTTCCAAGACCGTCGCCGACAACGTCGCCCTGCCGCTGAAGCTGGCCGGCGAGCTGTCGCGCAGCGAGATCGACGCCCGCGTCGCCGAGCTGCTGGCCCGCGTCGGCCTCAGCGATCACGCGAAGAAGTACCCCGCCCAGCTTTCCGGCGGCCAGAAGCAGCGCGTCGGCATCGCCCGCGCCCTGGCCACCCAGCCGAAGATCCTGCTCTGCGACGAGGCCACCAGCGCCCTCGACCCGCAGACCACCGGCCAGGTGCTGCAGCTGCTGGCGGAGATCAACCGCGAGCTGAACCTGACCATCGTCCTCATCACCCACGAGATGGACGTGATCCGTCGCGTCTGCGACCGCGTCGCGGTGATGGATGCCGGCGTCATCGTCGAGCAGGGCCCGGTGGCGGATGTGTTCCTCCACCCGCAGCACCCCACCACCCAGCGCTTCGTCCAGGAGGACGAGCAGGTGGACGAGGGCGAGCAGCGTGACGACTTCGCCCACGTCCAGGGCCGCATCCTGCGCCTGACCTTCCGCGGCGAGGCCACCTATGCGCCGCTGCTGGGCACGGTCGCGCGCCGCACCGGCGTCGACTACAGCATCCTTGCAGGGCGTATCGACCGCATCAAGGACACCCCCTACGGCCAGCTGACCCTGGCCCTCACCGGCGGCGACATCGAGGCCGCGCTGACCTGCTTCCGCGAAGCGGACGTGCACCTGGAGGTCCTGCGCTGATGAACGAGCTCATCGCCAACATCGACTGGTTCGAAATCTGGCTGGCCAGCCTGGACACCCTGCTGATGCTGGGCGGCTCCCTGCTGTTCACCGTGCTGCTGGGCCTGCCCCTGGGCGTGCTGCTGTTCCTCACCAGCCCGCGCCAGCTGTTCGAGAACCGCGCCCTCTACAGCCTGCTATCGCTGGTGGTGAACGTGCTGCGTTCGCTGCCCTTCATCATCCTGCTGATCGTGATGATCCCCTTCACGGTGTTCATCACCGGCACCTCCCTGGGTGTCGCCGGCGCCATCCCGCCGCTGGTGGTGGGCGCCACGCCGTTCTTCGCGCGCCTGGTGGAAACCGCCCTGCGCGAGGTGGACCGCGGCATCATCGAAGCCACCCAGTCCATGGGCGCCACCACCCGGCAGATCGTGGTCAACGCCCTGCTGCCGGAAGCGCGCCCGGGCATCATCGCCGCCATCACCGTCACCGCCATCACCCTGGTGTCCTACACCGCGATGGCCGGCGTGGTGGGTGCGGGCGGCCTGGGCGACCTGGCCATCCGCTTCGGTTACCAGCGCTTCCAGACCGACGTCATGGTGGTCACCGTGGTGCTGTTGCTGGTGCTCGTCCAGATCCTGCAAACCATCGGCGACAAGCTGGTGGTGCATTTCTCGCGCAAGTGAAAGGATGGCCGGCGTCCACCCCGACCCGGCCCTCGCATTCTCATAAGGAGCGTTCCATGAAAAAACTGCTGGTGGCCGCTGCCGCCTTCGCCGCCCTCTCCGCCCAGGCCGACACCCTGACCGTGGCCGCCACCCCGGTGCCCCACGCGGAAATCCTCGAATTCATCAAGCCGCAGCTGGCCAAGGAAGGCGTGGACCTGAAGATCAAGGTCTTCACCGACTACGTGCAGCCCAACGTGCAGGTCGCCGAGAAGCGCCTGGACGCCAACTTCTTCCAGCACCAGCCGTACCTGGATGAGTTCAACAAGGCCAAGGGCACCCAGCTGGTGAGCGTCGCCGGCGTGCACATCGAGCCCTTCGGTGCCTACTCCACCAAGATCAAGAAGCTCGATGAGCTGCCCCAGGGCGCCGCGGTGGTCATCCCCAACGACGCCACCAACGGCGGCCGTGCGCTGCTGTTGCTGGACAAGGTCGGCGTGATCAAGCTGAAGGACAACACCAGCATCACCGCCACCCCCAAGGACATCGCCGAGAACCCCAAGGGCATCAAGGTGCGTGAGCTGGAAGCAGCCACCCTGCCGCGCGTGCTGACCCAGGTCGACCTCGCCCTGATCAACACCAACTACGCCCTGGAAGCCAAGCTGAACCCCACCAAGGACGCCCTGGCCATCGAAGGCAGCGACTCGCCCTACGTGAACATCCTGGTGTCCCGCCCGGACAACAAGGACAGCGCCGACATGCAGAAACTGGCCAAGGCCCTGCACAGCCCCGAGGTGAAGCAGTTCATCCTCGAGAAGTACAAGGGCGCCGTGGTTCCGGCGTTCTGATCGCTTCCCGGTCATGAAAAAGCCCGCTCATCGAGCGGGCTTTTTTGTGGGCGCGGAACGGCGTCGATCAATACCGTAGGGCGGGTGAAACCCGCGTGTGCACCGTGCTCGGTCGTCGGGTTTCACCCGACCTACGAAACGGCGCCAGGGTAGGGGTCTTCAGCCCGCGTCCGGCAGCCGCTCCGGGCGCGACCAGATCCACGCGGCGCCGATGGCCATGCCGATGCCGGCCATGATCACCGACGGCAGGTGCGGCACGGTGCAGGCCATCAGGGTCAGGCCCAGGCACATGCTGGTACTGGCGACGACCTTGGTGCGGCGGGTGATGACCCCGCCGTTGCGCCAGTTGCGCAGCGAGGGGCCGAGCAGGCGGTGGCTCTCCAGCCAGGCGCTGAGGCGCGGCGAACCCTTGGCCGCCGCCCAGGCCGCCAGCAGCACGAACTCGGTGGTGGGCAGCCCCGGCAGCACCACGCCCAGCAGCGCCAGGCCGATGAACAGGTAGGCGAGGGCCTGCCACAACCAGCGCAACGGCCCCCGCGCAACGGCCTCAGGCAAAGCAGCGTTCCAGATGATCGGCGAAGCGGTTGAACGCGGCGATGGCGGCGGCCTCTGCGTGGCGCTCCTGCTCGGCGTCCAGCTCGATGCCGTCGAGGGTGGCGACGAAGCTCTTCCAGCCCTGGGCGCGACCGCCCTCCGGGTCACCCAGGTGACGGGCGCCGAAGCTGTCGGACAGCTGCAGCGCCTCGGCGCGCTTGTAGAGGAAGGCGGCGCCGAGCTTGGAGCCCTCGGACACGAACAGCCAGCCCAGGGCGGCACCCAGCGGGTGCTTGGCGCCACGCACGCTCTCGTCGCCCTCGGGCACGGCATGGCCCAGGTCGGCCAGGTCGAGGCGCGCCTGCTCGTGGCGGGCGCGGGCGGCGAGGTTGTCGAAGGTCAGGCCCAGCTCGGCGTCGGCATAGAGCGCGGCCAGGTCGTACTGGAACAGGTACTGGGCGGCGACGAAGCGCGCGAAGTTCTCGCGGTTGCCGAAGGGGTCGTGGCTCTTCACCAGGGCGTCCAGGCGGCTGTGGGGCTCGTGGGTGAGCTGGTTGAGGCGCTGGGAACGCAGGGGATGGGAGAGTTGCGACTGGGAAGCGGTCATGACGATGTCTCGATTCGGGTTGGCCTGCCCGGTCGATCGGCCGGGCTTTGCACTGGATGACGTTTCAGCGAATGAAACTCAGTAAAAAATATTCCGAACGGTTTTCCCCGGGCTGCAGCCCGGGCCACCTGCCGGGATAGATCGATGCCCGGGGTCAGCCCCGGGCCTGGAAATACCCGGCCAGCACATCCAGGTCACCCGCCTCCAGCAGGCCGGCGTGGTACTTCAGCTGCAACCAGGCGCGCAGGTAGCCGTAGCGGGCCTGGGCCAGGTCGCGGCGGGCGCTGTAGAGCTGCTGCTCGGCATTGAGCACATCGAGGTTGACCCGTTCGCCACCCGTCACGCTGCGCCTGGTGGCCTCGATCAAGGTGCTGGCCGATTCCACCGCCAGCTCATAGGCACGCACCTTGGCACCGCTGCTGACGCAGAGGTTGAACTGCTTGCGCAGCTGGTTGAGGGTCTCGGCGGTCTGCGCATCCAGGGCATGGCTGGCGCGCTCCATCTCGGCGGCGGCCTGGCGGGTGGAAGCGGAGACTGCGCCGCCGGCGAACAGCGGCAGGCTGATCTGGATGCCGATGCTGTCGGTGTCGTACTTCTGGTTGTAGGTGCTCTCCGAGCTGGAGCTGGTCTTGCTGGTGCTGGCGTAGGCGCTGAGGGTGGGCAGGTGGCCGGCGCGGTTGCGCTCCACCGTGTAGCTGGCGGCGTCCAGCGCGTGGCGCTGGGAGGCCAGCTCGGGGTTGCTGGCCAGGGCCAGGTCGCGCCAGGTCTCGAAGCGCGCCGGCTGCAGCGGCTGGATGTGGAAGCCGTCCGCCAGGGGCGTCAGGTCCTGGATGTCCAGGGGCTCGCCGACGATGGCCTGCAGCTCGCGCAGGGCCGCATCGAGGTTATCCACAGCCTCGATCTCCTGGGCCTGGGCCAGGTCGTAGCGGGCGCGGGTTTCCAGCAGGTCGGTGCGGGTGCCTTCGCCGGCCTCGAACAGGCGCTGGTTGAGCTGCAGCTGCTCGGCATAGGCGCGGCGCTGAGCCTGGGCGAGGTCGATCTGCTCGCTGGCGAACAGCGCCTCGCTGTAGACGTTGAACAAGCGCACCGCCAGCTCCTGGCTGCGGCTGCGCAGGCGCTCGTCGGCCAGCAGCGCCTTGGCCTCGCCCTGGCGGTACTCGGCCCAGGCGGCGTAGTCGAACAGTGGCTGCTGCAGGGTGAAGGTGGAGGAGTAGCTGCGGTAGTCCCGCTCGTTGGTGATGTCGCCGATCACGGTGGACTGGGTCACCTTCGAGTCGTTGCGGCCGTTGTTGTAGCTGTAGGAGAGCTTGGGCAGCAGCGCCGCGCGACCAATGATGCGCTCCTCCTGGCCGGCGTCGCGCTCGGCGAGGGCGGCGTGGAAGGTCGGGTCGTTGCGCAACGCCAGGGCATAGGCGTCGCGCAGCTCCAGGGCGCTGGCGGGGAACACGGGCAACAGCAGGATGAGGGCGAACAGCAGGCGCATCGGGCTCATTCCTCCGCCAGCGCGACGTGGGCGCGGTCGGTCAGCGGCTTGAACAGGTAGTTGAGCAGCGAGCGCTCGCCGGTGCGCACGAAGGCTTCCACCGGCATGCCGGGACGGATCTGCACGCCGGCCAGCTTGTGCATGCCCTCGTCGCTCACCTGCACGCGCATGCGGTAATAGGGGATGCCGGTCTTCTCGTCCTGCAGGCGGTCGGCGGAAACCAGCGTCACCCGGCCTTCCACCCGTGGCGTCAGGCTCTGGTTGAAGGCGACGAACATCAGCTCCACCGGCAGGCCGGGTTGCAGGGTGTCCACCAGGTCCACCGGCACCTGGGCGTCCACCAGCAGCGGCGCGTCCTGGGGGACGATCTCCATCAGCTTCTGCCCGGGGCTGATCACCCCGCCTTCGGTGAACACGCTGAGACCCACCACCACGCCGCCGCTGGGCGCGCGCACCTGGGTGTTGGCCAGTTCGAACTCGGCGCCGCGCAGGCGGTTGGCCAGGTCCTCGGCGCGCACCTGCTCCTCGGCGAGCTGGCCGCGCACTTCCTTCTGGTATTCCTCGCGGCGCTGGCCGGCGTTCAGGCGCAGCTCGGCCACCTGGCGCTGCAGGCGGCCGATATTGCCCAGGTCCTCGGAAAGGGTGCCGTTGATCTGCGCCAGCAGGCGCTCGTTCTCCAGTAGGCGGTTACGGGCGATGTAGCCGTCACGGGCCAGGTCGCGCAGGCCGCGCAGCTGTTCTTCCAGGGTGTCGCGCTGGGCTTCCTTGCTCGCCATCGAGGCGCGCAGGCCCTGGAGGATGGCCTGGGTGCCGGCGATGCTTTCGTCGATGGCCGAGAGTTCCATGCGCAGCGCCTGGCGCCGGCTGCCGAGCAGCTGGCGTTGCAGGGCCAGGCTGGCGGCGACGCGGGGTTCGCTCTCGCTGGCCAGCAGGTCGTCGGCGAAGGTGATGGTTGCCAGCCCGTCGCGTTCGGCGGTCAGCCGCGCCTCGGCGGCGCGTGTCCCGAGGTACTGGGCATGCAGGGATTCCCGCTGCGCCCGCGCCTGGGTGGCGTTGACCTGCACCAGCACCTGGCCGGCCTGCACCGTGTCGCCATCGCGCACCAGGATGCGCTCCACCACACCGCCACCGGGGTGCTGCACGGCCTTGCGGCTGTCGGCGACCACCACGCTGCCGGAGACCGGCACGCCCTTGTCCAGGGGCGCCAGCGCGGCCCAGGCCATGAAGCCGCCGAAGCCCAGCAGCACCAGCCACCAGCCGAGGCGGGTGAAGCGGCGCTCGTCCAGGGGCAGCACCGGTGCCAAGGTCGGCTCCGGGGCCTTTTCCACTGCATGCAGGCTCATGATTGCACCGGGGCGGCAGGGCCGCTGGCGTAGCTCACGCTCAGGCTCGGGGCCGCGCGCAGGGGCGCGGCCGCCGGGGTGGCGGGCCGTCCTTGCAGGTCCTGCCAGACCCGCGCCGCCGGGCCGAAGGCCTGCATCTGCCCGCCCCGCAGCACCAGCAGCTTGTCGGCACCGGCCAGCAGCGAGGGCTTGTGGGTGACCATCACCAGGGTACGGCGCAGGCGGCGCAGCTCGGCGATGGCCGCCAGCAGCGCCTGCTCGCCGGCTTCGTCGAGGTTGGCGTCGGGCTCGTCGAGCACGATCAGCGCCGGCAGGCCATAGAGCGCCCGGGCCAGGCCGATGCGCTGCTTCTGCCCACCGGAGAGACCGTTGCCGCCGTCGCCCAGCGGCGTGTCGTAGCCCTGGGGCATGCGCAGCACCAGCTCATGCACGCCGGCCAGGCGCGCGGCGGCCACCACCTTCTCCGCGTCCACTTCGGCGAAGCGCGCGATGTTCTCGGCGATGCTGCCGGCGAACAGCTGTACGTCCTGGGGCAGGTAGCCCAGGTGCGGGCCGAGGGCGGCCTTGTCCCATTGCTGCAGGTCGGCGCCATCCAGGCGCACCTTGCCCGCCTGGGGCGCCCAGACGCCCACCAGCAACCGCGCCAGGCTGGATTTGCCGGAACCCGATGGGCCGAGCACGCCGAGGGTTTCCCCGGCCGGCAGGGCGAAGCCCAGGTTGAGCAGGGCGGGAACACGGCTGCCCGGCGCGGCGGCGCTGAGCTGCTCCACGCTCAGGTTGCCCTCGGGCACCGGCAGCGGCATCGCCTGGGGCCGGCGCGGGTGGGCCTGGAGCAGCGCCACCAGGCGCTGGTAGGCCAGGCGCGCGGCGCTCCATTGCTTCCAGGCGCCGATCAGTTGGTCCAGCGGTGCCAGCACCCGACCCATGAGGATGGAGCCGGCGATCATCATTCCCGGCGTCACCAGGCCGATCACCGCCAGCCAGGCGCCAAGGCCGAGCACCAGGGATTGCAGGGCGATGCGGGCGATCTTCGACAGCGCGCCGATCATCGCCGTGCGCTCGCTGGCCAGGTTCTGCTGGCGGAGGAACTCGCCATGGCCGGCGAACCAGCGGCTGCGCAGGGCCGCGAGCATGCCCATGGCTTCGATCACCTCGGCATTGCGCAGGCTGCTGCCGGCCTGCTGGGAGGAGCGGATCGACAGGCGGCTGGCGGCAGCCAGCGGCTCGGCGGACACCCGCTCGTTGAGCCAGGCCAACAGCACCAGGATCAGCGAGCCGACCAGGGCGAACAGCCCGAGCCAGGGGTCGAAGAGGAAGATCACCCCCAGGTAGACGGGGAACCAGGGCGCGTCGAAGAAGGCGAACAATGAGGGCCCGGTGACGAACTGGCGCAGGGTGGTGAGGTCGTTCAGCGCCTGGGCGGCGGCCTGGTCGCCACTCTTCAGGCTGGACTCGAAGGCCGCGCTGTAGACCCGCTCGTTGAGCTGCATGTCGAGGCGTGCGCCGATGCGGATGACCACGAAGCTGCGCACGTATTCCAGCAGCCCCATGAAGGCGAACAGGCCGAGCACCATCAGCGTGAGCATGGCCAGGGTCATGGTGTTGCCGGAAGCCAGCACCCGGTCGTAGACCTGCAGCATGTAGAGCGCCGGGGCGAGCATCAGCAGGTTGATGACGGCGGTGAAGATGCCGACGCTGCGAAAACTCGACCGGAACAGCCCCAGCGCGGTGAGGATCTCGTTGCGCGGGCCCTGCTGTTGTGTGGCCATGACCGACTAGCTCCTGCGACACGCGCCCGGCGGGCATTGACGTGCCCCGGGCGCCTTTCAGAATTCGGCGCCGTCACAGCCGGCCTGCAAGCGAGGGCTGTGACGACGTGGTAACGGAGCGGATGGAAGAGCGATCTTTCATCCGCTTTTTGCTTTCGTCAGGCGACGAATTGCAGGTCGGCGGTGTTGAAGCTGGTCACACCGGCGAGGGTGATGGTGCCGTGACCGTTGGTGTCGATGACGGTGTTGCCGCCCACGCTGCCCACGGTGCCGCCGGCGGCGGTGAAGGCGCTGTAGTTGGCGAACAGCGAGTTGGAGATCTGGATCTTCTCGCCGCTGGCGTAGTCGGTGACGGTGTCGTTGCCGAAGCTGGTGGCCGCGCCGTTCACGCCGAAGAAGAAGTTATCCACACCCGCGCCACCGGTGAGGGTGTCGTTGCCGTTGTAGCCGGTGACGGTGTCCGCGCCAGAGCTGCCGTTGATCGACAGGTTGTTGGCGTTGAGCACGGCCTCCAGCTCGGTGGTGGTGCCCTGCATCAGGCCGTAGACGACCTTGTGCACGATGTTGTTGGCGGTCTGGGTGCCGGTCAGGTTGAGGCCGGTGATGGACAGTTCCGGGCCGTTGTTGAAGCTGTAGCCGGCGTTGTTCACGATCTGGTTACCGAAGCCCAGGCTGTCCAGTTGGCCGTACAGGGTGTGGGCCGGCGGTGAGAACAGGGTGTAGTTCAGCGAGCCGCCGGCGATGAAGCCTGCGGTGTGGCCTTCAACGCCGCTGGACAGGGCGTACTGGGTACCGCTCAGCGAGCCCGGGTAGAAACCGCCGGTGTTGTCCGGGTGGTTGCCGCTGATGAAGTCCGCGCGCCAGTCGGCGAAGTAGGTGCGGCCATTGGTAGCGGTTCCGTAGTTGATTGCGATAGTCACAGGTGAGTCTCCATCGTTTGGGGTTTCCCTCGGCGCCGTCCGGTGCCTCGGGGCCTGCCTGCCGGCTCAGGGCCGAGAGGCGTGCTCGTCGATGCCTGCCACGGGGGCGTGCATCAGGATCAGAAGCGGATTTCCACGGTGCCCTGCGCCGTGCGTCCACGGCCCATGGTGGCGGCCAGGGCATCGCCCATCGGCACCACGTAGGCACGATCACTCAGGTTCTCCACGGAGAGGCGCAGGGTCAGGTTGTCGCTGACGCGGTAGGCGCTGTAGAAGTCCCAGACCACGTAGCTCTTCCAGATCAGCGGGTAGACGTCTTCTTCACCGGCGGCGCGGCGCTCGGCATAGGTCTCGAAGAAGCCTTCGCTGTAGCGGGCGCGCAGGCCCATATCCAGTTTCTTGTCGAAGAAGCGCAGGCCGCCGTGCCAGCTGCCGCGGTCCATGGGCATGTGTTCGGCGCTGCCCATCATGAAGCCGCAAGTGACCATGTTGTCGCGCCAGGCCTGGCCGGTGGCGACGGCGGAGGGGCCGATGTACCAGACTTTGTAGCAGAGCTCGTTCCTGCCGATCATGTGGGTGTAGGTGAGGCCGGTGTACCAGCGCTCGGCGTCGTATTCGAGCTCGTACTCCACGCCCTTGAAGCGCGCCGGGTTGAGGCTGTTGACGAAGGCCGAGGTGCCCAGGTTGGTGACCGCCGTATTGGGCAGGCCCACCTCCAGGCTCATGAACATGTAGTCGTCGACCTTGGTGTCGAAGTAGGCGACCTTGCCGGTGAGCTTGTCCCCAGGGATGAACAGCCCTTCCTTGAACAGGTTGATGCCGGCTTCCCAGGTCCGGGATTCCTCGGGCTCGAGGAAGGGGTTGGGGTACATCTTCGAGGCGGCGTCACCGATGTGGGTGCCGTGCATCAGGGTTTCGGTGATGGCCGGCGGGCGCCAGCCCTTGCCGTAGTTGGCGAACAGCTGCAGCCAGTCGAGGCCCGGGTTCACTGCGATGGAGAAGGTCGGCGAGAGGTGGCCGCGCTCTTCGTCCACGCTGTACTGGGGCGACTGGGTGCGGCCGTTGAAGTCGCGGTAGGCGGTCAGGCGGGTGTCGCCTTCCAGGTGGTAACGGTCATAACGCAGGCCGCCGTTGATCTGCAGCCAGTCGTCGTAGCGATAGCCCAGGCCGGTGAACAGGCTGGCCATTTCCCGGGTGCCCTTGGGGGTCACGCCCAGGGTGTCGCCGATCGGGTCGGTGGCGACTCGAGGGGTGGCCAGGCCGGCTTCGGGCTTGGTCTTGTCCTCGAAATATTCCATGCCGTAGTTGGCGGTGACCACCGAGCGCTCATCCAGCTCGAAGGTCGAGGTGTTCTGCAATTGCGCACCCCAGGTGTCGGTGCGGTGGGTGATCGAATACGCCGGTGCGCAGTTGCGCTCCCAGGTCGCGGTCGAGCGCGGCACGTCGCAGTAGTCGGTGGGGTAGTTGGCGGGCGGGTTGCCCTTGTAGACGTCTTGCTCGTTACGGGTGGTGCCGTAGTAGAGCTTGGCCTGCAGGTCGATCAGCGGGTTGTCCGGGGTGTAGCTGTAGTCGAGGCTGTAGAGCTTGTTGGTCAGCCTGTCCTCGCCGGTCTTGCGCCAGGTATCGGTGCTCAGGGCGTTGGCCATGCTGGCGTTGTCGTAGCTGACGCGGCTTTCCAGGTAGCTGAAGCCCAGCGTCTGGTCCGGCGCCAGCTTGAGGCCGAGCTTGAACAGGTCGGAGCGCTGCATCTGGTTGGTGAACTTGACGAAGGTCGGCTTGCCCGGCTGGGCGTCGAGGCCCAGCTGGTTCTCGGCGCCGGACTTGCCGCGCTGGCCCGGCTCGTACTCGCCCAGGTGCTTTTCGCTGTGGGCCATCAGCAGGCTCCACAGGTCTTCGTCGAGGGCGAAGGCGGCGCTGCCGATGAAGTTCGTGCCGTTGTCGTAGCCGCCCAGGCCGGTGGTACCGCGCAGGCGCGCGCCGTAGTCATGGCCGGGCAGCAGCACGTCCTCGACGTTGAGGGTGCGGAAGTTGGCGATGCCGCCGATCACCCCGGCGCCGCCCATGCCCGAGGTCGGGCCCTTCTCGATGTCCACCTGGGTCAGCAGTTCGGTGTCCACCAGCACCTCGCCGTTGCGCTGCTGGTGGCCGCTCTGCTGGAAGTTCTGGCGGGCGCCGTCGATCGACATGTTGACCCGGCCGAAGTCCTGCAGCCCACGGATGTTCACCGACAGGCCCGGGTCCTGCTGGCTGACGATGCTGTACACGCCGGAGGTTTCCTCGAGCATGTCGGCGGCGTGGCGCGGCGGGTTGCGGTCGATCTGCTCGCGGCCGATCACCGCCACCGAACGCGGCGTGCGGTACATCCAGTCGTTGGCGTCGGCCTGGCTCTGCACATGGGTGGCGCCCAGTTGCATCACACTGCCGGCATCGGCGTAGGTGCGGGTCAGGCTGACCTGGCGCGGCGAGCTGAAGCTGTAGCTCACCGGGTGGCCGCGCAGCAGCGCCTGCAGGCCTTCGCGGATTTCCAGGCGGCCACGCACCGCGTTGCCCTGCAGCCCTTCCAGCAGGGCGGCGTCGAAGATCACCTGCACGCCGGACTGTTCGGCGAAGGTCAGCACCGCGCTGCTCAGCGGCTGCACCGGAATGTCGAAGGCGACCAGTGCCTGTTGCGCCTGCGCCGTCGCCGGAGCGGATTCGACGGCCTGCAGCTCCCCAGCGCAGGCCAGCATCCAGCTTCCCCCAAGGCGAGCAGCGCACGACGGAATCGCTGGCCCGGCCCCTTGTATGCGTTCATCGGTTTTCCTTATGGCTGTGTTTATTGTTTGGTGAATGAAAATCACTCTCATCACCAAGACGAACCAGTCGGGAAAACTCAGTAAGGTTTTTTTGCGATTTTTTTCAGGGGAACGCTGGAAGCCGCGCGGAGCGGGCTTCCAGGTCAGTAGAGGAAGGTGACGCCGGGCAGGTCGAGACGGCTGACCTTGAGTTCGTGGGTGAGGGTGTCCAGGGCCTCGTCGAGGATGTCGAGGCGGAACACGCCGCTGACCTCGCGACGGGCCAGGGCCGAGTCGGTGATCAGCACGCGGCCGGGGCGATAACGGTTGAGCTGCTCGGCGACCTGCTCCAGGGGCACGCGCTCGAACACCAGCACGCCACGGCGCCAGCTGGTGGCCCGTTGCAGGTCGCGGGCGGCCAGGGGCTGGATACCGCCACGGGCGTCATAGCGGGCGCTCTGGCCCTCCCGGAGCACCTGCTCGCGGGGGCCCCGATCGGGCGCGCGCTCCAGGGCGACGGCGACACTGTGCTCGGTGACCCCGACCCAGGCGCCTTGCTCGTCGTCCTGGCTGACCAGGAACTGGGTGCCGAGGGCGCGCGTCGTGCCCCCGGCGCTCTCGACCACGAAGGGCCGCGATTCGTTGGGCCCCAGGGGCGCCACGGTGAAGTAGGCGTCGCCGCCGAGCAGGCGCACCCGGCGTTCGGTATCGCTGAAGGCCAGGTCGATGGCGCTGCGGGTATCCAACTCCACACGGCTGCCGTCCGGCAACTGCACCTGGCGTATCTCGCCCTTGGCGGTGGCATGGTCGGCGAGCAGGGGCAGCAGCAGTTGCTTGCCCTGCTCGACGCCGAGCCCGGCCAGCAGCAACACGGCGGCAGCACTGGCCGCCCAGCGCAGGCGCGGACGCCGGCGGGCCGGCTGCTGCGGCCGTGCCCGGGGCAGCGCCTGGCCGGCGGGCGCATACGCGGGCGCGGGCATCTCGCCCAGGCGCGCGAGGTCCGCCCAGGTGCGCTGGGCGAACTGCAGCGCCGGCCCATGGCGCGGGTCTTCGGCCTGCCAGCGGGCCAGGGCCTGCGCCTGTTCGGCGTCCAGGGCCCCGGCGCTGAGGCGGATGGCCCAGTCGGCGGCTTGCTCGCGGATGTCCTGCTCGCGCAGGTCGTGGCTGATCACGGCGGTCTCTCGAGTTCTCGTTATAGGAATGCTGACGTCTGAGGGGCCGATATTCGGTAAACCATTTGTCATCTTTCGCTCGAAGCGCCGGTTTGCAGGCGCTGCATGACATGCGCCAGGGCCTTGGACAGGTGCTTCTGCACTGAGCTGTCGGAGATATCCAGCTGCCGGGCGACCTCGGCGTGGGTCAGGCCTTCGAGGCGGTTGAGGCGGAAGATTTCACGGGTGCGCGGCGGCAGTTCCGCCACCGCCTCGCGCAGCCGGTGCATGTGCTGGGCCTCGGCGGCTTCTTCGTCGAGGCCGGGGCGTTCTTCGACTATTTCCTCCAGCGCCTCGTGGGGCACCGACTCGGTCTTGCGCCGCGACTGCTGCCGGGCGTGATCGATCATCAGGTTGTGGGCGGTGCGGTAGAGGTACGCGGGGCTGTTGTCGATGCGTTCCTTGCCGCGCTGTTCGGCCAGGCGCAGGAAGCTCTCCTGGACCAGGTCGGCGGCCAGCTGCGGGTCGCGCACCTTGCGCGTCAACAGGCTTTGCAGGGCCTTCGCATGCTTGATGAAAAGGCTCTTGAGATCGGGCTCCGACAAGCGCGCTCCCTGACAGGCGGAGGGTGAGGGAGCGCCATCTTATTTTTATTGAGAATCGGTTGCAATTGAGAAAGAAACTTCTCAGCTGGCCGGTGCCAGCAGGGTGGGCAACTGGTCCTTGAGCTTCTGGTTGTTCAGCGGCGCACGGATGAAGCCGCGCTGGGTGCCGTCCGGGCCGATCACCACCAGGTTGCCGCTGTGGTCGACGGTGTAGTTTTCCTTGCTGGTGTCAGCCGGGATGAAGGGAATGCTCACGGCGTTGGCCAGCTTCTGGATCGCGGCCAGTTCGCCGGTGTAGCCGACGAAGGCCGGGTCGAAGTAGCCCAGGTACTGCTTGAGCTGCTGCGGGGTGTCGCGGTTGGGGTCGACGCTGACCAGCACCACGCGCAGGTTGTTGCGCGCCGCCTCCGGCAGCAGGCCCTTGAGCTCGCGCATCTGCGCCAGGGTGGTGGGGCAGATGTCCGGGCAGAAGGTGTAGCCGAAGAACAGCAGGCTCCATTTGTCCTTGAGTTCGTTGACCGCCACCGGCTTGCCGTCCTGGTCGGTGAGGCTGATGGACGGCAGGGTGCGGCTCTGCGGCAGCAGCACGATGCCGGCGTCGAGCAGTTGGGTCGGGTCGGCCTGGCGCTGGTTGTTGAGCACCTTGTGCACGGTCAGGCCGAGCACCAGCGCCACCAGGGCGATGAGGACGAATACGGTTTTCTGCACACGGGTCATGGGCGGTCTTCACTCGGGGATTTCGGTGGCGGCAAGACTAACCGCGAAGCGTGCCGATGGCACGGTCCGCGGTGTAACAGCCTTTGGAGTCAGATGTTCAGCAGCAGGTAGTGGTCCACCAGCAGGGCGATGAACAGCAGGAACAGGTAGGCGATAGAGTACTTGAAGGTCTTGATCGCGGCGTGCGGTCGGCTGTCGCGGTAGAGCACCCAGGCCCATTGCAGGAAGCGCCCGCCCAGGCCGATGGCGCAGACCAGGTAGAGCAGGCCGCTCATGTGGATGGCGTAGGGCAGCAGGCTCACGGCGAACATCACCAGGGTGTAGAGCAGGATGTGCACCTTGGTGTAGTGCTCGCCGTGGGTCACCGGCAGCATGGGGATGTCGGCCTTGGCGTATTCCTCCTTGCGGTGGATGGCCAGGGCCCAGAAGTGCGGCGGGGTCCAGGCGAAGATGATCAGCACCAGCAGCAGCGGCTCGGCGGACAGGTGCCCGGTGACCGCGACCCAGCCGAGCATCGGCGGGGCGGCGCCGGCGAGGCCGCCGATGACGATGTTCTGCGGCGTGGCGCGCTTGAGAAAGCCGGTGTAGATCACCGCGTAACCCAGCAGCGAGGCGAGGGTCAGCCAGGCGGTGAGCTCGTTGGTGAAGTGCAGCAGCATCACCTGCCCGGCCACCGCCAGGAGCAGGGCGAACACCAGTGCGGCGACCGGCGAGACGCGGCCGTTGACCACCGGGCGCTTGAGGGTGCGCGCCATGATCGAGTCGATGCGCCGGTCCACCACGTGGTTCACCGCCGCCGCCGACCCGGCGCACAGGGCGATGCCGAGGTTGCCGAAGATCAGCACCTCCCAGGACACGCCCGCGCGGGTGGCGAGGAACATCCCCACCAGGGAGGTGATGAGCATCAGCACCAGCACCTTGGGCTTGGTCAGTTCCAGGTAATCGCGCCAGCTGGCGTGGACCCGGGCCTCGCGTTCGCTGAGCAGAGTGGCCATGGCGTCTCTCCTTCTTCTTGTGTTCAGGCAGGCTTGCCGGCGTGCAGCCGGAGAGCCGTGGTCGCGGGGGCGGCGGCCAGGGCCGGCGCACGCACGCGGTAATTCACCAGCACCAGGGTCAACAGCAGCAGCGCACCGCCGCCGTTGTGGGCCACTGCCACGGGCAGCGGCAGGTGGAAGATCACGTTGCTGATGCCCAGCCCCACCTGCAGCGCCAGGGCGCCGAGCACCAGCACAGCGAGGCGGCCGAGGCCGGCGGCACGCAGGCGCCAGGCGAGCACCAGCAGGGTGAGGGTCACCACCAGGGCGCCGAGGCGGTGGGTCATGTGGATGGCGGTGCGGGCGTCGCTGTCCAGCTGCCCGCCCAGGTAGTTGGGGCCGATGTGCTGGCTGAGGTGGAAGCCGTTGGCGAAGTCCATCTCCGGCCACCACTGGCCGTGGCAGGTGGGCAGGTCGACACAGGCCACCGCCGCGTAGTTGGAGCTGACCCAGCCGCCGAGGGCGACCTGCCCGATCACCAGCAGCAACCCGAGGGTCGCCAGGTAGCGCAGCCGCGCGGGCAGCTGCAACGGGGCGAAGGCGCCGGACAGGCGCAGGCTGAGGAGGAACAGCAGCGCCAGGGTGGTGAAGCCGCCGAGCAAGTGCGCGGTGACCACCTGGGGCCAGAGCTTGAGGGTCACCGTCCACATGCCGAAGGCGGCCTGGGCGATGACCACGCCGAGCAGCAGCAGCGGCAACTTGTGCGGCTGCCCATCACGCCCGCGCCGCACCAGGGCATGCACGGCAAGGCCGAGGATGGCCAGGCCCAGGGTGCCGGCGAAGTAGCGGTGGATCATCTCGTTCCAGCCCTTGTCGGCCTCCACCGGCGCCTCGGGGAAATGCACCTCGGCGTGGGCCAGCTGGGCTTCGGTCTTGGGCACGCTGATAAAGCCATAGCACCCCGGCCAATCGGGGCAACCGAGGCCGGCATGGGTCAACCGGGTGTAGGCGCCCAGCAGCACCACCACCACAGCCAGCGCGGTGGCCAGCACCGCGAGGTAGAAACCGGGACGAAAAGATCGTTGCATGTGGAGAGCTCCGTTTTCTCAGCTGCAAGCTTCAAGCCTCAAGCGACAAGGGAAGAGCAGGCCTCTTGCAGCTTGTAACTTGCAGCTTGCCGCTGCCCTCAACCTATATTCGAGAGCTTCATGAGGTGCCGCAGGTCGTTGAGGATCTGCTTGCCCTTGATCTTCGCGTCGTAGCGCAGCACCAGGTTGCCATGGGGGTCGACGATCCACAGCTGCGGGCCGGTGACGTCGCTTTCCACCGCCTTGCCATAGGCCGCCGGGTCCAGCGTGTAGCGCTGCAGGCGCGGGTATTCGCGCTCCAGGGTTTGCTGGTAGTCCGCCGACAGCGGCTGCGCGGCGGCGAAGGCGTGGCTGCCGCGCTCGGCCTCGCGGCCCAGGCCGATGTGGATCTGCCGAGCGACGTACACCAGTTGCTGGCAGTCGGCCTCGCAAGCCTGGGGGGCGGTGACCAGCAGCTGCCACAGCGCAGGCTCCCCGGCGCCCTGCACGCCGAGGTCGGCGCGGGTCTGGCCGTTGCCGATCAGCGCGCCGTGGTAGCTGCGCCCCTCCGGCACCCAGAAGCGCAGCTTGTACATGGCCGAGGCCAGCACCATGGGGCCGAGTACCACCGCGAGGATCAGCAGCAGCTGCAGGCGCCCGCGCGTACGGCGCGGCGGCGTATCAGGCAGAGCGAGGGCTGGATTCATCCGTTAACTCCCGTGCTTGGCGAAAACCGAAATAGGTGAAGAGGGCGCAGAGGGCCGCCGCCATGGCGAACCACTGCACCGCGTAACCGAGGTGTTTTTCCGGCCCCATGGCCACCACCGGCCAGTCGGCTTCATAGGCGGCGAAACCGGGCTCGATGCGCAGCTCGAAGGGCAGGCCGCCACGGCCGAGCTTCTGCCACAGGGCACGTGGCTCGACCTGGTTGATCAGTTGCGGCCACTCGGCGCTTTCCACGTGCTTGAGCTCGAAGGCGGCGCCGGGCGGCACATAGACCCAGGCGTCGAGGGCCAGGGGCTGGTGCGGGGTGTCGAATTGCGGCGGGGTGCGCCGGTCCGGCCAGGGCAGCCAGCCCCGGTTGACCAGCAGCCAAAGCCCGCTGGCCTGGTCGTAGAAGGGTTGCAGCAGTTCGACGCCGGGCTTGCCGGCGCGAATGCGGCTGTCCAGCAGCAGGCTGTGCTGGTCATCGAAACTGCCCTGCAGGCGCACCCGCACATAGGCCGGATCGGGCAGGCGTTCGAGTTCGGTGATGGCGATGGGTTCGGCGCTGCGACGCGCTTCGTAGCCGGCCAGCAGCTGGCGCTTCTCCTCGGCGCGGGACAGTTGCCAGACGCCCAGGCCGACGAGCAGGGGCAGCAGCGCCAGCACCACGAGGGTGGGCACGAGGCCGGGGCGGAAGGCCCTCAACCGACGTGGCCTGGAGCCTGGAAAGCTCTGGCTATACTGCACAACGTCCCCCTTGCCCCGGATTCGCCCATGCTCAAGGCGCTTATCGTTTTCATGCTGCTGGCCACCGTGGTCAGCCTGTTCAGCGGCCTGTTCTTCCTGGTCAAGGACGAGGGCCGCGGTTCACGCGTGGTCAACGCCCTCACCGTCCGTGTCGTCCTTGCCGCTCTCACCCTCGGCCTCGTCGCCTGGGGCTTCTACAGCGGCCAACTGGTGTCGCATACGACCTGGTAACCAGAGCTGGAAGCTTGAAGCCAGAAGCTGGAAGAAGAACTGCTTCGGGCTTCCCGCTTCCGGCTTCCAGCTGCTTTTTCAAAGCACATACACAAAGATGAACAGCCCCACCCAGACCACGTCGACGAAGTGCCAGTACCAGCTGGCGGCTTCGAAGCCGAAGTGGTGGTCGGCGTCGAAGTGCCCGCGCAGGATGCGCACCAGCATCACCGTGAGAATCAGCGTGCCCATGGTCACGTGGGCGCCGTGGAAGCCGGTGAGCATGAAGAAGGTGGCGCCGTAGATGCCCGAGCCGAGGGTCAGGCCCAGTTCGGTGTAGGCGTGGATGTATTCCTCGGCCTGCAGGGCGAGGAAGGCCACGCCGAGGAGGATGGTCAGCGCCAGCCAGATCTTCAGCAGCTTGCGGTTGGCCTTCTTCAGCGCGTGGTGGGCGAAGGTCACGGTGAAACTGGAGGACACCAGCAGGAGGGTGTTGATCAGCGGCAGGTGCCAGGGGTCGATCACCTCCTTGGGCCCGGGGAAGAGTTTCGGGTCGGGGGTGTTGAGCAGCGGCCAGGTGTATTGGAAGTTGGGCCAGAGCATGTTGGCCACACCCTTGTCGCCCTCGCCGCCGAGCCAGGGACCGGCCCAGGTGCGCACGTAGAACAGCGCGCCGAAGAAGGCGGCGAAGAACATCACCTCGGAGAAGATGAACCAGCTCATGCCCCAGCGGAACGAGCGGTCCATCTGCGGGCTGTAGAGCCCGCCGCGGCTTTCCTTGATCACCGCGCCGAACCAGCCGAACAGCATGTACGCCAGGCACAGGGCGCCGACGAAGAAGATCAGCGGGCCGTTGGAATCCGGGCGGGCGGCCTTGAGGTCGTTGAACCAGGTGCCCAGGCCGTAGACGGTGACGAGCATGCCGATGGTGGCGATGATCGGCCATTTGCTCTGGGCGGGAACGTAATACTGCTCGTGACTTGCCATCGTTGTTGTTCTCCTTGTCGGCGCGTCAGCTGCCGGTCTTGGCGACCGGGGGCTTGCGGGCCGTGATATCGAACAGCGTGTAAGCGAGTGTCAGGTGGTGCACGTCGGGCGGCAGGTCGCGGTCGACGATGAAGCGCACCGGCATTTCGATGCGCTCGCCCGGTTGCAGGACCTGCTGGGTGAAGCAGAAGCATTCGGTCTTGTGGAAGTACGCGGCAGCCTTGGACGGCGAGATGCTCGGCACCGCCTGGGCGGTCATGGGCTTGTCCGTCGTGTTGTGGGCGATGAACAGCATCTCGTTGCTGGCCCCGGGTGCACCACCAGGTCGTCCGCCTTGGAGCGGAATTCCCAGGTCATGTCCGCCGAGTTGGTGGCGAGGAACTGCACCCGCACCTGGCGTTGCTCGTCCAGCGCCTGGCTGCCTTCGTAGGCGGAGGCATTGGTCTTGCCGTTGATGCCGAAGGCCACGCACATCACTTCGTAGATCGGCACCAGGGCGAAACCGAAGCCGAACATCGCCACCACCAGCACCAGCAGGCGTGGAATCAGGCGGCGATTGTTCAGTTCCCCGCTCATCTCACTTCACCTCCGGCGGGGTGCTGAAGGTGTGGTACGGCGCCGGCGAGGGCACGGTCCACTCCAGCCCTTCGGCACCGTCCCATGGCTTGGCCGGTGCGGGTTTGCCGCCACGGATGCACTTGATGACGATGAACAGGAAGAGCAGCTGGGTGGCGCCGAAGGTGAAGGCGCCGATGGAGGAGATCATGTTGAAGTCGGCGAACTGCAGGTTGTAGTCCGGGATGCGTCGCGGCATGCCGGCCAGCCCCACGAAGTGCATGGGGAAGAACGCCATGTTCATGCCGATGAAGCTCATCCAGAAATGCAGCTTGCCGAGGGTCTCGTCGTACATGTGGCCGGTCCACTTCGGCAGCCAGTAATAGGCCGAGGCGAAGATGCCGAAGATGGCGCCGGGCACCAGCACGTAGTGGAAGTGGGCCACCACGAAGTAGGTGTCGTGGTACTGGAAGTCCGCCGGGGCGATGGCCAGCATCAGCCCGGAGAAGCCGCCGATGGTGAAGAGGATGACGAAGGCCACCGCGAACAGCATCGGTGTCTCGAAGGTCATCGAGCCCTGCCACATGGTGCTGGCCCAGTTGAACACCTTCACCCCGGTGGGCACGGCGATCAGCATGGTGGCGTACATGAAGAACAGCTCGCCGGTCAGCGGGATGCCGACCACGAACATGTGGTGCGCCCAGACGATGAAGGAAAGGAAGGCGATGGAGGCCGTGGCGTAGACCATCGAGGTGTAGCCGAACAGCGGCTTGCGCGCGAAGGCCGGGATGATCGAGCTGACCGCGCCGAAGGCGGGCAGGATCATGATGTACACCTCGGGGTGGCCGAAGAACCAGAACACGTGCTGGAACAGCACCGGGTCGCCGCCGCCGGCCGCGCTGAAGAAGCTGGTGCCGAAGTGGATGTCCATCAGCATCATGGTCACGCAGCCCGCCAGCACCGGCATCACCGCGATAAGCAGGAAGGCGGTGATCAGCCAGGTCCAGACGAACAGCGGCATCTTCATCAGGGTCATGCCTGGGGCACGCAGGTTGAGGATGGTGGCGATCACGTTGATCGCGCCCATGATCGAGCTGATGCCCATCAGGTGGATGGCGAAGATGAAGTAGGTGACGCTCTCCGGCGCGTAGGTAGTGGACAGCGGCGCGTAGAAGGTCCAGCCGAAGTTGGGCCCGCCGCCGGCGGTGAACAGGGTGCTGATGAGCAGGCCGAAGGCGGCGGGCAACAGCCAGAAGCTGAAGTTGTTCATGCGCGGCAGGGCCATGTCCGGCGCGCCGACCATCAGCGGGATCATCCAGTTGGCCAGGCCGACGAAGGCCGGCATCACCGCGCCGAAGACCATGATCAGGCCGTGCATGGTGGTCATCTGGTTGAAGAAGGCCGGTTCGACGATCTGCAGCCCGGGCTGGAACAGCTCGGCGCGGATCACCATCGCCATGGAACCCCCGAGGAGGAACATGGCGAAGGCGAACCACAGGTACATGGTGCCGATGTCCTTGTGGTTGGTGGTGAGCACCCAGCGCATCAGGCCCTTGGCCGGGCCGTGGTGGTGATCATGCCCGGCATGATCGTGGTCGATCACTGCACTCATGTCATTTCTCCTCGGCTTGCTTGAGCGCAAGCACTTCTTTCGGCGTCACCATGTCGCCCTTGGCGTTACCCCAGGCGTTGCGTTCGTAGGTGATGACGGCGGCGATATCGACTTCCGACAGCTGCTTGCCGAAGGCGGCCATCGCGGTGCCGGGTTTGCCGTGGAAGACGATGCTGAGGTGGTCTTCCTTCGGCCCGGTGGCGATCTTCGAGCCCTTGAGCGCCGGGAACATGGGCGGCATGCCCTGGCCCTCGGCCTGGTGACAGGCGGCGCAGGTGGTGTGGTAGACCTTGTCGCCACGGGCGGTGAGCTCTTCGAGCGTCCACTCCTTGTCGGTCAGCTCCTTGAGCTTGGCCACCTCTTCCTTGCGGCCGGCGAGCCACTTGGCGAAGTCCTCCTTGGACTTGGCCTCGACCACGATGGGCATGAAGCCGTGGTCCTTGCCGCACAGCTCGGCGCACTGGCCGCGGTAGATGCCGGGCTTGTCGATGCGTGTCCAGGCTTCGTTGACGAAGCCGGGGATGGCGTCACGCTTGACCGCCAGCGCCGGTACCCACCAGGAGTGGATGACGTCGGCGGCGGTGATCAGGAAGCGCACCTTGGTGCCCACCGGGATCACCAGCGGCTCGTCCACCTCCAGCAGGTAGTGCTCGTCCTTCTCCGCCTTGTTGTGGATCTGCTCGGCGGGGGTGGCGAGGTTGCTGAAGAATTCGACGTCCTGGCCCAGGTACTTGTAGTTCCACTTCCACTGGTAGCCGGTGACCTGGATATCCAGCTCGGATTCGGAACTGTCGTAGATGTCGATCAGGGTCTTGGTGGCAGGTATCGCCATCAGCACCAGGATGACGAAGGGCACGACCGTCCAGAGGATCTCCACCGTGGTGCTCTCGTGGAAATGCGCCGGCTCCTGGCCGGTGGAGCGACGGTGGATGATCATCGACCAGAACATGGCACCGAACACGATCACGCCGATGACGACGCAGATCCAGAAGATGGTCATGTGCAGATCGAAAACGGTACGACTGACCTCGGTGGCACCGGGCGTCATGTTGACGGTCCAGGCGGCCTGCGCCTGGCTGAAAATCGACCACAGCAGGAGTCCCATCCAGACTCGTGGATGTCGCATCATTGCGGGTTCCCCTTATCGTTCTTGTTATCCCGCCGGCTGGGCCAGCGGCTAAGGGAGCGGTCGTTAATACGGCTGACTTTAACGGCCGACCTTCAGCACGTGGTGCACAGTCGGGTGTCATCAGGTATCGCCTTTCGAGTCGGAGTATAGACACCGACTTGAAGCTGGCAACGCGATGGGAAAATTGGCGCAAGGGCCGCAAGCCTTGTCCTAAACGCCACGGCTGGCGCGGGGTTGGCGGGAGCGCGCGGTGCCCGTTATCGCGACCATGCATAAGCATTGCGGCATTATGACAATCGGGTCTTAGCTGGCCGCCGAGGCGAGCTAAGTTGTGTCTTCCCCTCCCTTCGATCCATGTCCTATCCAGGAGCAGTCATGAATACCCTCGCCCTGCGCGAACTCATCCAGCGAGCCCACGAACAGGAAGCCCGGAGCGGGCACCTGGCGCGCATCCTCTCCACCCAGCTGGACCGCCTCCACCCCGCCATCCGCCTGCCCGACGACGACGCCCAGGGCGTGCTGGCGCGCTTCGTCAGCGCTTATATCGAACAGGTGCCGGACGTGCTCGATGCTGCCGCCAATGTCGCCCGCGAAGCCGGTATCGAGGCCCAGGTGAAGCCGGTGCTGAAGGTGGCCGAGCAGTTCTTCCTGCAGCCGCCGAGCATGGTGGAAGGCCACGAGGGCCTGGACGGCCTGCTTGACGAGGCCTACCTCGCCCACCGCCTGGTGGAGGAAGTCAACGACCGCTACATCGCCCACCTCGGCGAACCGCTGATCCCCCTGGACACCACCGTGGCCAACCTCATCGCCCACCGGCTGATCGGCGAACCCTTCGCCAACCAGCTGGACGAAGCCGTGCACCATGCAGTGGACGGCATGCTCGACGAGGCAGTGTTCGAGCGCGCCTCGGTGCAGCACTACCGCGACAGGCTGCACGACCCAAAGGTGGAAGCGGCGTGGAAGCGCTGGCCCTGCCTCTCGCGCCAGCTCGGCGTCGAACTGCAGCTGGACCAGGCACAACGCGCCGCCAGCTGATCTTCAGACGGCGCGGCCGCGCAGGCTGAGCAGCCGTCCCTCCAGGCGCCGGTTCAGGGCACAGGGCTCGATCTGCAGGGCCCCACCCTGGCGCTGCGCGGCGCGCCCCCAATCCTCCAGCAGTTCCATGCAGGCATGGTCGATGTAACTGAGGTTATCCAGCGGCACCTGCAGCCGCGTGCCCGGCTCCACCCCCTCCAGCACCCGCGCCAGCTGCGGCACCCGCAGGAAGGTAGCGGCGCCGGCCAGGCGCAGCTCGGCCTCGCCGGGGGCACCCTGCACCAGGGCGACTTTCAGGCGCGAAGCCTTCCAGGCCAGCTTGGCCAGGGTCAGGGCGAAGCCGATGAGCACGCCGCTGAGCAGGTCGAAGGCGACGATGCCCAGTGCCGTGGCGGCATAGATCAGCAAGGGTGCGCGACCGTAGCGCGAGAGGCTGCGCATGGCCTTGGCATCCACCAGCTTGAAGCCGGTGAACACCAGCACGCCGGCCAGGGCGGCCACCGGGATGCTCTGCAGTACCGCCGGCAACAGCGCCACGAAAGCCAGCAGCCAGGCACCGTGCAGCACGGCGGACAAGCGCGTGCGGGCGCCGGCCTGGACGTTGGCCGAGCTGCGCACGATCACCCCGGTCATGGGCAGCGCGCCGAGTACGCCACAGAGCAGGTTGCCCACGCCCTGGGCCGACAGCTCGCGGTCCAGGTCGGAGCGCGGCCCAGCGTGCATGCGGTCTACGGCGGCGGCGGAAAGCAGCGTCTCGGCACTGGCGACGAAGGCCACCACCAGCGCCGCCAAAAGGATCTGCGGGTCGGCCAGGCCGAGCAGGTCGGCCGGTCGCAGCCAGTCGATGGCTTCGCCCAGGGTGGCCGGCACCGTCACCCGTTGCACATCGAGCGCCAGGGCCAGGCTGGCCAAGGTCGCCAGGCTGACACCGATCAGCGCGCCGGGCAGGAAACGCAGCGACTGCGGGCGCCAGCGCTCCCAGCCCCACATGCAGGCGATGGTGCCCAGGCCCAGCGCCGCGGCGGCCAGGCCGCCGCCGGAACCGACCTGGGCGAGCGCGTTGATCAGCGTCTCGGGGAACGCCAGCAGGTTCTCCAGACCCGAGGCGTGGGGCCTGGCATCGAACATCACATGCACCTGCGACATCACGATGAGCGCGCCGATGCCGGCGAGCATGCCGTAGACCACCGCTGGCGCCGTGACCCGGAACCAGCAGCCCAGGCGCAGGCGGCCTGCGCACAGCTGCAACAGCCCGGCCAGCACCAGGATCGGCCCGAGCATGGCCATGCCGTGCTCGCGCACCAGCTCGAAGACCAGCACGGCGAGGCCCGCCGCCGGCCCGCTGACCTGCAACGGCGAGCCCGCCAGCCAGCCGACCACCAGGCCGCCGACGATGCCGGTGATCAGGCCCTTGGCCGGCGGCATGCCGGAGGCGATGGCGATGCCCATGCACAGTGGCAGGGCGACGAGGAAGACCACCACCGAGGCCAGCAGGTCCCGGGGTAGCGTGGATTGAAGGGAAGCAAGGCGCATGTCGCGATCTCCTGCGGCACGAAAGGGGGACGCGCGGCGGTCTCGGCCGCCACGGCGTATGGGGAGGGGCGTCAGGACGCCAGGTAGCGCGGGCGCGGTGTCGCCATGGCGGCGCGGCCTTGCTCCAGCGGCCGGAAGCGGCCGGCCTCGGCGTCGTAGGCGCGGATGGCGGCGGTCTCGATGTCGTAGACCCAGCCGTGGATGAACAGCTGGCCGGCGGCCAGGCGCGCGGCCACCGCCGGATGGGTGCGCAGGTGGTCGAGCTGGGCCACCACGTTCTCCTCGGTGAGCACGCCGAGGGCATCGTGGCCCACGCAATCGCAGTTGCGTTCCACCAGGCTGCGGGCCACCTCGGCGTGGCGCAGCCAGGCGCTGACGGTGGGCATGCCGTTCAGGGATTCCGGGGCCAGCACCGCCTTCATGGCGCCGCAGTCGGAATGGCCGCAGACGATGAGGTGCTGCACGCCCAGGGCCATGACCGCGTACTCGATGGCGGTGGAGACGCCACCGTTCATCTGGCCGTAGGGCGGCACCAGGTTGCCGACGTTGCGGGTAACGAAGAGATCGCCCGGCGCGCTGTGGGTGATCAGCTCAGGGGCCACCCGCGAGTCGGCGCAGGTGATGAACATGGCCCGCGGCGACTGGCGCTGCGCCAGCTGCTGGAAGAGGGCGCGTTGCCGGGGGAAGGTCTCCTCGCGAAAGCGCCGGCAGCCCTGCACAAGGGTGTCGAAGGCGGCCTGGGCGTCGATGTCGTCGGAGGGGGCGGGCGGGATGCTGCGGATGTCCTGGTTCATGGTTTCTCCTGTTTGCGTTCCGAGCGGGCCGATGGCCCTCGTGACCTGCCGCTTGATGGCAGATTGCAACCCGACCGGGCGGTCGGGATGGAGAAAAACCTTAGGCGCGCAGACTTAACTCAAACTGAAGAAACCGCTCTGGAATGAGCATTACAGACGAATGGCCGATAGCAGTCTGCCAGCCCGGACTGGTGATGGGACGACCGTGCAGAAGTTCGACGCAGCGAAAGCGCAGCCACGAGAGGAAGGAAGGGAACGGACGGCGCCCCGGCCGCAGCCGGGGCGCCGGGGCTCACAGGTAGCGGGCGCGGGGCGTGGCCATCGGCAGCGGGCCATCACCGATGGTGCGGAAGCGACCGCTCTCGGCGTCGTAGGCGCGGATGGCGGCGGTCTCGATGTCGTAGACCCAGCCATGGATGAACAGCTGGCCGCTGGCCAGGCGCGCCGCCACCGAGGGGTGGGTGCGCAGGTGGTCGAGCTGGGCCACCACGTTCTCCTCGGTGAGCACACCGAGGGTTTCGTGGTTGGCGCAGCCGCAGTTCTCGGCGACCACGGTGCGGGCCACTTCGGCATGGCGCAGCCAGGCCTTGACGGTGGGCATGCGCTCCAGCTGCTCGGGGTTGAGCACCGCCTTCATGGCGCCGCAGTCGGAGTGGCCGCAGATGATGATGTGGTGCACGCCGAGGGCCATGACGGCGAACTCGATGGCGGTGGAAACGCCACCGTTCATCTGCCCGTAGGGCGGTACCACGTTGCCGACGTTGCGGGTGACGAACAGGTCGCCGGGGGAGCTCTGGGTGATCAGTTCCGGGACGATTCGCGAGTCGGCGCAGGTGATGAACATGGCGCGGGGTTTCTGCTCATGGGCCAGGCGCTTGAACAGCTCTTCCTGCTCCGGGTAGACCTGATCGCGGAAACGCTGGAAACCTTCGACGATGTTGCGCAGCGCTTCTTCAGCGCTTTCCTGGGTTTGCGGGGTATCGTGCTCGTCGCTCATGCCGACCTCGTTCGCCTTGGGACTCTGTAGGGGAAAGTGGGATTACTTTACCGATATAGTCGGATTTATCCGACCCCCTACAGGACACCGTTCGGCGTGTTCCGGTCACACTTCGGCCCCGCAAAAGCCCTTCCGCCCATCCTTTCGCTCACAGCAACGCCATCTGCCCCCCAGGCGGACAGAAGCGCGAGCAGTCCAGCGCCACGTCGCCACGTTTCTCCAGGCCCAGGCGGCGCATGGCGACGGCGAAGCGCTGGGCCAGCAGCTGGGCGAAGGCGCCTTCACCGCTGAAGCGCTTGCCGAAGCGGCTGTCGTAGACCTCGCCGCCCCGGCACTGGCGGATGATGCTCATCACATGGGCAGCCCGTTGCGGGTAGTGGGCCTGCAGCCACTCCTCGAACAGCGGCGCCACCTCCCGGGGCAGGCGCACCAGCATGTAGGAGGCGCTGCGCGCACCGGCGTCGCGGGCGGCTTCCAGCAGGCTTTCCAGCTCGCTGTCGTTGATCATCGGGATCATCGGCGAGCAGAGCACGCCCACCGGAATACGGTTTTCACGCAGCACGCGGATCGCCCGCAGGCGCGCGGAGGGCGCGGCGGCGCGGGGCTCGAGCACGCGCTTGAGTTCGTCGTCGAGGGTGGTGAGGCTGATCATCACCTTGACCAGGCGCTGCTCGGCCAGCTGGCTCAACAGGTCGAGATCGCGCAGCACCAGCGAGCCCTTGGTGACGATGGTCAATGGGTGGCGGTAGCGCAGTAGCACTTCGAGTATCTGCCGGGTCAGGCGATGCTCGCGCTCGATGGGTTGGTAAGGGTCGGTATTGGCACCCAGGGCGATGGGCGCGCACTGGTAGCCGGGCTTGCTCAGCTGTTGCTCCAGCAGGGCGGCGGCGTTGGTCTTGGCGATCAGCCGGGTTTCGAAATCGATGCCCGGGGACATGTCCCAATAGGCGTGGCTGGGCCGCGCATAGCAGTAGATGCAGCCGTGTTCACAGCCGCGATAGGGGTTTATCGAGCGGTCGAAGGGCAGGTCGGGCGACTGGTTGCGGGCGATGATGCTCTTGGCCGTCTCGATGCGCACTTCGGTGGCGCGGGTTGGCGGCACCTCCTGGTACCAGCCGTCGTCCTCGGCCACCGAGAGGGTCGGGGCGAAACGGTTGAACGGGTTGCTGCCGGTGCCCCGGCCACGGGGCGGGAGGGTGACGGACATGGCGAGGCGCTCCGGAAAATACTGTATGCATGAACAGTATATTCTTACAGCGTCCTGCGCCAGCCGGTTTTCGTCGGAAAGCCCTACTCGTCCTCGTCGGACTCGCTCGGCGGGGTGAAGGGCTCGATCAGGTATTGGCGGCCGTGGGCCTTGCAGTCGGCGAGGGTGCCCTCGGCCGAGGAGCGCAGTTGCAGGAAGCTGCTGCCGAAGCGCTGCTCGTCGGTGTCCACCAGGCCGTCCTTGAGGTCCACGCTGTTGGCCATGGCCATGGAGTCGGCGTACTTGAACGCATCGCTCACGCCGGATTTGCCGGTCCACAGGACGATGCGCTGGCCTTCCTGCCAATGCACCGCCGCCTTGCGCTTGCCATCCGGCCACTGGTAGCCGACCACGCAGAAGTGGTTGGCGCTGTCGTTGCGCTTGGCCTGCACCAGCAGGTAGCGCATGTCCTGCTCGGGGTCGGCGAAGGCCTTGTCCTCGGCGATGTCGAAACGCGCCACCTGGCCGGTGTAGATCGACGGGCCGAAGGACTCGGCCGCGCAGGCACCGAGGGTGACGAAAAGCAGGGCGCCGGAGAAGAGTCCGGCCAGGCGTGAGCTGTTCATTTCTTCGGTTTACCCGGGTTGTTGGGGTTGTCGATAAAGGCCTGGGTGAGGCTGAAGAAGGTCTGGCCACCCTTGTCCACCGCCTTGATGAAGTAGCCGCCCGGGTCGCTGCCTTCGGTCATCCAGCCATAGACCGGCGGCTTGTAGGGCTTGGCGACACTCTTGCCCGCCGCCACGTCCAGCGCGTTCTGCACATGCTGGCGGACGAAGGAGAAACGCAGGTCGCTGCCATCGTTGGCCAACCGCAGGTAGCTGTCGATCTTGCCTTCCTTGGCGCCGATGGCCGGATAGTTGCCGAACCCCTCGAACTGCAGCGGGTCACGGGCGGTGATGAAGCCGGTCATGGTCTTGTTGGCGGGCTTGCCGAAGTGCTTCGGTTCGGAGAACGCCATGCGGTTCTCGATCACCTGGCGCATCAGCTGCATGGAGAACAGCGCCTCCTCCAGGCCTCCCGCGTTCTTCGGCACCACCGACTCGGCCAGCAACAGGCGCGCGAGGCAGCCTTCGTCGGTCTTGCCATCGGGCAGCGTCAGCGCTTCCAGCACGGTGATGACCACGTGGATGCCCGAGGGCAGGTCATCGACGGCGGAAAAGGCTTCGACGCGCACCGACTGGCAGGCGCGCAGGGCCTTGATGGTGATGCTCTGCTCGCTCTGGCGGTCGTTGGCGTCCTGCTTCACTTCCAGGCAGGTGTTGGCGCTCTTGATGCGGTAATGCTTCTTGCCCGGCCCCAGGCCGTTGAGCTTCAGCTTGAGCACGTTGCCGACCACCAGTTCGAGGCTGCCGACGACCGGAAGTTTGTTGCGGGTAAAGGTGGGCACCTGGGGTCTCCTTGCTGTATTGCCGCCCTCTGCGACGGCTCCCTGTGCAGCGGGGCACAGCAGGGAAAACTACTCCCGGCCCCGCGCCGGGGCAAGGTGCCCGCTCGGCGGAAGTGACGCAGTTCGCCTCAGCCTTCCCGGGCGCAGCGCTCCAGGGCGTCGAGATCGGCGGCCATGATCGCCGCCATGTGCCGGCTGATCTTCTCCACCGGCCAGTCCCACCAGGCCAGGGCGAGCAGGCGTTCCACCACTTCATCGGGGAAGCGCCGCTTCAGCGGTTCGGCCGGGTTGCCGCCGACGATGCTGTAGGGCGCCACGTCGCGGGTCACCACCGAGCGCGAGGAAATGATGGCGCCATCACCGATCTTCACCCCGGGCATGATCAGCGCCTCGTAGCCGATCCACACGTCGTTGCCGATCAGGGTGTCGCCCTTGTTGGGAAACTCGGACAGCTCCGGCATGTGCCGCTCCCAGCCACCGCCGAAGATCTGGAAGGGGTAGGTGGAGAAGCCGGAGAGCTTGTGGTTGGCGCCGTTCATGATGAACTTCACCCCGCGCGCGATGGCGCAGAAGCGCCCGATCACCAGGCGATCGCCGATGAAGGGGAAGAGATAGAGCACGTTGCGCTCGAAGTTCTCCGAGTCATCCGGGTCGTCGTAATAGGTGTATTCGCCGATCTCGATCTGCGGGTTGTTCACCGTGTTGCGGATGAAGCAGACCTGCGGGAAGCCCGCCATGGGATGCGGGTTGCGGGGGTCGGGTCCGTGCATGAAGCCTCCGGCTCGAAGGAATGAGTGCAGCCCGGAATCAACCGGGCAGGCGCACCTGCAGGCCGCCGTAGCCATTGGCACCGGGTTCGCCCTCGATCTGGACCCGGCCCTGGACGGCCAGTTCCCGAGCGCGCCAGAAGAGGAAGAAGTCGGTGGCGAAGAAGCCGTCGCAATGGCCCATGACATCGGCCATCACCCGGCCCAGCGGGCGCCATTCAGGGGTGCAGCGCTCCAGCAGGTCGGCATCGATAAAGCTGAAGTCTTCACCCTGGAAGGCCCCCTCGCGCCAGCGGCGGATGCCCGCGCCCTCGGCCAGTACGCCACGCCACTGGTTGGCCAGTTGCTGGCGGCGCTCCGGCCCCACCAGTTTGGGCAGGTACAGCTCGGCGAGTTCGGCCGGCGCCCGCATGGCCACCGCGCGGCGGCTGGCCACGCGGCTGTCGCCGCTGCCGCAGGGCACTTCCCAGAGGGGCAGCTCGCTGTGCTCCAGGGCCGCCGCGATGCGGGCCAGCAGCAGTTGCTCGGAGGCGCTGTCGCCATGCCAGACGGTGACCGCATGACTCTGCCCGGCCAGGCCGGCGAGCCATTGGGCGTCTTCGCCCAGGCCACTTTCGAAGTCCGGCACCGGCTGCACCGCAACCGGCCATACCGCGCGCCAGAAGGCGGCACGGCGGGTACAGGGCGGCTGTTCGATGCCGCTCAGCGGGCCGACGGCGAGGTCATCGCGCAGCACCCGCAGGAACTGCCGCGCCACCTCCTCGCCAAGCACGAAGGCGACGCCTTCGACCGCGTTGTCACCGCATACCAAGTGCCACATGACGCCCTCTCTGAACCCTTGTACACGCAGGGGAAGATCCACCTGGGTGTCGGAATCTAACACTGTCATAAGCGCCACGCTCAAGGCTGCTGGCGCTGCAGCCCCTGGATGACTTCCGCCTCGAATGCCTTGCCGCTTTCCATCGCCTGCTCCGGTTCAGCCCGCTGCAACAGGCCGCGCTCGAATGCCGCGCTCACCGCAGCATTGGGGCCGGCCAGCACCAGCGACATCTGGTCGCCACTGGCCAGCGGCACAAATGCCACGTCCAGCCGGCGGTCATCGGCGACTCGCTGCAGCAGTTGCAGCACGGCCTGGACGTCGTACCAGTCGCCGTAGTTCTGCGCTTCCAGGCGATAGACCGAGCCATCGGCATAGGCACTCAGCCGGTAGGGGCCCTGGTCGTCCGCCGGGTAGCGCTCCTCGAACACCACATCCTGCAGCGTCGACCCGGCCAGGCGCGCCAGGCGCCGCAACAGCGAATCGTGCTGGTTGGGGAACATCCCGGTCTCGGTGTCGAAGCCGTACAGGTAGTCGGCGGCACTCAGCAGGAACTCCGGGTCGGCACTGGCCTGCTCATCCACCTTGAGCGCCTGCACCCGGCTGAAGCCGAGGGTAGCCAGCTCGGCGATGCGACGCGCGACAAGAGCCCTGTCGACGTGCGGCTCGTCCTCGCCCTGAGCCTCTGCCCCGTAGTGCGGCGAGGGGCTGCACATCGGATCGCGCAGGCGACGCTGGCAGGCCGCCTGCGCCAGTGCGCGTCCCTGAGGGTCGTCGCTCCGCAGGAAAGCCAGTGCGACCTGGTCGGCCTTGTCCTGGTCGGTGATCCGCCCATGGATGCGCAACAACGCACGGTTGGCCTCGGCCTGTTTCAGGTGCACGAGGGTGAAGGCGGCGGCGCGCAGCTCATAGGCTTCAGCGCTCGGGATCATCGCGGTGACGGCCTGCTCCAGGCGCGGCTCGAAAGCGGGCAAGGGCGCTTCCTGCCCGGCGTAGAACGCCAGCACCGCGCGGGCCGGCGTATCCGGGCGCAACAGCAAGGGACGGTCCGATGCCTGGGCGCAGCCCTTTGCGAAAGGTACGGAGACGATGCGGCGGATCAGGTCGTCCGGCCCTTGCAGGCTGCGCCGGGCGAAGGTGCAGAACGCCGGTGACAGCTCGCTGAACTGCAAGTGCGATTGCCACAGGCGCTCGACCGCGACGGCCTCCGTCGGGCGGACCTGGGCCATTGCCGAACGCCAGCGCTGTAACCAGGGCTCGCTGCCATCGGCGATCTGGTCCAGGGCATGGGCGACGGGTGGGAAACGGCGGGTGTCCTGGTCCCAGGCCCGCAGGTCGGCCGCGCTGTGAGGCAACGCGGCGCCATAACGCGCGGGCAGTGCCGCAGGCTCGCGGGTGATTTCGCTGGCGACGACAAGGCCGCTGGCCAATGCCAGCAGGCCACAGAGCATCAGACGGGTCATCGGCCCTCCCTGGCCTTCAATTCACTCGCTGGGTTTCTTCAGCTTGGGATTGGGGAAGAACTGCACGCCCTGGACCTTGGGGTCGGCCGGCTTGGGCACAGCCTTGTTGACCCGCGTCCCCAGCTCCTTGGGCACGGACTGGCCCTGGGCGTTGAGGGTATCGGCATAGCCGCAGGCCACGCACTGGCGGTGCGGTACGCCGTCCTCGTCCCACATCTGGATGCGGTCCTGCTCGCTGCACGCCGGGCACACGGCACCGGCGATGAAGCGTTTCTTGGTGACGTTCACGGGGCCTTCGCTCATGCGGCCTCCGCGGACAGGCCGAGGTGGCGCAGCAGGGCGTCGATGGAGGGCTCGCGGCCGCGGAAGTCGACGAACAGCACCATGGGCTCCTGGGAGCCGCCACGGGCGAGGATGGCCTCGCGGAAGGCGCGGCCGGTGTCGGGGTTGAACACGCCCTCTTCCTCGAACTTGGAGAAGGCATCGGCGGAGAGCACTTCCGCCCACTTGTAGCTGTAGTAACCGGCCGCGTAACCGCCGGCGAAGATGTGCGCGAAGCTGTTGGCGAAGCGGTTGAAGGCCGGCGGGCGCATCACCGAGACCTCGGCGCGGATGCCTTCGAGCACCTCCAGCACGCTGCGGCCGTCGCCGTGGGTGGCGTGCAGCTCGAAGTCGAACAGGGAGAACTCCAGCTGGCGCACCATCATCAGGCCGGACTGGAAGTTCTTCGCGGCGAGCATCTTGTCCAGCAGGTCCTGGGGCAGGGCCTCGCCGCTCTGGTAGTGGCCGGAGATCAGCGCCAGGCCTTCCGGCTCCCAGCACCAGTTCTCCATAAACTGGCTGGGCAGCTCGACCGCATCCCAGGCCACGCCGTTGATGCCGGAGGCGCCGGCGTGCTCGACGCGGGTCAGCAGGTGGTGCAGGCCGTGGCCGAATTCGTGGAACAGGGTGGTGACTTCATCGTGGGTCAGCAGCGCGGGCTTGTCGCCCACGGCCGGGGTGAAGTTGCACACCAGGTTGGCCACCGGGCTCACCAGCGTGCCGGCGGACGTGCGGCGCTTGTCGCGGGCACCGTCCATCCAGGCACCACCGCGCTTGTTGGCACGGGCGTAGAGGTCGAAGAAGAAACGGCCGACGTGCTGGCCGTTCTCGCTGATCTCGAACAGGCGCACGTCCGGGTGCCAGGTGTCGAAGCCCGACAGCTCGCGGATCTCGATGCCGTAGAGCTTCTGCACGATGGCGAAGAGGCCGGTGAGCACCTTGTCGATGGGGAAGTAGGCGCGGAGGATTTCCTGGGAAATGCTGTAGCGCTGCTCACGCAGCTTCTCGGCGTAGTAGCCGGTGTCCCAGCTCTGCAGGTCGTCCAGGCCCTGTTCGGCGGCGAAGGCACGCAACTCGTCGAGGTCCTGCTTGGCGAAGGGCTTGCTGCGCACGGCCAGGTCGCGGAGGAAGCTCAGCACCTGGTCGCTGGTCTCGGCCATCTTGGTGGCCAGGCTCAGTTCGGCGTAGCTGCCGAAGCCGAGCAGGGCGGCCAGCTCCTGGCGCAGGTCGAGGATCTGCTCCATCACCGGGCCGTTGTCATTCTGGCCGGCGTTGGGGCCCTGGTCGGAGGCGCGGGTGCAGTAGGCGGTGTAGACCTCTTCGCGCAGGGCGCGGTCGTTGGCGTAGGTCATCACCGCGTAATAGCTGGGGAACTCCAGGCTGATCAGCCAGCCGTCCAGGCCCTTGGCCTGGGCCGCCTGCTTCATCTGGGCGCGGGCGGATTCGGTGAGGCCATCCAGTGCGGCTTCGTCGCTGACGTGCTTGGTCCAGGCCTGGGTGGCGTCCAGCAGCTGGTTGGAGAAGCGGCTGGTGAGCTCGGAGAGCTTCATCTGAATTTCGCCATAGCGCTGCTGCTTGTCGCTCGGCAGGTCGATGCCGGACAGGCGGAAGTCGCGCAGGGCGTGTTCGAGGATGGTCTTCTGCGCCACGTCGAAGCCGGCGGCCTCGGGGCTGCTGGCCAGGGCCTCGTAGGCCTGGAACAGTTCGCGGTTCTGGCCCAGCTCGGTCCAGTACTCGGACAGCTTGGGCAGGCAGGCCTCGTAAGCGCTGCGCAGCTCGGCGCTGTTGCACACGGCGTTGAGGTGGCTCACGGGGCTCCAGGCGCGGCCCAGGCGTTCGCCCAGTTCGTCCAGCGCCAGCACCAGGCCTTGCCAGGTGGGCGTGCCTTCCTGGCGGGCGAGCAGCGCGTCGATGGCGGCACGGCTGTCAGCGAGGATGGTGTCGATGGCGGGCTCTACATGCTCCGGGCGGATGGCGGAGTAGGGCGGCAGGTCGAAGTCCTGAAGGAGGGGATTGCTGGAGCTCACGGCATTCACCTGTTGCGTCTGGAAAGGTTGATGGAGCGTAGATACCGGGAAAGAGAGAGAGGGGGCACAAGGCCCCCTCCTGAATCATTTCCTGCGCCTGGACAAGTGCCAGGAACCGTTCAATGGCATCCCGCTCACCCCCCGGGCGATCTTCTGGATCTGCCCCCACGCCGCAGATAGGCGGCGACCTGGGATTCGAGGGATTCACGGGTTACCGTGGCCGCTGCGACTTTGGTTCTGTTCGCAGAGGATCTGAAACGCAAGGTAGTCATGGACTCTCTCCTTTTCCAGAGACGGCCAGCCACATTGCCAGATTTTTGACGGTCCTACGCCGGGTGCACCTGATGAGTGGGACAACCGACGCGCCACGAGGTTTAACCCGGGTCGATGGCGTTCATCTTAATTACAATCGGCGCACAACGCAGCCACAGGACTTTCTATGAGCGCGATAAGAACCTACCGGGGCACCGCTCCACAGCTGGCCGAGCGGGTTTTCGTCGACCGATCCGCCGTGGTCATCGGCGATGTCGAACTGGGCGATGACAGCTCCGTCTGGCCCTTCGCCCTGATTCGCGGCGACATGCACCGTATCCGCATCGGGGCACGTACCAGCGTGCAGGACGGCAGTGTCCTGCATATCACCCACGCCGGTCCCTTCAACCCGGACGGCTTTCCCCTGCTCGTCGGCGACGATGTGACCATAGGACACAAGGTCACCCTGCACGGCTGCACCCTGGGCAACCGCATCCTGGTGGGCATGGGCAGCATCGTCATGGACGGCGTCGTGGTGGAAGACGAGGTGGTGATCGGCGCCGGCAGCCTGGTACCTCCGGGCAAGCGCCTGGAAAGCGGCTACCTCTATGTCGGCAGCCCGGTGAAGCAGGCCCGCCCGCTGAGCGACAAGGAAAAGGCCTTCTTCACTTACAGCGCCGCCAACTACGTGAAGCTGAAGGACCTGCATATCGCCGAGGGATACGACCAGTGACGCCACCGGCCGGCCATGCCCAGCAGATGCTCGGCATGGTCGGCCAACCCCGCTATCCTGCCCACCCCCGAGCACAGACCGCCTCAAGCCATGCACCAGCAGAACATCCTCTTCGACCTCGATGGCACCCTCACCGACCCGCGCGAGGGCATCACCCGCTCGATCCAGTACGCCCTGGGCAAGCTGGATATCCACGAGCCGGACCTGGCGCGCCTGGAGCACTTCATCGGCCCGCCGCTGCTGCAGTGCTTCATGCAGACCTACGCCTTCGACGAGCCCCGTGCCTGGGAGGCGGTGAACCACTACCGCGACCGTTTCAAGGTCACCGGCCTCTACGAGAACCGCGTGTTCGACGGCGTCGCCGAACTACTGAGGATGCTCGGCGAGCAGGGCCGCACCCTGTACATCGCCACCAGCAAGCCGGCGGTGTTCGCCCGCGAGATCGCCCGGCACTTCGATTTCGCCAAGCACTTCAAGGTGATCTACGGCAGCGAGCTGGACGGCACCCGCACCAACAAGGTGGAGCTGATCCGCCACCTGCTGGACGAGGAAGGGCTGGACCCGGCCGAGACACTGATGATCGGCGACCGCAAGCACGACCTGATCGGCGCCCGGGAAAACGGCCTGCAGGCCATTGGCGTCGGCTACGGTTTCGGCAGCCATGAGGAATTGATGGCGGAAGCCCCGGCCTGGTACTTCGCCACCCTGGCGGAGATGCACCAGGCCTTCGCGCGCTAGCACTCGGGCTCTCGGCAGGTAGCCCGGGCTTCAACCCGGGAGATTCAACGCAAGGCTCAGGTCCCGTTGCGCTGGTAGACGATCTTCTTCGTGCCGTTCTCGCAGGTGCCGACCACCATGTTCGGGTCCTCCACCTCGGCGGCCGGCACGATCTCCAGCGTATAGGCGGTCACCCCGGCGGCCTGGATCTTCACCTCGATCTCCTGCTTGAGTTCCTCGCACGGCTTGGGTGCCGCCACGGCGGCGCTGCCCAGCAGGCCGAGCAACACGGCCAATCCCCATCTGTTCATCGCACACCTCCTCTGTCAGGCGAATCCACGTTCATTCGACCGATGCGGCCACCGGCGAGTTCTCCGGCATCAACGCGGCCACAGCCGCCTGGCGTTGCATGGGCTCGAGCGCGGCCAGCGCCGCCACTCGCTCGTAGAAATCGGTCCAGCCGGCACTGCGTCGGTACAGCTCGGCGAAGGCCGGCACCCAGCGGTCGTAGAGGCCGAAGGGCAGCAACTTGGCGTTGTTCAGCGGGCTTTCGATCCAGCCGTCGTAGCGGCCGACACCCTGCCACTGGCTGTCGCGCAGCTGGCGGTAATCACGGCGCAGGCGCTCGAACTCGGCCTGCTTGGCCGCGCGCTGCTCGGCATCCGGGCGGTCGCTGGCGTAGAGCCTCTCCAGGCGCTCGCGGCTGGCCAGCACCAGCGCGGTGAACTGCTCGCGCTGGCGCACGCCCTCCTCGCCACCCGCCGGCAGGCCCTGGCTGGCACGCCACTGGCGCAAGCCCTCGCGCTCGACGAAGCTGGCGAAGGATTCGTTGAAGGCACTGTCGTCGGCGACATACAGCTTCTGGTGTGCCAGCTCATGGAAGATCACCGCCGCCAGCCGGTCCTCGTCCCAGCGCACCATGCTGCTGAGGATGGGGTCGTCGAACCAGCCCAGGGTGGAATAGGCCTCGACGCCGCCGATCCAGGTATCCAGCCCCTCCTCGCGCATCAGCGCCGCAGCACCACGGGCGCGGCCCGGCTGGTAATAGCCGCGATAGGCGACGCAGCCGGCAATGGGGAAGCAGTGGGTGATGGGCGCCAGGGACAGCTCCGGCGTGGCGAACACATTCCACACCACGAAGGGCCTGTGGATATCCGCATAGACGCGGTAGCTGCCATTGTCCGGCAGGGCCAGCTCGGCGCTGGCGAAAACCCGCGCCCGCTGCGAGAGCGCTAGGCGCTGGCGCAAGGTGGCGTCGCGGCTGGGGTCGGCGAGCACCCGGGCCACCGGCTCCCGGGCGTGCAGCAACTGCAGCTGCCCGCTGGCCAGCTGGCCGTAGTAGTCCAGGCTGGAGCAACCGTTCAGCGCCAGGGCGAGCAGCAACGGAACCGCAAGGGTGCGGACGCGGTCGAGAGAGGCTAGAAGAATGGTGGCCGGCATGGCGTGAAGCTAGCGCATGGGCCCACCGCACGCCATAAGGAGTTGCCGCATGCGTCGCCTGCTTCCCACTGTCCTGCTGCTCAACCTCGGCGGCTGCTCGCTGATCATGCCGAGCCACGACCCCGACCAGGCCTGGGTCGACCTCGACCAGCCGGACAAGCACGCCCTGCAGGCGGCCAGCGTGGACCGCCAGCCCCTGGAGGACGATCGCTACTTCCAGGTGACCCCCGGCAGCCATGAACTGGAAGTGCGCTTCAGCTTCGATGTGGACGGCCACGACATCGGCCCCCAGCGCGAAGCCATGACCCGCACCTGCCTGCTGAAGCTGGACTACCCGGCGTTCAGCGCCGGCCAGCGCTACGAACTCAAGGCCGGCGGCATCGGCTTCCGCCCCTGGGCGCGGCTCTATACCGACGACAACCGCGAAGTGGCGCGAGCCCGGGAAAGTCGCTGCGGCGATGTCTGAAAACGGGCGGCGGGTTTATCCTGCACGCCACGCCCTCCCGAGGACTCCGCCATGCGCAAGCTACCCGCCGCGCTCCTGCTGGCCAGCCTGACCGCCTGCGCCGGCCCGCTGCCCCAACCCGACCCGGCTCAGGCCTGGATCGACCTGCGCGGCGAGCCGGGCACCAGCTTCATGGCCGACCGCCTGGACGGCAAGCGCACCGCCGACGGCCGCTACTACCAGGTCAGCCCAGGCCGCCACGAACTGGAGATGCGCTACCAGTTCGAGGTCTCCAGCGGCGGCAGCCTCAATAGCGATTCCGGTTCCTTCCAACTCACCTGCCACGTGCGCATCCGTTACGACGGCTTCGTCGCCGGCGAGCGCTACCGCATCGACGCCCGGCCCATCGTCATGCGCCCGCAGGTGCTGATGTACGACGCCCAGCGCAACGTGGTGGCGCGGGGCGACACCCTGGGTTGCGGGCCGATCTGACTCAGCCGCGCAGGTCGGCGAGGATGTCGAAGGCGCGCAGGCGGTGTTCGTGCTGGTAGACGTCGCAGGTGAAGATCAGCTCGTCCGCGCCGGTCTGCTCCAGCAGCACCTCCAGCTTGCCGCGGATCTTCTCCGGCCCGCCCACCATGGCCATCGCCAGGAAGCTGCCGACCGCCTCCTTCTCGTGGGGCAACCAGCGCCCAGCCATGCTGTCCACCGGCGGGCGCAGCACCAGGCTCTCGCCGCGCATCAGGCTCAGTACACGCTGGTAGACGGTGGTGGCGAGGAAGTCCGCCTCCTCGTCCGTGGGCGCCGCCACCAGCGGCACGCCGAGCATCACGTAGGGCGCATCGAGCACCGCCGAGGGGCGGAAGTGGTTGCGGTACACGCGTATCGCCTCGTGCATGTAGCGCGGTGCGAAGTGCGAAGCGAAGGCGTAGGGCAAGCCCTTCTGCCCGGCCAGCTGGGCGCTGAACAGGCTGGAGCCGAGCAGCCAGATCGGCACATGGGTGTCCATGCCGGGCATGGCGATGACCTTCTGGCCTTCCAGGCGCGGGCCGAGCAACAGCTCCAGCTCTTCCACGTCCTGGGGGAAATCGTCGGCGCTGCCGGAACGCTCGCGGCGCAGGGCACGGGCGGTCAGGTGGTCGGCGCCCGGCGCGCGGCCGAGGCCCAGCTCGATGCGCCCCGGGTAGAGCGTGGCGAGGGTGCCGAACTGCTCGGCCACCACCAGCGGCGCGTGGTTGGGCAGCATGATTCCGCCGGAGCCGAGGCGCAGCGTCGAGGTATTGGCCGCCAGGTAACCCAGCAGCACCGAAGTGGCGGAGCTGGCGATGCCTTCCATGTTGTGGTGCTCGGCCACCCAGAAGCGCGAGAAACCGAGCTGCTCCACATGGCGCGCCAGGGCCAGGGAGTTGTGCAGCGCCTGGGCGGGGCCGCCATCGTCGCGGATGGGGGCCAGGTCGAGGACGGAAAGGGGCAGGGAAGAAAGGGCTGACATAGCGAAGGGACCTTGCTCAGGGGAAGACTCACGCCTTCCGTAAGACACAGGCGAGCTACTGTAGGCCTACCCGGCGGCAGCCACCAGAAGGCACTTTTCGGTAACCAGGGCACCTCCGGGTAAGCCATGGGGCCCGCCGGGCGCCCATAAAAAAGCCGGCGCGAACGCCGGCTTTACTGCTCATCGCGCGATCAATTGCGCTGGTAGACGATTTCCTTGCTGCCCGCTTCGCAGCTGCCGACCACTTTCTTGTCGGTCGCGCTGCCCTTGTCGACGATCTCAAGGGTGTAGGAGGTGGCTCCGTTCGCCTTGATCTTCGCGTCGATTTCGGACTTCAGCTCCTCGCAGGGCTTGGCGGCGGCAAAAGCCGAACCGGCAAGGGTGAACAGGCCAACGGCCAACAACAGTTTCTTCATCGGTAACGCTCCCTCGTTGTAGAAAAGAAAGGCTCGAGCGAGCCAAGGGGACCAGACGTCCCCAAGCGGATGGCACCTGTGGTCTTGTTCGTTTAGACGCCACATGGCCAAACCTGTGTGAGCCTAGCCCAGGGACTAGGCCTTTTCTGTAAGACGCTCAGCTATCACTGAGTCGGAATCCGACCTTCAGGGTGACCTGGTAGTGGCCCACCTTGCCGTTCTCGATGTGCCCACGGGTCTCCACCACCTCGAACCAGTCGAGGTTGCGGATGGACTTCGCCGCCTCGGCCAGGGCGTTGTTGATGGCTTCGTCGATGCTGGTGCGGGAGGAGCCGACGATCTCGATCTTCTTGTAGGTGTGATGATCAGACATGGTTGTTCTCCTTGCTTTCGGAAATGGGCCACTTGCCATCTCAGGCCCGGAATCCCACGAATAAGTTCAGATTAGCTGCACTCCTCGGCGATACGTGGGTCGGACCTAGTACCCCAACCCGAAAGAGGAGGTACGACATGGCTTTCTTCATGTCTTCGCGCAAGAAATCCACCCTGCAGGGCATCGAGCAGGAAATCGAACAACTGCGCAGCGGTATCGAGCGCATCAAGCACGTGGTGGAAGCAGAGTCGCAGCACTCGCTCAGTGCCATCCAGGACGGCGCCCTGCGCACCCTGAGTCGCTCCCGTGATCTGGCCGGCCAGGCCTGGGAGCGCACGGCCAAGGCCGGTATCGCCACCCGCGAGTACGGCCGTGAGCACCCGCTGGCCACCGCTGGCGTCGCGGCGGGCGCCGTAGGTGCCGTGGCCCTGGCGACCTACATGTTGCGCCATCGCGGCTAGATCCGTCGCCCACCCCGAGCCGCCCGCCCAGGGCGGCTTCCACGAGGCCGGTCCCGCCTGAGGGAGCCGGCCTCGTGCCTGCCTGCTCCTCAGCAACCCGCGCGGCGAAGGCTCAGAGCGTCCAGTCCAGCCCCAGGGTCAGGGTGCGCGGTTCGCCCCAGTAAACGCCGTTATAGAAGCCAACCCGCTCGTAGTACTTCTTGTCGAACAGGTTGCTCACGTTGAGCGACACCGACAGGTGCCTGTCGAACTCGTAGCGCGACATCAGCCCCGCCACGCTGTAGGCCTGCTGATGGACGCGGGTGGTCTGGGTGATGATCGCACCGCCGCTGTCGCGCCCCACCGGGCGCCGGGTGTTGCCATAGATCTCGCTCTGCCAGTTCAAGGTGCCGCCGACGGTCAGCGCGCGCCATTGCCCCGGCAGGCGATAGGCCGTCGACAGGCGCAGCATGTTCATCGGCTCACCGCCATTGCTGCGCTGCTTCTCGCCATCCAGCGCGTGGGTGTAGGAGTAGCCGGCCGTCAGGTTCCAGTCCGGCAGGACCTCGCCCGAAACCTCGGCCTCGAACCCCTGGGCCTTGCCGCCCTTGCCGCCCGACTTGTAGAACTCCTCGCCGGTGACCGGGTCCGGCGGCACCGAGCTGTCCAGCTCGCCGACGTTGTCCTGCTTGCTCCAGAACACCGCCGTGGCCAGGTTCAGGCGCTCCTCCAGCAGGCTGCCCTTGAGCCCCAGCTCGTAGTTGGCGCCCACCACCGGCTCCAGGTACTTGCGGTTGGCGTCGCGCAGTTCCTGGGGTTTGAAGATGTCGGTGTAGCTGACGTACAGCGTGTATTCGGGGGTCAGGTCGTAGAGCAGGCCGGCATAGGGCGTCCACATGTCGTTGTGCTGCTGGCGGGTGTCCTCGATGCCGGTCAGCTGGTCGTTGGCATCGTACTCATAGCTGCGGGCCTGGTTTTTCCAGCTGCCGTAGCGGCTGCCCAGCACCGCATGCAGGTCATCGCGCAGGCTCAGGCGGGTGGCCAGGTAGCCGGCCTTCTGCCGGGTGCTGCCGTCGGAACCGGGCAGGTGGGTCACGGTGTCGGGGAACTTGCCGATGCCGCCCATGTACTTCCAGTCGTCGATGTCGGTGTAACCCGGGGGTGTCGGGCCGGGAATGGTGTAGGGCGACCAGTCGCGGCGCTCGGCTTCGCCATAGCCCAGCATCAGTTCGTGATCGCGCCCCAGCAGGCTGTAGGAGCCCGCCAGGTTGACGTCATACACGCGCATTTTCTGCGTGCCGATCATGTGGCTGGTCCAGGCGCTCATGCCCGAGCGGTCGGCCTCCGGGATACCACCACCGCCGTAGTAGACCTTGCCGTCGCTCTCGCTGTCGCGGTGGGTGTAGGCCGCCTTGAGGTGCCAGTCGCCACCCAGCTGCTGGTCGAGGGTCGCGAAGCTTGTCTTGTCCTGAAGCGGCCAGGAACTCCAGTGCGCCGCCATGTTGGTGGAGCGCGGCAGGTTGGCCTTGTCACCCGAGGCATTCCAGTAGGGCAACGTGCCCCAGGAGGTGCCCTGGACCTGCTTGTCCTGGTAGTCGAAGCCCAGGGCCAGGGTGGTGCTTTCGGTCAGGTCGGCCTCGAGGATGCCGTAGCCCACCTCCCGTTGCTGCGCGTAGTGATCACGGAACGACTGGCTGTCGCGATAGGCCAGCACCGCGCGCCCGCGCAGGCGCCCCTCGAACGCCAGGGGGCCGCCGACATCCACATAGCTGTAGTAGTTGTCGTAGCTGCCACCGCTGGCGCCGGCCCTGGCCGCCCATTCGCGGGTGGGGCGCTTGCGCACCATGTTGACGGTGGCCGAGGGATCACCCGCGCCCGTGGTCAGGCCGGTGGCGCCGCGCACCACCTCGATGCGGTCATAGATGATGGTGTCCGAGTCGGACTTCATGCGGCTGAAGGTGTTGAGCATGCCGTCGACCTGGAAGTTGTCGATGCCATAGCCCCGTGACGAATAGATCGCCCGGTCGGAGTCCAGGTGCTGCACCACCACCCCGGTGGTTTGCCCCAGTACCTCGGTCAGGGTGTCGAGCTTGAAGTCATCCATCTGCTGGCGGGTCACCACCGACACCGACTGCGGGGTTTCCTTGATCGACAGGTTCAAGCGCGTGGCGGTGTTCATGCTGCCGGTGGTGTACGACCCGGTGTTCTCGGTGGTCGCCCCGAGGCCCTCGGCGGTGACGCTGGTGGCCTCCAGCTCCAGGGGCGTAGCGTGCGGATCGGGGCTCCGGGCAGGCTCGGTTTCGGCCAGCAGGGCGGGGCTGAGCGCCGCGCCACAGAGGCCCAATGTGATCGTCATGAAACGGGTGAATGGCACGAACATCGCTGCCGACTCCTTGTCGTCGAGTGAAAAATTCCGTTGCACTGGAGACGAAGAGGGGGCGGCTTATTTAGCCTTTACGAGAATAATTATCATCTGAAAGGTCAGGAAAATGCCCTTGATGAGGCGCCGAGGGCAGGCATGACGAGGGCTGCGGCAGCCCTGCAGAAGGCGGCGTATCGGTGCGCCGGACGCTTGGCCCCCGGCCCGCTGCATCGGGCCCGCAACGGTTCAGGTGGACCTGCACGGGCATTTGTATAAGATACGACGCATTCTCATTTGTATCCGGTTCCCCTCCCGTGTCCGCGTCCAGCAAACTGGGTTTCTTCTTCAGCGACCACCACCGCTGGCTGCTGCAGCATGTGCAGCGGCAGCTGCGCAACCGCGCGGACGCCGAAGACACGGCGGCCGAAACCTTCTGCCAGCTGCTGGTCGCCCAGGTCGACCCGGCCACCATCGAGCAGCCCCGCGCCTACCTCTCCACCATCGCCCGGCGGCTGATCTTCGACCGCCACCGGCGTCGGCGCCTGGAGCAGGCCTACCTGGAGCGGCTGATGCTGCTGCCGGAGGAGCTGGCCCCCTCGCCGGAAGAGATCCACCTGCTGCTGGAGGCCCTGCACGCCGTCGACCGCAGCCTCGCCGGCCTGCCCCAAGCGGTGAAGAAGGCCTTCCTCATGAGCCAGCTCGACGGCCTCGGCTACGCCGAGATCGGCCGGCGCCTGGACGTCTCCGAGCGCACCGTCGGCCGCTACATGACCCAGGCCCTGCGCCAGTGCTACCTCACCGGGGTGCAGCCATGAGCCAGGCCCCTATCGACCGCGCCGGCGAAGAAGCCATCGCCTGGATGGTGCGGCTGCGCGCCGGCACGCCCGACGCCCGCCAGCAGGCCCGTTTCGAAACCTGGCTGAACAGCGACAGCAGCCACCAGGACGCCTGGGCCCGCCTGCAAGGCGGCCTCGGCGGCCACTACGACACCCTGCGCAGCTTCGAGCGGCGCGCCCCGGGCCTGGCCCGCGAAGCCCTGCTGCAACCGGAACTGTCGCGACGCAACCTGCTGCGTGGCCTGGCCGGCCTCGGCCTGCTGGGTGGCGGCCTCTGGCTCGGCGCCAGCAGCCAGGCCGGGCAGGCGTTGATGGCCGACCTGCGCACCGGCACCGGCGAGCGACGCCGCTTCACCCTGGCCGATGGCAGCCTGCTGGAGCTCAACGCCGACAGCGCCGTCGACCTCGACGTCTCCACCAACGCCCACTTGTTGCACCTGCGCCAGGGCGCGCTGGTGATCCGTGCGGCCCAGGGCAGCACCCAGCCCCTGGTGGTGCGTACCCGCCAGGGCGACGTGCGCACCCTGGGCGGGCGCCTGCTGGTGGAACAGCTCGCGGAAAGCACCCGCGCGGTGGCGCTGGAGCGCGGCGCCCAGGCGTCGCAGTTGCTGGGCGGCTCCCTCGGCCTCGGCGAAGGGCAGGCGGCGCTGCTGCATGCCCGCCACATCGAACTGCTCAGCGGCGACCAGCGCAACCGCGCGGGCTGGCTGCAAGGCCGCCTCAATGTGCTGGACGAGCCCCTGGAGGCGGTGATCGACGCCCTGCGCCCCTACCGACGCGGGCTGATCCGGGTCAGCCCCGAGGTCCGCCAGATCAAGGTCCAGGGCGTGTTCCCCCTGGACGACCCCGACCGCGCGCTCACCGCCCTGGGCGAAACCCTGCCGATCCGCGTCGACACCTACGGCCCCTGGCTGACCTTGATCAGCGCGGCCGTTTGAATGCCGCGAAGCCCATGGATAGCGGCCTGCACAGGCAGCGAATGAAAATTCATCTCATTCGTGTCCGGTTTTTTGCGTTCGTCCCACCTATCTCCTGACAACGCCCACACATTCAGGAGAATCTCCGTGCGCAAACCCTGGCCCCGCGCCATTGCCATCGCCGTCGCGCTCGCCGCCACCGGCCCGCTCGGCTACGTCTACAGCCAGCCCGCCAGCCAGCAACAGGTGCTGGCCTTCGACCTGCCCGCCGCCAGCCTGGCGGAAACGCTCAATGCCATCGCCAGCCAGAGCGGCCAGGTGGTGTCCCTGGAGCCGGTACTGGTCAAGGGCAAGCTGGCGCCGGCCGTCAGGGGCTCGATGACCGCCACCCAGGCCATGCAGCGCGCCCTCGAAGGCAGCGGCCTGGAACTGCGGGTCACCGAAAGCGGCAACTACAGCGTGCAGCCCAAGGCCGACAGCACCGGCGCCATGGAGCTGGGCGCCACCACCGTCAACGCCGCCGGCCTCAGCGCCACCAGCGAAGGCAGCGGCTCCTATGCCGCCCGCGCCATCAGCATCGGCAAGGGTGACCGGACGCTGAAGGAAATCCCCCAGTCGGTCACCGTCATCACCCGCAAGCAGCTCGACGACCAGGGCATCACCGACCTGCGCGAAGCGGTCAACCGCACCACCGGCCTGGTGGGCGCCCAGGGCATCGGCCCAGGCATGGTCATCTCCTCGCGCGGCTTCCAGATCGACGACTGGCAGTACGACGGCGTGCCGGTGCCGCGCAACTTCTACGTGCTGGGCAACTGGGCGACCCAGGACCTGGTGTTCTTCGACCGCGTGGAAATCCTCCGTGGCGCCGCCGCCCTGCTGCAAGGCGCCGGCAGCCCAGGCGGCGCGGTGAACCTGGTGCGCAAGCGCGGCCAGTACGCCCCCACCCTCGCCATCACCGGCAAGGCCGGCACTTGGGACCACTACGGCCTGCAGCTCGACGCCGGCGGCCCGCTCAACCCGGAAGGCACCCTGCGCGGCCGCGTGGTGGTGGACGAAGACCGCAGCCACTCCTTCACCGACTACGTCTGGGACGAGACCCGCTCGTTCTACGCCGCCCTCGACTACGACTTCACCCCCGACACCACCGTCGGCTTCGGCGTCAGCAACACCGACGGCGAATCGCGGCCGATGATGCGCGGCCTGCCGCGCTACCCGGACGGCAGCGACATCGGCTTCTCGCGCTCCACCTACAGCGGTGCCACCTGGAACCACCTCGACACCGACCAGACCACCGTCTACCTCGATCTCGAACACCGCTTCGACGACAACTGGAGGTTCAAGTCCTCGCTGCTGCGCATGCAGGAACACAGCGACTCGATCCACCAGCGCATGCACGGCGATGTCGCCGCCGACGGCAGCGGCCTGAACTTCGCCGACTGGATCACCAACTTCCAGTCCACCAAGATCGGCATGGACAACTACCTCACCGGGCGCTTCAACGCGCTGTCGCTGGAACACGAAGTCACCCTGGGCGGCAACTACTCCAAGTACACCTCGGACGACTTCTACGCCCGGCGCTTCGTCCCCGGCGGCAACATCTTCGCCATCGACCACCACCGCCCGAAACCCTCCGTCGCCGACATCCTCGCCTCGCCGGGCGGCCGCGCCTACAACGCCGGCTACGACGTCCGCCAGAAGGGCCTCTACGGTAGCTGGCGGGTCAAGCTGGCCGAGCCGCTGACCCTGGTGATGGGGTCCCGCGTGAGCTGGTACGACTACGAGTACAACGTCACCGGCGGCACCCCGAGCCGCACCACCGCCACCGGCGAAGTCACCCCCTACCTGGGGCTGATCTACGACCTCAGCGAGCAGTGGGCGGTCTATGCCAGCTACACCGACGTGTTCGAGCCGCAGACCGAGCGCTCCGCCGATCAGAAGATCCTCGAGCCGATCGTCGGCACCAACTACGAGGTCGGCCTCAAGGGCGAACTGCTCGACGGCCGCCTCAACACCTCCCTGGCGGTGTTCCGCTACAACCAGAAGAACCGCGCCACCCAGGACCTCGACTCCGGCTTCGAATGCGACGGCTGGTACTGCTCCCGGGCATCGGGCCAGGTGCGCAGCCAGGGCATCGAGGCGGAGATCAGCGGCGAGCTGCTGACCGACCTGCAGGTGTTCGCCGGCTACACCTACAACACCACCAAGTTCCTCGAAGACCCGGACAACAAAGGCAGCATCTACAGCCAGTGGACGCCCAAGCACATGCTGCGCGTGTGGACCGACTACCGCCTGCCGGGCAACCTGCGTCGCTTCAGCGTCGGTGGCGGCTTCAACACCCAGAGCCACACCGTCAGCTTCGCCCGTGATTTCGAAGTACCCGGCTTCACCGTGTGGAACGCGCGGTTGGGCTACGAGCTGAGCTCGGAGGTCGACCTGGCGCTCAACGCCAACAACCTCTTCGACAAGCGCTACTACCAGCCCGGCTTCGCCGCCGGCGACGGCGCCAACAACTTCGGCGACCCGCGCAACCTCATGCTCACGGTCAAGTACACCCCGGAGTTCTGATCCCGCGTCATCACTGCAGGATGGGTGCCGCCACAAGGCCGCCCATCCTGCGGCCCCGCCCCCGCGCCAAATGGCGTATTCCCAAGCGCTATCCGCTCCACTTAGAATTGCGATCAATTCTTATCCGCACTTAGGCATCACGGGAGCATCGGGTGTCCACTGTCATCCCCGAGCCATCGCTGCAACAGGATGTGCACCGTCTCTACAAGGACCATCACGGCTGGCTGCAAGGCTGGCTGCGGCGGCGCCTGGGCGACCGTGAGCGGGCGGCCGACATCGCCCAGGACACCTTTCTCCGCCTGCTGGTGACCCGGCGCCTACCCGGTAGCGGCGAGGGCCGCAGCTACCTGGCGCAGATCGCCCGCAACCTGGTCATCGACCAATGGCGGCGCCAGCGCATCGAACAGGCCTACCTCGACAGCCTGGCCATGCTGCCGGAGCCGGAAACCCCCTCCCTGGAGACCCGCGCCATGGTCATCGAGACCCTGCTGCAGATCGACGCCATGCTCGACTCGATGCCGGCTAAGGTGCGCGAAGCCTTCATGCTCTCGCAGTTCGAGGGCCTGACTTATCCACAGATCGCCGAGCGCCTGCGGGTCAGCGTCAGCTCGGTGCAGAAGTACATGATCCGCGCCATCCAGGCCTGCTACCAGGTGCTCTACGCCGAATGACAGCCCATCGCGACGCCCCCATCGCCCCCGCCATCGTCGAGCAGGCCAGTCACTGGCTGATGCTGCAATGGGGTGGCGAACTGGACGGTGAGCAACAGCGCCGCTTCGTCGCCTGGCAGGACGCCGACCCCGAGCACCAGCGCGCCTGGCAGCGCCTGCAACAGCTGCAGGGCACCCTCGCCGGCGTACCCGGCGACACCGCCCGCGCGGTGCTGCGCGACATGCCCGACGCCCGTCGCCGGCAGACCCTCAAGCTGCTCGGCCTGCTGCTGGTGGCCGGCGGCAGCGGCTACGCGGCCCAGTCGCACCTGCCCTGGCGCGAAGCCATGGCCGACCTGCGCAGCGGCACCGGCGAACGCCTCGAACGCACCCTGGAGGACGGCAGCCAGCTGCTGCTCAACAGCGGCAGCGCGGTGGACATTCTCTTCAACGACGCCGAGCGGCGCATCCGCCTGCTGGCCGGCGAACTGCTGCTGGACAGCGGCCAGGACCCGGCCGGGCGACCGCTGATCGTGGAAACCGCCGCCGGGGAGATCCAGGCCCTGGGCACGCGCTTCTCGGTCTACGAGCAGGACGGCGGCAGCCGCGTCCAGCTCTACGAAGGCCAGTTGGAACTGCGCCCGCGCCACGCAGCCGCTACGCGCCTGCAGGCCGGCCAGAGCCTGTGGTTCTCCGCCGGGCGGCTCGGCGAGCTCGGCAGCGCCGATGCCAATGCCATCGCCTGGAGCCAGGGCCGCCTGGTCGCCGAGCGCATGGCCCTGGGCGAGTTCATCGGCCAGCTGTCGCGCCACCGCCCCGGCGTGCTGCGCTGCGACCCCGAGGTGGCGGGCCTGGTCCTCACCGGCGTCTTCCCCCTGGCCGACACCGACCGCGTGCTGGCCGCCCTGCAGCAATCGCTGCCCGTAGAGGTGCACAGCCTGACCCGCTACTGGGTCACCGTCCGCGCCCGCGTCTGAGCCCTGAAAAAAAACTTCACCCGGCGTTGTCGGTTTCCCCGGCTCGCTCGGGATACCTCTTGAAATCAATCAAGAAGCATTCTCAAGAGGACGTTCCAGAATGCCGTATCTGCCCGCTTCCCATCGCTCCCGCCTCAGCGCCGCCATCCGCCATGCCCTGTTCGCCAGCCTGCTGGTCGCCGGCCCGGCACTGGTCGCCACCGCCCCCCTGGCGCAGGCCGCCAGCGAACAGACCCGCGCCTACGCCATCCCCGCCGGCAACCTCGACCAGGCGCTGAACCGCTTCGCCAGCGAAGCCGGCATCCTCCTCTCGGTGGACGCGAAGCTCACCGCCGGCAAGCGCAGCCCCGGGCTGAACGGCAACTATGGGGTGAACGAAGGGCTGGCCCGGCTGCTGGCCGGCACCGGCCTGCGCGCGCTCAATAGCGGCGGCAACTACGCCCTGGAAGTGGCGACGGGCAGCGGCGACGCCCTCGAACTGGGTGCAACCAACATCAACAGCACTCTGCTGGGTGAAACCACCGAAGGCAGCGGCTCCTACACCACCGGCGCCGTGACCATCGGCAAGAGCGCCCAATCGCTGCGGCGCACGCCGCAGTCGGTGACCGTGGTCACCCGCAAGCTGATGGACGACAAGAACCTCGTCTCCCTCGACCAGGTGATGGCCCAGACCCCGGGCATCACCCGCGCCAACCGTGGCTACGGCAACCACCACTTCAGCTCCCGCGGCTTCGACCTCACCGACGAGAGCTACATGGTCGACGGCGTGCCCGGGCAGGCCTTCGCCTACACCGGCTGGATGACCCCGGACATGGCCATGTTCGACCGCGTCGAAGTGCTGCGCGGCGCCTCCGGGCTGCTGGTGGGCGCGGGCAATCCGGGTGGCGCGGCGAACCTGGTGCGCAAGCGCCCCACGGTGGACCCGCGCTTCTCCATCACCACCCGCGCCGGCTCCTGGGACAACTACCGCCTCGACCTGGACGCTAGCGGCAAGCTCAACGACGAAGGCACCCTGCGCGGCCGCATGGTCGCCTCCTATGAGGATCGCGGGTACTTCATCGACGTCACCGAATCCAAGCGCCCGCTGCTCTACGGCATCGTCGAAGCCGACCTCAACGACGCCACCACGGTCGCCCTCGGCCTGCGCCGGCAGACCTCGCGCATCGACGGCTACAGCGTGCTGGGCCTGCCGATAAACCCCGACGGCAGCAACCCGCACCTCAAGCGCTCGACCTTCCTCGGCCAGGACTGGGCCAAGCTGCAGAGCCGCACCGACGAAGTGTTCGCCGACCTCAGCCACCGCTTCGACGACAACTGGACCGGCAAGCTGGCGCTGTCCCACTCCGAGAGCAGCTACAACCGCAGCGCCATCGAATGGGGCGCAGGCGACACCCTGGACTACGGCAGCCCCACCGGCCCCATGGTCAACGACATCAGCTACCACAAGTTCGACGCCACCTCGAACGCCGTGGACGGCCACCTGGACGGCGAGTTCGAGGCCTTCGGCCTGTCCCACCAGGTGACCCTCGGCGCCAACTGGTCCAGGCGCAAGATGAACGACAAGGACGCCACCGTCGCGCTGCCCAGCCCCATTCCCCTCGACGTGTTCAACCCCAACCACGGCAACGTGCCCCAGCTGGCGCGCCAGGGCTGGGACGCCAAGGACGACACCATCGAAACCCGCTACGGCACCTACCTCAGCACCCGCCTGCACATGACCGAGGACCTGAGCCTGGTCCTCGGCGGCCGCCTGAGCTGGTACAAGACCGACTCCTGGAGCGGCGACCTGCTGTCGACCAACGAGCAGAAGCACGAATTCACGCCCTTCGCCGGCGCCATCTACGACCTCGACGACGCCTGGTCGCTGTACGCCAGCTACGCCGACATCTTCATGCCCCAGGCCGGCTACCGCACCGCGGGCGGCAGCATGCTCGACCCGGCCATCGGCTCCAACTACGAGACCGGCATCAAGGGCGAGCTGTTCGACAAGCGCCTGAACCTGTCCTTCGCGCTGTTCTACATCGAGCAGGAAGACGTCGCCGCCCGCGACTACGCCAACGACGGCAACTGCCCGCAGGACGTCGCCAACCGCTGCTACGTGAACAGCGACGGCATCAGCCGCAGCAAGGGCTTCGAGGCGGAAGCCAGCGGCGAGGTGCTGCCGGGGCTGCAGGTGGCGGCCGGCTACACCTTCAACACCACCCGCTCGGAAAACGGCGGCCCCATCTCCGCGCAGACCCCCAAGCACCTGCTGCGCCTCAACACCCACTACAGCCTGCCGGGGGAGTGGAACCGCCTCAGCATCGGCGCCGGCGTATCGGCGCAGTCGGGCTACGAGGATGCCTACAACGAGACCGCCAACAGCGGCCGGGCGATCTACGACGCGCGCGCCGCCTACAAGCTCGACCCGAACTGGACCGTCGGCGTGGACGTCGAAAACCTCTTCGACCGCACCTACTTCGACTCCACCGGCTACTGGACCCGTGGCACCACCTACGGCACTCCACGTAGCTACATGCTCACCCTGCGCGGCGACTTCTAGCGCAGGCAGGCGGGTTCCGCCCCGCCTCAGCCAGGCTGGGAAAAAGCCTGGCGCAGCCATTGCGCCAGGCGTTCGGCGCGCGAGCCCTGGCGCCCGGCCGGCACCCACAGGGCCAGCCGCGCCGGGGTCTCGACGAAGCCCCAGGGCGCCACCAGACGGCCGGCGGCCAGGTCATCGGCCACCAGCTGCTGCGGGGCGATGGCCACGCCAAGGCCGGCCACCGCCGCCTCCAGCAGGTAGTACAGGTGCTCGAAGCCCTGGCCCAGCTGCAACCCTTCCGCGTCCAGTCCCTCCGCCCGGGCCCATTGCGGCCAGGCCTGGGGGCGCGACGCCGTGTGCAGCAGCGGGCGCCGCAACAGGCGCTCGGGCGGCGCCTGCTCCAGCTCGGTGAAACCGGCGTAGCGCGGGCTCAACACCGGGCCGATGCGTTCCTCGGCCAGCTCGAACACCTGCATGTCCGCCGGCCAGGGCGGCGCGGCGAACAGCAGGGTGGCGTCCAGCTGCGGGCTGCGCGGGTCCAGCTCGCCCTGGCTGCTGGAGAGCTGCAGGCGCAGCTCCGGCAGCTCACGGTTGAGGCGGTCCAGGCGCGGGATAAACCAGCGCGCCAGCAGGCTGCCGGGGCAGCCGAGGACGAAGGGGCGGTCCTCCTCCTGGCGACGCAGGTCCGCGCAGACGCCACGCAGGCGCTCGAAGGCATCCCCAGCCGCCTCAGCCAGACGCTGGCCGGCATCCGTGAGTTTTATGCCGCGCCCATCCTTGGCCAGCAGCGCCACGCCCAGCTGTTCCTCCAGCGCCCGCACCTGGCGGCTCACCGCGCCGTGGGTGACGTGCAGCTCTTCTGCCGCTCGGCTTACGCTGAGCAGGCGGGCGGCGCTTTCGAAGGCCTTCAGGGCATTGAGGGGAGGGAGGTCGCGGCTCATGGTTATCTGTGAGTTTTACTGACATGTCAGCGCAATCTAATCGCTTTTCCCGGCACCGGCCAGCGGTAGAATGGCTGCCATCGGATACCACTCCCAGGAGTTCCACCATGACTTCACTGCGCACCGGCCCAGACGCCAAGGGCCTGTTCGGTTCCTTCGGCGGCCAATACGTCGCCGAAACCCTGATGCCGCTGATCCACGACCTGGCCCGCGAGTACGAAGCCGCCAAGGAAGACCCGGAATTCATCAAGGAGCTGGCCTACTTCCAGCGTGACTACATCGGCCGCCCGAGCCCGCTGTACTTCGCCGAGCGCCTGACCGAGCACTGTGGCGGCGCGAAGATCTACCTCAAGCGCGAAGAGCTGAACCACACCGGCGCGCACAAGATCAACAACTGCATCGGCCAGATCCTCCTGGCCAAGCGCATGGGCAAGAAACGCATCATCGCCGAGACCGGCGCCGGCATGCACGGCGTGGCCACCGCCACCGTAGCCGCGCGTTTCGGCATGGAATGCGTGATCTTCATGGGCACCACCGACATCGACCGCCAGCAGGCCAACGTCTTCCGCATGAAGCTGCTGGGCGCCACCGTGATCCCGGTCACCGCCGGCACCGGCACCCTCAAGGACGCGATGAACGAAGCCCTGCGCGACTGGGTGACCAATGTCCACAACACCTTCTACCTGATCGGCACCGTGGCCGGCCCGCACCCGTACCCGGCCATGGTCCGCGACTTCCAGGCCGTCATCGGCAAGGAGACCCGCGAGCAGCTGGCCGAGAAGGAAGGGCGCCTGCCCGACTCGCTGGTCGCCTGCATCGGCGGCGGCTCCAACGCCATGGGCCTGTTCCACCCCTTCCTCGATGACACCGGCGTGGCGATCATCGGCGTCGAGGCGGCCGGCCACGGCATCGAGACCGGCAAGCATGCCGCCAGCCTCAACGGTGGCGTACCCGGTGTACTGCACGGCAACCGCACCTTCCTGCTGCAGGACGAAGACGGCCAGATCATCGACGCCCACTCCATCTCCGCCGGCCTCGACTACCCCGGCATCGGCCCGGAACACGCGTGGCTGCATGACATCGGTCGCGTCGAATACACCTCCATCACCGACGACGAAGCCCTGGACGCCTTCCACCAGTGCTGCCGCCTCGAAGGCATCATCCCGGCCCTGGAGAGCTCCCACGCCCTGGCCGAAGTGTTCAAGCGCGCACCCGGCCTGCCGAAGGACCACATCATGGTGGTCAACCTCTCCGGCCGTGGCGACAAGGACATGCAGACCGTGATGCACCACATGCAACAGGAGCCCAAGGCATGAGCCGCTTGCAGACCCGCTTTGCCGAACTGAAACAGCAGAACCGCGCCGCCCTGGTGACCTTCCTCACCGCCGGCGACCCGGGCTACGACGCCTCCCTGGCGATCCTCAAGGGCCTGCCGGAAGCCGGCGCCGACGTGATCGAACTGGGCATGCCCTTCACCGACCCGATGGCCGACGGCCCGTCGATCCAGCTGGCCAACATCCGTGCCCTGGCGGCCAAGCAGAACCTGGCCAAGACCCTGCAGCTGGTTCGCGAGTTCCGTGAAGGCAACCAGAACACCCCGGTGGTGCTGATGGGCTACTTCAACCCCATCCACTACTACGGCGTCGAGCGCTTCATCGGTGACGCCAAGGAAGCCGGCGTGGACGGCCTGATCGTCGTCGACCTTCCGCCGGAACATAACGAAGACCTGTGCCACCCGGCCCAGGCCGCCGGCATCGACTTCATCCGCCTGACCACCCCGACCACCGACGACAAGCGCCTGCCCGTGGTGCTCGATGGCAGCTCCGGCTTCGTCTATTACGTCTCGGTGGCCGGCGTCACCGGTGCCGGCTCCGCCACCCTGGAGCACGTGCAGGAAGCCGTGGCCCGCCTGCGCCGCCACACCGACCTGCCGGTGGCCATCGGCTTCGGCATCCGCACCGCCGAACACGCCGCCAACATCGCCCGCCTCGCCGACGGCGTGGTGGTGGGCTCCGCCCTGGTGGACCAGATCGCCAAGGCCGAAACCGCCGAACAGGCCATCGACGGCGTCCTCACCCTCTGCAAATCCCTGGCCGAAGGCGTGCGCAGCGCCCGCGCCTGACCGCCACACGGCCATAAAAAAGCCGCTGCCCCTTTCGGGACAGCGGCTTTTTTCATTTCAGGGAACGAGCCGCACTATCGGATGGGCGGCGTTCCGCGAGCCCATGAACGCCATCGACTCCGGAGCCCTCCAGCATGGGTTTCGCTGTGCTCTACCCATCCTACGCAAGAGCGGCCCTGCGACGGCCCAGGCGACTTATCCACAGGGAAGCGAGGATGACCGCGCCGCCCAGGGCGAGGCGGGGGAGGTCGGCGTCGCGGTTCCAGATAAGCAGGTTGACCACCAGGCCGGCGGGGACGTGAAGCTCGTTCATCACCGCCAGGGTGCCGGCGCTGACGGCGGTGCTGCCCTTGACCCACCAGAACATGCCCAGGGCCGTGGCGAACAGGCCCATCCACACCAGCACGCCCCATTGCACCGACGTTTGCGGCAAGCGCTCGGGGTTGCCGAAGAGCAGGAAGGAGGGCAGCGCCAGCAGCAATGCGCCGAGGAAGAAGTGGCCGAAGAAGCGGTGCAGCGGCTGCTCCACCGGGTAGCGCACCAGCAGGCGACGGCAGAGCACCTGGCCGGCGGCGAAGGTGGCGTTGGCCACCTGCAGCAGGATGAAGCCCAGCAGGTAGTCGCCCTCCAGGCGGTCGAAGCGGATGATCACCCCGCCGCCCACCGCCACCAGGGCCGCCAGCAGCGCCCAGGGGCTGAAGCGGCGGGACAGGGCGTCGTCCAGCAGGGTCACGTAGATGGGCGTGAGCACGGTGAACAGCAGCACCTCCGGCACCGTGAGCACGGCGAAGCTGCGGTACAGGCACAGGTAGGTGATGCCGAACTGCAGCGCCCCGGCCAGCCAGAACCCCGCCAGCAGCCTTGTCGGCAGCCCACGCCAGCGGGTGAAGGGCAGGAACACCAGCGCCGCGATCAGCACCCGCGCCAGCACGGCGAAATCGCTGTCCACCCGCCCGGCCAGGTACTCGCCTATGAGGCTGAAGGAAAAAGCCCAGAGCAGGGTGACGACGAGCAGGTAGCGCATGGCGGGTCTCCGAAAACAGGCGGCGGATCATAGGCCGTGGCTCAGCGCGCGTCGATTCGCCACGGGGCCTTGACTTAACTTGGTAACCAAGTAAATTTTCCCGCCATGGACGAATCGATCACACCCGCCCCCAGGGGGCATGCCGCCGACGCCGCGCTGGAAGGCCTGTTCATCGAGATACTCGATGGCCAGCTGGCGCCCGGCGAATCGCTGCCAGCCGAGCGCCTGCTGGCCGAGCGCTACGGCGTCTCGCGCATCACCGTGCGCCAGGCCGTGCACAAGTTGAAGGACGTCGGCCTGGTGGAGGTCCGCCAGGGCGGTGCCAGCCGCGTGCTGGACCCGGCCCGAGCCGATGCACGGGTCTTCGAGCTGCTGCTGCGCTGTGCCGATCGGCTGCAATCCGACGCCGCCACCCGCCTGCTGCGGGACCTGGCCGAGTACCAGCAGCTCTATGCCATCGGCCTGCTGGAGGCGGCCTCGCGCCATGCCACGGATGCCGAGCGGGAACACCTGCTGCAACAGGTGGACACCTGCCCGGCCACGCTCGATGCCGCCGACGCGCAGCGCCTGGAAGACGCCTTCTGGCGACGCATCACCGCCATCGGCCGCAACCGCATCCTGCAGATGGAAATGGCCCTCTGGCAGCGCTGGACCGACGACCAGGACGCCATCGACGGCGATCCCGCCGAGCTGCGCTGGTTCTACCTGACCCTGGCCCGCCAGCTCCTGGCCCGCCAGGACCCCGTGCCCTTCTACCTGGCCTCGGTGCGCACCACCTCGGCCTGAACCCGACGACCGCGGGAAGCGGTCGATTTTTTGCCTCCGACAACTTGGTTACCAAGTGGAGAACACCATGCGCTACCGACTGCTCGAACCCCTCTCACTCACCCGTCGGCACCTGCTGTGCTTCAGCGGCGCCGCCCTGCTCGCCGCGATCACCCGCAGCGGGCGCGCGGCGGACTCCGAACCCGCAGCGCTGGAACTGGATGTCGCGATCATCGGTGCCGGCCTCTCCGGCCTGGTGGCGGCGCGGCGCCTGGCCGGCAGCGGCCTGCGCGTGGCGGTGCTGGAGGCCCGCGAGCGGGTGGGCGGGCGCACCGTCAACCAGCCCATGGGCAACGGCCTGGAAGTGGACGGCGGTGGCCAGTGGGTGGGCGGCGACCAGCCGATGGTGATGGAACTGGCCAGCGACCTGGGCATTCCCCTGGTGCCGCAGTACCGCGGCGGGCAGATGGCCTCCCTGCTGGGTGGCGAGCGCTACACCTTCGATGCCGACGAGCCGCCAGGGGACGCCGTGCGCGCACTGCAGGCACGGCTGGAGGCCATGGCCGGGCAGGTGCCCCTGGACGCGCCCTGGAGCGCGGCCCGCGCCGATGAGTGGGACCGCTGGAGCCTCGCCGCGTGGCTGAAGGCCGAGCACGCCGATGCCGAGGCCGTCGAGGCGGTGTCCACCACGGTCGCCACCACCCTGAACAGCGCGCCGGACCGGGTCTCGCTGCTGTGGTTTCTCTTCTACCTGCACTCTGCCGGCGGCTTCGCCGCGCTGGACGACCAGGCCCAGCAGTTCCGCCTGCAGGGCGGCGCGCAGCGGCTGTCCCTGAACCTGGCGCAGCAGCTCGGCCCTTCGGTGCTGCTGGGCGCGCCGGTGCGACGCATCGAGGGCTGGGACCAGGAGGCGGTCACCCTGGATTGCGCCCTGGGCCGCCTGCGTGCCCGCCGGGTGATCGTGGCGATGATGCCCGCCGACATGGCCCGCATCGGCTTCTCACCGGCACTGCCCAAGGGGCGCGCCGCCCTGCAGAAGGGCTGGACCGGCGGCAGCGGTATGAAGGTGCACTTGAGCTATGCGCGGCCGTTCTGGAAAGAATCGGGGCTCTCCGGTGCCGGCTTCATCGACAGCGCTCTGGTGCAGATGACCTTCGACAGCAGCCCCGCTCATCAGGGCCTGGGCGTGTTGCTGGCCTTCCTTGATCCCGCACGGGCAGGGAACGATGCCCGCAAGCGCCAGGCACGGGTGCTGAAAGAGCTGGTGCGGCTGTTCGGCGAGGAAGCGGGCCGACCGCTGGCCTACGTGGAGCAGGACTGGAACCACGAGCCCTGGACCGCCGGCTGCGTATCGCCGCTGCCGCCGGGCCTGCTAAGCCGCCACGGCCGCCACCTGCGCGCGCCCCTGGGCAACCTGCACTGGGCCGGCAGCGAAACGTCGTCTGTCTGGTGCGGCTACCTGGAAGGCGCGGTCCGCGCCGGCCGGCGCGCGGCGGACGAAGTCCTGGCAGCCCTGCGCCCGGCCTGAGTCGCTAGAGGTCGTACTCGATGGCGCCGTCGCTGAGGTCGGAGAGGTCCAGCGGCCGCACGGCGCCCATCCACATCGGGTAGTCGCGGTGGTCGCGCAGGTCGCTGCCGGTGATGGGGTGGACCAGCACATTGAGGCCGGCGCGGTTGAGGGCGAGCCAGGGGATGAGTTCACCGAACAGCTCGGGGCGGAAGGCCAGCTGGCAGCTCCAGTCCGGATGGGGGCCGACGGGCTGGCGGTGCAGGCGGCCCATCTTCAGGGGGAAGCGGCGCGCGGCCTCTTCGCAGAGTTCGCGGGCCTGCTCGAAGCTGTCCGCGTCGTAGTAGATGTGGGCGTGGAAGCCCTTGATGCGGGGTAGGGGGGCAGCCTGCATGTTCACCTCTCTCGGGTACCGACGCGCCATGGTACCCGCAACCCGCCCAGCCTGGCTCAGGGTTTGGGCGGTGTCGGCACAGTGCCGCCGGGCAGCAGCTGCGGCGCCTGGCGTTCCAGCTTGCTCTGCAGGGCTTCCAGTTGCTGCAGGGCGGCGCGGGCTTCGTCCAGCTCGGCGGCCGTGCGCTCGCCGCTCTGGGCTGCCGCCTCGATACGCGCGCGGATCTCGGGGATCTGCTGCACGCCGCTGGTGTAGGCCTGCACCAGTTCGCGGGCCTGCCGGTCTTCCAGCGCGGCATACTGGCGCGGGTCGGCGAGCTCGGCGGCAGTGGCACCCTGCCGAGGCTTGAGGCCGCCCAGCTCGGGGCGGCGCGGGTCGCCTTCCTGCTCCATCATCTGCATGAAGAGAATGGCGTCCTGCTGGTCCAGGGGGCGTTCCTCCGGCACCGCGGCGGCCACCTGGGCCACGGCAGGGCGGGGCGCAGGTGTCGGAACGGGGCTGAGCACCGGCTCACGGGGCGCCGGTACGACCGCCACCTTGGGGCGTACCACCGGCGCCGCTTTGGCGGCGGCCATGGGCGTCGGCTCCAGGGTCACCATGATTCCTGCCACAGCCACGGCACCCGCGCTGCAGACCAGGGCGGCGGCGATCCAGTCCTTCACAGGCCTTCCACCTTGGCGCTGGCCAGCAGGGCACCGAGCTGCGCGTCCACCTGGGCGGCGAGCTTTTCCCGCGCCACGGCCTGGTTCACTTCGAAGCGCACGCTGCGGTCGTCCAGGGGCAGTTGGCGGTCCTCGCGGCTGCGCACCCGGACGATCTCGAAAGCGCCGTCGATGTGCATGGGCTGGGACAGGCTGTCGGCCTTCTGGATCAGCGCGGTCTTGCGCAGCAAGTCAAGGTCCGCGTCAGCGGGGCGGATCAAGCCCAGGTCGCCTGGCGGCGTACGCGTCTTGTCCTCGGCCTGGGAGTAGCGACGCACCGCTTCGTCGAAATCCAGGCCCTTCTGCAGTTCCTCGTAGACGCGGTCGGCACCGGCCTGGTCGGCCAGGCGGATGTGCGCGGCCTGCACCTGGGCGACGTTGCGGTACTGCGCCAGGTTGCGCTGGTAGTAGGCCTGGGCCTCGGCATCGGTGACCTGGGCGGCGAGGGCGCGCAGGGCGTCGGACTCGTGGTGGAAGTCGCTGTAGAGGCCGATCTGGTGCAGGTAGCGGTGGCGCACCAGGCGGTCCCGCACCAGGGCTTTGACGCCCGCGCGCTCGGCCGGGGTGAAGCCGTCGCGGCCCAGGCGATACCAAAGGTGATCACGCTGCACCCGGCCCTGCACCTGGCGCGCCAGGTATTCGAGGTTGCCCTTCTGCAGCTCCACCTGGCCCTGGACGTTGTCGCCACGGTAGAGGTCCAGCAGGTCGAGGCTGTGCTCGGGCTCGCCGGGGAACTGCCAGCGGATCAGCTCCACCTTGGCCGCCGCCTGTTCCTGGACCGGGCCGAGCACCAGGCTGTTGGCCACCAGCACGCTGCTGGACGGTGCCAGTACCTCGCGCAGGCGCCGCGAATCCAGGGGCTGCGGCTGGCGCAGGAAGGGGCGCATGTCCTGGCGGGCGTCGCGGCCGTAGTACTGCTCCAGCAAGTTGCCGGCCTCGATCTCCACCGTGGCGTCCAGGTCGGCGCGGCTCTGGGCATTGAGCTGGCCCTCCACGTCGCGGGCCAGCAGGTGGTTCTCCACCAGGCCCCGGCGCAGCTGCGCCGGGTCGGTGTTGAACTTCACCCGCGACAGCACCTGCTGCAACAGGGCGATGCTGCGCCCAGGCAGCAGCTCGCCGTCGATGCGCAGGTCCTTGGCGGTGGGCATGGCCTGGGCCGCGCCCAGGTACAGCCCCAGCACCAGGCCGGCCAGCAGCCGGACCCGGCGCCGGGTTCCTTCAGAGTGCCTTGGGTGCATTGAAGCTGTTGGCTCCCTTGGTCAGGACGCTGACGGTGAGCGCGATGGATTCGGGGATCAGCTCCTTGGCCACGCGCAGGCGGGTTGCATAGCTGGTGTCGTAGAGCGGCTCGGGGTGCGCGTAGGCGACGCGGCCGGTCTGCAGCATCAGGTCGCTGACGCTGCGGCTGGCGTCGTAGCGGCCGATGAGGTTGGCCACCGCGGCCTGGTCGTTGAGGCGCTCGCTAGCGTAGTGGTCGTCGACCCAGCCTTCCCAGCTGGAGTGGCCGTTGGCCGAGGTGATCCACACGTGGTGGGGCTGGGCCACGTCGCCCGTGGCGTGCAGCGCGTAGCCGATGGTCTGCAATGAGGGCGCAGCGCGGAACTGATCGAACCAGTAGCTGGCGAGGTTATCCACAGGCTGGAAGGCGGCGTTCTGGAAGTCGCCGTAGTGCTCCTGCCAGTCGGAGCGGCTGCCACGCCGGTAGTGGGCTTCGGTGGTGTCGAAGTCGGCCCGCTTCAGCTCGCGGTTGTAGAGGTAGACCATGGCGTACCAGTCGACATCGGAGATGCCGCCGTCGACCTTGTGGTAGCGGTAGTCGTAGCCGCCGTGACGGTTGCCGTGGGCGTCGCCCTCGCGGGTGAGGTTGAGGAAGTGCCAGTAGGAGGTGTAGTTGACGATGCCGGACGCGGCGCCCCACAGCGGCGCGTGCTCGTAGCCGACCCACCAGCCACCCAGGCGCGTGTCCTTGAAATCATCCACGTCATAGGCGGCCTGGCCGAGGGTTTCGCCTGCCTTGGCTTCGCTGCCGGCCGCGCTGACGTAGAAGCTGTAGGCCCGGCGCATCTCCTCCGTGGCGTAGGGGGAGTTCATGTAGGCCAGTGCATCCTTGACGATGTTCTTGTGGGTGGGCTGGGACCAGGCGTTGGCCTGGCCGGCCATGGCGCAGATGCAGAGACCTGCAGCCAGGTGGACGAGGGGTTTCATCGGCAGCGCTCGGGGAAGTGAATGACCCCAGAAGTGATAGCCGCGCTTTGTGCAACCCGAATGACAGCTCGCGCCCTTTATGGGACTGGCGTCTCAAAATCCTGCAAACCCAACTCCGCCCGTCAGACGGCGATGCCCTCGCGGTTGCGGATACGCTGCACCGGGTCTTCGTCCGCCAGCTCGCGCTGCAGCCAGTCGACGAAGCAGGCCACCACCCGCGCCCGGCGCTTGCGCTCGGGCAGCACCACGTAATAGCCGAAGTCGGAGGTGAGGCTGCCTTCGATCACCCGTGCCAGCAGGCCCTGCTCGATGAGGTCGTCCACCAGGTAGCGCCAGCCGATGGCCACGCCCTGCCCGGCGATGGCGGCCTGCACCAGCAGCGTGTAGTTGTCGAAACGCAGGGAGCCGGAGCCCGGCGGGCGGTCGATACCCAGCTCGCGGAACAGCGCCTCCCAGTCGAACCAGCGGGTGCGCACCTCGGGCTTGAGGTGCAACAGCGGCAACTGGGCGAGGGCGGCGGCGGGCAGGGGGGCGGCCTGGTCCTTGAGCAGGCGCGGGCTGCAGATGGGGAACACCTCCTCGCGGAACAGCAGCAGCGCGTCACCGTGCTTGAAGCGGCCGTCACCGAAGGCGATGGCGACGTCGATCTCCGAGCGCAGCATGTTCATGGTGCGGTCGCTGGTCACCAGGCTGACGTCGATTTCCGGGTGGGCTTCGTGGAAGCGGTGCAGGCGCGGCATCAGCCAGTAGGCGGCGAAGGCGAAGTCGGTGGCCACCTGCAGCACCTCGTGCTGGGCTCGCGCGCCCACCGCCTCCAGGCCGAGGTTGATGGCGCGCAGGCCGTCCTGCACATGAACGAAGAGCAGGCGCCCGCTGTCAGTCAGTTCGATGCCGCGGTAGACGCGGTCGAACAGCCGCGTCGCCAACTGCTTCTCCAGGCGCTGGATCTGCTGGCTCACCGCCGGCTGGGTGGTGCCCAGCTCCACCGCCGCGGCGGTGAAGCTCAGGTGGCGCGCCGCCGCTTCGAATACGCGCAGCAGGTCGAGGGAGAGTTCGGGTTGCAGGTCTGCCATAACGATTACTTATCCGAGGCATGTCCGCCCATGCGGTTTACCGAAAGGTGTGGCGATTCCATGATCGACGCCAGCACTCTCGCATAAACCGATCATATGGATGAAGGCCCCATGAACCGCCCCAACATCCTCTTCATCATGGCCGACCAGATGGCCGCGCCGCTGATGCCCTTCCACGGTGGCCTGCCCCTGCACATGCCCAATCTTTCGCGCTTGGCGGAACGTGCCGTGGTGTTCGACTCGGCCTACTGCAACAGCCCGCTCTGCGCGCCCTCGCGCTTCACCCTGGTGAGCGGCCAGCTGCCGTCGAAGATCGGCGCCTACGACAACGCCGCCGACTTCCCCGCCGACGTGCCCACCTACGCCCATCACCTGCGCCGCCTGGGCTACCGCACCGCGCTGTCCGGCAAGATGCACTTCTGCGGTCCGGACCAGCTGCACGGCTACGAGGAACGCCTGACCAGCGACATCTACCCCGCCGACTACGGCTGGGCGGTGAACTGGGACGAGCCGGACGTGCGCCCGAGCTGGTACCACAACATGTCCTCGGTGCTGCAGGCCGGGCCTTGCGTGCGCACCAACCAGCTGGATTTCGACGACGAGGTGGTGTTCAAGGCGCGCCAGTACCTCTACGACCACGTGCGCGAACAGGCCGGGCGGCCCTTCTGCCTGACGGTGTCGATGACCCACCCCCACGACCCCTACACCATTCCCCGCGAGTACTGGGACCTGTACCGCGAGGAGGACATCCCGCTGCCCTCGGTGCAGCTGGCCCAGCATGAGCAGGACCCGCACGCCCAGCGCCTGCTCAAGGTCATCGACCTGTGGGACAAGCCGCTGCCCGAGCAGAAGATCATCGACGCCCGCCGCGCCTACTTCGGCGCCTGCAGCTACGTCGACGCGCAGATCGGCACCCTGCTCAAGACCCTGGAGGACTGTGGCCTGGCCGAGGACACCATCCTGGTGTTCTCTGGCGACCACGGCGACATGCTTGGCGAGCGCGGCCTCTGGTACAAGATGCACTGGTTCGAAATGGCCGCGCGGGTGCCGATGCTGGTGCATGCACCGCAGCGTTTCGCGCCGCGCCGGGTCAAGGCCTCGGTCTCGACCATGGACCTGCTGCCGACCCTGGTGGAACTGGCCGGCGGCAACCTGGACCCACAGTTGCCGCTGGACGGCCGCTCGCTGCTGCCGCACCTGGCGGGCGAGGGCGGACATGACGAGGTGTTCGGCGAATACATGGCCGAAGGCACCACCAGCCCGTTGATGATGATCCGCCGTGGCCCGTGGAAGTTCGTCTATTCGGAGCAGGACCCGCTGCTGCTCTTCAACCTGGAAGGCGACCCTCGCGAACTGGAGAACCTGGCCGCATCCGCGAGCCACCGCGAGGTGCTCGAGGCCTTCCTCGCCGAAGCCCGGGCGCGCTGGGACATCCCCGCGATCCACCAGGCGACGCTCGCCAGCCAGCGCCGCCGCCGCTTCGTCGCCGGCGCGCTGGAGCAGGGCCGGCTCACCAGCTGGGACCACCAGCCCTGGGTGGACGCCAGCCAGCAATACATGCGCAACCACATCGATCTCGACGACCTGGAGCGCCGCGCACGTTATCCACAGCCCTGACCAGAGGGGACGAACCCACGGCCGGCCACACCTTCACTCACAAGGAAAAGGCATGAAGACCATCACCACCCTGTTCGCCGGCGCGCTGCTTTCCAGCGCCCTGATCACCACCGCCCAGGCCGAGGACGCCCGTTGCGCCACCGTGAAGCTGGGCGACCCGGGCTGGAGCGACATCGCCGTCACCAACGGCGTCGCCCGCCTGCTGCTGGACGGCCTGGGCTACAAGGCCGAGACCCAGACCCTGGCAGTGCCGATCATCTTCGCCGGACTGCAGAAGGGCCAGGTGGACGTCTTCCTCGGCAACTGGATGCCGGCCCAGCAGAGCAACTACGACAAGTTCGTCGCCGCCGGCGAGGTGGACAAGGTGGCGCAGAACCTCGGCGGCACCGAGTACACCTTGGCGGTGCCCACCTACGCCTATGACGCGGGGGTGAAGACCTTCGCCGACCTGGACAAGCACGCCGACAGGTTCAAGCACACCCTCTACGGCATCGCCGCCGGCTCGCCGGCCAACATCTCCATCCAGGACATGATCAAGGGCGATGAATTCGGCCTGGGCGACTGGAAGCTGGTGGAGTCCAGCGAGCAGGCGATGCTGGTGCAGGTGGGCCGCGCGGTGAAGCGCAAGGACTTCGTGGTGTTCCTCGGCTGGACCCCGCACCCGATGAACGTGCAGTACGACATGAAGTACCTCAAGGGCGGCGAGAAGTACTTCGGCGCGAGCGGCACGGTGAACACCCTGGCGCGCAAGGGCTACGCCCAGCAGTGCCCCAACGTCGGCAAGCTGCTGGCCAACCTGGCGTTCACCCAGGAGATGGAGAACGCGGTGATGAACGAGGTATTGAGCAAGAACGCCAGCAACGACGAGGCGGTGAAGGCCTGGCTCAAGGCCAACCCGCAGGTGGTCGAGGGCTGGCTGCAGGGCGTGACCACCCGCGAGGGCGGCGATGCACTGGCGGCGGTGAAGGCGAAGCTGTGATTCGCGGGGGCCGTGAAACGGCCCCAATTCGCCCGAGGTGGCGTATGGTCGCTGCCCATCGCGAGTGAAAGTTCGCACCACGTTTCCCACGCCTGCCGATGAGGCCCTGCCCGTCACACGATGAAGCCTTCCACCCTCTTCCCCTTCCTCGACTGGCTGCCCCGGACCACCGGGCGCAGCCTCGGGCGTGACGCGCTGGTGGGCCTCACCGGCGCCATCCTCGCCCTGCCGCAATCCATCGCCTATGCGCTGATCGCCGGCCTGCCGGCCGAATACGGCCTCTATGCCGCCGTGGTGCCGGTGATCATCGCCTGCCTCTGGGGCTCGTCCTGGCACCTGATCGGCGGCCCGACGGCGGCCATCTCCGTGGTGCTGTTCGCCAGCGTCAGCCCCCTGGCTTTGCCGGGCAGCGGCGACTACATCGCCCTGGTGCTGCTGCTGACCTTCCTCGCCGGGCTGTTCCAGTGGCTGCTCGGTGTCTTGCGCTTCGGCGCCCTGGCCAATTTCGTCTCGCAGTCGGTGGTGATCGGCTTCACCTGCGGCGCGGCGCTGGTCATCGCCTTAGGGCAGATCCCCAACCTGCTCGGCCTGCCCAGCCTGGAAGGCCGCGCGACGGCATTGCAGGGCGCGCTGGAACTGGCGGGGCACGTGCGCGAGGTGCACCTGCCTTCGGTGCTGGTGGCGCTGACGACCCTGGTGGTGACGCTGCTGCTGCGGCTCTTCGCCCCGCGCCTGCCGGCCCTGTTGCTGGGCCTGGTGGCCGGCAGCCTGCTGGTAATGGCGTTCCCCGCCAGCATGGCCGGCGTGCCACGGGTGCCACCTTTCGAGGGCCGCCTGCCGCCGTTCACGGCCTTGCGCTTCGACCTCGACGACATCCTGCGCCTGCTGCCGTCGGCCGTGGCCTGCGGCCTGCTCGGCCTGGTCATGAGCCTGTCCATCGCCCGTGCCCTGGCCGCGCAGTCGCAGCAGGTGCTGGACGCCAACCGCGAGACCCGCGGCCAGGGCCTGTCCAACCTGATCGGGGCCTGGTTCTCCGGCTACCTCTCCAGCGGCTCCTTCACCCGCTCGGCGCTGAACCTGCAGGCCGGCGCCCGCTCGCCCCTGGCAGGGGTGTGCTCGGCGCTATGGGTGGCGCTGTTCGCCCTGGTGGGCGCGCGGCTGATCGCGCATATCCCGTTGCCGGCGATGGCGGCGAGCATCCTGCTGATCTGCTGGAACCTGATCGACCTGCCGGGCATGCGCCAGCTATGGCGGGTGAGCCGGGCGGAGTTCGTGGTGATGGCCCTGACGGCCTTGGCCACCCTGGTGCTGGAACTGCAGACGGCGATCTACGCGGGGGTGCTGGCGTCGCTGTTCTTCTACCTCAAGCGCACCTCGCAGCCGCGCGTGCTGCATTCCGGCGACGCCGAGGAGGAGGTGCTGCGCATCGAGGGCTCGATCTTCTTTGGTGCCTGCCCCTATGTGCAGCGGCTGATCCAGCGCAGCCGGGGCAAGCGCCTGGTGCTGGACGGGCACCACATCAACTTCATCGATTTCGCCGGGGTGAGCCTGCTGCACAACGAGGCCCGTCGGCTGCACGGGCAGGGCCGCACCCTGGTGCTGCGTCGCGCCCGGCCCCATGTGGAGCGCGAGCTGCGCAAGCTGGAAGACGAGCACAGCCGGCTGGTGATCGAGCCGTAGCCCGGGGCGACCGAATCAGCCCTGGGCGAGCAGCCGACGCAGTTCGGCGAGGACCGGCGCCGTTTCCGGGCGCACGCCGCGCCAGAGCAGGAAGGCCTCGGCCGCCTGCTCCACCAGCATGCCCAGGCCGTCGAGGGTGCGCGCGGCGCCCTGCTCCTGGGCCCAGCGGTTGAAGGCAGTGATCTGCGCGCCGTACATCATGTCGTAGCAGACGGTGTGGCCGGCCTCGATCAGGCTCGGCGAGATGGGCGGCAGCTCGCCGGCAAGGCTGGCGGAGGTGCCGTTGACGATCAGGTCCACCGGCTCTTCCAGCCAATCGAAACCACTGGCCAGCACCGGGCCCAGGTCGGCGAACTCACGGGCCAGCTGCTCGGCCTTCTCCACCGTGCGGTTGGCGATCACCACCGCAGCCGGGCGCTGGGCCAGCAGGGGTTCGAGCACACCGCGCACGGCACCACCGGCACCGAGCAGGAGGATGCGCTTGCCGGCGAGTTCGAGCCCGGCATTGCGCATCAGGTCGCCCACCAGGCCGGCGCCGTCGGTGTTGTCGCCCAGCAGGCTGCCGTCATCCAGGCGCTTGAGGGTGTTCACCGCACCGGCGCGGCGGGCGCGCTCGCTGAGGCTGTCGGCCATCTGGAAGGCCTGTTCCTTGAAGGGCACGGTGACGTTGCCACCCAGGCCCTGCGCAAAGAAGGCGCGGGCGAAGCCGGTGAAGTCGTCCAGGGGCGCCAGCAACGCCTCGTACTCCAGGGCCTGGCCGGTCTGCGCGGCGAACAGGCGGTGGATCAGCGGCGACTTGCTGTGGCCGATGGGGTTGCCGAAGACGGCGTAGCGATCCATCAGAGCCCCGCCTCCTCGAGCCAGTTACGGTCCTGGAGGAAGTATTCCGTCAGGCGCGCTTCCTCGCTGCCCGGCTCGGGCTTCCAGTCGTAGCCCCAGCGCACCTGGGGCGGCAGGGACATGAGGATGGATTCGGTGCGCCCACCCGATTGCAGGCCGAACAGGGTGCCGCGGTCGAACACCAGGTTGAACTCCACGTAGCGACCACGGCGGAAGGCCTGGAACTCGCGCTGCTGCTCGGTGAAGGGGGTGTGGCGGCGCTTGCGCACGATGGGCAGGTAGGCCTGGATGTAGGCGTCGCCGATGGCACGCATGAAGGCGAAGCTGGTGTCGAAGTCCCACTGGTTCAGGTCGTCGAAGAACAGGCCGCCGATGCCACGCGGTTCGTTGCGGTGCTTGAGGTGGAAGTAGCGGTCGCACCATTCCTTGTAGCGCGGGTAGACGTCCGCGCCGAAGGGTGCGCAGGCGTCACGGGCCACCTGGTGCCAGAGCACGCAGTCTTCCTCGTGGGCGTAGTAGGGGGTGAGGTCGAAGCCGCCGCCGAACCACCAGACCGGCTCTTCACCTTCCTTTTCGGCGATGAAGAAGCGCACGTTGGCGTGGGAGGTGGGGATGTGCGGGTTCTCCGGGTGGATCACCAGGGACACACCCAGGGCCTGGAAGCCACGGCCGGCCAGTTCCGGGCGATGGGCGCTGGCCGACGGCGGCAGGCTGCTGCCGAACACATGGGAGAAGTTGACCCCGCCCTTTTCGATCAGCTTGCCGTTCTCCAGCACGCGGGTGCGGCCGCCACCGCCGGCAGGGCGCTCCCAGGCCTCTTCGAAGAAGCCGGCGCCGCCGTCCTCGGTTGCCAGTTCGGCACAGATACGGTCTTGCAGATCGAGCAGGTAGGCCTTCACGGCCTCAATGTGTTTACTCACGTCGAATGCACCTTGAATCGGCTTGCGAGCGCCAGCTGGCGGGGCTTGCAGGGGAAAAAGAGGGCGCAAGCATACCACCGCAGGGGCCGTGCAGTGGCTTGACGCCGATCAAGCGGAAGGCTTGGATTGGGGCTTTCCCCAGATGAAGGAGAGTCGGCCATGGCCAGACGCGTGCAGTTTTCCCAGTACGGCGGTCCCGAGGTGCTCGAACTGGTGGAGGCGCCCATCGCCGAACCGGGACCGGGCCAGGTGCGGGTGCGCAACCACGCCATCGGCCTCAACTTCATCGAGACCTATTTCCGCAGCGGCCTGTACCCGGCTGCGTCCCTGCCTTCCGGGCTGGGCAACGAGGGTGCCGGCGAGGTGGATGCCGTGGGCACGGGCGTCGAGCACCTGAAGGGGGGCGACCGGGTCGGCTACGGTACCGGGCCCCTGGGCGCCTATGGCGAGTACCACGTGCTGCCGGCGGCCAACCTGGTGAAGCTGCCGGACGCCATCAGCTACGAGCAGGCGGCAGCGGTGATGCTCAAGGGCCTGACGGTGCAGTACCTGTTGCGCCAGACCCACGCGCTGAAAGCCGGCGAGACGGTGCTGTTCCATGCCGCCGCCGGCGGGGTCGGCTCCATCGCCTGCCAGTGGGCCAAGGCCCTCGGTGCACGCCTGATCGGGGTTGCGGGTTCGGCCGAGAAGGCCGAGCGAGCCAAGGCCCTGGGTGCCTGGGCGTGCATCGACAGCAGCCGCGAGAACGTGGTGCAACGGGTGCTGGAGCTGACCGAGGGGCGCAAATGCCCGGTGGTCTACGACTCGGTGGGCAAGGACACCTGGGAAACCTCGCTGGATTGCGTGGCCCCGCGCGGCCTGCTGGTGAGCTTCGGCAACGCCTCGGGCGCGGTGAGCGGGGTCAACCTTGGGGTGCTGGCGCAGAAGGGTTCGATCTACGTCACCCGGCCGACGCTGGGCAGCTATGCCGACACGCCGGCGAACCTGCAGGCCATGGCCGACGAGCTGTTCGGGATGATCGCCAGCGGCGCGCTGAAGGTGGAGATCGGCCAGCGCTATGCCCTGGCCGACATCGCCCGCGCCCATGCCGACCTGGCAGGCCGGCGCACCAGCGGTTCGAGTGTGCTGCTGCCCTGATTCAGGACGCGCGCACGACCTGCCCGGTGACCAGGTCGCGGATGGTGCTCGGGTTGCGGCGCCCACCCAGGGCGCCCACCAGCACGGCATCCAGCTCGCCGGGGAAGTACTGCTGCACACGCAGGCGCGATACGGCGGAAGGCCGTCCAGCGGGGTTGGCGGAGGTGGAGACCAGCGGCCCGACCTGGGCGCACAGGGCGCGCACCACCGGGTGGTCGCTGACGCGCAGGGCGACGCTGTCGTGCTGCCCGGTGATCCATTCCGGCAGCAGGTTCTGGTGCGGCACCAGCCAGGTGTTGGGGCCGGGCCAGGAGGCGGCCAGCGTGTCTTTCCATTCATCGGGCAGGTCGTCGAGGAGGAAGTCGAACTGCTCGATCGCATCGGCCACCAGGATCAGCCCCTTCTCCACCGGCCGCGCCTTGAGCGCCAGCAGGCGGTAGACGGCCTCCTCGTTCCAGGGGTCGCAGCCGAGCCCCCAGACGGCCTCCGTCGGATAGGCGATCACACCGCCGCCCCGTACCACCCGCGCCACTTGCCGAACCTGCCAGTTGCTGACCATTGCCCACTCCCGGAAAAACGATGGCGCGAGTGTACAGGCCTCAACCGCGCCGATGAACCCAGAGCCCGGCGTCACGGGCGATGCAGCCATCGAGCTCCAGGTCGGTGAGCGCGGCCAGTACGCGGGGCAGCTCCCAGCCACTGGCGCTGGCCAGGGCCTCGCTGCTGTAGGGCGCGGCGCGCAGCAGGTCGAGCAGCGGGTGGTCCAGCAGCGCAGCACGGGGTTCCGGCGCGACCACCTGCCAGCCACGCAGGGCTTCGAGCACATGCCCGACCGTCTCCACCAGCACGGCGCCGTCGCGGATCAACTGGTGGCAACCGCGCGCACCGGGATGGTGGATGGAGCCGGGGATGGCGTAGACCTCACGGCCCTGCTCGACAGCCAGGCGCGCGGTGATCAGCGAGCCGCTGGACGGGCTCGCCTCCACCACCAGCACACCCAGCGAGAGCCCGCTGATGATGCGGTTGCGCCGGGGGAAGTTGCTGGCCTGGGGCGCGCAGTCCAGCGGCAGCTCGGAAACCAGGGCCCCGCCGCTTTCGACTATCGCCGTCGCGAGCGCCTGGTGCCGGCTCGGGTAGATGCGCTCCAGCCCGGTGCCGAGCACGGCGACCGTGTGCCCGCCGGCATCCAGCGCGCCCCGGTGGGCGGCACCGTCGATGCCCAGGGCCAGGCCGCTGGTGATGCAGAAGCCCCCGGCGGCCAGGCTGCGGGCAAAGGCGTGGGCGGTATCCAGCCCGGCACGGGAGGCACGGCGGCTGCCGACCATGGCCAGTTGCGGGCGTTCGAGCAGGGCCGGGGCACCGCGCACGAACAGCAGCGGCGGGGCATCGTTGAGCTGGGCGAGCAGGGCGGGGTAGCGGGGGTCGTCCCACATCAGCAGGTGGTTGCCTTCCTGTTCCAGCCAGGCCAGTGACCGGGCGGCGCAGTTGCGCACCTCTTCACTGCGACGGGGGCCGGCGCAGGCCTCGGGCAGGCGCAGCGAGCGCCAGGCGGCGGCCGGGGCACTGAGGGCAGCAGAGGCGCTGCCAAAGGCGTCGATCAATACGCGGAAACGCTGGGGACCGAGTTCGGGAAGACTGTGAAGACGCAGGCGGGCTTCGATTTCAGCGGGAGAGGCGGGCGGCACGGGGATCGTCCTTGACCATCGCCGCGCAGGGCGGCTGGCCACCCTGTATACAACAAGCCCCCGTAGGACGGGGGCTTGGTTTGCTTAGGGATTGTGCACCTTGTCCATCACCGCCAGCTGTCGGCTGGCCGCCAGGATCAGGCCGTAGCTGAGCTTGTCGTAGGTGCGGAACACCATCAGCAGGCCGGCACGCTCGTCGGGGATCTTCACCGATTCACCGGTGACGCGGTCACGCACGATCTCGCCGGTCTTGTAGACCGCCAGTACGTTGCCTTCCACCAGGCCGTCGCGCTTGCCCTTGTTGATGGTCACCACATCGAACTGGCCGATCTGGTTCACGCCACGGGGCACGTCGAGGATCACACCCTTGATGTCGGTGCTCGGAGCACTGGGCATGAAGGTGGAGTTCACCGAGCGCTGTTCGGTCGGGAACAGGCGATCACCCAGACGGACTTCCTGGGTCGAACGGGTGAGGGTCATGGTCGCCACGTCGCCTTCCTGGGCCACCAGGTCACCGCCACCGATGTCGTCGGCGTTGATGCCGAGGAATTCCTTGGTCTCGGGGTCGATGTAGGTCTTGCCCTGACGGAAGATGCCGTAGGTGGGGTTCTGCTCGTCGAAGCTGCCGCGTGCATAGACGCGATCACCGGCGCCGCTGACCACGCGCTCGGCGTTGCCGGCGACGATATAGGGCGCGCCGTTGAACTGGTCGGGCGTGTCGACGATGCGGTTGCTCAGCAGGAAGCTGTTGATGGCTTCCAGCGGGATGGTCGGAATGGCTTCGGCCATCGGCGTGCTGCGCACCTGGGGCGACAGCTTGATGGTGCCACGGGATGCGCCGCGATCCAGCATCAGGCGAGGCTGGCCATCGACATAGACGAGGCTCAGGCTGTCGCCCGGGTAGATCAGGTGCGGGTTCTCGATCTGCGGGTTGGCGTGCCAGATTTCCGGCCACTTCCAGGGTTCGCGCAGGAACTTGCCCGAGATATCCCAGAGGGTATCCCCACGCACTACCGTGTAGTGCTCCGGGTGGCCTTCCTTGAGTTCCACCGCAGCCTGTGCCAGCCCACTGGCAGCAAGGAGCAGCAGGGCGAGTAGTGATTTCCTCATGCGGTGAATCCCTTTATTATGTGCGTTCACGCGAAACGGCCTGAAAGCCGCCCCAACCGGGCTTTGCAGGCGTTTTTCAATGCTGCTCATCATCTTAGCAGCGGATTTTGACTTTATTCTACAAGTGCATCACAAACGCATATGGCGATCCTGAACATCCTCGAATTTCCCGATCCACGCCTGCGTACCATCGCCAAACCGGTGGACGTGGTGGACGACGCTGTGCGCCAGTTGATCGACGACATGTTCGAAACCATGTACGACGCACCGGGTATCGGCCTCGCCGCGACCCAGGTCAACGTGCACAAGCGCGTGGTGGTGATGGACCTGTCCGAAGACAAGTCCGAGCCCATGGTCTTCATCAACCCCGAGTTCGAATCCCTGACCGACGAGATGGACCAGTACCAGGAAGGCTGCCTGTCAGTCCCGGGCTTCTACGAGAACGTCGACCGTCCGCAGAAGGTGCGCATCAAGGCCCTGGACCGCGACGGCAAGCCCTACGAACTGATCGCCGAGGGGCTGCTCGCGGTGTGCATCCAGCACGAGTGCGACCACCTCAACGGCAAGCTGTTCGTCGATTACCTGTCGACGCTCAAGCGTGACCGGATCAAGAAGAAGCTGGAAAAGCAGCACCGCCAGCAGGCTTGATCGCCGAACCCCAAAGGCTTGCTCCGGCAAGCCTTTTTCTTTTTCAGAGTGACCAAGTGAGCCCCGCATGACCCAAGCACTGCGCCTCGTCTTCGCCGGCACCCCGGAGTTCGCCGCCGAGCACCTCAAGGCCCTGCTCGACACGCCGCACAGTATCGTCGCCGTCTACACCCAGCCGGATCGCCCGGCAGGCCGTGGCCAGAAGCTGATGCCGAGCCCGGTCAAGCAACTCGCCCTGCAGCACGGCATCCCCGTGATGCAGCCGCCGACCCTGCGTGACGCCGATGCCCAGGCCGAGCTCAAGGCCCTCGGTGCCGACCTGATGGTGGTGGTCGCCTACGGCCTGATCCTGCCCCAGGTGGTGCTCGACACCCCGCGCCTCGGCTGCATCAACAGCCATGCCTCGCTGCTGCCGCGCTGGCGTGGCGCCGCGCCGATCCAGCGTGCGGTGCAGGCCGGCGATGCCGAGAGCGGCGTCACCGTGATGCAGATGGAAGCGGGCCTGGACACCGGGCCGATGCTGCTCAAGGTGGTCACCCCGATCACCGCCGACGACACCGGCGGCAGCCTCCACGACCGCCTCGCCGCCCTCGGCCCGCAAGCCGTGGTGCAGGCCATCGGGCAACTCGCCGCCGGCACCCTGGTGGGCGAGGTGCAGGACGATGCCCTGGCCACCTACGCACACAAGCTCAACAAGGACGAAGCCCGCATCGACTGGAGCCGCCCGGCCGATGAGCTGGAGCGCCTGGTGCGCGCCTTCAACCCCTGGCCGATCTGCCACAGCACCCTCGGCGGCGAGCCGCTGAAGGTACTGGCGGCCCAGCTCGGCGAAGGCCAGGGCCAGCCGGGGCAGATCCTCGCCGCCAGCAAGGACGGCCTGACCGTGGCCTGCGGCAGTGGTGCCCTGCGCTTGACCCGCCTGCAACTGCCCGGCGGCAAGCCACTGAGTTTCGCCGACCTGTTCAACAGCCGCCGCGAGCAGTTCGCCGCCGGCCTGGTGCTCGGCGCATGAATCCGCGTCTCGCCGCCGCCCGCGCGCTGACCGCCGTCCTCTCCGGCAAGGCCTCGCTGGGCGGCAGCCTGCCCGCACAGCTGGACAAGGTCGACCCGCGCGACCGTGGCCTTGCCCAGGACCTCGCCTTCGGCGCCGCCCGTTGGCAGCCCCGCCTCTCGGCCCTGGCCGAGCGCCTGCTGCAGAAGCCGTTCAAGAGCGCCGACAAGGATGTGGAGGCGTTGCTGCTGGTCGGCCTCTACCAGCTGTTCTACAGCCGCATCCCCGCCCACGCCGCCATCGGTGAAACCGTGGGTGCCGCCGAGAAGTTGAAGAAGCCCTGGGCCAAGGGCCTGCTCAATGCCGTGCTGCGTAATGCCCAACGTGACGGCGAGGCGATCTTCGCCGAGCTGGAGCGCGACCCCATGGTGCGCACCGCCCACCCACGCTGGCTGCAGAAGGCGCTCAAGGCGGCCTGGCCCGAACACTGGGAAGCGATCTGCGCCGCCAACAACGCGCACCCGCCGCTGATCCTGCGGGTCAACCGCCGTCACGGCGAGCGCGACGCCTACCTCGCCGAACTGCGCCAGGCCGGCATCGAGGCCGAGCCCTGCGCGTTCAGCCGCGACGGCATCCGCCTGCTCGAAGCCCGTGACGTGAAGACCCTGCCCGGCTTCGCCGACGGCCGCGTCAGCGTGCAGGACGAAGCCGCGCAGCTGGCCGCCGACCTGCTCGAACTCGCCCCCGGCCAGCGCGTGCTCGACGCCTGCTGCGCCCCTGGCGGCAAGACCTGTCACCTGCTGGAGGCCGAGCCCGGCCTGGCCGACGTGGTGGCCGTGGACCTGGAAGAGAGCCGCCTGGTGCGGGTGCGCGAAAACCTCCAGCGCCTCGGCCTGCACGCCACGCTGATCGCTGCCGATGGTCGCGATATCGCTGCCTGGTGGGACGGCAAGCCGTTCCAGCGCATCCTCCTGGACGCGCCCTGCTCGGCCACCGGCGTGATCCGCCGCCACCCAGACATCAAGCTGACCCGCCAGGCCGAGGACATCCCCGCCCTGGCGCAGCTGCAGGGCGAGTTGCTCGACGCCCTGTGGCCCACACTCGAAGTGGGCGGCGTGCTCGTGTACGCCACCTGCTCCACGCTGCCGATGGAAAACAGCGATAACATCGCCACCTTCCTCGCCCGCACCCCTGGCGCGCGCGAACTGGACATCGCCGGCAGCTTCGGCCTCAAGCAGCCCCACGGGCGCCAACTGCTGGCCCAGGAAGACGGCCACGACGGCTTCTACTATGCCAAGCTGATAAAGATCGCCGCCTCACCGCGCGGCTAACGGAGCGATCAGTGAAGATCATCATCCTCGGTGCGGGACAGGTCGGCGGCACCCTCGCCGAGCACCTCTCCGGCGAAGCCAACGACATCACGGTGGTGGACACCGACGCTGAGCGCCTGCGCGACCTCGGCGACCGCCTCGACATCCGCACCGTGCAGGGGCGCGGCTCCTTCCCCACCGTGCTGCGCCAGGCCGGTGCCGACGACGCCGACATGCTGGTGGCAGTGACCAACAGCGACGAGGTCAACATGGTGGCCTGCCAGGTCGCCTACACCCTGTTCCATACCCCGACCAAGATCGCCCGCGTGCGCGAAGCGGCCTACCTGACCCGCGCCGGCCTGTTCGACAACGAAGCCATTCCGGTGGACGTGCTGATCAGCCCCGAGCAGGTGGTGACCAACTACATCAAGCGCCTGATCGAATACCCCGGCGCGCTGCAGGTGATCGACTTCGCCGAGGGCAAGGCCCAACTGGTGGGCGTCAAGGCCTACTACGGCGGCCCGCTGGTAGGCCAGGAGCTGCGCCAGCTGCGCCAGCACATGCCCAACGTCGACACCCGCGTTGCCGCGATCTTCCGCCGCAACCGGCCGATCACGCCCCAGGGCGATACGGTGATCGAGGCCGACGACGAGGTCTTCTTCATCGCCGCCAAGGCGCACATCCGCGCCGTGATGAGCGAGATGCGCCGCCTCGAGGACAGCTACAAGCGGGTGGTCATCGCCGGTGGCGGCCACATCGGCGAGCGCCTGGCGGAGGCCATCGAGAGCCGCTACCAGGTGAAGATCATCGAGATGAACCCGGCCCGCTGCCGCTACCTCTCCGACACCCTCGACAGCACCGTGGTGCTGCAGGGCAGCGCCTCCGACCGCGACCTGCTGGTGGAAGAGAACATTAACGATGCCGACATCTTCCTGGCGCTGACCAACGACGACGAGGCCAACATCATGTCCTCGCTGCTGGCCAAGCGCCTGGGCGCGCGCAAGGTGATGACCATCATCAACAACCCCGCCTACGTCGACCTGGTGCAGGGCGGCGATATCGACATCGCCATCAGCCCGCAGCTGGCCACCATCGGCACCCTGCTGACCCACGTGCGCCGCGGCGACATCGTCAGCGTGCACTCCCTGCGCCGGGGCGCGGCGGAAGCCATCGAGGCCATCGCCCACGGCGACGCCAAGTCGAGCAAGGTGGTGGGCCGCATGATCGAGGACATCGCCCTGCCGCCGGGCACCACCATCGGCGCCATCATCCGCAACGACGAGGTGCTGATCGCCCACGACGACACGGTGATCGAGTCCGGCGACCACGTGATCCTGTTCCTCGTCGACAAGAAGTACATCCGTGATGCCGAGCGCCTGTTCCAGGTCGGGCTGACGTTCTTCTAAAGGCGCACAGAAAAAGCCGCACGAACAAGGGAGGAGGCGCAATGCTCGAAGGACTGGAGAGGATGCTCGCCAAGGGCAACGACAATTCGCTGCTGCGCTTCGGCCTCGGCAAGGGCTACCTCGACCAGGGCGACGCTGCCCGGGCCGCCGAGCACCTGAAGGCCTGCGTGGCCTTCGACGCCAAGTACTCGGCGGCCTGGAAGCTGCTCGGCAAGGCCCTGCAACAGGCAGGGGACGACGAGGGGGCACGTCAGGCCTGGACCCAGGGACTGCAAGCGGCCCAGGCCCAGGGCGACAAGCAGGCGGAGAAGGAGATGACGGTGTTCCTCAAGCGTCTCGACCGCCAGGCAGCGCCCCGTTGAGCGCCGCCATGAGCCGCCTCGTGCCCTTCGCGCTGGCCACGACCCTGGCGCTGCCGGCCGGCGCCGCCGAGCCCAATGGGCCCTATACCCTGCTCGAAGCCTCGCGCCCGCTGTTCGAAGGCGTGACCAACACCGACAGGGCCACGGCCGAAGCCTGCGCGGGCTGGTCGATGTCGAAGGCCCAGGTCGAGCGTTTCTTCACCCTTGGCGAGCTGCTCGATGGCGTGGTCCTGCATCACCAGTTCGCCTGGCTGCCCTGCAGCATCGAGGGCCGGGTGCATGACGGGCGTGGCCAGGTGTGGAACTTCCGCATCAACGCGGCGGCCACGGCCACCACCTGGCGCGGTGACGGGCCGACCCGGGAGGAATACCGCTGGGGTTGTCGCCGTGAAGGCTGCGAATCCCTGGTGCTGATGGGCGCCGAGGGCGACGGCTGAGTCAGCGATCGATGAAGCGCAGGCCGACGCCTTCGACATCCGCGCGCATGATCTCCATCTGCAAGACCGGCGCCTCGAAGGGCAGGTCCTGGACCTGGCCGGTGACGATGGTGCCCAGGGGCAGGGCGACGAGATCGGGGTGGCGCACGTAGACACCACCATCGGAGAGGTCGCGGGTCTGGGCGAGTATTTCGCCGAAGCTTTCGTGACTGATCTTGATCCGGCACTTCATCGGAGTGCGCGGGTACTGCCGCTGGTTCGACATCGTCTGTTCGCCATCCTCAGCCTTGGTGTGCCGTTAATAGCCTAAATCACAGCGGCGACGGAAAAAAGGCGCCATAAGGCGCCTCAATACCAGCGTTTCTCCCCTTCGGGGCGCTTCTTGAAGCGCTTCATGCTCCACATGTACTGGGTCGGGTAGGTGCGCACGTAGCGCTCGACCACAGCGCTCATCGCGGCGACCGAGGTCTCGACGTCCTCGCTGTACATGGCCTCGGGCGCGGCCTCGAGGATCACCTTGAAGCCGGAGCCATCGGGCAGGCGCAGCGCATGCAGGAACACCCCGCGGGCCTTGCCGCCGGAAAGCATGCCGTGGACGAACTTGCTGGTCAGCGCGGTGGTGCCCAGGAAGGGAACGAACAGGCCGCTGGAAAGGCTCGGCTCGGGGTCGGCCGGAATGCCCACGGCACCGCCCTTGCGCACTTCCTTGATGACACTGAGGATGCCTTCACGGGTGGAAGGGGCCACACGGTTGCCCAGCTGCACGCGCTGCTTGCGCAGCAGCTCGTCCACCGCCTTCAGCTTCGGCGGGCGGTAGAAGATGATCGGTTTGCACTGGTCGCAATAGAAGTGGTTGAGCACTTCCCAGTTGCCAAGGTGGCTGGTGATGCCCACCACGCCCTTGCCGCTGGCCAGCGCCTCCTGCAGCACGTCCAGGCCCTCCACCTCGCGCACCAGGCCGATGGATTTCTGCGCCGGCCAGATCCAGGCGCAGGCGCTCTCGGTCAGGGTGCGGCCGATGTCCATCAGGCTCAGGCGGGTGCGCTCGTTCAGCTCGGCCGCGTTCAACTCGGGGAAGCACTTGGACAGGTTGATGCGCACCACCTCGCGCGAGCGGTTGGGCAGGCGCCACATCAGCCAGCCGATGGCGGCGCCCAGGCGCTGGACCACGCCCCAGGGCAGGAGAGCGAAGAGCCGCAGGAATCCCACGACCAGCGCGCCTTTGAACTTCTCCACGGGCAACTCCAGCAATCGACGAGGCGCGTATTCTAACCAGCCGCGCGCCAGCGTCGATGACCAATTGGTCTCGACGGAGACTTCAGCCCTTCAGCGCCGAGTAGCGATCGCAGTCGGTGGTGTGGTCCATGACCATGCCGCAGGCCTGCATGAAGGCATAGCAGATGGTCGGGCCGACGAAGGTGAAGCCGGCCTTCTTGAGCGCCTTGCTCATGGCTTCGGCCTCGGGCGTGACCGCCGGCACCTCGCCACGCCCGACGAAGTGATTGATGCGCGGCACCCCGCCGACGAAGGACCAGAGCAGCTTCACCGGGTCTTCCAGGCGCAGCCAGGCCTGGGCGTTCTGCCGCGCGGCCTTTAGCTTGGCGAGGTTGCGGATGATGCCCGGGTCCTGCATGCGTTCCTCGATCTCCTCGTCGCTCATGCGCGCCAGGCGCTGGGCGTCGAAGCCGAACATCACCTCGCGGTAGCGCTCGCGCTTCCTCAGCACGGTGATCCACGACAGCCCGGCCTGGAAGCCTTCCAGCAGCAGCATCTCGAAGAGCCCCTGCGGGTCACGCTGGGGCACGCCCCATTCGGTGTCGTGGTAGTCGATGTAGAGCGGGTCGTCGTTGCACCAGAAGCAGCGGGGCATGGGGGGTCCTTCCTGGAACGGGAAAAGACGCACTATACGCATCGAGCTGTATAAAAAACCAGTAACGGGATGGCCGTAAACCGACCGCCGGAAGGAGAGGCGGGCCGCCTCTGGGGAAATCAGCGAGACGCCTGTGGCTGCTGGGTTCGGCGGGATTCGATCGGGTATACTCCCCGGCTTTGTCGCAGCCTCAGCACAGGTAAATTTCGTGAGCCAGACTACGCCTGCCGTGCGCACCTTCCAAGACCTGATCCTCGTCCTCCAGCAGTACTGGGCGGAGCAGGGTTGCGTGGTGCTGCAGCCCTACGATATGGAAGTTGGCGCCGGCACCTTCCACACCGCTACCTTCCTGCGGGCCATCGGCCCGGAAACCTGGAACGCTGCCTATGTGCAGCCCAGCCGTCGCCCCACTGACGGTCGCTACGGCGAGAACCCCAACCGCCTGCAGCACTACTACCAGTTCCAGGTGGTCCTCAAGCCCAACCCGGAGAACTTCCAGGAGCTGTACCTGGGTTCGCTCAAGCGCATCGGCATCGATCCGCTGGTTCACGACATCCGCTTCGTCGAGGACAACTGGGAATCCCCAACGCTCGGCGCCTGGGGCCTGGGCTGGGAAATCTGGCTGAACGGCATGGAAGTGACTCAGTTCACCTACTTCCAGCAGGTCGGCGGCATCGAGTGCTACCCGGTGACCGGCGAGATCACCTACGGCCTGGAACGCCTGGCCATGTACCTGCAGGGCGTGGACTCGGTCTATGACCTGGTGTGGACCGACGGCCCCTTCGGCGTGGTCACCTATGGCGATGTGTTCCACCAGAACGAGGTGGAGCAGTCGACCTTCAACTTCGAGCACGCCAACGTGCCGAAGCTGTTCGAGCTGTTCGACTTCTACGAGAGCGAGGCCAACCGCCTGATCGAGCTGCAGCTGCCGCTGCCGACCTACGAGATGGTCCTCAAGGCCTCCCACACCTTCAACCTGCTGGATGCCCGCCGCGCCATCTCGGTGACCGAGCGCCAGCGTTACATCCTGCGTGTGCGCACCCTGGCCCGCGCCGTGGCCCAGAGCTACCTGCAGGCGCGCGCGCGCCTGGGCTTCCCCATGGCCACCCCCGAACTGCGTGACGAAGTACTGGCCAAGCTGGAGGCGGCAGAATGAGTGCACAAGATTTCCTCGTCGAACTGGGCACCGAAGAGCTGCCACCCAAGGCCCTCAAAACCCTCGGTGACGCCTTCCTCGCCGGCATCCTCGGCGGCCTCAAGAACGCCGGCCTGAGCCACGGCGCCGCCCGCGTCTACGCCGCCCCGCGTCGCCTGGCGGTGCAGATCGAGCAGCTGGCCACCCAGCAGCCCGACCGCAGCGTCAACCTCGACGGCCCGCCGCTGCAGGCCGCCTTCGATGCCGCCGGCAACCCGACCCAGGCCGCCCTCGGCTTCGCCAAGAAGTGCGGCGTCGACCTCGAGCAGATCGACAAGAGCGGCCCCAAGCTGAAGTTCAGCCAGACCATCCCCGGCCAGGCCGCCGCCGGCCTGCTGGCCGGCATCGTCGAAGCCTCCCTGGCCGCCCTGCCGATTCCCAAGCGCATGCGCTGGGCGGCACGTCGTGAAGAGTTCGTGCGCCCCACCCAGTGGCTGGTGATGCTCTTCGGCGACGAGGTGGTCGACTGCGAGATCCTCGCCCAGAAGTCCGGCCGCGAAACCCGTGGCCATCGCTTCCACCACCCTGAACACGTCCGCATCGGCAGCCCCGCCAGCTACCTGGACGACCTGCGCGCCGCCCACGTGCTGGCCGACTTCGCCGAGCGCCGCGAGATCATCTCCCGCCGCGTCGCCGAGCTGGCCGCCGAGCAGAAGGGCAGTGCCGTGGTGCCTGCCGACCTGCTGGACGAAGTCACCGCGCTGGTGGAGTGGCCGGTACCCCTGGTGTGCTCCTTCGAGGAACGCTTCCTCGAGGTGCCGCAGGAAGCGCTGATCACCACCATGCAGGACAACCAGAAGTACTTCTGCCTGCTGGATGCCAACGGCAAGCTGCTGCCGCGCTTCATCACCGTGGCCAACGTCGAGAGCAAGGACCCGGTGCAGATCGTCTCGGGCAACGAGAAAGTGGTACGCCCGCGCCTCACCGACGCCGAATTCTTCTTCAAGCAGGACAAGAAGCAGAAGCTGGAAACCTTCAACGAGCGCCTGAAGAACGTGGTGTTCCAGGCCCAGCTCGGCACCGTGTTCGAGAAGGCCGAGCGCATTTCCGCCCTGGCCGCCTACGTCGCCGAGCAGGTTGGCGCCGACCCGGTGAAAGCCGCCCGCGCCGGCATCCTCGCCAAGTGCGACCTGGCCACCGAGATGGTCGGCGAGTTCCCGGAGATGCAAGGCATCGCCGGCTACTACTACGCCAAGAACGACGGTGAAGCGGAAGACGTCGCCCAGGCCCTGAACGAGCAGTACATGCCGCGCGGTGCCGGCGCCGAACTGCCGCAGACCCTGACCGGTGCAGCCGTGGCAGTGGCTGACAAGCTGGATACCCTCGTGGGGATCTTCGGCATCGGCATGCTGCCCACCGGCAGCAAGGACCCCTTCGCCCTGCGTCGCCAGGCACTGGGCGTGCTGCGCATCCTCATCGAGAAGCAACTCGACCTGGACCTCGCCGGTGCCGTGGACTTCGCCATCGCCCAGTACGGCGCCAAGGTGAAGGCCGAAGGCCTGTCCGCACAGGTGCAGGACTTCATCTTCGACCGCCTGCGCGCGCGCTATGAAGACGAAGGCGTGGACGTTGCCGTGTACCTCTCGGTGCGTGCACTGCAGCCCACCTCGGCCCTGGACTTCGACCAGCGTGTGCAGGCTGTGCAGGCCTTCCGCAAGCTGCCGGAAGCCGCCGCCCTGGCCGCTGCCAACAAGCGGGTTTCCAACCTGCTGGGCAAGGCCGAAAGCGCCGTGCCGGAGAGCGTCGATGCGACCCTGCTGCAGGAAGCCGCCGAGAAGGCCCTTGCCGAGGCCGTAGCGGCCGCCGAGCGCGCGGTACAGCCCATGGCCGCCGCACGCTGCTACAGCGAAGCCCTGGCCCATCTGGCAAGCCTGCGCGAGCCGGTCGACGCCTTCTTCGAAGCGGTGCTGGTCAACGCCGAAGACGCTGCCGTCCGCGCCAACCGCTACGCCCTGCTGGCGAAGCTGCGCGGCCTGTTCCTTGGCGTCGCCGATATCTCGGTATTGGGCTAAGCAGTTGCAAGCCACAAGCAGCAAGCGGCAAGACCTGGTCTTGAGCACGCTTGCAGCTTGTGGCTTGGCGCTTGAGACTTGTTAATGAAACTACTCATCCTCGATCGCGACGGTGTCATCAACCAAGACTCCGACGCGTACATCAAGTCCGTTGACGAATGGATCCCCATCCCGGGCTCGATCGAAGCCATCGCGCAGCTGTCCCGCGCAGGCTGGACCGTGGCCGTGGCCACCAACCAGTCCGGCGTCGCCCGCGGCTACTACCCCCTGGAAACCCTCGATGCCATGCATGCGCGCCTGCGCGAGCTGGTGGCGGAGCAGGGCGGGGAAGTGGGGCTGATCGTGCATTGCCCCCACGGCCCGAATGACGGCTGCGATTGCCGCAAACCGAAGCCCGGCATGCTGAAGCAGATCGCCGCGCACTACGGCGTACCTCTGGTCGGCGTGTGGTTCGTTGGCGACAGCAGTGGTGACCTGGAAGCGGCTCAGGCCGTCGATTGTCAGCCCGTTCTGGTTAGGACCGGCAAGGGCGAGATCACCCTGGCGAAGGGTTTGCCCGGGAATACGCTTTTATTCGACGATCTGGCGGCCATCGCCGCGCACCTTCTCAACTAAGGCCAAGGACACCATGACGACAGTGCAGGCAATCAGAACCTTCTTCTTCTACCTGCTGCTGTCGTCCAGCGCCTTCGTCTGGGGCACGCTGAGCTTCTTCATCGCCCCCTTCCTGCCGTTCCGCGCCCGCTACCGCTTCGTCGTCTGGCGTTGGTGCCGCTTCGCCACCTGGCTGGCGAAGACGGTGGCCGGTGTGCGCTATGAAGTGCACGGGCTGGATAACATCCCTGCAGAGCCCTGCGTGATCCTGGCCAAGCACCAGAGCACCTGGGAGACCTTCTTCCTCTCCGGCTTCTTCGAGCCCCTGAGCCAGGTGGTGAAGCGCGAGCTGCTGTTCGTACCCTTCTTCGGCTGGGCCATGGCGCTGCTCAAGCCCATCGCCATCGACCGCAACAACCCCAAGGCGGCCCTCAAGCAGCTGGCCAAGCAGGGCGACGAGCGCCTCAAGCAGGGCGCCTGGGTGCTGGTCTTCCCCGAGGGCACCCGCGTGCCGGTGGGGCAGATGGGCAAGTTCTCCCGGGGTGGCACGGCGCTGGCGGTGAACGCCGGGATGCCGGTGCTGCCCATCGCCCACAACGCGGGGAGCTTCTGGCCCAAGGAAGGCTGGAGCAAGCGCCCCGGCACCATCCAGGTGGTCATCGGCCCGCTGATGTTCGCCGAGGGCAGCGGCCCCCGCGCCATCGCCGAACTCAACGACCGCGCCCACGCCTGGGTCGAGCAAACCCAGCGCGAAATCGAAGGCCTGCAGCAGCCGCTGCAAGAGCCCATTTCCAGCCAAGCCTGAATCTGTGGATAAGCTGTGCATGAAATGCCGGCTTTGTGCCATTGGAAGCGCTGGAGACCTTGATCTGAGAGGCTTTCAGCCAGGCTGGGGAAAACTGGAAAAAAGTGCATAAGCTTCTTTCCGTTGGTGCTATCCCTTGAGGTATTTGGAGTCCAGGGCATTGAAGCAGCGGATGATCCTGTCCCTGCCCGCCGTGGGAAATTCCTTCTCCGTCTGCACCACCAGCACCGTCGCCTTGACCCTTCCGGAGCGCACCAGGCGCATCATGTAGGCGGAGATTTCCTCGTCGCTCGGCGCTCGTTTTTCTTCGTCACTCATCACGTTCTCCATTCCAATAAAAAGCCCCGGCATGCCGGGGCTTTTCCTTGCGATCCGTCCTCGACTCAAACGTCGAGGTTGGATACCGCCAGGGCATTGCTTTCGATGAAGTCACGGCGGGGTTCGACCGCATCACCCATCAGGGTGTTGAAGATCTGGTCGGCGCCGATGGCGTCCTCGATGGTGACCTTGAGCATGCGGCGCACGTTCGGGTCCATGGTGGTTTCCCACAGCTGCTCCGGGTTCATCTCACCCAGCCCTTTGTATCGCTGGATGGTGTGGCGCTTGGTGCTTTCGGTCATCAGCCAGCTCAGGGCTTCCTTGAAGCTGGTGATGGCCTTGCGGCGCTCGCCACGCTGCACGAAGGCATCTTCTTCCAGCAGGTTGTTCAGCTGGTCGCCCAGGGCGGTTACCAGCTTGTAGTCGTTGCTGGCGAAGAAGTCGCGGTTGAAGGTGATGTAGTGGGACAGGCCATGGGCGACCTGCTCCACCTCGGGCAGCCAGAGGTGACGCTCGCGGTCTTCACGCAGGCTGGCGGAGTAGGTCAGCCCGGACTTCTCGGACGCGCTCAGGCGCGCCTGGAAGCCTTCCAGCCAGCTCTGCATGGCGGCCTGGTCGGCCAGCTGCTCCACGCTGACGCGGGGCAGGTAGACCATGTGCTCGGTGAGCTCCTGCGGGTACAGGCGCGACAGACGCTTGAGGGTGCGCATCACTGCACGGTACTCGTTGACCAGGCGCTCCAGGGCCTCGCCAGAGAGGCCAGGGGCGCTCTCGTTGACGTGCACACTGGCGTCTTCCAGGGCCGACTGGGTCATGTATTCATCCATGGCCTCATCGTCCTTGATGTACTGCTCCTGCTTGCCACGCTTCACCTTGTAGAGCGGCGGCTGGGCGATGTAGATGTAGCCGCGCTCGATCAGCTCGGGCATCTGGCGGAAGAAGAAGGTCAGCAGCAGGGTACGGATGTGCGAGCCGTCGACGTCGGCGTCGGTCATGATGATGATGTTGTGATAACGCAGTTTGTCGATGTTGTATTCCTCACGCCCGATACCGCAACCGAGCGCGGTGATCAGGGTGCCGACTTCCTGCGACGACAGCATCTTGTCGAAGCGAGCCTTCTCAACGTTGAGGATCTTGCCCTTGAGCGGCAGGATCGCCTGGGTCCTGCGGTTACGGCCCTGCTTGGCAGAACCGCCCGCGGAGTCACCCTCCACTATGTAGAGTTCGGAGAGGGCAGGGTCCTTCTCCTGGCAGTCGGCAAGCTTGCCGGGCAGGCCGGCGATGTCCAGGGCGCCTTTACGGCGGGTCATCTCACGGGCCTTGCGCGCGGCTTCACGGGCACGGGCGGCGTCGATCATCTTGCCAACGACGGCCTTGGCTTCGTTGGGGTTCTCCAGCAGGAAGTCGGCGAAGTACTTGCCCATCTCCTGCTCGACCGCGGTTTTGACTTCGCTGGAGACCAGCTTGTCCTTGGTCTGGGAGCTGAATTTCGGGTCCGGAACCTTGACCGAGATGATGGCGGTGAGGCCTTCACGGGCATCGTCACCGGTGGTGGCGATTTTGAATTTCTTCGCCAGGCCTTCCTGCTCGATGTAGTTGTTCAGGTTACGCGTCAGCGCCGAGCGGAAGCCGGCAAGGTGGGTGCCGCCGTCGCGCTGGGGAATGTTGTTGGTGAAGCAGAGGATGTGCTCGTTGAAGCTGTCGTTCCACTGCAGGGCCACTTCCACGCCCACGCCGTCTTCTTCGCGCTGCATGTTGAAGTGGAAAATCTGGTTCACCACGGTCTTGTTGGTGTTCAGATAATCGACGAACGCCTTCAGGCCACCCTCGTACTTGAACAGCTCTTCCTTGCCGGAGCGCTCGTCACGCAGGACGATGCCCACGCCGGAGTTGAGGAAGGAGAGCTCACGCAGGCGCTTGGCCAGGATGTCCCAGCTGAAATGGATGTTGTTGAAGGTCTGGCCGGAAGCCTTGAAGTGCACTTCGGTGCCGGTGCCATCGGTCTCGCCGACCGGGCGCAGGGGGAACTGCGGCACGCCGTGGTGGTAGATCTGTTCCCAGACCTGGCCCGCGCGGCGAATGGTAAGGCGCAGTTCCTCGGAGAGGGCGTTGACCACCGACACACCCACACCGTGCAGACCGCCGGAAACCTTGTAGGTGTTGTCGTCGAACTTACCGCCGGCGTGAAGCACAGTCATGATGACTTCGGCAGCGGAGACGCCTTCTTCCTTGTGGATGTCCACCGGAATGCCACGGCCGTTGTCGCGAACGGTGATGGACTCATCGGTGTGGATGGTGATGCTGATCTCGGAGCAATAGCCCGCCAGCGCTTCGTCGATGGAGTTATCGACGACCTCGAACACCATGTGGTGCAGACCGGTACCATCATCGGTATCGCCGATGTACATGCCGGGGCGCTTGCGTACGGCGTCCAGTCCCTTCAGCACCTTAATGCTGGAAGAGTCGTACGTATTGTTCTCGCTCATGCTTCACTCCGATGATCAAAGGTCTGGGTGATACCACCATGTTCCACGTGGAACATGGCTACCGGCGTATCCGTTCGCCAGCCGTCCCTCATTAGTTCGTGATCGACACAGGTGATGAACACCTGGCAATCCAAATCGTCCAGCAAGCGGCACAGTGCGCGCCGATGCTGCTCATCCAGTTCAGACGGTAGGTCGTCCACCAGATAGATACATTGGCCGTGCTTGGCCTGGTTCAACAGGTGCCCCTGCGCAATTCGTAGCGCACAGACGACCAGCTTCTGCTGACCACGCGAAAGGATATCGGCCGCGTTATGCGCTCCAAGGCGCAGTCGCAAATCGGCTCGTTGGGGGCCAGCTTGGGTGTGTCCCATTTGCTGGTCCCGGAGGAGGGAAGAGGCGAGTACTTCGGAAAGCTGGCGATCTTTATCCCAGCCTCGGTAGTAGCTCAGGCTGAGCGCATCGAGTTCGACCAACTCACCCAGGGTGCGTTCGAAAACAGGCTTCAGGGCCTGAATATAGGCCCGTCGATAACCGTCGATTTCATCGCTGGCCAAGCACAGTTCCCGGTCCCAAGCCGCTTGCGAAACGGCGTCAAGTGTACCATGCCGGAGCCACGAGTTCCGCTGTCTCAGGGCCTTCTGCAGGCGCTGCCAAGCAGGCAGGAATCGAGGTTCCACGTGGAACACTCCCCAATCGAGGAACTGTCTCCTTATCTTCGGGGCGCCTTCGAGCAAACGGAAACTGTCCGGGTTGATTACCTGCAGCGGCAGCGTTTCGGCGAGCTGCGCAGCACTGCGTGCGTTCTGCCCATCGATACGGATCTGGAACTCGCCTTGGCGATCGCGTGAAATCCCCAGGCTGCTGCTACGCCCTTCGAGCAACTCGACCTGACCGAATACCGTGCAGGCAGGCTGCTCGTACTGAATGACCGGTTGCAGCTTGGCACTGCGGAAGGAGCGGGCGAGGCCGAGGAGATAGATGGCCTCTAGCACGCTGGTTTTACCGCTGCCGTTGGCGCCGTGGATGATGTTGATGCGGGGGGAGGGGGAGAGTGTCACCGGGTGCAGATTTCGCACCGCGGTGACAGTGACGCGGCTGAGGGACATCGAGTGGTTACAGGCGCATCGGCATAACGACGTAGGCAGAGTCGTCGTTGTCCGCTTCCTGGAGCAGGGCGCTGCTGTTGGAATCGGAAAGGATCAGGCGCACTTGATCAGTGGTCATCACGCCCAGCACGTCCAGCAGATAGCTGACGTTGAAACCGATTTCCAGGTTGCTGCCGTTGTACTCGACGGCCACTTCTTCCTCGGCTTCTTCCTGCTCCGGGTTGTTGGCCTGGATTTTCAGCAGGCTGGCAGCCAGTTGCAGACGGATACCACGGTACTTCTCGTTGGAAAGAATCGCGGTGCGGCTGAAGGCTTCACGCAAGGCCTGACGATCACCGACCACCAGCTTGTCGCCACCACGGGGCAGAACGCGCTCGTAATCCGGGAACTTGCCGTCCACCAGCTTGGAGGTGAAGGTGAATTCGCCGGTGGTGGCACGGATGTGGTGCTGGCCGAGGACAATGCTCACTTCGCCGTCCTGCTCGGTGAGCAGACGGGCCAACTCGAGAATGCCTTTGCGCGGCACGATCACCTGGTGACGATCGGCCTGCTCGATACCGGATTCCATGGAGCACATGGCCAGGCGGTGGCCATCGGTAGCGACGGCACGCAGCAGGTTGGCGCTGACTTCCAGCAGCATGCCGTTCAGGTAATAGCGGACATCCTGCTGGGCCATGGCGAAGCTGGTGCGCTCGATGAGACGACGCAGCTTGCTCTGCACCAGGCTGAAGGTCAGCGAACCCGGGCCTTCCTCGACGGTGGGGAAGTCATTGGCAGGCAGCGTCGACAGGGTGAACTTGCTGCGGCCGGCCTTGATCAGCAGCTTCTGCTCATCCACGCGGATGTCGATCAGCGCATCGCTCGGCAGGCTCTTGCAGATGTCCATCAGCTTGCGTGCCGGAACGGTGATCTCGCCAGGCTCGGCGGTCTCTTCCAGGGCCACGCGGCCAACCAGTTCGACCTCGAGGTCGGTGCCGGTCAGCGACAGCTGCTGGCCTTCGACGACCAGGAGCACGTTGGACAGAACCGGCAAGGTCTGGCGGCGCTCGACGACGCCGGCGACCAGTTGCAGGGGTTTCAACAGGGCTTCGCGTTGAATGGTGAAATGCATGGTCTAGTCCCTTGCCTCAATGGGCTGCGCTTGAGCTATCAAGTGGTGAGCGTACGCAGCAGGTTCTTGTAGTCCTCGCGGATATCCGCGTCGGATTCCCTGAGTTCCGCAATCTTACGACAGGCGTGCAGAACTGTGGTGTGGTCTCGTCCGCCAAAGGCGTCGCCGATCTCCGGAAGGCTGTGGTTGGTCAGCTCCTTGGACAGAGCCATGGCCACCTGGCGCGGACGCGCTACCGAGCGCGAGCGGCGCTTGGAGAGCATGTCGGAGATCTTGATCTTGTAGTACTCGACCACGGTGCGCTGAATATTATCGATGCTGACCAGCTTGTCCTGCAGGGCCAGCAGGTCCTTCAGCGACTCACGGATAAGCTCGATGGTGATATCGCGCCCCATGAAGTGGGCGTGGGCAATCACCCGCTTCAGCGCGCCTTCCAGCTCACGCACGTTGGAGCGAATGCGCTGGGCGATGAAGAACGCGGCATCGTGGGGCAGGTCGACCTTCGCCTGCTCGGCCTTCTTCATCAGAATGGCGACACGGGTCTCCAGCTCGGGCGGTTCCACGGCAACGGTCAGGCCCCAGCCGAAGCGGGACTTGAGGCGCTCTTCCAGGCCCTCGATCTCTTTCGGGTAACGGTCGCTGGTGAGGATCACCTGCTGGCCGCCTTCAAGAAGGGCGTTGAAGGTGTGGAAGAACTCTTCCTGGGAGCGTTCCTTGCGCGCGAAGAACTGGATGTCGTCGATGAGCAGGGCGTCCACCGAGCGATAGAAGCGCTTGAACTCGTTGATCGCGTTCAGCTGCAACGCCTTGACCATGTCTGCCACGAAACGCTCGGAGTGGAGGTAGACGATCTTGGCGTTGGGGTTCTTCTTCAGCAGGTGGTTGCCCACCGCATGCATCAGGTGGGTTTTACCCAGGCCCACACCGCCATAGAGAAACAGCGGGTTATAGCCATGCTTGGGGTTGTCCGCCACCTGCCAGGCAGCCGCGCGGGCCAGCTGGTTGGACTTGCCCTCGACGAAGTTCTCGAAGGTGAAGGTGCGGTTCAGGTAACTGGTGTGTTTGAGCGCACCTTCGACCTGGACCGAACGCTCGGTGCGCACAGCCTGTGGCGCCGACACCGACGCGAGGGGATCGAAGCCGCCCCGGGAGTCCTGCACCGTTTCCACGCGCTGCGCAGCGACGGGTGCAACCGGAGGGGCCGTCATCACAGGCGGAGCCGTAATGGGCAGCGGCGCGACACGCGGCGGCATGCTGCGTTTGCTGCCTATTAATAAGGAAAGGGCTGGGGCGAGTCCGTTGCCACGCTCGCCGAGCAGTTCGAGAAGGCGGCCCATGTACTTTTCATTGACCCAATCCAGCACGAAACGGTTGGGCGCGTAGACACGGAGCTCGTCTCCCTCGGCCTCGACCTGCAGCGGGCGGATCCAGGTGTTGAATTGCTGGGCGGGCAGCTCGTCACGCAATAGCTCGACGCACTGCTGCCAAAGTTCCACTGACACGGATATCCCCCAAACGGAAAGGAGTACGACGCGAAAAAACAGGCGTCATTGTAGCTGCCGTGGACAAAGTTATCCACATGAAGAACGGCGTTTCACCAAGGAAAATCAAGATGTTATTGGATATCTCCAATCCAGGAGCAACGCGCCGGAAGTTTGTGGATAACCACACAATAACCCTCTGGACAACCCCACCCGGAACACGGTGGACAACCGCCCTGTGGGCAACTCGTACTTTAATCCCCAGCTTGCCCCCAGACCGCGCACAGCCAGGGCACCGCTTTCGGACAGGCTTATCCTTTGGTCAAGCCTTCGCCTACCGCAGCTCAGAGGCAGTTTTCCACAGGACTGGGTGCCACCAAGAGTTATAAACAAAACAAGCCTTTCTTAAGTACTTCTTCCTTTCTTATTCTTTTGATCGGAACAGGTTGGTTGGAAATTGACCTGCACGCGCCATTTCTCTAGAATCGCCGGTCTCTTTAAACGGGGGCCACGTCGGCCCGTTGTGATCACCCAGGTAAAGCATCATGAAACGCACTTTCCAACCCAGCACCATCAAGCGCGCTCGTGTTCACGGTTTCCGTGCCCGCATGGCTACCAAGAACGGCCGTGCAGTCCTGTCGCGTCGTCGCGCCAAGGGCCGCAAGCGTCTGACTGTCTGATTCACCCGGAACAGGTGGTGAGTCGAGGCTTCGGCCGGGAGAAGCGTCTGCTGGTCCCCCGGCAATTCAAGGCAGTCTTCGACTCCCCAACCGGCAAGGTTCCCGGCAAGAACGTCCTGCTGCTCGCGCGCGACAACGCTCTGGATCATCCCCGCCTCGGCTTGGTGATCGGCAAGAAGAGCGTCAAGCTTTCAGTCGAACGCAACCGCCTCAAACGCCAGATCAGAGAAACCTTCCGCCACAACCTCGAGTTGCTGGCCGGCTGGGACATTGTGATCGTGGCGAAAAAAGGCCTGGGTGATCTGGAGAACGCAGAACTGAAGCATCAGTTCGAAAAGCTCTGGAAGCGTCTAGCCCGCAGCCGGCCTCGCCCTGAATCCCCGACCGAATCAGGGGTGGCCGACAGTCCCCATGCGTAAACTGGCCCTCGTACCGATCCAGTTCTACCGCTATGCCATCAGCCCGCTGATGGCCAGTCACTGTCGCTTCTATCCCAGCTGTTCCTGCTACGCGCTGGAGGCCATCGAAAACCATGGTCTCCTGCGCGGTGGCTGGCTGACTGCGCGTCGGCTCGGCCGCTGTCATCCCTGGAATCCCGGCGGCTACGACCCGGTTCCGCCCGTAAAAACCTCCCAATCCTCTTCGATGGCCGAGTAATCATGGATATTCAACGCTCGATCCTGATCGTCGCCCTGGCAATCGTGTCCTACCTGATGGTTCTCCAATGGAACCAGGACTACGGCCAGGCCGCCTTGCCGACCGCCAGTGCACCCGCCGCCAACACCGCGACGCTGCCTGACTCCGCGACTCCGACTCAGCAAGCCGCCAATGACGACGTCCCGACCGCCGACAATACCGAGCACAGCGCACCTGCCGCTGCTCAGGTAGCGCCGAGCAACGAGCTGATCCGCGTCGAAACCGACGTGCTCAACCTGGCCATCGACCCCAACGGCGGTGACATCGTTCAGCTGACCCTGCCGAAGTACCCCCGTCGCCAGGATCGCCCGGATGTCCCCTTCCAGCTGTTCGACAACGGTAACGAGCGTCTGTACCAGGCCCAGAGCGGCCTGATCGGCACCAACGGTCCCGATGCGCGCCCCACCGGCCGCCCGCTCTACAGTGCCACTCAGCGCCAGTACAAGCTGGAAGACGGCCAGGACCAGCTGGTGGTCGAGCTGACCTTCAGCGAAAACGGCGTCAACTACATCAAGCGCTTCACCCTGACCCGCGGCAAGTACGACCTGCAGGTCGCCTACCGCATCGATAACCAGAGCGCCCAGGCCTGGAACGGCAGCATGTACGCGCAGCTCAAGCGCGACGGCAGCGCCGACCCGTCCTCCAGCACCGCGACTGGCGTTTCGACCTACCTCGGCGCCGCTGTCTGGACCCCCAGCGAGCCCTACAAAAAGATTTCCACCAAGGACATCGACAAGCAGGACGAGAAGCGCCGCGAAGGCAATCCTGACGCCTGGTTCAAGGAAAGCGTGAGCGGTGGCTGGGTAGCCTGGCTGCAGCACTACTTCGTCACCGCCTGGGTCGCCGACAAGGGCCAGACCAACGTCATTCAGACCCGCAAGGATCCGAAAGGCAACTACATCGTCGGCTTCGTCGGCTCCAGCCTGGCAGTACCTGCCGGTGCCCAGGCGGAAACCTCGGCAACCCTGTATGCCGGTCCGAAGGTCCAGGATCACCTGAAGGAACTCTCCCCGGGCCTGGAACTGACCGTCGACTACGGCTTCCTGTGGTTCATCGCCCAGCCGATCTTCTGGCTGCTGCAACATATCCACAGCATCCTCGGCAACTGGGGCTGGTCGATCATCGCCCTGACCGTGCTGATCAAGCTCGCCTTCTTCCCCCTCTCGGCCGCCAGCTACAAGTCCATGGCCCGCATGCGCGCCGTGTCGCCGAAACTGCAGGCGCTGAAGGAACAGTTCGGTGACGATCGCCAGAAGATGTCCCAGGCGATGATGGAGCTGTACAAGAAGGAGAAGATCAACCCGCTCGGTGGCTGCCTGCCGATCCTGGTGCAGATGCCGGTCTTCCTCGCCCTCTACTGGGTACTCCTGGAAAGCGTCGAGATGCGCCAGGCCCCGTGGATGTTCTGGATCACCGACCTGTCGATCAAGGATCCGTTCTTCATCCTGCCGATCATCATGGGCGCCACCATGTTCATCCAGCAGCAGCTGAACCCGACGCCGCCGGATCCCATGCAGGCCAAGGTGCTGAAGCTGATGCCGATCATCTTCACCTTCTTCTTCCTCTGGTTCCCTGCCGGCCTGGTGGTTTACTGGGTGGTCAACAACTGCTTGTCCATCGCCCAGCAGTGGTACATTACCCGCAAGATCGAAGCAGCGACGAAGAAAGCAGCGGCCTGATAATCACGCTGTAATCCGTTGAACAAGACGCCCCCTCAGTGGGGCGTCTTGCTATCCGCCATTCAGTGACCTTCCGGGAGCCAGCCATGAACGCTGTGCGTGAAACCATCGCCGCCGTCGCCACCGCCCAGGGCCGTGGTGGCGTCGGCATCGTCCGGGTCTCCGGCCCCCAGGCAGCGCGTATTGCCCAGGCCATCGCCGGTCGCCAGCTCAAACCCCGCCATGCCCATTACGGCCCCTTCCGAGATGCTGCCGGCGACACCCTGGACGAAGGCCTGGCGCTTTACTTCCCCGGCCCCAACTCATTCACAGGCGAGGACGTGCTCGAGCTGCAAGGCCATGGCGGCCCCGTGGTCCTCGACCTGCTGCTGCGCCGCTGCCTGGAGCTGGGCGCGCGCCAGGCCCGCCCGGGCGAGTTCAGCGAACGTGCCTTCCTCAACGACAAGCTCGACCTGGCCCAGGCGGAAGCCATCGCCGACCTGATCGAGGCCAGCTCCGAGCAGGCCGCGCGCAACGCCCTGCGCTCCCTGCAGGGTGAATTCTCCCGCCGCGTACAAGGGCTCACGGAAAAACTCATCCAGCTGCGCATCTATGTAGAAGCCGCCATCGACTTCCCGGAAGAGGAAATCGACTTCCTCGCCGATGGCCATGTCCTCGGGCTGCTGGATGGGGTTCGGGAAAACTTATCCACAGTCTTGCGTGAGGCCGGCCAGGGCGCGCTGCTGCGTGAAGGCATGACGGTGGTCATCGCCGGGCGGCCCAATGCCGGCAAATCCAGCCTGCTCAACGCCCTGGCAGGCCGTGAAGCCGCCATCGTCACCGAGATCGCGGGCACCACACGGGACGTACTGCGCGAACATATCCACATCGACGGCATGCCGCTGCACGTTGTGGATACTGCTGGCCTGCGGGATACCGATGACCATGTGGAAAAGATCGGCGTGGAGCGCGCCCTCAAGGCCATCGAGGAAGCGGACCGCGTCCTCCTGGTGGTCGACGCCACGGCAGCGGAAAGCGCCGACCCCTTCGCCCTCTGGCCCGAATTCCTCGACAGCCGTCCCGACCCGGCCAAGGTCACCCTGATCCGCAACAAGGCGGACCTGTCAGGCGACGCCGTCGACCTGCAGACCAGCGCCGATGGCCACGTCACGCTCAATCTCTCCGCCCGTTCGGGAGAGGGCCTCGAACTGCTGCGCGAGCACCTCAAGGCCTGCATGGGCTACGAGCAGACCGCCGAGAGCAGCTTCAGCGCGCGCCGGCGCCACCTGGAAGCCCTGCGCCAGGCCAGTAGCCATCTGGAACACGGCCGCTCGCAGCTCACCCTGGCTGGAGCCGGTGAACTGCTGGCGGAGGACCTGCGCCATGCTCAACAGGCGCTGGGGGAGATAACCGGTGCCTTCAGTTCGGACGACCTGCTGGGTCGTATCTTCTCCAGCTTCTGCATCGGCAAGTAGCGGCTTTCCGCTGATGAAACGAGCCACCTTCGGGTGGCTTTTTTATGCCCGCAGACTTATCCAGAGGCAAATAAACCCTGTTGATAACTAGCCCTGAACCCCGTCCATAAGCCTGAGGATAACCGGGGGCATAACCGTCCTGTGTATAACTACCTATTCCATCCACAGGGGGTGCACGGCTTACCCGGAGGAAACCGCCAGGTTCAGCACAGGCTTATCATTCCCCGCAGCCAGCGGCCTTTATGGTCTTGAGGCACTTATCCACAAAAAAGCCGCTCACCATTCATATAAACAATGAACAAGCTCTATAAGAATTCTTTCTCTCTTCTTATCTATTAGCCCCGAAGCCCGGGAAGCCAAAGCCGGTCGAACAGGATGTGAACAGGCGAAAGGGGAGTACACCGAACGGTTGGCTATTTTTTGTGCAAAAGGCTTCATTCACAGGGGGGAAGTCCCTATACTTGCCGCCTTCCCTATTTCCCCATTTACAGAACAGGCACGAGGTGCGTGGTGGATTTCCCTTCCCGTTTTGACGTGATCGTTATCGGCGGCGGCCATGCCGGCACCGAGGCGGCATTGGCAGCTGCGCGCATGGGGGTGAAAACCCTGCTGCTGACGCACAACGTCGAAACGCTCGGCCAAATGAGCTGCAACCCCGCTATCGGCGGCATCGGCAAAAGCCACCTGGTCAAGGAAATCGACGCCCTCGGCGGCGCGATGGCGACTGCCACCGACCTCGGCGGCATTCAGTTCCGCGTGCTCAACAGCCGCAAGGGCCCGGCCGTGCGCGCCACCCGCGCCCAGGCCGACCGCGTGCTGTACAAGGCAGCCATCCGCGAGATCCTCGAGAACCAACCCAACCTGTGGATATTCCAGCAGGCCTGCGATGACCTGATTGTGGAAAACGATCAGGTGAAAGGCGTTGTGACCCAGATGGGCCTTCGCTTCCACGCGGATTCCGTGGTGCTGACCACCGGTACCTTCCTCGGCGGACTTATCCACATCGGGCTGCAGAATTATTCAGGTGGCCGTGCCGGCGACCCGCCGTCCAACGCCCTGGCCAAGCGCATGCGCGAACTGCCCCTGCGTGTCGGCCGACTGAAGACCGGTACCCCGCCGCGCATCGATGGTCGTTCGGTGGACTTTTCGGTGATGACCGAACAGCCCGGTGATACGCCGATCCCGGTGATGTCCTTCCTTGGCAACAAGGAACAGCACCCGCGCCAGGTCAGCTGCTGGATCACCCACACCAATGCGCGCACCCACGAGATCATCGCCAGCAACCTCGATCGCTCGCCGATGTACTCCGGTGTGATCGAAGGCGTCGGCCCGCGCTACTGCCCGTCCATCGAAGACAAGATCCACCGCTTCGCCGACAAGGACAGTCACCAGGTGTTCCTCGAGCCGGAAGGCCTGACCACCCACGAGCTGTACCCCAACGGCATCTCCACCTCGCTGCCCTTCGATGTGCAGCTGGACATCGTCCGCTCCATCCGCGGCATGGAGAACGCCCACATCGTGCGTCCGGGCTACGCCATCGAGTACGACTACTTCGACCCGCGCGACCTCAAGTACAGCCTGGAGACCAAGGTCATCGGCGGGCTGTTCTTCGCCGGCCAGATCAACGGCACCACCGGTTATGAAGAAGCCGGTGCCCAGGGCCTGCTCGCCGGCGCCAACGCTGCGCTGCGCGCCCAGGGCAAGGAAGCCTGGTGTCCGCGTCGCGATGAGGCCTATATCGGCGTACTGGTCGACGACCTGATCACCCTGGGCACCCAGGAGCCGTACCGCATGTTCACCTCGCGTGCCGAGTACCGCCTGATCCTGCGGGAAGACAACGCCGATCTGCGCCTGACTGAGAAAGGCCGCGAGCTCGGCCTGGTGGATGATCGCCGCTGGGCGGCGTTCGAAGCCAAGCGCGAAGGCATCGCCCTGGAAGAACAACGCCTGAAAAGCACCTGGGTGCGTCCCGGTACGCCCCAGGGCGATGCCATCGCCGAGCGCTTCGGCACGCCGCTGACCCATGAATACAACCTGCTCAACCTGCTCAGCCGCCCGGAGATCGACTATGTCGGCCTGGTGGAAGTGACCGGCCACGGCGCCGAAGACCCGCAGGTCGCCGAACAGGTGGAGATCAAAACCAAGTACGCCGGCTACATCGACCGCCAGCAGGATGAGATCGCTCGCCTGCGCGCCAGCGAAGACACGCGCCTGCCGGCCGACCTCGACTACGCGACCATCTCCGGCTTGTCCAAGGAGATCCAGCACAAGCTCGGCCAGAGCCGCCCGGAAACCCTCGGTCAGGCTTCGCGCATCCCTGGCGTTACGCCGGCGGCCATTTCGCTGCTGCTGATCCACCTGAAGAAACGCGGCGCCGGTCGCCAGCTGGAGCAGAGCGCCTGATGTCGCACGTCACCTCCCGCCACGCCGACGAACTGTCCCGTGGCGCCCAGCAGCTCGCCGTCGAACTTTCCCCCCGGCAGCACGAGCTACTGCTCGGCTACCTGGCATTGCTGATCAAGTGGAACAAGGCCTATAACCTGACCGCGGTGCGTGACCCAGACGAAATGGTTTCGCGCCACCTGCTCGACAGCCTCAGCGTGGTGCCATATGTGGCCGCACTGGGCGACAGCTGGCTCGATGTCGGCAGCGGTGGCGGCATGCCCGGCATTCCCCTGGCGATCCTGTTCCCCGAACGCCGTTTCACCCTGCTCGACTCCAACGGCAAGAAGACCCGCTTCCTCACCCAGGTGAAGCTGGAGCTCAAGCTGGACAACCTCGAAGTTATCCACAGCCGGGTCGAAGCCGTGCAGCCCGAGCGCCCGTTCGCCGGCATCATTTCCCGTGCCTTCAGCTCGCTGGAGGATTTCGCCAACTGGACCCGTCACCTGGGCGATGGCGAAACCCACTGGCTGGCGATGAAGGGCCTGCACCCCACCGATGAGCTGGTTGCACTGCCTGCGGACTTCCGCCTTGACGCGGAGCACGCCCTGGCGGTTCCCGGTTGCCAAGGTCAACGCCATCTGCTGATACTGCGCCGCACGGAATAAGGGGAAAGGCAGCCATGGCTAAGGTATTCGCGATCGCCAACCAGAAAGGTGGAGTGGGCAAGACCACCACCTGCATCAACCTGGCGGCATCGCTGGTTGCGACCAAGCGCCGCGTGCTGCTGATCGACCTCGATCCCCAGGGCAACGCCACCATGGGCAGCGGCATAGACAAGCACGCCCTGGAAAACTCCATCTACGACGTACTGATCGGTGAATGCGACCTGGCCGAGGCCATGCAATTCTCCGAGCACGGCGGCTACCAGCTGCTGCCGGCCAACCGCGACCTCACCGCCGCGGAAGTCGCCCTGCTGGAAATGAAGATGAAGGAAAGCCGCCTGCGCTATGCGCTGGCGCCGATCCGCGAGAACTACGACTACATCCTCATCGACTGCCCGCCGTCGCTGAACATGCTGACCATCAACGCCCTGGTCGCCGCCGATGGCGTGATCATCCCCATGCAGTGCGAGTACTACGCGCTGGAGGGGTTGTCTGACCTGGTCAACAGCATCCAGCGCATTGGCCAACTGCTCAATCCGAGCCTGAAGATCGAAGGCCTGCTGCGCACCATGTACGACCCGCGCATCAGCCTCACCAACGACGTCACCGCGCAGCTCAAGGAGCATTTCGGCGACAAGCTCTACGACGCCGTCATCCCGCGTAACGTCCGTCTCGCCGAGGCTCCCAGCTTCGGCATGCCGGCACTCGTCTACGACAAGCAATCCCGTGGCGCTCTCGCTTACCTGGCGCTGGCTGGCGAGCTGGTTCGCCGCCAGCGTGCGAACGCCAAAACCGCTACTGCATAAGGAAACCGCATGGCAGCGAAGAAAAGAGGTCTGGGCCGTGGCCTGGACGCCCTGCTGGGCGGAAACACCGCGACCGTACTGCAGGAGGAGGCCGCCAAGGCCGGCACCCGCGAACTGCAGAACCTGCCCCTGGAGCTGATCCAGCGCGGTAAATACCAACCCCGCCGTGACATGGACCCGACCGCCCTCGAAGAGCTGGCGCAGTCGATCCGTGCCCAGGGCGTCATGCAACCCATCGTGGTGCGCCCCATCGACGGTGGCCGCTTCGAGATCATCGCCGGTGAACGTCGCTGGCGTGCCAGCCACCAGGCCGGCCTGGATCGGATCCCAGCCTTGGTGCGCGAAGTGCCGGATGAAGCCGCCATCGCCATGGCGCTGATCGAGAACATCCAGCGCGAAGACCTCAATCCCATCGAGGAAGCCGTCGCCCTGCAGCGCTTGCAGCAGGAGTTCCAGCTGACCCAGCAGCAGGTCGCCGAGGCCGTTGGCAAATCGCGGGTGACCATCACCAACCTGCTGCGCCTGATCGCCCTCCCCGAGGAGATCAAGACCCTGCTTTCCCACGGGGATCTGGAGATGGGCCATGCCCGTGCCCTGCTCGGTCTGCCGGCCGAACAGCAGGTGGAAGGGGCGCGACATGTTGTCGCACGAGGCCTGACCGTGCGCCAAACCGAGGCACTGGTGCGGCAATGGCTGAGCGGCAAGGACAAAGCTGTCGAACCGGTCAAGGCCGATCCGGACATCAGTCGCCTCGAACAGCGCCTCGCTGAGCGGCTGGGCGCTCCGGTGCAGATAAAACACGGGCAGAAAGGCAAAGGTCAGCTGGTCATCCGCTACAACTCCCTCGACGAGTTGCAAGGCGTTCTGGCCCACATTCGCTGAAACATTTGACCATGTAGCGTGCGGTCGGAATTCACTACCCGGCAGTTGAATAGGGGGTATTCCACCCCTATACTCTGCGCGCAATTTTGTCGGCACAAACTATGCCAAGTTATTGATTCGAGGCGCCGACTCAGAGGACCCGCTGCGATGGATCTACGCATGCAAAACCGCCTGCCCTTCCATCGCCTTCCGGTATTCCCGGTGCTGCTGGCCCAACTGGTCGTGTTGCTGATCGCCGCTGTCGTTCTTTGGCTATGGCGCGATGGTGTAGCTGGTTACTCTGGTTTGTGCGGCGGCCTGATCGCGTGGGTGCCGAACCTGTATTTCGCCCACAAGGCGTTCCGTTTCAGTGGAGCGCGGGCGGCTCAGGCGATAGTCCGGTCTTTTTATGCCGGCGAGATGGGCAAGATGATTCTGACGGCGGTGCTCTTCGCACTGACGTTCGCAGGCGTGAAACCCCTGGAAGCACTGGCGGTATTCGGTGTCTTCCTGCTGACCCAGGCGGTCAGCTGGTTCGCTCCCCTGTTAATGAGAACAAGATTTTCGAAACCTTAGGGCGTTTGAGGCAAACATGGCAGAGCAAACCGCTTCGGGCTATATCCAGCACCACCTGCAAAACCTGACTTTCGGTAAACTGCCGTCCGGCGAATGGGGCTTCGCCCACACCGCCGAGCAAGCCAAGGAAATGGGCTTCTGGGCTTTCCACGTGGACACCCTGGGCTGGTCCATCGCGGTAGGCCTATTGTTCGTGATCCTGTTCCGCATGGCGGCCCGCAAAGCCACCTCCGGCATCCCCGGTGGCCTGCAGAACCTGGTCGAAGTCATGGTCGACTTCGTCGACGGCAGCGTGAAGGACACCTTCCACGGCCGTAATCCGCTGATCGCCCCCCTGGCACTGACCATCTTCGTCTGGATCTTCCTGATGAACGCCATCGACCTGGTTCCGGTCGACTGGATTCCGGTCCTGGCGGCGAAGATCACCGGTAACGAGCACCTGTTCTTCCGTGCCGTACCGACCACCGACCCGAACGCCACCCTGGGCATGGCCCTGTCGGTGTTCGCGCTGATCATCTTCTACAGCATCAAGGTCAAGGGCATCGGCGGCTTCGTCGGCGAGCTGACCCTGCACCCCTTCGGCAGCAAGAACATCTTCGTTCAGATCCTGCTGATCCCGGTGAACTTCCTGCTCGAGTTCGTGACCCTGGTGGCCAAGCCGATCTCCCTGGCCCTGCGTCTGTTCGGCAACATGTACGCCGGCGAGCTGGTGTTCATCCTGATCGCCGTGATGTTCGGCGCCGGCATGATCCTGCTCAGCGGCCTGGGTATCGCACTGCAGTGGGCGTGGGCTGTGTTCCACATCCTGATCATCACCCTGCAGGCCTTCATCTTCATGATGCTGACCATCGTCTACCTGTCGATGGCGCACGAAGACAACCATTAAGAACGCAGCTCGTCCCTGATGTCCTTCTCCCTCGGGAGAAGGCGCCCGAAGGGCGGATGAGGGATGAGGTTCGAGATGGTCCCGCGCCAACCAGCGCGGGAACGCCCGAAAGGGCAGCTGGAAAGAAGACGATTTCGTTTTACCGCTTCACTTAAACCTTAACCAACACGACATAAAGTCGGGAGGAAAAATGGAAACTGTAGTAGGTCTCACTGCGATCGCCGTAGCTCTGCTGATTGGCCTGGGTGCCCTGGGTACCGCTATCGGCTTCGGTCTGCTGGGTGGCAAGTTCCTGGAAGGCGCTGCTCGCCAGCCGGAAATGGTCCCGATGCTGCAGGTCAAAATGTTCATCGTCGCCGGCCTGCTGGACGCCGTGACCATGATCGGCGTTGGTATCGCTCTGTTCTTCACCTTCGCTAACCCGTTCATTGCTCAGGTAGCCCAATAATCCTCTTTCTAGAGGATTGGACTGACAACGAACGAGCGAGGTGTTGGCGTGAACATTAATGCAACCCTGATCGGCCAGTCCGTCGCGTTCTTCATTTTTGTACTGTTCTGCATGAAGTTCGTGTGGCCTCCGGTCATCACGGCACTGCGCGACCGTCAGAAGAAGATTGCCGACGGCCTGGACGCTGCCAACCGCGCGGCTCGTGACCTGGAGCTGGCCCACGAAAAAGTGGCCCAGCAACTGCGCGAAGCCAAGACTCAGGCAGCTGAAATCATCGAGCAAGCCAAGAAACGCGGTACCCAGATCGTCGACGAAGCTCGCGATCAGGCCCGTGTAGAAGGCGAGCGCCTCAAGGCGCAGGCTCAGGCCGAGATCGAACAGGAACTGAACAGCGTCAAAGACGCGCTGCGCGCCCAACTGGGTAGCCTGGCCGTCGGCGGTGCCGAGAAGATCCTGGGTGCCACTATCGATCAAAACGCGCACGCGGAGCTGGTTAACAAACTGGCCGCCGAAATCTAAGCGAGGGCGATCATGGCAGAACTGACCACGCTGGCCCGACCTTACGCCAAGGCTGCTTTCGAGTACGCCCAGGCCCATCAGCAGCTGGCCGCCTGGTCGGCCATGCTAGGCCTGGCCGCTGCGGTGTCCCAGGACACCACCATGCAGCAGGTGCTCAAAGCCCCGCGTCTGACGAGCGAAGAAAAAGCCAACACCTTTGTCGAGGTGGTTGGTGAGAAGTTCGATGCATCGGTAAGCAATTTCATCCACGTGCTCTCCGAGAACAGCCGCCTCGTGCTGCTGCCGGAAATCGCCGAACTGTTCGAGCTGTACAAGGCCGAGCAGGAGAAGTCGATCGACGTGGAAGTCACCAGTGCCTTTGCATTGAACACAGAACAGCAAGACAAACTCGCCAAGGTTCTCAGCGCACGGCTCAGCCGGGAAGTGCGCCTGCACGCCGCGGAGGATGCCAGCCTGATAGGCGGCGTCGTCATCCGTGCCGGCGACCTGGTTATCGATGGCTCGGTTCGCGGCAAGCTCGCGAAACTGGCCGAAGCGTTGAAATCCTGAGTTTGAAGGGGCAGCAGAGCAATGCAGCAACTCAATCCGTCCGAAATTAGTGAAATCATCAAGGGGCGCATCGAGAAACTCGACGTGTCCTCCCAAGCCCGTAACGAAGGCACCATCGTCAGCGTATCCGACGGTATCGTGCGTATTCACGGTCTGGCCGACGCGATGTACGGCGAGATGATCGAGTTCCCCGGTGGCGTCTATGGTATGGCGCTGAACCTGGAACAAGACTCCGTGGGTGCCGTGGTACTGGGTAGCTACCTGACCCTCGCCGAAGGCATGAGCGCCAAGTGCACCGGCCGCATCCTGGAAGTACCGGTTGGTCCGGAACTGCTGGGTCGCGTGGTCGATGCCCTGGGCAACCCGATCGACGGCAAAGGCCCTCTGAACAACGTCGCTACCGACGCTGTCGAGAAGGTTGCGCCGGGCGTGATCTGGCGTAAGTCGGTCGACCAGCCGGTACAGACCGGCTACAAGTCCGTCGACGCCATGATCCCGGTAGGCCGTGGCCAGCGCGAGCTGATCATCGGTGACCGTCAGATCGGCAAGACCGCCCTCGCGGTCGACGCCATCATCAACCAGAAGAACAGCGGCATCCGCTGCGTCTACGTTGCCATCGGTCAGAAGCAATCGACCATCGCCAACGTCGTGCGCAAGCTGGAAGAGAACGGCGCCCTGGCCAACACCATCGTGGTGGCTGCCTCGGCTTCCGAATCTGCTGCGCTGCAGTTCATCGCACCGTACGCCGGCTGCACCATGGGCGAGTACTTCCGCGACCGCGGCGAAGACGCGCTGATCGTTTATGACGATCTGTCCAAGCAAGCCGTTGCCTACCGCCAGATCTCCCTGCTGCTGCGCCGCCCGCCGGGCCGCGAAGCCTACCCGGGCGACGTGTTCTATCTCCACAGCCGTCTGCTGGAGCGCGCTTCCCGCGTTTCCGAAGAGTACGTCGAGAAGTTCACCAATGGCGCCGTGACTGGCAAGACCGGTTCCCTGACCGCTCTGCCGATCATCGAAACCCAGGCCGGTGACGTTTCCGCGTTCGTTCCGACCAACGTGATCTCCATCACCGACGGTCAGATCTTCCTGGAATCCGCCATGTTCAACTCGGGTATCCGTCCGGCCGTCAACGCCGGTATCTCGGTATCCCGCGTAGGTGGTGCAGCCCAGACCAAGATCGTCAAGAAGCTGTCCGGTGGCATCCGTACCGCCCTGGCCCAGTACCGTGAACTGGCGGCTTTCGCCCAGTTCGCCTCTGACCTGGACGAAGCGACCCGCAAGCAGCTGGAACACGGTCAACGCGTTACCGAGCTGATGAAGCAGAAGCAGTACGCGCCCATGTCGATCGCTGACATGTCGCTGAGCCTGTACGCGGCCGAACGTGGCTTCCTGCAGGACGTCGAAGTCGCCAAAGTCGGCGCCTTCGAGCAGGCCCTGATTGCCTACTTCAACCGGGATCACGCCGCTCTGCTGGCGAAGATCAACGAGAAGGGTGACTTCAACGACGAAATCGACGCTGGCCTCAAAGCCGGTATCGAGAAGTTCAAAGCCACCCAAACCTGGTAAGCCGCAGCGGGCGTCGCAAGACGCCCGCTTGCTAACCCGATAGGTGTCAAATGGCAGGCGCAAAAGAGATTCGCAGCAAGATTGCGAGCATCAAAAGCACGCAAAAGATCACCAGCGCCATGGAAAAGGTGGCCGTCAGCAAGATGCGCAGGGCTCAAATGCGCATGGCTGCCAGCCGTCCCTATGCGGAGCGTATCCGTCAGGTGATTGGTCATCTGGCCAACGCCAACCCGGAATACCGCCACCCGTTCATGATCGAGCGCGAAATCAAGCGTGTCGGTTATGTCGTGGTGAGCAGTGACCGTGGTCTGTGCGGTGGCTTGAACACCAACCTGTTCAAGGCCCTGGTCAAGGACATGTCGGCGAACCGCGAGAAGGGCGTGGAGATCGATCTCTGCGTGATCGGCAGCAAGGGTGCGGCATTCTTCCGCAACTTCGGCGGCAACGTCGTCGCAGCCATCAGCCAACTCGGCGAAGAGCCTTCGATCAACGACCTGATCGGCAGCGTCAAGGTGATGCTGGATGCCTACCTGGAAGGTCGTATCGACCGTCTCTCGGTAGTCTCCAACAAGTTCATCAACACCATGACCCAGAAGCCCACCGTGGAGCAGTTGGTTCCGCTGGTGGCAGATGCCGACCAGGATCTCAAGCACCACTGGGACTATCTCTACGAACCCGACGCCAAAGAGCTGCTGGACGGCCTGATGGTGCGCTACGTGGAGTCGCAGGTGTACCAGGCGGTCGTCGAGAACAACGCAGCCGAACAAGCGGCGCGGATGATCGCGATGAAGAACGCCACTGACAACGCCGGTGACCTGATCAGCGAACTTCAGCTGGTCTACAACAAGGCCCGTCAGGCTGCGATCACCCAAGAGATCTCGGAAATCGTCGGCGGCGCTGCCGCGGTTTAAGAACGGTTCAAATATTCAGAGGACCAAATGATGAGTAGCGGACGTATCGTTCAAATCATCGGCGCCGTCATCGACGTGGAATTCCCGCGTGACCAGGTGCCGAACGTCTACGAGGCGCTGAAAGTTCAAGGCGCTGAAACCACCCTCGAAGTTCAGCAGCAGCTGGGCGACGGCGTGGTACGTACCATTGCGATGGGTTCGACCGAAGGCCTGAAACGTGGCCTGGACGTCGCCAGCACTGGCAAGGCCATTTCCGTACCGGTGGGCAAAGCGACCCTCGGCCGGATCATGGACGTGCTGGGCAACCCGATCGACGAAGCCGGCCCCATTGGCGAAGAAGAGCAGTGGGAAATCCACCGCGCTGCTCCGTCCTATGCCGAGCAGGCTGGCTCCAACGAGCTGCTGGAAACCGGTATCAAGGTAATTGACCTGGTTTGCCCGTTCGCCAAGGGCGGCAAGGTCGGTCTGTTCGGTGGCGCCGGTGTCGGCAAGACCGTAAACATGATGGAACTGATCCGTAACATCGCCATCGAGCACAGCGGTTATTCCGTGTTCGCCGGTGTGGGTGAGCGTACCCGTGAGGGCAACGACTTCTACCACGAGATGAAGGACTCCAACGTTCTGGACAAAGTGGCCCTGGTATACGGCCAGATGAACGAGCCGCCGGGCAACCGTCTGCGCGTTGCACTGACCGGCCTGACCATGGCCGAGAAGTTCCGTGACGAAGGCCGTGACGTTCTGCTGTTCGTGGACAACATCTACCGCTACACCCTGGCCGGTACCGAAGTGTCCGCGCTGCTGGGTCGTATGCCGTCCGCGGTGGGTTACCAGCCGACCCTGGCTGAGGAAATGGGCGTTCTGCAAGAGCGCATCACCTCTACCAAGACCGGTTCGATCACCTCGATCCAGGCCGTATACGTTCCTGCGGACGACCTGACCGACCCGTCCCCGGCGACCACCTTCGCCCACCTGGACGCCACCGTCGTTCTGTCCCGTGACATCGCGTCCCTGGGTATCTACCCGGCCGTGGACCCGCTGGACTCCACCTCTCGCCAGCTCGACCCGCTGGTGATCGGTCAGGACCACTACGACACCGCGCGCGGCGTCCAGTACGTTCTGCAGCGTTACAAGGAACTGAAGGACATCATCGCGATCCTGGGTATGGACGAACTGTCCGAAGCGGACAAGCAGCTCGTATCCCGCGCTCGTAAGATCCAGCGCTTCCTGTCCCAGCCGTTCTTCGTGGCTGAAGTATTCACCGGTTCGCCCGGCAAGTACGTCTCCCTGAAGGACACCATCGCTGGCTTCAAAGGCATCCTCAACGGCGACTACGATCACCTGCCCGAGCAGGCGTTCTACATGGTCGGCGGCATCGAAGAAGCCATCGAGAAAGCGAAGAAACTGTAACCCCCTGGGCGCCCGGCGACGGGCGCTTACGTGAGGCAAGCGTATGGCTATTACTGTCCATTGCGATATCGTCAGCGCCGAAGCGGAGATCTTCTCCGGTCTGGTGGAGATGGTGATTGCGCACGGCAACCTCGGCGATCTGGGTATCGCGCCGGGTCACGCCCCGCTGATCACCGACCTCAAGCCGGGCCCGATCCGCTTGGTGAAGCAGGGTGGCGAGGAGGAGGTGTACTACATCTCCGGTGGTTTCCTCGAGGTGCAGCCGAACATGGTGAAGGTCCTGGCCGACACCGTTCTGCGCGCCGGCGACCTGGACGAAGCTGCTGCTCAGGAGTCCCTGCGGGCTGCTGAAAAGGCTCTGAACGAGAAGGGCGCGGAGTTCGATTACTCCTCCGCCGCTGCTCGCCTGGCCGAGGCTGCTGCCCAGCTGCGCACCGTCCAGCAGATCCGCAAGAAGTTCGGCGGCTAACCCCGCGCTCTTCATCGCAAGCGAGTAAAAGGGTAGCCTTGGCTACCCTTTTTCTTTTCCGGCAGTGCCGGTTATCCACAGGCTCGGAAGCTCCCCTCCATGTCACTCGATATCGTCATCCTCGCCGCTGGCCAGGGCACCCGCATGCGTTCGGCCCTGCCCAAGGTCCTCCACCCCATCGCTGGCAAGGCCATGCTCGGCCACGTCATCGACAGCGCGCGCAAGCTGCAGCCCCAGGGCATCCACGTGGTGATTGGCCATGGCGCCGACACGGTGAAGGAACGACTGGCAGCGGATGACCTCGGTTTCGTGATCCAGGCCGAGCAGCTGGGGACCGGCCACGCCGTCGCCCAGGCCCTGCCGCAGCTCAGCGCCGAACGCGTGCTGATCCTCTACGGCGACGTGCCGCTGATCGAAGTGGAGACCCTGGAGCGCCTGCTGCAGAAGGTCGGCCCCGAGCAACTGGCGCTGCTCACCGTCGAGCTGGACGACCCCACCGGCTACGGCCGCATCGTGCGTGACCAGCAAGGCGTGGTGAAGGCCATCGTCGAGCACAAGGACGCCAGCCCCGAGCAGCGTCTCATCCGTGAAGGCAACACCGGCATCCTCGCCGTGCCGGGCAAGTGCCTGGCCGACTGGCTGGGCCGCCTCTCCAACAACAACGCCCAGGGCGAGTACTACCTCACCGACGTCATCGCCATGGCCGTGGCCGATGGCCTGGTGGTCGCCACCGAGCAGCCCCAGGACGCCATGGAAGTGCAGGGCGCCAACGACCGCATCCAGCTTTCCGAGCTCGAGCGCCACTACCAGAAGCGCGCCGCCCGCCGTCTCATGGCCCAGGGCGTCACCCTGCTGGACCCGGCGCGCTTCGACCTGCGCGGCGAGGCCTCCGTCGGCCGCGACGTGCTCGTCGACGTCAACGTGATCCTCGAAGGTCGTGTGGTCATCGAAGACAACGTGCAGATCGGCCCCAACTGCGTGATCAAGGACAGCACCCTGCGCCGTGGCGCCATCGTCAAGGCCAACAGCCACCTGGATGGCGCCGAAGTGGGTGAGGGCGCCGATTGCGGCCCGTTCGCCCGCTTGCGTCCGGGCGCTGTACTGGGCGCCAAGGCCCATGTGGGTAACTTCGTCGAGATCAAGAACGCCGTCCTCGGCGAGGGCGCCAAGGCCGGCCACCTCAGCTACCTGGGGGATGCCGAGATCGGTGCGCGCACCAACATCGGTGCCGGCACCATCACCTGCAACTACGACGGCGCCAACAAATTCCGCACCGTCATGGGCGAAGACGTCTTCATCGGCTCCAACAGCGCCCTGGTCGCCCCGGTGACCCTGGGCGACGGCGCCACCACCGGTGCCGGCTCTACCATCACCCAGGACGTACCGGCCCACGCCCTGGCGGTCGGCCGTGCCAAGCAGCGCAACATCGAAGGCTGGAAACGCCCGGTGAAGCTGAAGAAATAGGCCTGTGGATAACTGCAAAAGGCGGCCTGTGCCGCCTTTTGTCGTTTTCGGTCTTGACGCAAAAGCTTCGTTGAGTTTTGATTCGCACACTTTTTCTTTCGAATCGAAACTTAAGCATGTCGAAGCGCAATACGCCGCAACGTCGCCACGCCATCCTCGCCCTGCTGGCCGAGCAGGGCGAAGTCAGTGTCGACGCGCTCGCCAAGGGTTTCGCCACTTCGGAAGTCACCATCCGCAAGGACCTCGCCGCCCTCGAGGCCAACGGCCTGCTGCTGCGCCGCTACGGCGGCGCCGTGCCGGTGCCCCAGGAGTTCATGGTCGAGGCCAGCCAGCCGGTCTCCCGCTACAAGCAGGCCATCGCCCGGGCCGCCGCTGATCGCATCCGCGAACATGCGCGGATCATCGTCGACAGCGGCAGCACCACCGCCGCGCTGATCCCCGAGCTGGGCCACCGCCCCGGCCTGGTGGTGATGACCAACTCGCTGAACGTCGCCACCGCCCTGCGCGACCTGGAACAGGAACCCGTGCTGCTGATGACCGGCGGCACCTGGGACCCGCACTCCGAGTCCTTCCAGGGCCAGGTGGCCGAGCAGGTCCTGCGCTCCTACGACTTCGACCAGCTGTTCATCGGTGCCGACGGCATCGACCTGGCCCGTGGCACCACCACCTTCAACGAACTGCTGGGCCTGTCGCGGGTCATGGCTGAGGTCGCCCGCGAGGTGATCGTCATGGTCGAGGCCGACAAGGTCGGGCGGCGCATCCCCAACCTGGAGCTGCCCTGGAGCAGCGTCCATACCCTGATCACCGACGAGCGCCTGCCCCAGGACGCTCGCCAACAGATAGAGGCGCGGGGCATCACCCTGGTCTGCGCGCCTGTGGATAACTGAGGAGAAAACTTATGTGTGGCATCGTCGGCGCAGTGGCTGAACGGAATATCACCGCCATCCTCGTGGAAGGCCTCAAGCGTCTCGAATACCGCGGTTACGACAGCGCCGGCGTCGCCGTGCTGGACAACGAAGGCGTGCTCCAGCGCCGCCGCCGCGTCGGCAAGGTCAGCGAGCTGGAACAGGCCCTGGCCGAGCAGCCCCTGGCCGGCCGCCTGGGCATCGCGCACACCCGCTGGGCCACCCACGGTGCGCCCACCGAGCACAACGCCCACCCGCACTTCTCCGGCGACCTGGCCCTGGTGCACAACGGCATCATCGAGAACCACGAAGCGCTGCGCGCCCAGCTCAAGGGCCAGGGCTACGTGTTCACCTCCGACACCGACACCGAAGTCATCGTCCACCTGCTGCACCACACCCTGGGCGAGGCCGGTGATCTTGCCGTCGCCCTCAAGGCCGTGGTCCCGCAACTCCACGGCGCCTACGGCTTGGCGGTGATCAACCGCGCCCAGCCCGACCGCCTGCTCGCCGCCCGCAGCGGCAGCCCCCTTGTGATCGGCCTCGGCCTGGGCGAGAACTTCCTCGCCTCCGACCAACTGGCCCTGCGCCAGGTCACCGACCGCTTCATGTACCTGGAGGAGGGCGACATCGCCGAAATCCGCCGCGACAGCGTGCAGGTCTGGGACCAGCAGGGCAACCCGGTGCAACGTGAGTCCGTGCAGTACCACGAAGGCGCCGAAGCCGCCGACAAGGGCGAGTACCGCCACTTCATGCTCAAGGAAATCCACGAGCAGCCCAAGGTCGTGCAGCGCACCCTGGAAGGCCGCCTGGGCTCCGACCACGTGTTGGTCCAGGCCTTTGGCCCGCAGGCCGCCGAGCTATTCGCCAAGGTGCGCAACGTGCAGATCGTGGCCTGCGGCACCAGCTACCACGCCGGCATGGTCGCTCGTTATTGGCTCGAAGAGCTGGCCGGCATCCCCTGCCAGGTGGAAGTGGCCAGCGAGTTCCGCTACCGCAAGGTGGTGGTCCAGCCCGACACCCTGTTCGTCACCATCTCCCAGTCCGGCGAGACCGCCGACACCCTGGCCGCCCTGCGCAACGCCCGCGCCGGTGGCTACCTGGCTAGCCTGGCCATCTGCAACGTCGGTACCAGCTCCCTGGTGCGTGAGTCCGACCTCACCTTGCTGACCCTCGCCGGCCCCGAGATCGGCGTCGCCTCCACCAAGGCCTTCACCACCCAACTGGTAGCCCTGCTGCTGCTCACCCTCAGCCTCGGCCAGGTGCGCGGCACCCTGGACAAGGCCGAGGAAGCGCGCCTGGTGGAAGCCCTGCGCCGCCTGCCGACCCACCTGGGCGAAGCCCTGGCCATGGACAAGACCGTGGAAAAGGTCGCCGAGCTGTTCGCCGAGAAGCACCACACCCTGTTCCTCGGCCGTGGCGCCCAGTACCCGGTGGCCATGGAAGGGGCGCTCAAGCTCAAGGAGATCTCTTACATCCACGCCGAGGCCTACCCGGCCGGCGAGCTCAAGCACGGCCCCCTGGCCCTGGTGGATGCGGACATGCCGGTGGTCACCGTCGCGCCCAACAACGAGCTGGTGGAAAAGCTCAAATCCAACCTGCAGGAAGTGCGCGCCCGTGGCGGCCAACTGGTGGTCTTCGCCGACCGCGAAGCCGGCATCGACAACGGCGAGGGCACCCACGTGGTGGCCATGCCGCACATCCTCGACGCCCTGGCACCGATCCTCTACACCCTGCCGTTGCAGTTGCTGTCCTACTACGTCGCCGTGCTCAAGGGCACCGACGTCGACCAGCCGCGCAACCTGGCCAAGTCCGTCACCGTGGAGTGATTCCCGGTCGATGAAGAAGGGCCTCCGCAAGGGGGCCTTTTCGTTTCCGCCGTGCGCTATCCGTGCTGGCTCTTCACGGAGCGCCACTCATGAGCGCCTGACCGCCAAGCGCCCATCCCCAGCTGGCGCAGGCCACCGCATCGTGGGCATGCAGGCTCTCCGCGTGGACCACGCGTAGCCTGTGCGCCTCCACCCAGGGCAGGGCCTTCAGGGCCTGGTCCAGGCGCCGGGCGGCGTCTTCGCAGAACAGCAGATTGTGGCCATTGGCTATTGCGAAGGCCTGCTCGTCGGCACGTTTGACCGCCGTCTGCAGGGCGGTACCCAGGGCTGCTTCGGCGCTGTCCAGCAGCTCCACCAGGGGCAGCTCATCGCCAGTAAGACGGACACGCAGGTGCGCCTGGCTGCGCTGGCTGTGGGGCGTCGCCGGCATGCCCGCCTGGCTGCCCAGCCACTCATGCACCTCCTCGAAGGACGCCAGGCGCTTGGCGAAGTGCTGGGCGAAGGCATTCTGTGTCGCCTGGCGTGACAGTGCCGCGGAGCAGGGGCAGGTGGATGAATAGCCCACCTCGGCCTGCAGTTCCACGTGAAACCCCCATGGATCCAAGCGTACAGCGATCTCGAAAGGATAAGCCTTGTAGCCGGACAGCGCGCTTACCAGCGCCGTGCGCTCCAGCAACAGCTCGCCACGCAGCACCAGGGAAGCGCTGCGGGAAAGGCCTTCGTGGCTGTCCAGGCAGCGCTGCAGCAGCTGGCGCAGCGCGGGCAGGGTCGCCGGCCTGTTGCCCAGCTCCTCACCCAGCGCCAGGTACAGCCGTGACATATGGATGCCCCGCGTATTGGCATCGTCGAGGCTGACGCCTATATCCACCCGCGCCTGTACCGGTTGGCCGCAGAGGATAAGGGGCAGGGCGATATCCCCCATGCCCACCCAGTCGAGGGCGCCGTGGCAGGGGGCGTTCTGGATGGCCATGTCGGGCAGGGTCTGGATGTTCATCGTTGATCCGGGCTTGGATTCGACTGAATATGTTATGTTATAACACTTGAAAATCAAGCGAACACCATCATGCCCGATCTTCCCTTCAGCGAGCAGGAACTGCTCGACCAGCCCGCCGACCGCTACATGGACGACGCCCAGCAGACCTACTTCCGCCTGCTGCTGCTGACGGAACGCGATGACCTGCGTGCCCGCATCGACGAAGAAATCGACGAGCTGCGCGAAGCGCAACCGGCCAGCGACGACGTCGACATCGCCAGCCGCGAGGAGCAGCGCCAATGGCAGCTGCGCCGCCTGGAGCGGGAAAAGAAGCTGCTCGACAAGATCGACGGCGCCCTCGATCGCCTGGCCCGTGGCGAATACGGCTGGTGCCTGGAGACCGGCGAGCCCATCGGCCTGCGCCGCCTGCTGCTGCGCCCGACCGCCGAACTGTGCATCGAAGCCAAGGAACGCCAGGAACAACGCGAGCGCCACCGGCGCGAAGCCTGAGAACCCACAGAGCGGCCACCCGAGCCGCCCAGCCTGAACCGGAGAACCCCATGACCGCCCGACTCCCCGTCACCCTGCTTTCCGGCTTCCTCGGCGCTGGCAAGAGCACCCTGCTCAACCACGTGCTGAAGAACCGCGAAAACCTGCGCGTCGCCGTGATCGTCAACGACATGAGCGAAATCAACATCGACGGCAGCGAGGTGCAGCGCGACGTCAGCCTCAACCGCGCCGAGGAGCGCCTGGTGGAGATGAGCAACGGCTGCATCTGCTGCACCCTGCGCGAAGACCTGCTGGAAGAGGTCAGCCGCCTCGCCGGCGAAGGGCGCTTCGACTACCTGCTGATCGAATCCACCGGCATCTCCGAACCGTTGCCGGTGGCGGAGACTTTCACCTTCCGCGACGAGCAGGGCCAGAGCCTGTCCGACCTGGCGCGGCTGGACACCCTGGTCACCGTAGTCGACGGCGTGAACTTCCTGCGTGACTTCCACGAAGCGCAAAGCCTCGCCAGCCGTGGCGAAACCCTGGGTGAGGAAGACGAGCGCTCCATCACCGACCTGCTGATCGAGCAGGTGGAGTTCGCCGACGTCATCCTCATCAGCAAGATCGACCTCATCAGCCAGGCCGAGCGCGAGGAGCTGACCGCCATCCTCAGCCGCCTCAACACCCACGCCGAGATCCTGCCCATGAGCATGGGCCAGGTGCCCCTGGAGAAGATTCTCGACACTGGCCGCTTCGACTTCGATCGTGCCGCCGAAGCCCCCGGCTGGCTCAAGGAACTGCGCGGCGAGCACGTGCCGGAAACCGAGGCCTATGGCATCGCCTCCACCGCCTACCGGGCGCGCCGGCCCTTCCACCCCGAGCGCTTCCACGCATTCCTCAATCGTGAATGGAGCAACGGCCGGCTGCTGCGCTCCAAGGGCTTCTTCTGGCTGGCCAGCGCCTGGCGCGAGGCGGGCAGCTGGTCCCAGGCCGGCGGGCTGATGCGCTACGGGCATGCCGGGCGCTGGTGGCGCTTCGTGCCGCGCGAGCAGTGGCCGACGGACGAAGACGGCTTGGGCGCGGTGATGAAGCACTGGGATGCGGAGGTGGGCGATTGCCGCCAGGAGCTGGTGTTCATCGGCCAGGGCATCGACTTCGAGCGGCTGCACGCCGAGCTGGACGCCTGCCTGCTGGATGCCACCGAGATGGCCCAGGGCGTGGAGGGCTGGGCGCGCCTGCCCGACCCCTTCGGCGGCCTGGTCGGGGAGGCCGCCTGATGCAAGCCCTGGCCTTGCGCCCCCAACCCCGGGTGGCGACCAGCGACAACCTGGCAGTGTTGAGCGAAGCGCTGCGCGACGAGGTCAACCTCGCCGTGTGGGAGCGCCGCCTGCCCCTGCACATCAGCGACTACGCCCAGTGCCTGCTGGGGCTCGGGGAGCCGCTGAGCGAGTCCCTGACCCTGGAGCTGCCAGACCCTGAAGCCACCCTCGACCTGGACAGCCTGGCCCGGCGCTTCGCCGACATCGACGGACATGCCGCCTTCCTCGCCGACGTCGCCTGGCTGGTGCGCGCCTTCGCCTGCCTGCTGGATGCGCGGCGCATCGGCCTGCGCCTGCGCCGCCTGGACCGCGCCATGTGCCCGCGCTACCACGTCGACCATGTACCGCTGCGGCTGATCACCACCTATGCCGGTGTGGGCAGCCACTGGCTGCAGGAAGGGCAGATGCCACGCAGCCGCCTGGGTGACCCCGCCGCCGAGCCGAAGGCCGTGCCGGCCGGGCAGACCCTGGCGCCGGGTCATGTGGCGTTGTTCAAGGGCGAAAAGTGGCTGGGCAACGAGGGGCGAGGGGTTATCCACAGGTCGCCCGACGTCATGCCGGGTGATGCGCGCCTGCTGCTGACCCTGGACTGGCTGGCCTGACGAGGCGCTCCGCAGCGCGAAAAAAAGGGCCACCCGAAGGCGGCCCTGTATCACCGAGGCCCTACCGGCTGGGCCGGTACGGGCGAGGTACCCAAGGCTATTGCACATCAGGGCTGTTACCGGCTGATGACGATGGGCTTTCCCAGGTTCCCTTGCTCTGCCCCTCGCAGAAGGGCTTGAGGTAGCGCGCGTCGGTGACCACGCCGTAGTAGTGGATGTCCTGGCGGTAGGCGATGTTGCTCACCTGGGCGTTGCTGCACACGCCGAAGGCACCGCTCGGGCACTGGTCGGCGTAGCTCACCTCCACCTTCTGCCCGGGCATCTGCGGCTTGCAGAAGCCGTCGCGGAACAGCTGCGGCGGGATGCTGCGGTTCTGCTGGCAGACCTTCACATCGAGCTGGTCGCTCTGGCTGTGGACGATGCAGGCCTCGGCCAGCGCATCGGCGCACAGGACCAGCAGCAGGGGCAGTAGGCAGAGACGCATGAACGCAGGACCTCGGGAAATTAATGGGCGCGACTCTAGCACGAGGCTTTATTCCGAACCCGTGACGCAGCACCATAGCGCGATGCTTGCCCATATCCCCACCCACCTGGTGGCCGGCCCCCTGGGCGCCGGCAAGACCAGTCTCATCCGCCACCTCCTGGCGCAGCGCCCCAGCGACGAGCGCTGGGCGGTGCTGATCAACGAATTCGGCCTGGTCGGCCTGGACGCCGCGCTGCTGGAAACCGGCGACGACGGCATCGCCCTGGCCGAGGTGGCCGGTGGCTGCCTGTGCTGCGTCAACGGCGCGCCCTTCCAGGTCGGGCTCGGTCGCCTGCTGCGCAAGGCCCGGCCGGACCGACTGTTCATCGAACCGTCTGGCCTCGGCCACCCCGCCGAGCTGATGCGCCAGCTGCGCGAGCCGCCTTGGGAAGGCGTGCTGGCCCTGCAGCCGAGCCTGCTGGTGCTGGATGCCGCCGCCCTGGCCCGTGGCGATGCCCTGCCCGACAGCCAGCGCGATGCCCTCGAAGGCGCCGGCCTGCTGGTGCTGAACAAGGCCGAGAACCTCGATGCCGATACCCGCGAGCAGGTGGCCGAGCAACTACCTCGCTTGCCACTGAGCTGGACGGTGCAGGGCCGCCTGCCCCTGGCCGACCTGCCGGGGCTCGAGGCCAGGGCCGGTGCCGCTGTGGATAACCCGGCCCTGCCCACTGGCCAGGCGGCTCCGCCCGCGCTGTGGATAAACCCCGGGCAGCCCATCATCCAGGCACAAGGTGCGGCGGATGGCTGGACCATCGGCTGGCGCTGGCACCCCTCCCAGACCTTCGAGCTGATGCGCGTGCAGCTGTGGCTGGCGAGCCTCGGCTGGCGCCGCGCCAAGCTGGTTATCCACAGCAACGCCGGCTGGCTGTCCGGCAATGCCCTGGACGGCGCGCCGCTTCACTGGCAGGCCAGCGAATGGCGCAAGGACTCGCGGCTGGAGCTGATCTTCTCCACGCCCCAGGACGAGGAAGCGCTCAAGGCTGGATTCGAAGCCTGTCGGCTGACTTGAGCCGTACCGTCGCTCCGACGGAAGCCCTCAAGCGCACCGCAATATGTAAACCTGGCGAAGGAGTTGGAGCAGCCGCCAACGCCCCTCCAGGAGGCCGAACGCAGTCGTTGCGCCGGGGGACGAGCGGCATGGATGCCGCGAGAGGCGCGCCAGGCCATGGATGGCCCATCGCGCCGGCCCCTAGAGCAGCGATGGAGTGAGGGAACCCCGGCGAAGCCGGGGCCGGATGATGGGGCAAGCCTCTTTGGTTTCTTTCTTGGCGACTGAAGAAAGAGACTCGCCCGGGTGGGCGAAACCAAAAGCGTCAGTAAAGCTCGGTAATCAGCTGGGCTCAAGATTCTCCAGCAACACTTAACCCAGACCGCACAAACGAAAACGGGCCCTCACGGGCCCGTCTTCGGGAATAAAACGGCTACGGATTAGCGCAGCCAGAGCCACGGGGGCTCAAGGGATCAATCGTCGTTCATCCGCGAGTGGGTGCGGGTGTCCTTCATGAACACGTACACCAGCAGCGAGCAGGCGATGCAGGCGGTCACGTACCAGTAGAAGCCGCTCTCCATGCCGATGCTCTTGAACCACAGCGCCACGTACTCGGCGGTGCCGCCGAAGATGGACACGGTCAGCGCGTAGGGCAGGCCCACGCCCAGGGCACGGATCTCGGTGGGGAACAGCTCGGCCTTCACCACGGCGTTGATCGAGGTGTAGCCGCTGACGATGATCAGCGCCGCCATGATCAGGAAGAACGCGCCCCACCAGGTATCGATGGTGTGCAGGGTGCTGAGGATCGGGTAGGTGAACAGGGTGCCCAGCACGCCAAAGGCGATCAGGATCGGACGGCGGCCGACCTTGTCCGAGAGCGCGCCCACCAGGGGCTGCAGCAGCATGAACAGGAACAGGGTGGCGGCCGAGATCATGGTCGAGTCGTTCTTGCTCATGCCGACCGTGTTGACCAGGTATTTCTGCATGTAGGTGGTGTAGGTGTAGAAGGCCAGGGTGCCGCCCATGGTCAGGCCGATCACGGTGAACACTTCCTTGGGGTGGCGCATCAGGGTGCGCAGCAGGCTTTCCTTCGGCTTGTCCTTCTTCTTGGTGAAGGACTCGGTCTCTTCCATGCCGCGACGCAGGAACATCGCCACCACCGCGCACAGGGCGCCGATGAAGAAGGGCACGCGCCAGCCCCAGCTTTCCAGCTGCTCGGTGGTGAGGGTCTGCTGGAGGATGATCAGCACCGCCAGGGCGATGAGCTGGCCGGAGATCAGGGTCACGTACTGGAAGCTGGAGAAGAAGCCGCGACGCTCCTTGGTCGCCATCTCCGACAGGTAGGTGGCCGAGGTGCCGTATTCGCCACCGACCGACAGGCCCTGCAGCAGGCGGGCGACCACCAGCAGGATGGGCGCGGCGATGCCGATGGTTTCATAGCTGGGGGTCAGCGCGATGATCAGCGAGCCGAAGCACATCAGCAGGACCGAGGCCAGCAGCGCGGCTTTGCGGCCCTTGCGGTCGGCGTAGATGCCCATCAGCCAGCCGCCGATCGGGCGCATCAGGAAGCCCACGGCGAAGATCGCGGCGGTGTTCAGGAGCTGGGCGGTCAGGTCGCCCTGAGGGAAGAAGGCCTTGGCGAAATACAGCGAGAAGGCGGCGTAGACGTACCAGTCGTACCACTCGACCAGGTTGCCCACCGAGCCGCTGAAAATGGATTTGATGCGTTGCGAGGTGGTGCGGGGTGCTGCTGAGGCAGTCAGGGTGCTGGTGCTTTCCATCGTGTTTCCTCGAGTCATAGTTGTTGTTGTAGGCACGGCTCTCGCCGCGCTTGGGGTGCGGGCACATAGCAGGAGCTGTGCCAGCGCCGCAAAGCGCCGGAATAGAAGGCTCGGAGGGATTTCACAGGGCATTTGTGCGCGGATTGGCGCTTATCGCGAAGGGGTCATAAGCGGGATTCCGCCTATCCATTGATGGCCAGGTAGGGGCGAATTGATTCGCCAAGCGGTGCGCAGCGCCGCCGCCCCAACCGAGCTATCCACAATGACTTTTCTGGGCGAATGAAATCGCCCCTGCATTGCCCACAATTACTGTGGAGCCAATTGTTGGCGGCCTGTGGATAGATTGCTGCACGCCAGTGGATACGGCACTTTCAGGGCGATGCTCATATATTGAGCAGTGCCACCTATTCGCGGTTGAAACCGCTCCTACAGTCAGACGAGCCCCCGTGGGAGCGAATTCATTCGCGAAGAAATCCCCAGGCGAGCGGCTTCATCCCCAGTTGCCCACAATTGCTGTGGAGCCAACTGTTGGCTGGCTGTGGATAGATTGCTTGGAGCCAGTCATAAAGGGGCTTTCAAGCTTGTGCTCAGACTTTGACCAGTGCCGCCTATTCGCGGTTGAAACCGCTCCCACGGGCAGGCGAGCACCGTGGGAGTGAATTTATTCGCGAAGAAATCCCCAGGCGAAGGGATTAATCCCCAGTTGCCCACAATGTCTGTGGAGCCAACTGTTGGTTGGCTGTGGATAGATTGCTTAGGGCCAGTCATAGCGCTGCTTTCAAGCTTGTGCCCAGATTTCGACCAGTGCCACCCGTTCACGGTTGAAACCGTTCCCACAGGCAGACGAGCCCCCGTGGGAGTGAATTCACTCGCGAAGAAATCCCCAGGCGAACGGATTCATCCCCAGTTGCCCACAATAGATGTGGAGCCAACTGTTGGTTGTCTGTGGATAAATCGCTTGGCGCCAGTAAAAGCAGTGCTTTCAGGGTTGTGCTCAGACTTTGACCAGTGCCGCCTATTCGCGGTTGAAACCGCTCCCACAGGCAGGCGAGCACCCGTGGGAGTGAATTTATTCGCGAAGAAATCCCCAGGCGAACGGATTCATCCTCAGTTGCCCACAATAGCTGTGGAGCCAACTGTTGGCGGGCTGTGGATAGATTGCTTGGTGCCAGTCAAATCAGTGCTTTCAAGCTTGTGCTCATATTTCGACCAGTGCCACCCATTCACGGTTGAAACCGTTCCCACAGGCAGACGAGCCCCCGTGGGAGCGAATTCACTCGCGAAGAAATCCCCAGGCGAGCTAGTTCATCCCCAGTTGCTCACAATTACTGTGGAGCCAACTGTGAGTGGACTGTGGATATATTTCTGTATGCCAGCAACAGCGCTGCTTTCAAGCTTGTGCTCAGATATTGAGCAGTGCCACCTATTCGCGGTTGAAACCGCTCCCACAGGGAGACAAGCACCCGTGGGAGCGAATTTATTCGCGAAGAAATCCCCAGGCGAACAGATTTATCCCCAGTTTCCCACAATGTCTGTGGAGCCAACTGTTAACTGTCTGTGGATAAATCGCTTGGCGCCAGTAACAGCGGTGCTTTCAGGGTTGTGATCAGAATTTGACCAGTGCCGCCTATTCGCAGTTGAAACCGCTCCCACAGGCAGGCGAGCACCCGTGGGAGCGAATTCATTGGCGAAGAAATCCCCAGGCAAACGGATTCATCCCCAGTTGCCCACAATAGCTGTGGAGCCAACTGTTGGCGGGCTGTGGATAGATTGCTTGGTGCCAGTCAAATCAGTGCTTTCAAGCTTGTGCTCATATTTCGATCAGTACCGCCCATTCACGGTTGAAACCGTTCCCACAGGCAGACGAGCCCCCGTGGGAGCGAATTCACTCGCGAAGAAATCCCCAGGCGAACGCATTCATTCCCAGTTGCCCACAATGTCTGTGGAGCCAACTGTGAGCGGCCTGTGGATAGTTTTCTGTATGCCAGTCGCTACGGTGCTTTCAGGGCTGTGCTCAGCTTTTGACCGCTTTCAGTCTTCATCACCCGGCAGGAACTCGCCCCGGGCCAGGCCGTGGCGTTGCATCTTTTCGTTGAGGGTGCGGCGGGGCAGTTGCAGCAGTTCCATCACTGCCTTGATGTCGCCCTTGCTGCGGGCCAGGGCCTGGCGCAGGCATTGGGCCTCGTAGGTTTCCATCAGCTCGGCCAGGGAGGGCGCGGCGTTGTCGGCTACTTGCCCGCCTGTGGATAACCCCAGCACATGGCGCTCGGCGGCGTTGACCAGCTCGCGCACGTTGCCCGGCCAGTCATGGGCCAGTAGTTGCGCCAGCTCGGCGGGGGTGAGGCTCGGGACCGGGCGGCCGAGGCGTTCGCTGGCCAGGGCGGCGAAGTGCTCGAACAGCAGCGGCACGTCTTCGCGGCGCTCGCGCAGGGCGGGCAGCTGCAGCTCGGCGACGTTGAGGCGGTAAAGCAGGTCTTCGCGGAAGCGCCCGGCGCGCACTTCCTCCTTGAGGTCCGGTTTGGTGGCGGCGATCACCCGCAGGTCGACGCGGATGCTCTGGTTCGAGCCCAGGCGCTCCAGCTGCTGCTCCTGCAATACGCGCAGCAGCTTCACCTGCTGGGCCAGGGGCATGCTCTCGATCTCGTCGAGAAACAGGGTGCCGCCGTCGGCATGTTCCAGCTTGCCGATGCGTTTGCCCTGGGCACCGGTGAAGGCGCCGCTCTCATGGCCGAACAGCTCGCTCTCGAACAGGTTCTCCGGGATGGCCGCGCAGTTCAGCGCCACGAAGGGCTTGCCGGCGCGTGGGCCGAACTCGTGCAGGCAGCGGGCGACCAGTTCCTTGCCGCTGCCGGTGTCGCCGCGCAGGAGGATGTTCACCGGCGTCTGGGCCAGGTCCAGCACCTGGCGGCGCAGCTGTTCCATGGGGCGGGAGAAACCCATCAGTTGCCCATCGAGGCGGGTGCGGTCGTCCACCTGGCGACGCAGGCGGCGGTTCTCCTGGGTCAGGCGGCGCTTTTCCAGGGCCCGGCGCAGGCTGCCCAGCAGGCGCTCGGGGGTGAAGGGTTTTTCGATGAAGTCGTAGGCGCCCAGGCGCATGGCCTCCACCGCCTGGGGCACGTCGCCGTGGCCGGTGACCAGCAGGAAGGGCAGCTCGCGGTCCAGCGCCTGCACCGCTTCCAGCAGGGCCATGCCGTCCATGCCGGGCATGCGCAGGTCGCTGATCACCACGCCCTCGAAGTCGGCGTCGAGCCCGTCCAGGCATTCGGCGGCGCTGGCGCACAGGCGCACGGTGAAGCCCGAGAGCTCCAGCCACTCGCGCACCGCTTCGCGGATCGCGGCCTCGTCGTCGACGAAGATCAGGTTCGGGGTCATGGCTGCTCCTCGGCAGGATCAAAGATGGGCAGGCACAGGCGGAACACCGCGCCGGCGTCACGGTTACCGGCGCTCAGCCGGCCCCCCAGTTCATGGACGATGGCATAGGAAACCGCCAGGCCGAGGCCGAGCCCTTCGCCCACCGGCTTGGTGGTGAAGAAGGGGTCGAACACCTGGGCCAGGGTGGCCTCGGGGATGCCGCCGCCGTTGTCGGCGACCTCCAGGCACCAGTGGGCATCGTCCCGTTGCAGGCGGATGTCGATGCGCGGCTCGGCCTGGCCGGCGACCGCGTCGAGGGCGTTGCGCAGCAGGTTGACCAGCACCTGCTCCAGGCGGATGGCATCGCCCTGCACCCAGGCCAATGGGCGCGGGTGCTGTTCGATGTGCACGGCACTGTCACGCAGGCGCGGCGCCAGCAGCTGCAGGGCCTTGTCCACCACGCTGCCCAGCTCCAGCTTCTCGCGCAGGCCGCCGGGGCTCTGCCGGGCATAGGTCTTCAGGTGGCCGGTGAGGGCGGCCATGCGTTGCAGCAGTTCGTCGTGGCGGCCGAGGGCGTTACGCGCCTGCTCCAGCTGGCCGTTGTCGAGCATCAGGCGCAGGCTGCCCAGGTGCATGTGCAGAGCGGTGAGCGGCTGGTTGATCTCGTGGGCGAGGGCGGCGGACATCTGCCCCAGAGCCGCCAGCTTGGCCGCCTGCACCAGGCCGTCCTGGGCGGTGCGCAGGGCGGCGGTGCGCTGTTCCACCAGGCGTTCGAGTTCGTCGTGGCTCTGCCGGCGCAGCCGCGCCAGGCGCCAGCGCTGGTGCAGGAACAGGGCGAGGAAGAACAGCGCCAGCCACAGCCCGCCAGCGGCCAGGCTGGCGTCGCGGGCGTTGCCGGCGGCGTTCTGCGGGCGGTGCAGCAGGTGCAGGGTCCAGCCTTCGCTGGGCAGCGCCAGGGATTCCCACAGGTAGTCGGCCTCGCCATCGGGGCCCTGCACGCGCACCAGGCGGCTGTCGTCGCCGAAGTCATCGAGGGTGCGGTGCACCAGGGGCGTCAGCGGCTTCTTGTCGTACTGGCGGGTGGCGGCCAGTTCGGCACGTTGCGCGGCGTCGATCGGCGCCAGTTCGCGGTAGCGCCACTGCGGCTGGTTGGCGATGAAGACGATGCCCTTGGCGTCGCTGACCAGGATGGTGTCCGGGCGCTCGCGCCACTGCTGTTCGATCTCGGGGAACTCCAGCTTCACCACGATGGCGCCGAGGAAGTGGCCGGTTTCGTCGTGGATGGCGTGGGAAAGGAAGTAGCCGGGGATGCCGCTGACCACGCCCACCGCGTAGAAGCGCCCGGTGCCGTGGGTGCGGGTCTGCAGGAAGTAGGGGCGGAAGCCGTAGTTGTGGCCCACGTAGCTGGTGGGCAGGCGCCAGTTGCTGGCGGCGATGGCCAGGCCGTCGCTGCGCATCAGCTCGAGGGTGGAGGAGTGGGCGGCGCCGTTGATGCGTTCCAGCTTGAGATTGAGGCGCTGCTGCAGCTCGGGTGACAGCGGTTGCTGCAGGGCTTCGCGCAGTTCCGGGTCGAGGGCGAGCACGGCGGGCAGGGCGCGGTAGCGGTCGATCAGGGTGCTCAGCGCGTCGGCGTAGAGGCCCAGCTGGGCGCCGGCCTGCTGGCCCTCCTCACGCAGGGCCTGGCGCTCGGCGTGGCGGCCGGCCAGGTGCATCGTCAGCAGCAGGCCGGCGAACAGCAGCAGGGTCAGCAGGGCGATGCGCAGGGAACGGGGCAGCACGGGCGGGGTCCGGGTGTCGCGACAGGCGGCGACGATAGCATGGACCCGGCCCGGGCTGCGTCCGCGGTGGATCAGGGGTGGGCGTTGAACCAGGCGAGCACCTTGCCCGGCGAGGCGGCGAACCACTCGTGGCCGCCCAACGGCTCGGTGTAGCGCGCGGTCTCGATGCCCTGGTGGAGCAGGCGGTCGTAGTAGAGGTCCATGCTCCACCAGGGCACCACGGCGTCGACGAAACCGTGCAGGAACAGCGTCGGCGGGTGGTCGGCGGGGAGCTGGTCGGGCACCACGCAGAGAGGCCCGCTGCAGGTGGCGTAGGAGCCGGATTGCACCGCCAGGGCGCGGAACTTGCCGGGGAAGGACACGGCCATGCGGCTGGTGTTGTAGCCGCCGCTGGAGATGCCGGTGGCGTACTGGCGCTGGGCGTTGAGCGGGCCGAAGTGACCGCTGGCGATGGCGGCGAGCACGTTGCCGAGGAAGTCGTAGTCGGTGCTCAGCTCATAGGCCTGGGCGAGGCCGGGGATGTTGGTCTGCCAGAACAGGTCCGCCGGGGCGCTGGGGGCGATCACCGCGTAGCCGTGGTCCAGAAGGTTCTGCACCAGCTTGCCTTCGTAATAGCCGCCGAAGGGCAGGTTGCTGTGGTAGCTGAAGTCGTTGAGGGGGAAGAACGAGCCCTGGTAGATCAGCACCACCGGCCAGCCGCCGGCCGGCGGGGTGCCCAGGGGCGTCTGGTAGATGATCTTGCGCTGGCCCACCAGGCCCGAATCCAGCCAGGTGCTCTGGTAGGAACAGCTGACTTCGGCAGGGCGCAGCAGGGTACGGGGGCGTTCGCTGCAGCGGGAAGCGGCCAGGGCGTGCTGGCCGAGGCAGACGGCCAGCAGCAGGCCGCAGAGCAGGGTACGAAGGGGCATGACGGGTCTCCTATTTGTTGTTGTTTGACCGCCTTTAAATCGAAACAGAAATTCCGATTCCGTCAATAGGGTTGATCGAAATTCGTTCAGTGTGGCGGGGGAGAGCAGCGTTCCAGAGCCTGTGGACAGGTGCGCCAAGGCGACGGACGGCGGGGCCTAAGGGTGCCTACCCACAGCTCACGAGCCGCCGCTATGCGATGGCCAGCCCGGTGCCGCACCTGTGGATAAAAAATAATTCGAGCGGCGTCTTGTCAGCGGCAATGGGCAGGATTAGATTATTTCGGAACCGATGTTCCGATTCCGATAAAAACAACAGCTGGAGACCATCGTGGCAAATCAAGGAAGAGGCCTGGCAGCAGCCGGCCTGGCGTTGCTCGGCGCGTTGCCCCTGGGTGGCGCACAGGCGTTTCAGGTGCGCTCCGGAGACGGAGACTGGACCACCTCGCTCGATACCACCCTGTCCTACGGGCTCAGCTACCGCGTGGAGGGGCAGGACAGCAAGCTGATCGCCCGCGCCAACGGCGGCACCGGCGACAACGCCGGGCTGATCAACTCCGACGACGGTGACCTCAACTTCCGCCGTGGCGACCTCTTCTCCGAGGTGGTCAAGGCGGTGTCCGAACTCGACCTGCGCTACCAGGACCGCTTCGGTGTGTTCGTCCGGGGCCGCGCCTTCTATGACTTCGAGCTGAAGGACGACGAGCGCCGCCACCGTCAGATCAGCCACGCCGGCCTCGACGAAGCGGGCTCCAGCGCCGACCTGCTGGACGCCTTCGTCTACGGCAGCTGGACGGTCAACGACCGCGCCCTCAACGCGCGGCTGGGGCGCCAGGTGATCAACTGGGGCGAGGGGCTGTTCTACCAGAACGGCATCGGCGCCACGAACCCGGTGGACATCAACGCCCTGCGCGCGCCGGGCTCCGAAGTGAAGGAGGCGTACATGCCCACCTTCATGGCCTACGCCTCCTTCGAGCTGCGCGACAACCTCAGCGTCGAGGGCTACTGGCAACCGGGCAAGGCCTGGGAAGCCTCGAAGATCGACCCCTGCGGCACCTACTACTCGACCCTCGACGTGATCGGCGAAGGCTGCAACTACCTGTCCGTCTCGCCGCTGCAGGAAGCCGTCGCCGGTGGCCGCGCCTTCGACAACCCGGCCATGGCCCAGGCCTATGCCGATGCCCTGGCACCGGGCGGCCTGAACAACCTGCTCAAGGCCTACCTGCCCACCACCTTCATCCCCCGCGCCCAGGACATCGATGCCGACGGCGCCGCCCAGTACGGCCTCGCGCTGCGCTGGTACGTGCCGGAGCTGAACGACACCGAGCTGGGCTTCTACTACCTGCGCTACAACATGCAGGTGCCCATGCTCGGGCTCACCGTCGGCCGCCAGGTCACGCTGCCTGTCGTCGGCACCGTGCCCGACGCCAGCAGCTCGCGCTACTACGCCGAGTACCTGGAGAAGCGCGACCTGTTCGGCATCAGCTTCAACACCTCCATCGGCGGCGACAGCATCTTCAACGGCCTGTCGCTGGCCGGCGAGCTGAGCTACCGCCCGGACACGCCCATCGCCCTCGGCCTCAACGAGTACCTGCCCGACGCGCTGTTCAACCCCAATGGGCTGCCCGTGGGCACCCACCTGGACGGCTACCGCGAGAAGGACATGTACCAGGCGTCGCTGGCCGCCATCTACAACTTCACCGGGGTGCTCGGCGCCGACTCGGCGACCCTGTTCACCGAGCTGGTGGCCAGCCGCGTGCAGGGCCTGGAATCCGACGTCGACTACTACGAGGCCACCAGCACTGCCACCGGCGCCCAGGCCAGCCTGCAGCTGACCTACACCAACGTGCTCAACCTGGTGAACCTGGTGCCGTCCTTCGGCTACCAGTACAGCATCAACGGCGTCGCGCCCCAGCTCACCAATGGCCTGGACGAAGAGGCGCAGAGCTGGTCCGCCGGCATCGACGCCATCTACAAGGAGTCCCTCACCGTCGGCACCCGCTACGTGGGCTACAGCGGCGGCGGTGTCTCCAACAAGCGCAGCGACCGTGACTTCGTCAGCTTCAACATCAAGTACAGCTTCTGAGAAGGGATTCGACGCCATGCACAGACCAGGACTTATCCACAGCAGCCTGCTCGCCGCCCTGCTGCTGGCCGCGCCGCTCGCCCAGGCCCAGGTGAGTGCCGACCAGGCCGCGCGCCTGGGGGCCGACCTGACCCCGCTGGGCGCGGAGAAGGCCGGCAACGCCGCCGGCACCATCCCCGCCTGGACCGGCGGCCTGGCCCGCGATGCCGCGGCCTACGACAAGGCGACCGGCTACAAGGACCCCTTCGCCGCCGACCAGCCGCTGTTCAGCATCGATGCGAAGAACGCCGAGCAGTACCGTGCCCACCTCAGCCCCGGCCAGTTGGCCATGCTCAAGCGCTACCCGGACAGCTGGAAGCTGGTGGTCTACCCGACCCGCCGCTCGGCCTCCTATCCCGAGGCGGTGTACGCCGCGATCAAGGACAACGCCACCCACGCGAAGCTGATCGAGAACGGCAACGGCATCGCCGACTTCAAGGTCGCCACGCCGTTCCCGATTCCGCAGTCGGGGCTGGAGGTGCTGTGGAACCACCTGGTGCGCTTCCGCGGCAACAGCGTCAAGCGCTACTACGCCCAGGCCGTGCCCCACGCCAGCGGCGACTACTTCATGACCCGCATCGAAGACCTGTTCCTGTTCAACCAGAACGCTGGCGACTACAGCAAGGACAACGGCAACGTGCTGTTCTACTTCCGCCAGTCGGTGCTGGCGCCGGCGCGCCTGGCAGGCACCGAGCTGCTGGTGCACGAGACCGTCAACCAGGTGAAGGAACCGCGCCTGGCCTGGCTCTACGCCGCCGGCCAGCGCCGCGTGCGGCGCACGCCGAACGTCGCCTACGACTCCCCCGGCACCGCCTCCGAGGGGCTGCGCACCACCGACAACTTCGACATGTTCTCCGGCGCGCCGGACAAGTACGACTGGAAGCTGGTGGGCAAGGAAGAGCTCTACGTGCCCTACAACAGCTACCGTTTCGCTTCGCGCACCAGCAAGTACGCCGACATCGTCAAGGCCGGCCACGTGAACCCCGACCTGCTGCGCTACGAGCTGCACCGCGTCTGGCACGTGCGCGCCACCCTCAAGGACGGGCAGCGCCACCAGTACAAGCAGCGCGACTTCTATTTCGACGAGGACAGTTACCAGGTGCTGCTGGTGGACCACTACGACAACCGCGACCAGCTGTGGCGGGTGGGCGAGTCCTACACCATCAACCTCTACGACCAGCCGCTGGTATGGACCAAGGGCGACGCCGTATATGACCTGATCGGCGGCCGCTATGTAATCGGCATATTGTCCAACGAAGAGCCGGCGGATGAATTCGATATAGCGCTGAAGGCGTCCGACTTCACCCCGGCACAACTAAGGCGGGACAGCCGGCGTTAAACCCGGCGAACTTCCAGGTAATTGCAAACGAGGCGGGAAAGTTCCCCCGGCACAACTTCCCGGGGGTGACGCCGAGGGTGCCGACCATGGTCAGGTAATTCAGGCTGGCGAGCAGCATGTGAGCGGTCAGGTCGGCCGCCTGCTGCGGCTGCGGATGGCCGAGTTCCTGCGCATGGGCGAGGACGATGCGGCAGAAGGACTGGCCGATGTAGGCATTGAGCTGGTGGAAGCGCTCGCGGAACTGGACGTCCATCGAGCTGCGCCGGATCAGGGCGCGGAGCAGGCCTTCGCTGCCATCGAACAGACGTGTCACGCCCTCGATGAAGCCCTCGATCTGCGCGGGCAGCGGCAGGTTCTCCAGGCTGGCGATGACCCCGTCCACCGCCTCGCGGCTCTGTTCGACGAAGCGCTCGTGGACGGTATAGAGCAGCACGTCCTTGTCGCCGAGCAGGCGATAGAAGGTGCCCACCGAGGACTCGGCGAGCTGGGCGATCTGGGAAATGCCGGTTTCTTCGAAGCTGTCGTTGGCGAGCAGTTCGGCGGCGACGTTGAGGTAGCGCTCCAGGGCTTTCTTGCTGCGTGCCTGGGTCGGACTGGCGATGCTGTACATGGTGGTTTCTCGAGTCGGCGCTGGGCGATTCTAGGAGGTTTGGGCGGGCAAAGGCAAACACCGGAAACTTGTTTTACAGGCGCTTCGGAAGTTATCCGATCCACCAACTTTTCATCGGTCCTTTTAATAAGGAACGGCGCCTTTTTATTGGCCATCGAATATTCAAAAGGGAATTAACTCGACCATGGAACAGATCAACTTGTCGGGCGGACGTTTCAACTATATCTGCCAGGGAGAGGGCGCCTCGGTGCTGCTGGTGCACGGCCTGGGTTCCTCCCTGGAGGACTGGCAGCCCCAGGTCGAGGCGCTGTCCCGGCACTTCCGCGTCTACGCCCTGGACCTGCGCGGCCATGGCGCCAGCGAACCGCTGCGCGCGCCGGTGAGCATGGCCGAGCTGGCCGCCGACGTGGCCGAGTTCATCGTCGCCATGGACCTGGAGCCCTGCATCCTGGTGGGCATCTCCATGGGCGGCATGATCACCTTCCAGCTGCTCGCCGAGCACCCGCACCTGGTGCGCGCGGCGGCGGTTATCAACAGCTCGCCGAACTTCCCCGTGGACAGCTGGCAGGTGCGCTGGCAGGTGGCGCTGCGTTTCACCCTGGTGCGCCTGTTCGGCCCCGCCGGCATGGCGCGGCTGCTGGCCGGCAAGCTGTTTCCCAAGCCGGAGCAGGCCGGCTTGCGCCAGCGGGTGATGGCGCGCATCGCCGGTAACGACCGGCGCTCCTACCTGCATGCCATGGGCGCTATCCCCGGCTGGTCGGCGCTGGCGGGCGCCTGCCGGGTCAACACCCCGCTGCTGGTGATCAGCGGTGACCGCGACTACACCCCGGTGGCGGCCAAGGCCGCCTACGTCAGCCAGTTGCGCAATGCACGCCTGGAGGTGATCGCCGACTCCGGGCACGCCACCCCCCTGGACCAGCCCGAGGCGCTGAACCGCCTGCTGGACGCCTTCATCCGCCAACACGCCGCCATCTGAACGCAACGGCTGCGCCGGAGGCGGCTCGGCGGATAAACTGCGCGCAGTTCATTTCGAGTGCGTTGCGATGCAGTTGTCCGCCTGGTCCCACCCGAGTTCCGCCGGCTTCACCTTGCGCGGCTGGCACAGCCAGCCCAGCGGCAAGCCCCTGCTGCACTTCCTCCATGGCAACGGCTTCTGCGGCCGCGCCTACTCGCCGATGCTGGAAGCCCTCAGCGAGCACTTCGACCTCTGGCTCTGCGACGTACAGGGCCATGGCGACAGCGACCACGGCGGGCGCTTCCTCGGCTGGAACCGCAACGCCGAACTGGCGGTGGAAGCCTTCGAGGCCGGGCGCGGCATCTTCGGCGACGTCCCCCGTTTCGCCCTCGGCCACAGCTTTGGTGGCGTGCTCACCAGCCTGGTGCTGGCGCGCCACCCCGAGCTGTTCCAGCGTGCGGTACTGCTCGACCCGGTGCTCTTCACCCCGGCGATGATCGGCGTCATGGCCTTCTCCGAAGTGCTCGGCCTGCACCGCCGCACCACCATGGCCAAGCGCGCGCGGGCCCGACGCAACCACTGGGTGGATCGCCCCGCCGCCTTCGCCGCCCTGCATGGGCGCGGCATCTTCAAGGGCTGGACGGACGACGCCCTGGGCGCCTACGTGGAGCACGCGCTGAAGGCGGTGGACGGCGGCGTCGAGCTGAAATGCCGGCCCAGCCGCGAGGCGGAGATCTTCAGTTCCTGCCCCAAGCGCCTGTGGCCCTCGCTTGCACGCATCGTCACGCCGACGCAGATCTTCCACGGCCAGCACAGCTACCCCTTCGTCGCCCGTTCGGTGGCGCGCATCAGCGCGCTGAACCCCCATGTCGGCGCCCAGGTGGTGGAGGGCGGGCACTGCTTCATGCAGGAATTCCCCGAAGCCGCCGCCGAGCGTGCCGCCGGCTTCCTCCTGCAGCGATGAGCGACGCGGCGCGGGAGCGGGTCTGGCTGGCGCTGTCCGAGCTGTGGCTGGACACCCAACGGGATGAGGCCAACCTGCGCGTGATCGCCGACACGCTGCGCGCCAGCGCCCTGCCCCCGGCCGAGCTGGAGGCCATCTACCTTTACGAGGTGGCACCGGTGGTCTGGTTGAACGCCTGGAGCGTGGCGGGGGAGTGGATCGGCTTCGATCCCGAATGGCTCTTCGAGCATTGCCGGGTTAACCGGGCGCGACGTGCCAGCCGCTGGTTCCGCTGGCGCTGCCGGCTACTGCGCTGGCCGATGACCTACACCAACCGCGAGCAGTGGCAGCAGGTTATCCACAGGGTGACGTTAGAGAGTTGAAGCGAGTTTTCCACAGCGGCCGTGCTGTGGAAAACAGCGTCTTCATTGGCTATGTCTGCGTTAAGTGTCGCTAGAGGATGTGAGTCCAGCTGATTGCCGAGTTTTGCTGATGCGTCTGGTTTCGCCCACCCGGGCGAGTCCCTTTTTTCAATCGTCGGGATGCCGAACCACAAAAAAGGAACCAAAAACGCTTGCCCCTCCATACGGGTCTGGCTGAAGCCAGACTTCCCTCGCTCCATCATCGTTCCAGGGGCACGCCGCGAAGGGCCATCCCTGGCCCATCGCGGCTCTCGCGACATCCATGTCGCTCAACCCCTTACACGACGATTCGCTCGGCCTACTGGGAAGGGGCGTTTGGCGGCTGCTCCAGCTTTATTCACCCAGATATCTATTGATGTGCGCATCACATTCGGTACGCGCTGCGTTGCAGCGGCCGCGCTCGTAGGATGGCGTAGAGCGGAGCGAAACCCATGCTGTGGAGGTGGCATAGGTCCATAAATGCCCGAAAACCAACGTGCTTAAGCGGTTGCTTAAAGACTGCAACACACAACGCAAACAGAGCGTCTTTATTCGACGTGGCGTTGCTCATCCGGGCGCGGGTGGCTGCGGCGCCAGTCGCTGATCTGGATGACGTTGCCTTCCGAGGCCGCTGGCGGCTCGAAGGGGTGGGCATCCAGTTCGATACGGCCGCCGTGGCTGCCGAACATCTGGATGGTGCCGGTGAGGCGCTGCTCGCCGGTGACGGTGAACTCGAAGCCGTAGATGCGCGCCAGGCGGCGGTTGCCCCGGGCATCGCGGACCACGGTGAGGCGCTGCAGGGCGACGTTGCCGTCCAGCAGTTCGATGTCGAAACGCGAGCAGTGCTGCTTGACCAGCGCCAGTGCGCGCTCGCGAATGCCGTGGCCACGCCAGAGCCAGGCGGCACCGGCGGCGAAGAGCATAAACAGGAATACATCGCCCAGACTGATCATGATCACTCCCCTGGAATACCCAGAAGCTTAACCCATCCGCAGCGATTTCAGAGGGCCAGTTCGACGCGGTTGCGGCCATGTTGCTTGGCGCGATAAAGCGCCGTATCGGCAGCCTCCTGCAGCAGGTGCAGGTCCGCGTTCGGCGGGCTGGCGGCCAGGCCGATGCTGACGCTCACGCGCAGGGAAATGCCATTGGCATCCACTCGCAATTGCTCCACCGATTCGCGCAGGCGCTCGAGAAAATTGCGGGCGGCGTCGGGGGTGGTATCGGGCAGCAGGAAGACGAACTCCTCACCGCCGAAGCGGGCGAACAGGTCGGTACTGCGGGCTTCGTGTTGGCATAGCCTGCTGAATTCGCAGAGCACCTGGTCGCCGCTGCCGTGGCCGTGGGCATCGTTGATGCGCTTGAAATGGTCGAGGTCGAGCATCGCCAGGCACAAGGTCTGGCCCTGGCGCCGCGCGCGCTGCAACTCGTGCTCGGCGCGGGCGTAGAAGGCCCGGCGGTTAAGGGCACCGGTCAGCGGGTCGGTGGTGGCCTGCAGGCGCAGGCGTTCTTCCAGGGCCTTGCGGTGGCTGACATCACGGACTTCCAGCAACTGCTGGCCGGCGCCATCGAGGTGGGTGACCGAGAGCTCGGCCGGGAAGGTCGAACCATCGCGGCGCAGGGCGGTGACGTCGGCGGGGGTGCCGTCGGCCTGGGTGAGCAACGGGCCGATGCGCGCGCGCTCGGCATCGACGAACAGCTGCTCGGGCGTCTGCTGCAGCAGGCCTTCGCGGGGCTGGCCGAAGAGCGCGTCGAGCGTCGGGTTGCTGTCCTGGATGCGCCCGTCCTGCAGCACCAGCATGCCGCAGCTGGTGACGTTCATCAGGCGTTCGAAGCGCTGGGCACTGGCCTCCGCCTGGCGGGCGTTGCGTTGGCTGTCGAGGAGGATGCGGCGCATGGTCATCAGCGCCAGGCCGACCAGGGCGATGACCCAGAGCGGAATGGCGAAGTTGTACGGAAGCAGGTACGCCATGGAGCGGGTGACGTCGGGATGCTCGATGGCGTTGAGCCAATCGTGCACGGCGATGCCGCCGCGCAGCAGGGTGACCAGGGCATAGCCGAGCAGGACGATGCCGACGCAACGGCAGACGACGCGCAGTTCCGCGTCGCGTGGGTGGCGCAACAGGGCGCTGGCGGCCTGCAGCGGCAGCAACCCGCCGATGCCGGCGTAGATGGCGATCAGCAGCTCGCTGTTCAGCGGCGCCACCCACCAGTGCCAGCTGTTGGCCGCAGCCATCAGGCCGGCGCTCACTGGCACCGTCCACCAGGGCAGCGGGCGATCGAGGAAACGGAACACGCCGAGCATCAGCACCGCCTCGCCTGCCAGCTGGGTGGCGTTGCCGAAGACGTTGAGCGGGCGGTTGCCGGTGGCGACGAAGACGAAGAAGGAGAAGATGCCGAGAATCAGCAGCCAGGCGCCGGCCATCCAGAAGCCCGGGCCACGGTAGGGGCGGGAGAAATACCACAGGCCGGTACAGGCCACGGCACTGGCGAGCATCAGGTTGAGTCCCAGCAGCATCGGCGAAAAATACAGGGATTCCATGATGGCTCTGACGGCGGAGGATGGGAGAATCTTGCCATTATGGTAGTGAACCTGTCGTTGCACGTCAGGCCGCCTTTCTTCCCGTCGAGACCAGGGTTTATTCAATGTCACGAACGCCCCACCTTCTCAGCATCCAGTCCCATGTGGTGTTCGGCCATGCCGGCAACCGCGCCGCGGTGTTTCCCGTGGAGCGTCTCGGGGTCAATGTCTGGCCGCTGAACACCGTGCAGTTCTCCAACCACACCCAGTACGGGCAGTGGACGGGCGAGGTGCTGTCGCCGAACCAGGTGCCGGTGCTGGTGGAGGGCATCGCCGCCATCGGCGAGCTTGGCAATTGCGACGCCGTGCTTTCGGGCTACCTCGGCAGCGCCGCCCAGGGCCGCGAGATCCTCGAGGTGGTGGCGCGCATCAAGCAGGCCAACCCACGGGCGCTGTACCTCTGCGACCCAGTGATGGGCCACCCGGAGAAGGGCTGCATCGTGGCGCCGGAAGTCAGCACCTTCCTCCTCGAGGAAGCCGCCGCCGTGGCCGATCTGCTGTGCCCCAACCAGCTGGAGCTGAACAGCTTCGCCTGCCGCCGCCCCACCTCCCTGGAGGATTGCGTGGGCATGGCCCGGGCCCTGCTGGAGCGTGGGCCGAAGGCGATCCTGGTCAAGCACCTGGATTACCCCGGCCGCGCCGCCGAAGACTTCGAAATGCTGCTGGTCAGCGCCGAAGGTACCTGGCACCTGCGCCGCCCATTGCTGGCCTTCCCGCGCCAACCGGTGGGCGTGGGCGACCTCACCTCCGGGGTGTTCCTGGCGCGCCTGCTACTGGGCAACGACCTGATCGAGGCCTTCGAATTCAGCGCCGCCGCCGTGCATGAAGTGCTGCTGGAGACCCAGGCCTGTGGCAGCTACGAACTGGAGCTGGTGCGCGCCCAGGACCGCCTCGTTCACCCCCGGGTGAAGTTCGAGGCGCGGCGCCTGGGCTGACCGGGCCCCACGGGAATTTGCCGCCGCGCACTGCGGCCTTGTGACTCAGCCGCTATGCTTCAACCCATGGAGGTGCGCGGCTAGCATTGCACCCGTTCCAATCCCCTGTTCCGGACGGCACCTTGGCTCGACACACGACAAACCGCAGCGGCGCCTGGCTTGGCCTTCTGGCCATGCTGCTGGTGTTCGCCGGTCCGTTGCTGTCCCAGGCGCGCAGCCTGGACCGCCAGGGCGTGCCGGACTGGATGGGCGAGCTGGCCTGTTCCGCCGAGCAAGGCACCGCGCAAAAGGCGCCGGGCCAGCCCGGCCACGAGGCGGCCTGGGCCAAGTGCGGCTACTGCACCCTGCTGCTCAATTGCCCGGCGCTGAGCTCCACCCCGCTGATCGCTTCCACCCTGCTGGATGCCGTCCGCGCGCCGCGCCTGGTGCCAGTCGCCTCGGGCCACGCCGGCTCGGCCATCTTCCCCGGCTCCCGTTCCCGCGCACCGCCCGCATCCTTCGCCTGATCCACCCCTCGCGTCATCCCTCCGTGCCCCAATGGGCGAGGAGGCTGACGACAAGCCTCCATTGCGCCAGCCACCGCGCTGCACGTGAGCCCAGAGAGGCGCTTTCCAGGCGAGCATGACCATGAGCAAACCTGCTGTCTCGTTCTACAACCTGGCGTGGCGCTGGCATTTCTATGCCGGCCTCTTCGTCATTCCCTTCATGATCCTGCTGTCCATCACCGGCAGCATCTACCTGTTCAAGCCGCAGCTCGATGAGCTGATGTACGCCGACCTGCTGCGGGTCGCCCCGGGCACCATGCGCTGGACGCCGACGCCCAGCTGCAGCGGGTGCGCGAGGCTTATCCACAGGCCAGCGTCAGCCAGTACCTGCCGCCGGTGGATGCCGGGCACAGTGCCCAGTTCGTCATCGCTGACGGTGGCCGCACCCTCAACCTGTTCCTCGACCCATACAGCGGCAAGGTGCTGGGCACCCAGGACGCCTTCTGGAACCTGCAGGCGGCGACCCGCGCCCTGCACGGCGAGCTGATGATCGGCACGGTCGGCGATCGGCTGATCGAGCTGGCCGCCGGCTGGGGCATCGTCCTGGTGGTGTCCGGGCTCTACCTCTGGTGGCCGCGCGGGCGCTCCGGCGCCGGGGTGTTGTGGCCGCGCCTGTCCGCACGCGGGCGCCTGTTCTGGCGCGACCTGCACGGCGTCACCGGCTTTTGGGGCAGCCTGCTGCTGCTGTTCATGCTGCTCACCGGCATGACCTGGACCGGCTTCTGGGGCGCGAGCTTCGCCGATGTGTGGAACCGCTTCCCCGCTGCCATGTGGAACGAGGTGCCGAAGTCCGGCGAGCTGGCGCGCAGCCTCAACAGCGCCAGCGACCAGACCGTGCCCTGGGCGGCGGAAACCACGCCGCTGCCGGAGTCCGACGCCCACGCCGCCCACCGCGCCCATGCCGGGCATGACAGGGCACCGGCCAGCGAGGTGCCGAGCATCCCGCTGCAGCAGGTGGTGGACACCGCCCGCGAGCGCGGCGTGGTACCCGGCTATGGCATCACCCTGCCGACCACGCCCACGGGCGTCTTCAGCATCGCCGTGTTCGCCGCCGATCCGCGCCAGGACGCGACCTTGCACCTCGACCGCTACAGCGGCAAGGTGCTGGCCGATGTGCGCTGGAAGGACTATGGCCTGGTGGCCAAGAGCGTGGAGATGGGGGTGATGCTGCACGAGGGCCGCTTCTTCGGCCTGGCCAACCAGCTGCTGATGTTCGCCGTGTGCCTGATGATCCTGCTCAGCGCGGTCAGCGGCCTGGTGCTGTGGTGGAAGCGTCGGCCCAGCGGCCGCCTCGGCGTGCCGCCGCTGCCCCATGGCCTGCCCCTGTGGCGCGGCGCGGTGGTGATCATGCTGGTGCTGGGGGTGGCATTTCCCTTGGTGGGCCTGTCGCTGGTGCTGGTCTGGGTCCTGGACCGGCTGGTGCTGTCGCGCTTCGGCGGCGACCGGGTGATGGCGGGCTGAACCTGCCACGGTTTTTTATCGGCGCTCGCCTGGTGGGCGCCCAATCTGCTTATCGATGGATGGAGTTGAACATGCGCAAGACACTGCTGACCCTGATCGCCCTGGTGGGCTTCGTTCCCTTCGCCCAGGCCCATGAGTACGAACTGGGCAAGCTGCACATCGAACACCCCTGGGCCCTGGAAGTGCCGCCGGTTTCGCCCAACGGCGCGGCCTACCTGGTGGTGCACAACGGCGGCGACACGCCTGACCGCCTGCTGGGCGCCGACACCCCGCGCGCGGCCAAGGCCGAGATCCACGAGCACGCCCACGTCAACGGCATGATGAAGATGCAGCAGGTGCAGGGCGGCCTGGCCATCCCCGCCGGCGGCGAGGCGCGCCTGGAGCAGGGGGGCTACCACCTGATGCTGTTCGGCCTGAAGCAGCCGCTGAAGGATGGCGAGCGCTTCCCGCTGACCCTGCACTTCGAGAAGGCCGGCGACCTGCAGGTGGAGATCGCCGTACAGAAGGAGGCGCCCGCCAAGGCCGACGGGCAGATGCAGCACATGGAGCACATGGACCACGGCGCGCACCAGGGCGCCGAGTGACGGCTCGCGCCGCCGTCGTCAGGCCGCTGCCGGTGCGTCCGGTGCGGCCTGGTCGTCGGCGACGCGATTGATCATGGCGCGGGCGATCTCGCGCTCGCCCATGATCACCAGGTCTGCCCCGTTCTGCTCCAGGTGCTCCACCTCGGCGTCGAAGTGGGCGCGGGCGATGATGGTCAGCTGCGGGTTCACCGCGCGGGCCTGCTGGGCGATCTGCCCGGCCTCGAAGCCATTGGGGATCGCCAGCAGCAGCCAGCGCGCCCGCGCCAGCTGCGCCAGTTCCAGCACCTCGGGCCGTGCCGCGTTGCCCAGCACCGCGCTGATGCCCGACTCGCGCAGTTCATCCAGCCCCGCACGGCTGTCCTCGATCACCACCAGCGGCGTGCCCGCCTCGCGCAGGCGCAGGGCGATCTTGCGACCTACACGGCCGTAGCCGATGAGGATGGCGTGGTCGTGTTCCTCGATGGCGGGTGGCACGTCCTCGGCGGGCGCCTGCTCCGGCGGCAGCTCCGCCGCCTTGCGGTCCTGGCGCGCCTGCCAGCGGCCGATGGCGATGAACAGCAGCGGGTTGACCAGGATCGACAGGATGGCGCCAGCCAGCAACAGGTCGCGGCCGGTCTGCGGCATCAGCTCCAGGTCCAGCCCCAGGCCGATGAGGATGAAACTGAATTCGCCGATCTGCGCCAGGCTGGCGGAGATGGTCAGGGCGGTGCTCTTGGGGTGGCCGAAGGCGCGCACGATCACATAGGCCGCCACCGATTTGCCGAGCACGATCACCAGGAAGGTGGCCAGCACCGGCAGCGGTTCGTGGATCAGTATCAGCGGGTTGAAGAGCATGCCCACCGAGACGAAGAACAGCACCGCGAAGGCATCGCGCAGGGGCAGGGTCTTCTCGGCGGCGTCATGGCTCAGCTCCGATTCGTTGAGCACCATGCCGGCGAAGAAGGCGCCCAGGGCGAAGGACACGTCGAAGAGGATCGCCGAGCCGTAGGCGATGCCCATGGCGATGGCCAGCACGGCGAGGGTGAACAGCTCCCGCGAGCCGGTGCCGGCGACCTTGGCCAGCACCCAGGGAATCAGGCGGCGGCCCACTACCAGCATCAGTACGACGAAGGCGGTGACCTTGCCCAGGGTCAGCAGCAGCTCGACGCCGAGGCTGAGCTCGCCGCCGCCGTGGGCCTTGCCGCCGAGCATGCCGGAGAGCGCCGGCAGCAGCACCAGGGTCAGCACCATCACCAGGTCTTCGACGATCAGCCAGCCCACGGCGATGCGGCCGCGCTGGGTGTCCAGCAACTGGCGCTCCTCCAGGGCCCGCAGCAGCACCACGGTGCTGGCCACCGACAGCGCCAGACCGAACACCAAGCCGCCGCCCAGGGGCCAGCCGAGGCCCCAGGCCAGGCCCATGCCCAGCAGGGTGGCGACGGCGATCTGCACCACGGCACCGGGGATGGCGATGTTCTTCACCGACATCAGGTCTTTGAGGGAGAAGTGCAGGCCCACGCCGAACATCAGCAGGATCACCCCCAGCTCGGCGATCTCTTGGGACAGCGCCTGGTCGGCAACGAAGCCCGGGGTGAAGGGGCCGGCCAGCACGCCGGCCAGCAGGTAGCCCACCAGCGGCGAGATGCGCAGGCGGTTGGCCAGGCTGCCGAGCAGGAAGGCCAGCACCAGGCCGGCGGAGAGGGTGGTGATCAGCGGTGTGTGGTGGGGCATGCGGCGGCTCCTTGCACGCAGGGAACGACCCGACCGCAACGGCGACTCGCGGCGCTGCGGGGAGAGGTTCGAAGGTGTTCACGGGGCCTGGCCCGTGGCGAACGCGGCTGCCGCCGCGTGCGCCAGGTTACCCGTTGGCTGACGTTGTTTGTATGAAAAGTCCGTCAGATTATTTTTCAGGATGTAGCGGCGGGCTCGCTGCCGTTCTCCCGCAGTTCGCGGTAGCGGCGCTCCATTTCCTGGCGGATCTGCCGGCGTTGCTGGCCCTGGACGAAACGGCGCTTCTCCTCGGCGGTCTGCGGCTGGCGGGGCGGCACCGGGGCCGCCTTGCGGTCGTCGTCCAGCGCCACCATGGTGAAGAAGCAGCTGTTGGTGTGGCGCACCGAGCGTTCGCGGATGTTCTCGGTGACCACCTTGATGCCGATCTCCATGGAGGTGGTGCCGGTGTAGTTCACCGAGGCAAGGAAGGTCACCAGCTCGCCCACGTGCACCGGCTCGCGGAACACCACCTGGTCCACGGAGAGGGTCACCACGTAGCGCCCGGCATAGCGGCTGGCGCAGGCGTAGGCGACTTCGTCGAGGTACTTGAGCAGGGTGCCGCCGTGGACGTTGCCGGAGAAGTTGGCCATGTCCGGGGTCATGAGGACGGTCATCGTCAGTTGCGCGTTGCCGGGTTCCATGGAGGGACTCTGTCTCGGGGCTGGGAAGTGAAACTGTAGACGCAGCGAGACAGGGACGGAGCACAGCGACAGCGCCTGTGGATAAACACCCGGCCGCACTCCGCCCCGTAGGATGGGTAGAGCTCCGCGAAACCCATGCTGCCCGCCCGACGCCGAAGCCATGCCGGTACTCGGAATTGATGGGTTTCGCTTCGCTCTACCCATCCTACGAATGACGAATGACGAATGACGGATTGCGGTTGGTGGAGGCGGGGCTGTGGACAAGTCGCTTATCCACAGCCCCTCGGCTCAGGCGTGGGTCAGGTACCAGCGCCAGTCCTGCTCGCCCACCTCGCTGACGAACTGGCGGAATTCCTCCCATTTGATGGCGAGGAAGATGTCGAGGAAGTCCTCGCCCAGGGCCTCCTTCGCCCAGGCCGAGCGCTCCAGGGTGCGCAGGGCGGTGAGCCAGTCGGTGGCCAGGGTCTCGCGGGCCTGTTCGTAGCCGTTGCCGGTGATGGCTTCGCCCGGGTCGATCTGTTCGCGGATGCCTTTATGGATGCCCGCCAGCAGTGCGGCAGCGGCCAGGTAGGGGTTGGCGTCGGCGCCGCAGATGCGGTGCTCGACGTGGCGGCTCTGCGCCGGGCCGCCGGGCACGCGGAAGGACACGGTGCGGTTGTTCACCCCCCAGCTCTTGGCCAGCGGCGCGTAGCTGTTGGCCTGGAAGCGCCGGTAGGAGTTGGCGTTGGGGCAGAAGATCGCCAGGGCGTCGTCGAGGGTCGCCATCATCCCGCCGATGGCATGGCGCAGCAGCGGGGTGCCGTGGGGGTCTTCGCTGGCCATCAGGTTGTTACCCGCCTCATCCGCCAGGCTGACGTGCAGGTGCATGCCGCTGCCGGCCAGGTCGCCGAAGGGCTTGGCCATGAAGCAGGCCACCAGCCCGTGCTTGTTGGCCACGCCCTTGACCAGGCGCTTGTAGCGCACGCCTTCGTCGATGGCCTGCAACGCATCGAAGCGGTGCTCCAGGGTCAGTTCCAGCTGGCCCGGCGCGTATTCGGAGATGGCGGTGCGCAGCGGCAGGCCCTGGGCCTCGCAGGCGGCGTAGAGGTCGTCGAGGAAGGGCTGCAGCTGCTCCAGCTCGTACACGCCATAGACCTGCGGCGCCTGCGGGCGCACGCCATTGGCTTGCAGCGCCGGCTGCGGGCGGCCGTTGGCGTCGCGGGCCTTGTCCAGCAGGTAGAACTCCAGCTCCACCGCCATCACCGGTTGGTAGCCGTCGGCCTTGAGCCGGTCGATGGCGCGGGCCAGCACGTGGCGCGGGTCGCCGGGGGTGGCCGGCAGGCCCTGGGTCGGGTGCATGCTGACCTGCACCTGGGCGGTGGGGGTGGTGCGCCAGGTCTGCAGGGCCAGGGAGCCGGGCACCGGGTAGGTCCAGCAGTCGGCGTCGGCCACTTCCCAGACCAGGCCGCTGGCTTCCACATCCTCGCCCTGGATGGTCAGCGAGAGGATGGAGCTGGGCAGCGGGCGGCCGTTCTCGTAGATGGCCAGCAGCTCGTCGCGGTGCAGCAGCTTGCCGCGCGGGATGCCGTTGGCGTCGATCAGCATCAGCTCGATGCTGCGCACCTCGGGGTGGCGTGCGAGGAAGTCACGGGCTTCCTGGGGTTCGGCGAATCGCATGGGGGTTCTCGCGTTCAGAGTCGGGCGCCGGGAATGGCCAGGAGTTCGGCCAGGGCCTGGTCGAGGGTGGCGATCAGGCGGTCGACATCGGCTTCGGTGGTGGCCGGGCAGCACAGGGTCATGTTGTGGAACGGGGTGATGAGGATGCCGCGGTTGATCAGGTAGAGGTGCAGGGCCATCTGCAGGCTGTCGTGGAAGGCCGCTTCGGCCTCGGCACCGGTGCGCGGCGAGGTGGCGCAGAACTGGAACTCGCAGCGGGCGCCCAGCTCGGTCACCGACCAGGCCAGGCCGTGCTTGTGGATAAGTACACGGAAGCCTTTGGCCAGGCGCGCCGCCAGGGGCAACATGTGGGCGTAGGCGGCCGGGGTCATCACCTGTTCCAGGTTGGCGCGCATGCAGTGCATGGCCAGGGCATTGGCCGAAAGGGTGGTGCCCATGCCGCTGTGGCCGTGGCCGCCGGATTGCTCGCTGGCGTGCTTGCGGGCCAGCTTCATGGCCTGGGCCATTTCGGCGGTGCAGCCGTAGACGGAGCAGGGCACGCCGCCGGCGATGGGCTTGCCGAGGGTGATGAAGTCCGGCTGCAGGTTCCAGGCGCGGGTGCAGCCGCCGGGGCCGGTGGAGATGGTGTGGGTCTCGTCGATGATCAGCAGGGTGCCGTGGCGGCGGGTCAGCTCGCGGAGCTTCTCCAGGTAGCCGGCATCGGGCAGGACCATGCCGATGTTGGTCATCGCCGGTTCGCAGAGCACGGCGGCGACGTCGTTCTGCGCCAGGGCCTTTTCCAGCGCCTCGAGATCGTTGAAGGGCACGGCGCGGCTGGTCTTGGCCAGGTTGCGTGCCTGGCCGATCAGGCCGCTGCGGTGCACGGTGCGGCCGTCGCGGTGGCGCACCATGACGTCGTCGACGGTGCCGTGGTAGCAGCCGTCGAACACCAGCAGCACCTTGCGCCCGGTGATGGCGCGCACCCAGCGGATGACGAAGCGGTTGGCGTCGGTGGCGGTGGTCGCCACCTGCCAGTAGGGCAGGCCGAAGCGCTCGGCCAGCAGCTCGCCGGCGACCACGGCGTCTTCGCCCGGGAGCATGGTGGTCAGGCCGCGCGCGCCCTGTTCGGCGATGGCGCGGGCGATGGGTTCGGGGGAGTGGCCGAACATGCTGCCGGTGTCGCCCAGGCAGAAGTCCACGTACTCGTGGCCGTCGACGTCGTGGAAACGCGCGCCCTGGGCACGCTCGACGAACAGCGGGCAGGGGGTCGACCAGTCGCTCATCCAGTGCATCGGCACGCCGCCGAACAGCGATTGGCGGGCGCGCTCGGCGAGCGCCAGGGATTTGGGGTTGTGGGCGATGAAACGGGCACGCTCGGCGGCGGCGAAGGTTTCAACGGCGGATTCTGCGATGCCACTGGCGGTCATGCTTGAACACCTCGTTCGAATTTCCGCACATCCTGTTTTGTGATCACAGATATGTCAATAGCTGGACTGTTTCCAGCAAAAGCTTATGATCGAACTGCTTTTGTGATCACATAAAGCAGAGGCCATCCGGCCTCGTCCGGCGCTGCCTGGCACCGCCACGAGCGACTTATCCACAAGCGGGCGCTTATCCCGAGCCGCCCGCGCCACGAGGTTCTACCCATGCGCAATTGCAGCCTTACCCTCGCCCAGCTGCCGGCTCCACCGGCCATCCAGGAGTGACCCATGGCCGATAACCTGCAGGAACAGCTTTATCTACGAATACGTGAAGGCTTGCTGGCGGGGCGTTTCCAGCCCGGCGAGCGCCTCAAGATCCGCGACCTCGCCGCCGAATGGGGCACCAGTCCGATGCCGGTGCGTGCGGCGCTGCAACGCCTGGTGGCCGAAGGCGCCCTGGAAGGCGAGCCGCAGCGCTCCCTGCGGGTGCCGATCATGACCCGCGAGCGCTTCCAGCAGATCTTCCTGGTGCGCCTGTCCCTCGAGGGGCTGGCCGTGGAGACCGCCACGCCGCGGCTCACCGCGGAGGACATCGAGCAGTTGCGACGCTGCGTCGAGAACATGGAGCGCGCCCTGGAACAGCGTGACGTGCAGGGTTACCTGGACGACAACAGCCTGTTCCACATGACCCTCTACCGCGCCTGCGCCAACCCCACGCTGCTGCGCATGATCGAGTCGCTGTGGCTGCAGGTGGGCCCCTTCTTCAACCAGCTGTTCACCGAGGCCGACCTGTCCCTGCGCCTCAACGATTTCCACGAGGACGCCTTCAAGGCGGTGCTCGCCGGCGACGCCAAGGGCGCCCGGGCGGCCATCGAGCAGGACATGACCTACTTCGGCAATTTCCTCATGAACCTGCTGGAGCTGGAGACCGCCCAGGCGAAGAACGGCAGCTGACGAGCAAAGCTGTTTCGGTTTGTTTCGCCGAAAAAGACGCTGCAATGCCCGGTGTTACTCTGCCGAAAGTTCTGACTAGGAACTTCCCTAATTCATACAGGGGCTCCCAAGGAGCCAAGCGAGCAACCCCGGGCGCGGCATTGTCCAGCGCACTGACCAGCGAAAAGGAGCCGGTGCGCCATGCATGCCATCAGTTTCATCCAGGACATGGCGGTGATCATGCTGGTGGCCGGCCTGGTCACCATCCTCTGCCACCGCTTCAAGCAACCGGTGGTGCTGGGCTACATCATCGCCGGCTTCCTCATCGGCCCGCACACGCCGCCCTTCGCCCTTATCCACGAAGAAGAGACCATCAAGATCCTCGCCGAGCTGGGGGTGATCTTCCTGATGTTCTGCCTGGGTCTGGAGTTCAGCCTGCGCAAGCTGTTCAAGGTGGGCGCCACGGCCTTCATCGCCGCCTTCCTGGAAATCGTGCTGATGATCTGGATCGGCTACGAGATCGGCGCCTTCTTCGGCTGGAGCACCATGGATTCGCTGTTCCTCGGCGCCATCCTGGCCATCTCCTCCACCACCATCATCATCAAGGCGCTCAGCGACCTGAAGATGAAGAACGAGCGCTTCGCCCAACTGATCTTCGGCGTGCTGATAGTCGAGGACATCCTCGGCATCGGCATCATCGCGCTGCTGTCGGGCATCGCCCTGTCCGGCTCGGTAGAGACCGGCCAGGTGTTCGCCACGGTGGGCAAGCTCAGCCTGTTCATGGTCGTCGCGCTGGTCATCGGCATCCTGCTGGTGCCGCGCCTGCTGGCCTACGTGGCGAAGTTCGAGAGCAACGAGATGCTGCTGGTGACGGTGCTGGGGCTGTGCTTCGGCTTCTGCCTGCTGGTGGTGAAGCTGGAATACAGCATGGTGCTGGGCGCCTTCCTGATCGGCGCGATCATCGCCGAGTCGCGCCAGCTGGCGCAGATCGAGCGGCTGGTGGAGCCGGTGCGCGACATGTTCAGCGCCATCTTCTTCGTCGCCATCGGCCTGATGATCGACCCGGCGATCCTGGTGGAATACGCCTGGCCCATCGCGGTCATCACCGTCGCCGTGGTGCTGGGCAAGATGGTCTCCTGCGGCATCGGCGCCTTCATCGCCGGCAATGACGGGCGCACCTCGCTGCGGGTCGGCATGGGCCTTTCGCAGATCGGCGAGTTCTCCTTCATCATTGCCGCGCTGGGCATGACCCTGCAGGTCACCAGCGACTTCCTCTACCCCGTGGCGGTGGCGGTCTCGGCCATCACCACGCTGCTCACGCCCTACCTGATCCGCTCCGCCGACCCGCTATCGCAGAAGCTCGCCGGCATCGTGCCTTCGCGAATCGCCCGGGTGTTCAACCTCTACGGCGACTGGCTGCGCAGCATCCAGCCCCAGGGCCAGGGCGCGGTGCTGGCGGGGATGATCCGCAAGATCCTCCTGCAGGTGGGGGTGAACATCGCGCTGGTGGTGGCGATCTTCCTTTCCGGCGCCTATTTCGCCGGCACCCTGGCCGGCTACCTGAGCGACTGGGTGGGCCAGGCGAACCTGCAGAAGGGCCTGGTCTGGGGCGCCGCGCTGCTGCTGTCGCTGCCCTTCCTGATCGCCGCGTACCGCAAGCTCAAGGCGCTGTCGATGCTGCTGGCGGAAATGGGCGTGACCCCGGAGAAGGCCGGGCGCCATACCGCGCGGGTGCGCAAGGTGATCGCCGAGGTGATCCCGGCGCTGTCGCTGGGGGTGATCATGCTGCTGCTCATGGCGCTGTCGGCGAGCATCCTGCCGACCCTGGAGCTGCTGGTGCTGATCGCGCTGCTGGCGGCCGGGGTGATCGCGCTGCTGTGGCGCTGGCTGATCCGCGTGCATTCACGCATGCAGATCGCGCTGATGGAGACCCTGGAGCAGAGCCAGGATCACCACCGCTAGCGGTTCAGCTCGCCAGCCACACGTCGCGGGCCCAATGCCAGACGGAGTCCCAGCTCTCGTCGGTCATGTCGCCCTCGTCGCCGGACCAGAGCAGCACTTCGCCCTCCAGGTCGACCACGTAGTAGTCGCGGCCGTCCTGGCAGATCGGCACCAGGTCGCGGGGCACGCCCAGGTCCCAGGCCACCGAGGCCACTTCCGGCAGGTAGGTGTGGGATTGCGGGTCGGTCGCGGTCACCGGCTCCAGGCGGCCGTAGACCACATCGCTGACCTTGAGCAGGAACTCGCGCAGCTCGAAAGGCAGGTTGATCAGCAATTGCTCTTCGATCTCCACCAGCAGCTCGTCGTCCGGCAGCTCCAGCGGGACGGGGACGGGTTCGTTGAGTTCACGCAGCTGTTCGATGACTTCTTCCACGGCGACAGGCCCTCGTGCATTGGGATGCGCTTTATACAGTAGCTGGCACCCGGAAGAAAAAAACCGCAGGCGAACCGCTCGTCCGGTAGTGGTGCATTGCATACTGCCGCCTTCGCATTCACCACCACGGAGCCCCCAATGCCGATCGTCTGGAGCAGCAGCCATCACACCGAACTCGACAAGCAGGCGCTCTACGACATCCTCGCCCTGCGCACCCAGGTCTTCGTCGTCGAGCAGAAGTGCCCCTACCTGGAAGTGGACGGTCTGGACCTGGTAGGCGACAGCTGCCACCTCATGGCCCGCGACGGCGATGCGCTGGTGGCCTACCTGCGCCTGCTGGACCCGCAGCGCAACCAGGGCGACGTGGTGATCGGCCGCGTGGTGATCGCCGAAGCGGCGCGCGGCACCGGGCTGGGCCACCAGTTGATGGAGCGCGCCCTGGAAGACTGCCAGCGGCGCTGGCCGGGGTTGCCGGTGTACCTCTCGGCCCAGGCGCACCTGCAGAAGTACTACGGGCGCTACGGCTTCGTGCCGGTGACCGAGGTCTACCTGGAGGACGACATCCCCCATATCGGCATGCGCAAGGCGGCGGTCTGACGGCGGTGGCTATTACCCTGTAGGGGCGAGTTCATTCGCCAAGGACCGCATGGCAGTCCCTGCTGTGGCCCATTCAGGGTGTTTCCTGTGGCATCGCCTGGTGGATGAGAAGAGCGTCATCCACCCTACATGTCGATCAGCCCAGCGGCTGGTCGAACACACAAAAGAAAACCCCGGGCATGCCCGGGGTTTCTTCATTGCGCGAACGCTGATCAGTTCTGGCGGATGCCCGCCACCAGCCAGGGCTGGTCGTCGCCGTTGGCACGCTCCATGCGCCAGCTTTCGCTGAACACTTCGCCCTGGTCGAAGCGCGAGGTCTTCGACACGCCGTTGAAGGTCAGGGTGGCGACGGTCTTGTCGGCCAGTTCGTCGATGCCGTCCAGCTGCACCTGTAGGTTGTCGATGTAGGTGGACTGGAAGCCATCGCCCAGGCTGGCGCGCTCTTCCTTGAGGAAGCTGAGCATCTGCGGGGTGACGAACTCGGCGATCTTGTCCATCTCGGCCGCGTCCCAATGCTGCTGCAGGGACAGGAAGTGCTCACGGCCGGCTTCGATGAAGCGCTCTTCGTTGAACCAGCTCGGGGCGTTGAACGCACGCTGGGCCACCGCTGCCGGCGCGGCGCTGCCACCGAAGATCGGCGACGGCTGCTGCTGCGGCATTTCGCGCTGGAACGGGCCGCCGGCCATGGCGGGCTGATGGCCCTGCTGCTGGCGCTTGCGGGCGGCGATGAAGCGGAAGATGACGAAGGCGATCAGGGCGATGATCAGGAAGTCGAAGATCTGCATGCCCTGGAAGCCGTCACCCATGAACATGGAGGCGAGCAGGCCACCGGCGGCGAGGCCGGCCAGCGGGCCGAGCCAGCGCGAAGCACCACTGGCGGCAGCGGGCTGACGGCCGGGGGCGGTCGGGGTGGCGGCAGGGGTGTTGGGCTGCGCCTGGCGGGTCTGGTGGGTCGGCGCGGAGCCGAAGGTCTTGCCGCCGCCCATTCGCTTGGCGTTGGCATCCAGGCTGAGCGTCAGGCCGACGCATAGGGCCAGGGCAATACTGAGAAATCGGCGCATCACAGGCATCTCTTGGTTAAGGGTCCACGCGCGCCATGCTGCACAGTCGCGTTCGTGATGGCTAGCGGCAGAATGTATCGGGATTTTTTACGGCTGCGCTGCGGGCGTATGCCGCCGGGGCCGGCGTCCTTCCCGTGGGAGCGAATTCATTCGCGATGGTGCTACCGGCCCCCCTGAAGGCTATTCGGCGAGCGCTTCGCGGCTGAAGCCGCTCCCACGGTGAACCCCGGCCAACAACTTACCGTGCAGCACAGCCCGGACGGGCGCGCAGTTGGTGGTCGGCGCGCAGACGGATGGCGCCCTGGGCGCCGGGCTGATAGTCGAAGTGGCGGGCGAACCAGGCGGCGGATTGCTCCAGCGTCGCGTTGACCGGTGGCAGGGTGAACTCCCAGTAGGGGTCGTCCTCCCGGCGGCATTTGGCGTTCAGTACCAGGCCCGGCAGGGGCGAGTCGTCGGCGTGGTCGCTGCCGAAGGTTCGCTGGCCAAGGGTGAGGCGGTCTGTCTCGCTGTCGCCATAGGCGTACAGCAGGGTTTCGCCGCGGATATCCAGCAGGCTCTCGCCGGCCTGCTCATAGGCGAAGGGAGCGAGGCGCACCAGCAGCCCTGGCTTGCGCAGGTAGACCCAGCCCGCGCGGCTGGCGTCGAAGGGGCTGGCGGGGTAGGGCAGGGTGTCCAGGTACTCCAGGCGCAGCTTGCCGCCGGCGTCGGTCGAGGCCCGCAGCAATTCATAGGCGCCGTCGCCACGGGTCTTCAGCAGGGCCTCGCCCTTGCCAGTGGGCAGTACTTCGCGGATCGCCAGGGCCTCGTCAAAGCCCCGGCTGCCGGCGATGTAGCGGTTCACCGTCGTGCCCTGGCGCAGTTGGTAGACCGTCTGCTCGATGGCCGTACCCTTGCCGCCCGGGCGATAGCCGTAGCGCACCTCTTCCAGCGCCCACTGCGTGTTGCCGGCCAGGGTGCGGGTGCGTGCCGGCAGCACGCAGCGTTGCTCGCGCAGGGTGGCGGGCACGCCCTTCAGCGGCTCGCCCAGGCACAGGTCATCGGCCGCCACGCTGGTGCTGGGGTAGGGCTCCTGGCCGGCGCGCAGCGGCGGGTTGGGGTTGCTGGCCTGGCATTGCTCGGGGACCAGGTCGAGGGTGTCGGCGAATTCTTCGATTTCCGGGCTGGAGGCGTCGCCCAGGGACTCCGGGGTACGCGGCTGCGGGCCGGCGTCCACCTCGCGCAGGGTCACGCCCCAGCGCACCGGGTCGGGTTGTGGCAGCTGCTGGGTCGGGCGCAGGCGCAAGGCCGGCTTGGGGGCGGTGAGCAGTTCCAGGTTGTGCTCGAGCCAGGCGGGGCCGTCCTGGAAGCGCAGGCGCTCGGGGGTGGAGGAGCCCAGCCCGGAATAGATCAGCGGGTGGCTGAACTCGAAGTCGGGCAGCACGAAGCAGGCGGGGTCCAGCTCCAGGCGGGCGACCTCGCGGCCACGCTGCATGTCCACCGCGCGGAAGGCCGGCGGGCGCTTGTTCCAGCCCGGGTCGGCGAGCACGGCCAGGTCGCCGCGCACATCCAGCAGCGCGCCGGGGCCTGCATCGACGATGCGCAGCGGTTGCAGTTGCACCAGGTACAGGCGGTCCGCGCCGCCCACGCTCACCCAGCCTTTGCGGCGGGCGTCGTTGAACCAGTTGTAGGGCAGGTCGCGCAGCAACACCTCGGCCTGCGGCTTGCCGCCGTTCTTGCGGTACAGGCGGGCCAGCTCGAAGTCCTGGCCGCTGCCACGGTTGAAGAGGATCAGCGCCTGGTCGGGGCCGCTCACGCGGGCGTCCCAGAGGGTCGGGTAGATGGGCTTGCCGTCGGTCGCCAGCAGCTGTGCGAGCGCCTTCATCGACAGGGTGCCGCCGTCCAGGCGCAGGGAGGTTTCGGTGCGCTCGCGGCGCTGCCCGGTGTTCCAGTCGCGGTAGCTGTCGGTGTCGCGCTTCACCTCGAAGCCGGGGGCGGCCTCGATGCTGGTGGCGATGATCAGGCTGAGCAGCAGCAGGGGAAGGCGCACGTCCGTGTTTCCGCAAGGAGGATGGGAGCGGCCATCCTGCCGTGCCTGTGGATAACTGCCAAGGGGCGCTACGCCGGGCCCCACCATGACGACGGGGCCCGGGAAGGCATCAGAGGGGTTCGAGCTTGGCGTAGGCGAGCATCAGCCATTTGCTGCCTTCGCTCTCGAACACCACCTGGACCCGGGCCTGGGCGCCGGAGCCTTCGAAGTTGAGGATGGTGCCCTCGCCGAACAGCGAATGTTGCACGCGCTGGCCGAGGTTGAAGCCGGTCTGCGGCACTTCCGCGCCGGCGAACATCGAGCCGCTGCTGCGGTTGCTGCCTGCCACCGGACGGCTGACGCTGTTGCTCAGGCGCACTTCGCGGATCAGCTGCGGGGGGATTTCGCGGACGAAGCGCGAGACCTTGTTGTAGGTCTCGCTGCCGTACAGGCGGCGGGTTTCCGCGTAGGTCAGCACCAGGCGCTGCATGGCGCGGGTGACGCCGACATAGGCCAGGCGGCGCTCCTCTTCCAGGCGGCCGGATTCCTCCAGGCTCATCTTGTGGGGGAACAGGCCTTCTTCCATGCCCACCAGGAACACCAGCGGGAATTCCAGGCCCTTGGCGCTGTGCAGGGTCATCAGTTGCACGCTGTCTTCGAAGGCGTCGGCCTGGGTATCACCGGCCTCCAGCGACGCGTGGCTGAGGAAGGCCTGCAGCGGGGTGAGTTCCTCGTCGTCTTCGTTGTTCTCGAAGGCGCGGGCGGCGCTGACCAGTTCCTCCAGGTTTTCCACCCGGGCCTGGCCTTTCTCGCCTTTCTCTTCCTTGTGGTAGGTGATCAGCCCGGTCTGCTCGATGACTGTCTGGGTCATCAGGTGCAGGGGCATCTCCAGGACCTTGGCGGCGAGGTTCTCGATCAGCTCGATGAACACCGCCAGGGCGCCGGATGCGCGGCCCGGCAGGCCCTTGTTGGCCACCAGCAGGCGGATCGCCTCCCACATGGAGACGTCCTGGCCGCGGGCGAATTCGCGGATGCTTTCCACGGTCTTCTCGCCGATGCCGCGGGCGGGGACGTTGATCACCCGCTCCAGGGCGGCGTCGTTGCCACGGCCGTCGAGCAGGCGCAGGTAGGCCATGGCGTTCTTGATCTCGGCGCGTTCGAAGAAGCGCTGGCCGCCGTAGATGCGGTAGGGGATCTTCTCCCGCAGCAGGGCCTCTTCCAGCACCCGCGACTGGGCGTTGGAGCGGTAGAGGATGGCGATCTCGCTGCGCGCCATGCCGTCCTTCAGCGCGCTTTCGATGCTTTCCACCACGTAGCGGGCTTCGTCGTGCTCGTTGAAGGCGGCGTACAGGCCCAGGGGCTCGCCGTCCTCGCCGTCGGTCCACAGCTCCTTGCCCAGGCGCCCCTGGTTGTTGGCGATCAGGGCGTTGGCGGCCTTGAGGATGCCGGCGGTGGAGCGGTAGTTCTGCTCCAGGCGGATGGTTTCGGCGTCGGCGAAGTCGCTGGAGAATTGCTGGATGTTCTCGATGCGGGCGCCGCGCCAGCCGTAGATGGACTGGTCGTCGTCGCCCACCACCATGAGGCTGTCGCCACCCTGGGCGAGCAGGCGCAGCCAGGCGTACTGCACGGCGTTGGTGTCCTGGAACTCGTCCACCAGGATGTGGCGGAAGCGGCGCTGGTAGTGGGCCAGCAGGCCCGGCTTGTCGCGCCACAGGTCCAGGGCGCGCAGCAGCAGCTCGGAGAAGTCGATGACCCCGGCGCGGGCGCAGGCGGCTTCGTAGGCTTCGTAGATCTTCAGCATGGTGCCGAGGAACAGGTCGCCGCCGGCCTGGATGTGCTGCGGGCGCAGGCCCTCGTCCTTCTGCCCGTTGATGAACCATTGCGCCTGTCGTGCCGGCCAGCGCTGCTCGTCCAGGCCCAGCTCGCGGATCACCCGCTTGACCAGGCGCTGCTGGTCATCGCTGTCGAGGATCTGGAAGTTCTCGGCCAGGCCGGCTTCCTGCCAGTGGGCGCGCAGCAGGCGATGGGCGAGGCCGTGGAAGGTGCCGACCCACATGCCCGCCGGGTTGATGCCCAGCAGCTGCTCGATGCGGTGGCGCATCTCGGCGGCGGCCTTGTTGGTGAAGGTCACCGAGAGGATCGAGTGGGGCGAGGCGTGCTCCACCTGGATCAGCCAGGCGATGCGGTGCACGAGCACGCGGGTCTTGCCCGAGCCGGCGCCGGCGAGGACCAATTGACGCCCCAGCGAGGCCGCTACGGCCTGGCGTTGAGCGTCGTTCAGGGAGTTCAGGAGTAGAGAGAGATCGTCATGCATCGCGGCATTCTATTGACCGGCCCAGACGAGGGCAAACCGATGACCGGATGGTCAGCCAGACGGTGCGGGCGCTGCATCCCGAAGGCCCGCCGAAAGTTAGGCGGCGCGCTGTCAAAACCGGGCACATAAAGCTTTGGCAGCTCGTTCTGCTCGGGTAAGCTCCGCCGACGCCTAGGCAACCATTACAAGAAAATCGCCTATGACCGCGACACCCAACGAAGCCCCAATCGACCTGCACGGCGACGACAGCCGCGCCATCAGCCAGCATTTCGCGACGGATCTGGCCGTGGAGCGCACGCGTCTGCTCTATCAGGGCTCGCAAACCCCCACGCTCTTCATGCTGCTCAACGGCCTGGTCTGCGCCTACCTGCTGTGGGAGCCCGCCAACGGCTTGCTGCTGGGTGGCTGGCTGGTCTGGCTGGTGCTGCTGGCGGTGCTGCGCCTGACCCAGGTGGCCGCCTTCAAGGCCGCGCTGCCCTCGCGCCAGGCCCAGCCCCAGTGGCGCCGCACCTTCCTCCTCGGCGCCGCCGCCTCCGGCCTGACCCTGGCCCTGCCGGTGATCTTCCTGGTGCCGGGCGACGCCTTTCTGCAGCAGGCGCTGGTCTATGGCCTGATCGCCGCTGCGATCCTCTCCGCGAGCGTCGCCTATGCCGTCAGCCTGCAGGCCTTCCTCACCTTCGCCTTGCCGTGCCTGGTGCCCACCGTGTCCTGGCTGCTGGCCAGCGGCGAGCCGCTGCAGCGGGGCTGGGGGCTGCTCAGCCTGATCCTCCTGGCGGCGCTGATGGTGGTGGCCTGGCAGGTCAACCGCCTGGTGCAGCGCAGCCTGCTGCAGCGCTTCCACAACCAGGCGCTGATCGACAACCTGGAACACGCCAAGGTCCGCGCCGAAGGGCTCAACAGCGAGCTGGCGCGGGAAGTGGAGCAGCGCCGGCGCGCCGAGCGCGAGCTGCGCGCGGCCCATAACGACCTGGAAATCCGCGTTGCCCAGCGCACCCTGGAGCTGGCCGACGCCAGCCACGCCCTGGTCAAGAGCGAGGCGCGCCTGGCCATGGCCCTGGAGGCCAGCGAGCTGGGGATGTGGGACTGGAACCTGGAGACCGACGAAGTCCATCACTCGCACCTCAAGGAAATCTTCGGCATCGAGATGGACGACGTCACCCGCGTGCTCAGCGACCTCAAGCCGCGCCTGCACCCCGACGACCTGCCGCTGCTGCGCCGTGCCCTGGTGGAGCACCTCAAGGGCCGCAGCGACGGCTATGCCATCGACTACCGGGTGCGCCACAGCGACGGCCGCTGGCTCTGGGTCGAGGACCGTGGCCGGGTGGTGGAGCGCAACGAGCAGGGCAAGGTGCTGCGCATGCTCGGCACCCGCCGCGACGTCACCGAGCGCAAGCAGGCCGAGGAGCAGCAGCGCCTCTCGGCCATGGTCTTCGAGGCGGCCAGCGAGGGCATCGTCATCCTCGACCCGCAATACCGCCTGCTGGCGGTCAACCAGGCCTTCAGCGACGTTACCGGCTACCGCCGCGACGAGGTGCTTGGCCACACGGTGGTGGAGATCAACAGCACCCGCGAGAGCCGCCGCCAGTACCACCTGATCCGCCAGGAGCTGGAGCAGAGCGGCAGCTGGCAGGGCGAACTGGTGGACACCCGCAAGAACGGCGAGCTCTACCCGCAGTGGCTGCAGCTCAACGTGGTGCGTGATGCCCGGGGCAACGCCAGCCACATCGTCGGCTTTTTCGCCGACCTCTCCGCACGCCGCGATGCCGAGGAGCGCCTGCGCTACCTCTCGCACTACGACGAGCTCACCGGCCTGGCCAACCGCACCCTGTTCAAGGACCGCCTGCACGAGGCCAGCCAGCGCGCGCGCCAGAGCGGCCGCAGCCTGGCCCTGCTGCACATCGACCTGGACCGCTTCAAGGTGCTCAACGACAGCCTCGGCCATGAAGTGGCCGACCAGCTGTTGCGGCAGATGAGCCGGCGCCTGGCCCAGGCCGCGCCCGAGGCGGACACCATCGCCCGGCTGTCCGGCGACGAATTCGCGGTGATCCTCGACGCCTACGGCAGCCTCTCCAGCCTGGCACGCACCGCCAGTCGCCTGCTGGCCAAGCTGCGCACGCCGATGACCGTGGGCGGCGAGGAACTGGTGGTCAGCGCCTCCCTGGGCATCAGCCTGCTGCCGGACAACGCCCGCGAGATCTCCACGCTGATCAGCCAGGCCAACATGGCCATGCAGCATGCCAAGCACCTGGGCGGCAACACCTTCCAGTTCTTCACCGACAACCTCCAGGCCTGCACCCTGGAGCGCCTGCAGATGGAAACCCAGCTGCGCAAGGCCATCGAGGAAGGCCAGCTGGAGGTCTTCTACCAACCCAAGCTGTGCCTGGCCGACGACAGCCTCAACGCCGCCGAGGCGCTGGTTCGCTGGCGCCATCCGCAACTGGGGCTGGTGCCGCCGGGGGACTTCATCGGCCTGGCCGAAGAGACCGGGCTCATCGCCCCCCTGGGCGAGTTCGTGCTGCGCCAGGCCTGCCTGCAGGCCCGCGAGTGGCAGCGCCAGGGGCTGGCGGACATCCGCGTCTCGGTGAACCTCTCCGGCCACCAGCTGCGCCAGGGCAACCTCACCAGCCTGGTGCGCCAGGTGCTGGACGAGACCGGCCTGTCACCGCGCCTGCTGGAGCTGGAGCTGACCGAGAGCCACCTGCTGGAGAACGTCGAGCACGTCATCGCCACCTTCCGCCAGCTGCGCGACCTGGGGGTGAAGCTGGCCATCGACGATTTCGGCACCGGCTACTCGTCCCTGAGCTACCTCAAGCGCTTCCCGGTGGACTACGTGAAGATCGACCAGACCTTCATCCGCGACCTCTCCTCCGGGGGCGAGGACGCCGCCATCACCCGCGCGATCATCGCCATGGCCCACGGCCTGGAGCTCAAGGTGGTGGCCGAGGGCGTGGAAACCCAGGGGCAGATGGACTTCCTCAAGAGCCAGGGCTGCGACGAGATCCAGGGCTACCTGATCAGCCCGCCGGTGGAGGCGCCGGTGTTCGCCGCGCTGCTCAAGGAGCAGGCGACGGCGCTGTGGCGCTGACCGCCTCGGGCAGGTCGCGCAGCAGCAGGGCGTATTCCAGATCGAGGTCCGCCGGCAGCGGGATATAGAGCAGGTGGCCGTCGCCGGGTGCCACCTGGCGGCTCTCGCCGTTGGCGCCTTCCAGGGCGTGGAGGATGAAGCCCAGGTTGCCCGTCGGGGTCATCAGCTCCAGGCGGTCGCCCACCTCGAAGCGGTTCTTCACCCGTACTTCCGCCATCTCGCCCCGGCGCACGCCGGTCAGCTCGCCGACGAACTGCTGGCGCGAGGGCCGCGAGCTGCCGTGCGCGTAGTTCTGATAGTGGTCGTGGGTGTGGCGGCGCAGGAAGCCTTCGGTGTAGCCACGGTTGGCCAGTGAATCCAGGCGCTCCAGCAGGCGCGGCTCGAAGGGCCGGCCGGCGAGGGCGTCGTCGATGGCCTGGCGGTAGGCCTGGGTGGTGCGCGCGACGTAGAAGTGCGACTTGGTGCGGCCCTCGATCTTCAGCGAGTGCACGCCCATCTCCAGCAGGCGCCCCACGTGCTGCACGGCGCGCAGGTCCTTGGAATTCATGATGTAGGTGCCGTGCTCGTCCTCGAAGGCGGGCATGTACTCGCCCGGGCGGCTGCCGTCCTCCAGCAGGAACAGGCGCTCGCTGGGCGCGCCTTCGCCCAGGGTCGGCTGCGGCGTGCAGGCGTGCACCACATCGCCCAGCGCGTCCTCGCGGGCTTCTCCGGCCTTGTACTGCCAGCGGCAGGCGTTGGTGCAGGTGCCCTGGTTGGGGTCGCGGTGGTTGATGTAGCCGGAGAGCAGGCAGCGGCCGGAGTAGGCCATGCACAGGGCGCCGTGGACGAACACCTCCAGCTCCATCTCCGGCACTTCGCGGCGGATCTCGCCGATCTCCTCCAGCGACAGCTCGCGGGAGAGGATCGCCCGGGTCAGCCCCTGGGCCTGCCAGAACTTCACGCTGGCCCAGTTCACCGCGTTGGCCTGCACCGAGAGGTGCACCGCCATCTGCGGGAAGTGCTCGCGCACCAGCATGATCAGCCCCGGGTCGGACATGATCAGCGCGTCCGGCGCCATCGCCACCACCGGCGCCAGGTCCTTGAGGAAGGTCTTCAGCTTGGCATTGTGCGGGGCGATGTTGACCACCACGTAGAAGCGCTTGCCCTGGGCGTGGGCCTCGGCGATGCCTTCGGCCAGGGTGGCGTGGTCGAACTCGTTGTTGCGCACCCGCAGGCTGTAGCGCGGCTGGCCGGCGTACACCGCATCGGCACCGTAGGCGAAGGCATGGCGCATGGCCTTGAGGGTGCCGGCGGGGCAGAGCAGTTCGGGGGCTTGGCGGCTGGACATGGGCGGGGCTCGTTGCGCGAAAAGCCGCGGATTCTAGGCAAGCCGCGCGGAACGGGTATTGCGCTGGAGCAATGACGGCGCGGGGAATTCATTCGCCAAGGGACGGGCGTCGCTGCGTTGGGCCTCGCTGCGCTCGGCGCCAACCTACGGGGCTTAGTTGATGCGGATGTGTAGGGTGGACCCCGCTTCACCGGTCCACCGTTGCGGAGTACCAGGCGACACCGCCGGTGGACGTAAAGAGCGACGTCCATCCACGCAGCGGTTCGGCTTTTTTGTGGAATTCATTCGCGATCGGCGGGGCAGGGCGCTTCAGTCATTCCACTCCCGCCCCTGCAGCTCCAGCAGGCTGTGGGCCTGCTCGGGGCCGGTGGAGCCGGCGGGGTAGTTGCGCGGGCTCTGGTAGTACTCGTGCCAGCCTTCGAGGATGGGGTCGACCCAGCGCCAGGCGGCTTCCACTTCGTCGCGGCGCATGAACAGGGTCGAGTCGCCTTCGATCACGTCCAGCAGCAGGCGCTCGTAGGCATCCCAGCGGCGCTGGGTGAAGGCCTGGGCGAGGTTGAGGTCCAGCTCCACCGGTTCCAGGCGCATGCCCTTGCCGGGGTTCTTGGCCATCAATTGCAGGCTGATGCGCTCTTCCGGCTGCAGGCGGATCAGCAGGCGGTTGGCCTCGCCGCCGTTGAACAGGCGGTGCGGCACCGGCTTGAACTGGATGACGATTTCCGAGTACTTGCGCGCCAGGCGCTTGCCGGTGCGCAGGTAGAAGGGCACGCCGGCCCAGCGCCAGTTGTCGATCTCGGCCTGCACGGCGACGAAGGTTTCGGTGTCGCTGTCGTTGTCGACGTTCTTCTCGAAGTAGTAGGCGGGCACTTCCTGGCCGCCGATCTTGCCGGCGCCGTATTGGCCGCGCACGGTCTTGTCCTGCACGTCGAGCCCGGAGATGGGCTTGAGGGCTTCGAGGATCTTCACCTTTTCGTTACGCACCGCGTCCGCGTCGAAGCGCACCGGCGCTTCCATGGCCACCAGGCAGAGCAGCTGCAGCAGGTGGTTCTGCACCATGTCGCGCATGGCCCCGGCGTGGTCGTAGTAGCTGCCGCGGTTCTCCACGCCCAGGGTCTCGCAGACGCTGATCTGCACGTGGTCGATGTGCCCGGCGCGCCACACCGGTTCGAACAGGGCGTTGGCGAAGCGCAGGGCCATGAGGTTCTGCACCGTCTCCTTGCCCAGGTAGTGGTCGATGCGGAACACCTGGCGCTCGTCGAACACCGCGCCGATGGCGGCGTTGATCGCCAGGGCCGATTCCAGCGAATGGCCGATGGGCTTCTCCAGCACGATGCGCGCCTGGGGCCCGGCGAGGCCGGCGATCTGCAGGTGGCGGGCGATGTCCTCGAACAGGCGCGGGGCGATGGCCAGGTAGTAGACCCGGCCACGGTCATCGGCCGGGCCCAGGTGGCGGGCCAGGCGGCCGAAGTCGGCGCTCTGGGAAACGTCCATGACGAAGTAGTCGAGGCGTGCGGCGAACCCCGTCCAGGCCTCGTTGGTGAAATCGGCGCGGGCCACCTGGGCGCGGCAATGGCGTTCGGCGAGGGCGCGGTACTGCTGTGCGTCCAGCGGATTGCGGGCGATGGCGAGGATGCGCAACTGCGGATGCAGGCGCCCGTCGCGATGCAGGTGGTAGAGCGCCGGAAGCAATTTGTGCAGGGCGAGGTCGCCGGTGCCGCCGAAGACCAACATGTCACAAGGCTGGGTCAAGGGCGCACTCCTGCGTGGTTTAGCTGAGCGGAAAAGCGGGTCATGTAGTATAACTACAAGGTCACTACAGCCCGACGGCCGTCGATCATAACCGAGTTGCCACCCCGAGTTGATCGAGCCTTTGGGCGTATCCCCCACTTCGAAGAGCCTGCCCAGTGAATCTGCTGCAACACATCGCCCAGTCGCGCCACCTGCTGCGCAAGTCGGAACTGAAAGTCGCCGACCACGTCCTGCTCGATCCCGCCGCAGTCATGCACAGCTCCATGGCCGACCTGGCGCAGAGCGTCGGGGTCAGCGAGCCCACCATCGTGCGCTTCTGTCGCGCCATCGGTTGCGGCGGCTTCCAGGATCTCAAGCTCAAGCTGGCGCAGAGCCTGGCCGCCGGTGCCAGCTTCGGCCAGTTCGCGATCCACGAGGATGATTCGGTCGCCGACTTCAGCCTGAAGATCTTCGACACCACGCTGCACACCCTGATGGACGTGCGCGAGAAGCTCGACCCCCAGGCCCTGCAGCGCGCCATCGCCGCCTGCGCCCAGGCCCAGCGCGTGGAGTTCTACGGCTTCGGTGCCTCCGGCGCGGTGGCCGCCGATGCCCAGCACAAGTTCTTCCGCCTGCTGCTCACCGCCGCCGCCTATTCCGACCCGCACATGCAGGCGATGTCGGCGGTGACGCTGAAGCCGTCGGACGTGGCCATCTGCATTTCCCAGTCCGGCCGCTCCAAGGACCTGCTGATCACCGCCAACCTGGTGCGCGAGGCCGGTGCCACGCTGATCACCCTGTGCCCGAGCCAGACGCCGCTGGCGGACCTGGCCACGGTGAACCTGGCCATCGACGTGCAGGAAGACACCGAGATCTACACCCCGCTGACCTCGCGCATCGCCCACCTGGTGGTGATCGACGTGTTGGCGATGGGCGTGGCCATGGCCCGTGGCCCGACCCTGGTCAACCACCTCAAGAGCGTGAAGCGCAGCTTGCGCAGCCTGCGTCTGTCGCCCAAGTCGATCAAGGTGATGGAAGACTGATCGACCTCCCCCGCCCCGAGCGCCAGGCGGCGCTCAGAGGGTCCTGATCGAGGTGCGGATCGCCCGCGCGCACTCGATCACCGCAGGCGCCAGCTTGCGTTCCGCTTCCTCCAGGCTCCAGCGGCTGGTCGGTGCCACCACGTGCACGGCAGCCACCGGCTGCCCCTGGCTGCCGACGATGGGCGCGGCGATGGTCATGTCGCCGAGGAACAGCTCCTCGTTGTTGATCGCATAGCCCTTGCGCCGGGTCGCCTCGATCTGCGCGAAGATTTCCTCCGGGCCGGTCAGGGTCTGCTGGGTGTGGCGCTTCAGTTCGCTCGCCGCCAGCGCCGCATGCACTTCGTCGTCGCCCAGGGCGCTCAGGTAGGCGCGGCCGGAGCCGGTGCAGTACATGGGGATGCGGCTGCCGATGGGCATGTGGATGGGGATGAACTTGGGCGCCACGAAGCGCGCCACGTAGACCATCTCCAGGCCGTCGGGCTCGGTGAGGTTGGTGGTTTCCCCGGTGATCTGCGCCAGTTCGGCGAGGAAGGGGTTGGCCACGTCCACCAGGGTGTCGGCGGCCAGGTAGTTGTAGCCGATCTCCATCACTCGCGGTGTGAGCTGGAAGCGCTTGGTCTGCGGGTGCTTGCGCACGTAGCCCAGCTCTTCGAGGGTGTGGATCATGCGCTGCGCCGAGCTCTTGTTGATGCCCGCCGCCTCGGCCACTTCGGCCAGGTTCATGGTGCGCTGCCTGGCGTTGAAGGCACGCAGCACGGCCAGGCCTTTCTCCAGCGACTGGTTGAACAGTGAGTTGTTGTTATCGCTCATGTCGCGTCCTTTCAGCGGGTTTTCTGCTGCTTTGAATATCGATATTCGATATTTATAAATCACTTTACGATTCTTGTAAATTGTTTATATTCGGGAAAACGCCCCCTGCCGATTCAGAAGGGGCTATCCATAGCGCACAACGACAATAAACAGCGTCCAATGGGAGACTTGCCATGCATCCTCGCCTTCGTGCCCTCACCTGCGCCTGCGCCCTCGTCGCCGGCCTCGCCACGTCCTTCGCCGCCAGTGCCGAGAGCTACCGGGTCGGCGCCACCGCCACCGGCGTGCCTTTCACCTTCCTCGACGTCAAGAGCCAGAGCATCCAGGGGATGATGGTCGATGCCGCCCAGGCGGTGGCCAAGGCCGGCGGCTTCGAGGTGGAGATCCAGCAGACCACCTTCGCCGCGCTGATCCCTTCGCTGACCGCGAACAAGATCGACGTCATCTCCGCCGCCATGCTGCGCACCCCCGCGCGGGAGAAAGTGGTGCAGTACTCCGACCCGGTGTTCAGCTACGGCGAAGGGCTGATCGTCCGCGCCGACGACGCCACCGCCTATACCCGCATGGAAGACCTCGAGGGCGAGGTGGTCGGCGCCCAGGTCGGCACCGTGTTCATCGACGAGCTGAACAAGCGCGGCATCTTCAAGGAGGTGCGCGGCTACGACTCCATCGCCGACCTGATGCGCGACCTGGCCCTGGGGCGGATCAAGGCCGGCTTCGCCGACCGCCCGATCCTCGCCTACCAACTGGCCCAGGGCACCCAGGACAAGGTGCGCCTGGTGCAGGGCTACCAGCCGGTGATCATGGGCGATGTCTGCCTGATCGTGCGCAAGGGCGATGCCGCGACCCTGGAACGGGTCAACACCGGCATCGCCGCGATCAAGGCCGATGGCTCGCTGGACCGCATCATCGCGAAGTGGAAGCTCGACTGACTGCGCTCGCGGCCCGCCGGCGTGGCGGGCCTTTCCCTGAACCCATCCACGGGTAGCCTCCATGTTTCTCCAGAACGCTCTGGACTTCCTCCCCATTCTGCTGAAAGGGGCGGTGGTCACCGTGCAGGTCACGGCCGGGTCCTTCCTGCTCAGCTCCGTGATCGGCTTGGTCTTCGCCCTGATGATGGTGTCGAAGGTCCGCGCCATCTCGCTGTTCGCCATCGGCGTGGTCAACGTCATCCGCGGCCTGCCGATCATCGTGCAGCTCTTCTACATCTACTTCGTGCTGCCGGACTTCGGCATCCAGCTCAGCGCCTTCCAGGCCGGCGTCATCGGCCTCGGCATCGCCTACTCGGCCTACCAGGCGGAGAACTTCCGCGCCGGCATCCAGGCCATCCACCAGGGGCAGATCGAGGCGGCCGAATCCCTCGGCATGCGCGGCGCCATGGTGATGCGCCGGGTGGTGCTGCCCCAGGCCTTCCGCATCGCCCTGCCGCCCTATGGCAACACCCTGGTGATGATGCTCAAGGACTCCTCGCTGGTCTCCACCATCACGGTGGCCGAGATGACCCGCGCCGGCCAGCTGATCGCCTCCTCGACCTTCGAGAACATGACCGTCTACACCCTGGTGGCGCTGCTCTACCTGGCGCTGAGCCTGCCGCTGTCCTACGGCCTGCGTCGGCTGGAAGCGCGAATCGGTAAGAGGAGCAAGCCATGATCGAGATCAAGCAGCTGCACAAGAGCTTCGGCAGCCTGGCGGTGCTCGAAGGCATCGACCTGAACATCGAAAGCGGCGAGGTGGTCTGCCTGATCGGCCCCTCGGGCTCGGGCAAATCCACCCTGCTGCGCTGCATCAACGGCCTGGAGACCCACGACCGGGGCGAGATCCTGGTCAGCGGCCAGGCGGTGGACCGGCACCATGACAGCATCCACGAGATCCGCACCCAGGTGGCCATGGTGTTCCAGCGCTTCAACCTGTTCCCCCATCGCACCGCTGTGGAAAACGTGATGGAGGGGCCGATCTACGTGAAGAAGGAAGACCCCCGCGAAGCCCGGCGCCAGGCCGAGGTGCTGCTGGAGAAGGTCGGCCTCGCCCACCGCATGAACGCCTACCCGGACGAGCTTTCCGGCGGCCAGCAGCAGCGCGTGGCCATCGCCCGCGCCCTGGCGATGAAGCCCAGGGCGATCCTCTTCGACGAGCCCACCTCGGCCCTGGACCCCGAGCTGGTGGGCGAGGTGCTGGCGGTGATGCGGCGCCTCGCCGACGAGGGCATGACCATGATCGTGGTCACCCACGAGATGGGCTTCGCCCGCGATGTGGCGGACAAGGTCTGCTTCCTCCACAGCGGTCGCATCGTCGAACAGGGCCCGGCCCGCGAGGTGCTGAGCGCACCGAGCCACCCGCGTACCCAGGACTTCCTCAAGCGCCTGCTGAACAGCGGCGAGGTGCCGGCATGAATGCGCCCCTGGTGCCCACCCTGCCGTCCTCGCTCTGGGCGGCCACCGCCAAACCCGCTGTCGCCACCCCGCCCTTGAGCGAGAGCACCCAGGCCGATGTCGCCATCGTCGGCGCCGGCTACACCGGGCTGGTCACCGCCCTGCACCTGGCCGAAGCGGGCGTACGCGTCTGCGTGCTGGATGCCGGCGAACCCGGCTGGGGCGCTTCCGGGCGCAACGGCGGGCAGGTGATCCCCGGGCTCAAGTTCGACCCCGAGCAACTGATCGCCAAGTTCGGCGCGGCCCGTGGCGAGGCGATGATCGCCGCCGCCGGTGGCGCCGCTGACGAGGTGTTCGCGCTGATCGAGCGGCTCGGCATCGACTGCGACGCCACCCGCAAGGGCTGGATCCAACCGGCCGCGTCTCCTGTGGCCATGCGTGGCCTGGAGCAGCGCGCCGGGCAATGGCGTGCGCGCGGCGTCGAGGTGGAGCTGCTGGACAAGCCGGCCGTGGCCCGGCGCATCGGCAGCGTCAATTACCTCGGCGGCTGGGTCGACCCGCGCGCCGGCAGCGTCCAGCCCATGAGCTACGCCCGTGGGCTGGCGCGTGCGGCTGTCGAGCGCGGTGCGAAGGTCCATGGTCACAGCCGGGTCACCGGCCTGCGCCGCGAGGAGGGCGGCTGGGTGTTATCCACAGCCGGCGGTGCCCAGGTGCGGGCCGAGCGTGTGCTGCTGGCCGGCAACGGCTACACCGATGATCTCTGGCCCGGCCTGCGCCAGACGCTGATCGCCGCCAACAGCTTCATCGTCGCCACCCAGCCGCTGCCCGCGCACCTGCGCCATAGCGTGCTGCCGGGGGCGAGGTCTGCTCGGATGCGCGGCGCCTGTTGCTGTACTTCAAGCAGGACGCCCAGGGCCGCCTGCTGCTGGGTGGGCGCGGTCCCTTCCCCGAGCCGCGCCAGGCCAGCGACTGGGCGCACCTGGAGCGCTCGCTCACCGGGCTGTTCCCGCAGCTCGCCGGGGTGCCCATCGAATACCGCTGGAGCGGGCGCGTGGCGCTGACCCAGGACTTCCTGCCCCATGTCCACGAGCCGGCGCCGGGGCTGTCCATGCTGCTGGGCTACAACGGTCGCGGCATCGCCCTGGCCACCAGCCTGGGGCGACACATGGCGGCGCGCCTGGCGGGGCAGGGCGGGGATTTCCCCTTCCCGATCACGCCGTTGCGGCGCATCCCGCTGCACGGCCTGCAGCGTCTCTACCTGGGCGCGGGGATCGCCTGGTACCGCCTGCTCGACGCGTTGTTTTGAAGGTGCCAGTGGCTGTCGCAAGACGGTCACCGCAGCGTCACCCGCCTGCCGTCAAAGCGTCATGCCGCTGGCCGATGCTGGTGCTCCCGCACTTCGTCCTGGGAGACCTGACATGCCTCGACACCATGCACAGCGTTTTGACGAGCCGGCCATCGACAGTAAGACCCGGCGCAAACTCGAAGACCAGCGCCGGATGCAGTTCCGCCGGGCCATCGAGGACCGCGCCGAACAGCGCCGCTTGCTGGCAGAGCTGAACGACTATCCCGACCTGATCGCGATCAACTACCTGTTGTCGTCAACGGCAGAGCGCCGTCGAACCGCTGGGAAAGCGTGCTGATCTGGGCGCGTTCTTCGCGGATAAAGGCCATCAGCGCCTGGGCGACCGGTGACAGCCGCTTGCCCTTGGCGTGGACCACGCACCAGCTGCGGTAGAGCGGCAGCTCCTCCACCGGCAGCTCGCGCAATACGCCGGTGGCCAGCTCCAGGCTGACCGCATGGCGGGGCAGCAGCCCCAGGCCGAGGCCGGCCACCACGCATTCGCGCAGGGCATCCAGGGAGGCGACTTCCTGGGTCTGGGCGAAGTGCGCGCGCTTCTGCTGGAAATATTCCTCGCAGGCCTTGCGGGTGCCCGAGCCCGCCTCGCGGATCAGCAACGGGAAGGGCTCCAGGTCCTTCAGCGTCAGGCTGCGCGCGTGGCACAGCGGGTGGTCCGGTGGCGCCACGGCGATGATCGGGTTGTTGAGGAAGGGCAGGAATTCCAGGGCCATGTCCTGGGGCACCAGGGACATGATCACCAGGTCGTCGCGGTTGTCCGCCAGGCGCTTGATCACCTGGGCGCGGTTGACCACCGCCAGGTGCAGGCTCACGTCCGGATGCTGCTGCTTGAAGGCGGCGAACAGGTGCGGCACGAAGTACTTGGCGCTGGATTCCACCGCCAGGTTGAGCTGGCCCTGCAGCGAGCCCTGCAGATCCGAAAGCTGCATGTCGAGGCTGGCCAGGCGCTGGAAGATGTCGCTGCTGGCCACGTACAGCGCCTCGGCGGCGTCGGTCTGGTAGAGCTTCTTGCCCACGTACTCGAACAGCGGCTGGCCTACCAGTTCTTCGAGCTGGCGGATCTGCAGACTGACGGCCGGTTGGGTCAATGCCATCTCCTCCGCCGCTCGGCTGTAGGAGCGGGTCTCGAACACGGCACGGAACACCTGGAGCTGGCGCAGTGTCATGCGCAGCAGGGTCTTGCGCATAGGGTAGGGCCTCGAAAACGTGGGGTCGCGGCGGCGACTATAAGGCTTTCCTAATGGATACCCCAATAATTATTGATTTGGGTTATCCCAGGGCTGGGCGTAGGTTAATCACGCACCGCTACAGCACCGGCGGTCACTCGCCGAACGGCTCGCCGTTCGCCTGCTCACTTGGTCGAGGGAACGCTCGTGATCAAGAAAATCCTCATCGCCAACCGGGGTGAGATCGCCGTCCGAATCGTGCGTGCCTGCGCCGAGATGGGCATCCGCTCGGTGGCCGTCTACTCCGACGCCGACCGCCACGCCCTGCACGTCAAGCGTGCCGACGAGGCCCACAGCATCGGCGAGGACCCGCTGGCCGGTTACCTCAACCCGCGCAAGCTGGTGAACCTGGCCGTGGAAACCGGTTGCGACGCCTTGCACCCCGGCTACGGCTTCCTCTCCGAAAACGCCGAGCTGGCGGACATCTGCGCCGAGCGCGGCATCCGCTTCATCGGCCCGTCGGCGGAAGTGATCCGCCGCATGGGTGACAAGACCGAAGCCCGCCGCAGCATGATCAAGGCCGGCGTACCGGTCACCCCGGGCACCGAAGGCAACGTGGCGGACCTCGAAGAGGCCCTGCGCGAGGGCGAGCGCATCGGCTACCCGGTGATGCTCAAGGCCACTTCCGGCGGTGGCGGCCGTGGCATTCGCCGCTGCAACTCGCGCGCCGAGCTGGAGCAGGCCTACCCGCGGGTCATCTCCGAGGCGACCAAGGCCTTCGGCTCGGCCGAGGTGTTCCTGGAGAAATGCATCGTCAACCCGAAGCACATCGAGGCCCAGGTCCTGGCCGACAGCTTCGGCAACACCGTGCACCTGTTCGAGCGCGACTGCTCGATCCAGCGCCGCAACCAGAAGCTCATCGAGATCGCCCCCAGCCCACAGCTCACCCCCGAGCAGCGTGCCTACATCGGCGACCTCTCCGTGCGCGCCGCCAAGGCGGTGGGCTACGAGAACGCCGGCACCGTGGAGTTCCTGCTCGCCGAGGGCGAGGTGTACTTCATGGAGATGAACACCCGGGTGCAGGTGGAGCACACCATCACCGAGGAAATCACCGGCATCGACATCGTCCGCGAGCAGATCCGTATCGCCTCGGGCCTGCCGCTCTCGGTGAAGCAGGAGGACATCATCCACCGCGGCTTCGCCCTGCAGTTCCGCATCAACGCCGAGGATCCGAAGAACAACTTCCTGCCCTCGTTCGGCAAGATCACCCGCTACTACGCCCCCGGCGGCCCCGGCGTGCGCACCGACACGGCGATCTACACCGGCTACACCATCCCGCCCTTCTACGACTCCATGTGCCTGAAGCTGATCGTCTGGGCGCTGACCTGGGAAGAGGCACTGGACCGCGGCCTGCGCGCGCTGGATGACATGCGCGTGCAAGGGGTCAAGACCACCGCGGCCTACTACCAGGAGATCCTCCGCGATCCCGAATTCCGCAGCGGCCAGTTCAACACCAGCTTCGTCGAAAGCCACCCGGAGCTGACCCAGTATTCGATCAAGCGCAACCCGTCGCACCTGGCCATCGCCATCGCGACCGCCATTGCCGCCCACGCGGGCCTGTAAGGGAAGGATGCAGAACATGAGCAAGACCCTCGAAACCAAGAAGATCAGCGTCACCGACACCATCCTGCGTGACGCGCACCAGTCCCTGCTGGCCACCCGCATGCGCCTGGAAGACATGCTTCCCATCTGCGACAAGCTGGACAAGGTCGGCTACTGGTCGCTGGAAGTCTGGGGCGGCGCCACCTTCGACGCCTGCGTGCGCTTCCTCAAGGAAGACCCGTGGGAGCGCCTGCGCAAGCTCAAGGCCGCGCTGCCCAACACCCGCCTGCAGATGCTCCTGCGCGGGCAGAACCTGCTGGGCTACCGCCACTACAGCGACGACGTGGTCAAGGCCTTCGTGGCCAAGGCGGCGGTCAACGGCATCGACGTGTTCCGCATCTTCGACGCCATGAACGACGTGCGTAACCTGCGCGTCTCCATCGAGGCGGTGAAGGCCGCCGGCAAGCATGCCCAGGGCACCATCGCCTACACCACCAGCCCGGTGCACACCATCGATGCCTTCGTGGCCCAGGGCAAGGCCATGGCCGCCATGGGCGTCGACTCCATCGCCATCAAGGACATGGCCGGCCTGCTGACCCCCTACGCCACCGGCGAGCTGGTCAAGGCGCTGAAGGATGCCCTGCCGCTGGACGTGGTGATCCACTCCCACGACACCGCCGGCGTTGCCAGCATGTGCCAGCTCAAGGCCATCGAGAACGGCGCCGACCGCATCGACACCGCCATCTCCAGCATGGCCTGGGGCACCAGCCACCCGGGCACCGAGTCCATGGTCGCGGCCCTGCGCAACACGCCCTATGACACCGGCCTGGACCTGGAGCTGATCCAGGAAATCGGCATGTACTTCCACGCCGTGCGCAAGAAGTACCACCAGTTCGAAAGCGAGTTCACCGGCGTCGACACCCGCGTGCAGGTCAACCAGGTGCCGGGCGGGATGATTTCCAACCTCGCCAACCAGCTCAAGGAGCAGGGCGCCCTCAACCGCATGGGCGAGGTGCTGGAAGAGATCCCGCGCGTGCGCGCCGACCTCGGCTTCCCGCCCCTGGTCACCCCGACCTCGCAGATCGTCGGCACCCAGGCGTTCTTCAACGTCCTCGCCGGCGAGCGCTACAAGACCATCACCAACGAGGTGAAGCTCTACCTTCAGGGCCGCTACGGCAAGGCCCCGGGCCAGATCAACGAAGAGCTGCGCCGCCAGGCCATTGGCAACGAAGACGTCATCGACGTGCGCCCGGCCGACCTGCTCAAGCCCGAGCTGGACAAGCTGCGCAAGGAAATCGGCGCCCTGGCCAAGAGCGAGGAAGACGTCCTCACCTTCGCCATGTTCCCCGACATCGGGCGCAAGTTCCTCGAGGAGCGTGAAGCCGGCACCCTCAAGCCCGAGGAGCTGCTGCCCATCCCCAACGGCCAGGGTGCGGCCCCGGTCGGCGGCGAAGGCGTGCCCACCGAGTTCGTGGTCGACGTGCACGGCGAGAGCTACCGCGTGGACATCACCGGCGTCGGCGTGAAGACCGACGGCAAGCGCCACTTCTACCTGTCCATCGACGGCATGCCGGAAGAGGTGGTGTTCGAGCCGCTCAACGACTTCGTCGCCGGCAGCAGCAGCAAGCGCAAGCACGCCAGCGCACCGGGCGATGTCAGCACCACCATGCCGGGCAACATCGTCGATGTACTGGTCAAGGAAGGCGACAGCGTCAAGGCCGGCCAGGCCGTGCTGATCACCGAAGCCATGAAGATGGAGACCGAAGTGCAGGCGCCCATCGCCGGCACCGTCAAGGCCATCCACATCGCCAAGGGCGACCGGGTCAACCCGGGCGAGGTCCTGATCGAGATCGAGTGATCCCGAGCAAGCAGTCCCCTGGGGAGCCCACGGGCTCCCCTTTTTTTGCGCTTTTTCCAGGTCTCGGCCACAAAACTTTCAATGGCCGCCATGCAAATCACCGTTTGGCCGGGCACCGGCCGGCGACGGCATGCTGGGCGCCAATCACGATCACTGAAGGGGTTCACCGATGAAGACCGTTGCCCAGATGCTCCACGCCAAGCCGCTCCAGCAGGTGCACACCGTCGGCGCCGAAGTGCCGATGCTCGATGCCCTGCGCCTGCTGGCCGAACACAATATCGGCGCCTTGCCGGTGGTCGAGGAGGGCCGCCTGGTGGGCATCGTCAGCGAGCGTGACTACGCCCGTCGGGGTGTGCTGCAAGGGCGTTCGTCGGTGGTCACGCCGGTGCGCGAATTCATGACCGAAGCGGTGCTGACGGTGAATGGCCGGCAAAGCATCCGCGAGTGCATGGCGCTGATGACCGACCGCCACCTGCGCCACCTGCCGGTGGTGGAAGACGGCCAACTGGTCGGCCTGCTGTCCATCGGCGACCTGGTCAAGGAAGCCATCGCCGAACAGGACGCGCTGATCCAGCACCTGGAGCAGTACATCCGGGGTGAGGTGACCTGAGTCGTGTCGCCGGAACGTTAATGGTCACGCCCCGTCTTCACGGTGACGTGGCACGTCCTGCATTTCGGGTGCCTTGGACCCCAGGGCGGCGAGGCGCTTCCCTGCCTGGACGCGTACGAAGGTCCTGAAGACTTCGTGGAAGATATCGGCCTCGTCCATATCCGGATCGGCCATTTCCAATGCCTGCTGGTAGAGCGTGTCGTCGAGGGTGACGGTGATCCGCATGTCTCGGTCTCCCATCCGTGTGTAGGGTGGATGACGCCTTTTTCATCCACCGGCGGTGTCGCCTGGAGCTCCGCAACGGTGGACCGGTGAAGCGGGGTCCACCCTACGCACGCCGGTTAGGTCGTGCGGGCGGTGGTTGGGGCCGCGGCGCGGCCCTTGCGGTTCGTCAGGCTACCCGTTCGCCGCACAGGTCCAGGGCGAACCAGCGTTCGACATCGGCGGGGGCGAGGCCGGCGCCGATGAGGGCGAAGAGCTTGGCCAGGGCGGCTTCGCGGGTCATGCCGCCGGCCGAGACCAGGCCGCTGGCCGCCAGTTGGCTGCCGGCGGCGTAGACGCCGAATTCCACGTGCCCGGCCGGGCACTGGCTGATGGCGGCCAGTACCACGCCGCGCTGGTGCGCGGCCTTGAGCACAGCCAGCAGCTCGGCGTTGTCGGACGGGCCGGTGCCGCTGCCGTAGCACTCCAGCAACAGACCCTGCACGCCGGAATCCAGCAGCGCCTGCACATGGCTCTCCTGCAGGCCGGGGAACAGCGGCAGCACCGCCAGGTTCACCGGTGCGCGACGGGTGTTGAAGCCGAGCAGGGCGGGCAGCACGTCGGCACGTTCGCCGTTGCGTTGGCGTGGCAGCACGGTGAAGGCGTCGAAGGCGTCGCTGCGCAGCTTGCTCACCCGCGCGCCATGCATCAGCTCGCCGTTGAAATACAGGTGCACGCCCGGCTCCACGCCGGTTTGCAGGGCCGCGAGCGCGCCGCACAGGTTGGGCCAGGCATCGCTGCCTTCGGCGCCCGCCGGGAGCATGGCGCCGGTGAGCACCACCGGCACGCCGAGGCCCAGCAGCAGGAAGCTCAGGGCAGCGGCGCTGTAGGCCAGGGTGTCGGTGCCGTGCAGCAGCAGCACGGCGTCGTGGCCGCCTTCGACCACTGCGTCGACGATGCGGTCGCGCATGGCCAGCCACTGGGCCTGGGTCATGTTGGCGCTGTCCAGCAGCGGCAGCATTTCGTGGAAGGCGAACTGCGGTGCCGGCGCGCCGGTGCTGGCCAGGTGCTCGCGCATGCGCGCCTCGAAGCCACCGGCCGGGGCCAGGCCCTGGGCCGTCTGCAGCATGCCGATGGTGCCGCCGGTATAGAGGACGAAGAGGTTGTTGACTGCGCTCATGCCTTGTCCTGGTTCACTCGGGGAATAAAACGGTGGGCCAGCATAACGCCGAATCTGGCCGCTATCGCGAGCCGATCCCACCAGAAACTGTTGCCTGATACGACGATGCCGCTTCCCCGCAGGGCGGAGAAGCGGCATCCGGTGCAGCGCGGGGAGCGCTTAGCGGTGGCTTTCCGCCAGGCCGGCAGGGGCCTGTTGCGGCGCTGCCTCGACGGCCGGGTTGGCCGGCCAGGCGGCGCGGTCCAGGTCCAGGTCGGCGAACTTGGCGGAGTCGAACACCGGCTGATCGATACCGGCCTTGCGCTGTTCGTCGTAGTCGCGCATCACCCGCAGGCCGACCTTGATCAGCATGGCCAGGGCGATCAGGTTGACGAAGGCCAGGCAGGTCATGGTGATGTCGGCGAAGGCGAACACGGTGCCCAGGTTCTGCATCGAGCCCCAGCAGATCAGCGCCAGTACCAGGCCACGGTAGCTCAGCAGGGCCACACGGCTACGGCCGAGGAGGAACTGCAGGGCGTTCTCGCCGAGGTAGTAGTTGTAGAGGATGCAGGTGAAGACGAAGAGGCTCAGTGCCACGCTGACGAAGATGCGGCCCCAGTCACCGACCACGGCGGCCAGCGAGTTCTGGGTCAGGACGATGCCGTCGCCTTCGAAGCCCGGGGTGTAGAAGCCGGAGAGCAGGATCAGCAGCGCGGTGCAGGTGCAGATCACGAAGGTGTCGAGGAACACGCTGAACGCCTGGACCACGCCCTGGGCGGCCGGGTGTTTCACGGCGGCCACGGCGGCGACGTTGGGCGCACTGCCCAGGCCGGCTTCGTTGGCGAACACGCCGCGCTTCACGCCCATCACGATGGCGCTGCCCAGCAGGCCGGCGAAGGCCGGTTCCAGGCCGAAGGCGCTCTTGACGATGGTCACCAGCATGTCCGGGACCAGTTCGATCTGGGTGGCGATCACGTACAGGGTCACGCCGATGTAGGCCAGGGTTTTCACCGGGACCAGCAGGTCGGAGACCGAGGCGATGCGCTTGATGCCGCCAATGAACACCAGGCCCAGCAGCACGGCCAGGCCGATGCCGGTGTACTGCACCGGAAGGCCGAAGGCGTTTTCCAGCGAGTGGGTGACGGTGAAGGACTGCAGGCCGTTGAAGGCGAAGCCGTAGGTGACCAGCAGCAGGACCGCGAATACCATCGCCATCCAGCGCAGTTTCAGGCCGTGCTGGATGTAATAGGACGGGCCGCCGCGGTACAGGCCGTCGCCGTCGGCGCGCTTGTAGACCTGGGCCAGGGTGCACTCGAAGAAGCTGCTGGACATGCCGACCAGGGCGGTCACCCACATCCAGAACACGGCGCCCGGGCCGCCGAGGGTCACGGCGATGCCGACACCGGCGATGTTGCCCGCACCGACGCGGCCGGCGAGGCTCAGCATCAGGGCCTGGAAGGAGCTCAGCTGGCCAGCCTGGCCACGGATGGATTCCTTGAACACGCCGAACATATGGCCGAAGTGACGGAACTGAACGAAGCGGGAGCGCAGCGTGAAGTAGCTGCCCAAGCCGACGATCAGCACGATGAGCACTTTCCCGGACAGGAAATCGTTGAGCATTTCGAGCATGGAGAATTCCTCGATTCTTATTGTTCGGACGGTGAACGCCGCGAGCGGGTCGTGGCCAAGGCGCGCATGTTTGGCCAAGGGCCATTGGTCAGGCAATTTCGCAGGTTTATTCGAGGTGACGCGAGTTGATGCTATATTCGCGCCGCTCGCATCGGGGGAGTTCAGACCTTGTCGGACAATCTGGGGGAAAACCTCAAGCTGCTCTGCAGCCACTACCGCTCTATCGCGGAGGTTTGCCGCAAGCTGGCGATCAACCGTGCGCAGTTCAACAAGTACCTCAGCGGGCAGAGCCGTCCGACGGCCTACAACCTCAAGCGCATCGGTGATTTCTTCGGTGTCGAGGATTACGAGCTGAGCCTGCCGGCCGAACAGTTCGCCCGCCTGATCGGCGCGCGCCGTCCGGAAAGCGGCGCGACCCCGGCCAGCGACCCGTTGCTGGACCTGCTGCGCCCGCTGCGGGAGGAGTCCGGCAACCTGTCGCGTTATTGCGGCTACTACTTCGAATACTCCAACTGCATGTCGGTGCCCGGCACCATCCTGCTGTCCCTGGTGCACCTGTGGGAGGAGCGCGGCACCTTCCTCTTCGAGCGCCAGGAACGCCAGGAGCGCTCCAGCAGCACCGACGTGCAGGCCGAGGACTGGGTGCGCTGCCGCTACCTGGGCGCCGCCTTCCAGTTGCAGGACCGGGTGTTCCTGATGGACTACGAGTCGCTCACCGTCAACGAGATGAGCCAGACCATCCTCATCCCCAGCTTCAAGAGCCGCATCACCCGCCTCAACGGCCTGAAGACCGGCGTCTCCAGCGGCGACCGCCGCAACCCCGCCTGCACCCGTGTGGTGTGGGAATACCTGGGCCCGGAGATCAACCGCGTCAGCGCCTACCGCCAGGTGATGCTCTACCGCCCCGACGACCCGCGCATCGACGCCGACATCCGCCAGCGCCTGGACGTCGCGCCGTTGAAGAACGGGCTGTTCGAGATCGAGTGAGCGGCCTAGCCGCTACCTCGACCACGGACTGCAATCTTCTGATCAAGGAATGAACGCCATGCTTCCTGTTCCACCGGCCCGCACTCGACGCGCGCTGCCGACCTCCCTGCTCATGGGCCTGCTGGGCCTTTCCCTGGCCGGCTGCAGCGGCCTCAACAACCTCAGCAGCCAGGGCTACCTCTACACCCGCGACAGCCAGCCCCTGCAATTGAGCGACGAGGTGCAACTGCGCCAGGGCCATATGGGGCTGGAGTTCAACCCGAAGCCCATGTGGTCCGCCGACATGCGCCTGCACAACGAGCGCAGCGACTTCAGCGTCAGCGTGCCGTCGGAAGCCTATTCCGGCCGCTCCTTCTTCCTCGCCAGCCGGGAGAGTGGGCTGCGCTACGACATCCGCGCCTACTGGCGCGAGTCCAAGGAAGACCGGACGGAGCGCGACAGCAGCGAGAGCTGCACGGCGCCGGGGTTCTGCAGCAAGTCGGTGCGCCGGCTCAAATGCGCCGGCAAGACCTACCGCAGCGGCACCGACCGCTATGAAAAGCACCTGGACGATGAAAACTGCCAGGAAGTGCTGGTGACCGAGAGCGGCAACTTCCCCGACTGCCCCGGCACCCGCCCGGTGCGCAACCGCTACCAGACCTACAAGCTGATGGTTAGCCTCGCCTTCACCAACCCCGCCAGCCACCAACCCCCGATCGCCGAGTTCGACGGCGAAAGCCAGCGCAAGGAACGCCTGCTGGAAACCGTGGCCCTGGGGGCCTGCCGCGCCTATTGAAGGAAGCGCTTCGCGGGTTGTAGGGGCTCGAGCCGCATTCCGAGGCACGCCGCACCCGGCGACCGTAGGGTGGACCCCGCTTCACCGGTCCACCGTCGCGGTACTTCAGGATGCCTCCCTGCTCGGCCAGTGCGCAGTGCCCCCCTGTGGGAGCGGCTTCAGCCGCGAAGAATCTGCCACCCGAACAGCGTGGCAGGTGGCGAGTGACTCCATCGCGAATGAATTCCACGGGGTTAGCAGTGGTGCTGGGATGGGCTCCGCTCGGTGGATAAAAGAGCGTTATCCACCCTACCCAGCGGGATGCTCCACAGTGCGGGCGACGCTCGGCGCCACCCGTGGGAGCGGCTTCAGCCGCGAAGGGCCGCGTAGCGGCCCCTTTGCGTTTAGAACCCCATCTGCCACTGGGCGACGATGGCGTGGTTCTGCGCGTTGCCGCCCAGCTCGCCGCTGTAGCCCAGGCCCACGCTCTGGGTGCTGCTCAGGCCGATGTCGAAGCCGGCGTCCAGCAGCAGGCTGTTGCGGTCCAGGGCGCTGCCTTCGACGCTGAAGGCGCTGCCGCCGCTGAGGAAGGACTGACGGGTGCTGCTGTCGACGTTGCCGTAGACGTGGCGCCAGGCCACCGAGAGGCGCGGGGTGAAGGCCATGCCGTTGTCCAGGGTGTCGAGGCGGGCGATGCGCACGCCGAAGGTGCTGGTGAGGTTGCCCTGGTCCTGGTCGTCCACGTGCAGGGCGGCGGCGCCGCCTTTCTCGTCGTAGCTGTCGCGGGCGTAGTACTGGTAGCCGATGCCGGCGAAGGGTTCGGCCTGGATGTTGCCGCTGCCCATGGCGTAACCCACCTCGGTGAAGGCCTGGAAGCTTTCGGCGTCATAGCTGCCGCGCAGGTGGTCGGTGAAGCCGCCGAAGGCCACGTCGCGCTTGCTGTCGCCGTCGTGGCGGCTGTAGGCAGCACCCAGGCGCAGGGCCACCGGGCCGTCCTGGCGCAGGCCGTAGACGCCCAGGTGCAGGCTGTCGACATCGCCTTCGAAGCCGCTGCCGGCCTCCAGGTCGGTGCGCGAATAACCGCCGAGCACGCCCAGGCGCCAGTCGCTGCCCATGGCCCAGTCGGCGCCGACCACGGCGCCACGGGTGTCGCTGTCCAGGTCGTGGCCGCCCTGGCTGCCGTCGAGGTTGCCGTGGCTGCCCAGGGCCTGGACCCAGAGGCGGCCGAGAGCGGACGGGTCGTTGAGGTTGCGGGCATCCGCCGGCACGCCGGTGGCGGCCAGCAGCGGGCCGTCTTCGACGTTCAGCGAACTCTGCAGGTTGCCGCCGAGGCCGCCGCTGAAGGACTGCAGGGCGCCGAGCATGGCGCCGCTGACCTGGCTGGTGCTGCCCAGGGTGCTGCCGGCGAGGCTGGCGTTGTTCGGTGCAGCCAGCTGGTTGAGCGCGTCGCGGGCTTCGCTGGTGCTGCTGGTGACCAGGGCGTTGTACAGCTGCGGGCTGCCCTGGGCGCTGATGCTGTTGGCGACATTGGCGCCGTTGCCGTTGGTGGCCACGTCGGCGAAGGCAACGTCGTTGCGGGTCAGGTCCAGCTCCACGCTGTCGGCTTCGTAGCGCAGGGTCGGGGTGAGGAAGGCGAAGTTGCTGGTGACGCTGGCGAAGCGGCCGCTGACGCCGTCGGCGGCCTGGATCACCTGGTAGTGGCTGGTGTTCGGGTAGGTGCCGGCGCTGGCGCGCACGTCCAGGCGGGCGCCGTCGAGGGCAATATGCCCGTCGGCCAGCAGCGGGCTGTGGCTGCCATCGGCGGCTACGGCGAAGGCCAGGGTGGAACCGGCGGCCAGGTTGAGGTTATCCACATGGCCGCCGCCGGCGTAGGTGGCGCCCGAGGCGACGCCCAGGGTGCCGCCGATGCGACCGAGGTTGACCAGCTCGGCGCTGGCCAGCACTTCGCCGCCTTCGCTGAAGTCTTGCGTATCCAGGGTCCAGCGTCCGGCGCTGACCTTCAGCCATTCGAAGTTGGCGCTGTTGCCGAAGCTGCCGCCGCCGACATCATCCAGGGTCAGCGCGTCGCGGCCGGCGCCGCCGTCCACCAGGCCGACGAACTGGCTGCCGCTGCGCAGAGTCAGGCTGTCGGCACCGCCGCCCAGGTCCAGGGCCACGCCGCCGGTGCTGCTGATCAGGCCACCGTTGATCACGGTGTCGTTCTTGTCGCCGATGATGCGCACGGCATCGCCGCCCAGGCCGAGGATCTGCCCGAAGTTCTCCAGGTAGGTGGCATAGGGCGCGCCGCCGGTGGCGCTGTCGTCGATGAGGATGGCGTTGGCCGCGCCGCTGATGGTGGCGCCGGCGCGGTTATAAATGGTGCCGCCGCCCATGGCGATGCCTTCGCTGGTGTTGGCCGAGCCGTCCTTGAAACCGCCGGCACCGGTGCCTTCGATGATGCCGTGATTGTCGATCCAGCCCTCGCCGTCGATGTCCACGCCATCGCCGTCACCGTCCGGCACCAGGCCGTTGTAGGCGCCGGTGATGCGCCCGTAGTTGGTGACGCGACCGTTGCCGTCGGAGCCGAAGCCCGAGCCGTTGCGGCCGATGATCACGCCGCCCGCGTAGTTGATCAGTTCGGCGCCGACATCGGTGGTGATGCCGTGGCGGCCGCCGGAGAGGGTGCCGTGGTTCTCCACCTTGCCGCCGGTGGAGGCGTCGAAGTCGATGCCGTCGAACTTGGCGTCGGCGTTGGTCATGTCGCCGCTGCTGATCTCGCCGTAGTTGGTGATGGTGGCGTTGTTGCCGACGCGCATGGCGTCTTCGCGCACACCGCGGATCAGGCCGGTGGCGCGGTTGGTGATGTCGATCTGCACATTGGTCTTGAGGTCCTTGAGCATGATCGCGCGGTCGGTCTGGGAAATGAGGGTGCCGGCGTTGTCGATGGTCACGTGGGTGCCGGCCAGGTCGCCGCTGATGCGGATACCCTGCTTGGAGGCGTCGATGGTGGCGCCTTCGCGGTTGATGATCTGGTAGGTGCGCGAGGCGTTGCTGCCCGAGCTGTCGAGGCCGCGATCGCCGGTGGACTTGATCAGGCCGCTGTTGTCGACGATCACCCCGGCGCCGCTGGTGGCGTTCTTCAGCTCCACGCTCTTGCCGCTGGTGGTTATGCTGCCGGAGCTGCCTACCTGCAGGGTGGTTTCCCCGGTGAGCACCTGGCCGGTGGTGGTGGCGGTGTTCACGGTGACGGTGGCGGCACCGGCGAAGGTGGAGAAGCCGGTCAGGGCGAGGGCGACGCAGCGGGCGAGCGGGGACAGCGTGCGGTTCATGGCGGCAACCTTTGTAATGATCTTGTTGGCTGGCCGCTGTTTATAAGGAAGAAGTCTTACGGTTTCGTAACAGAAGGGTTACCGGAATAAGGGAGCTTTTTCTTGATGGGCTCCCGTTTACGTGGGGGCTGATTCGAATGGGCTGGGGCGGTGTCCCCGAGCGAAGCGAAACCCTTATGCATCAGTCCGTAGGATGGGTAGAGCGAAGCGAAACCCATGCGGTCATGGGGCGCTCCGCAATGATGGGTTTCGTACCTCTACCCATCCTACGAGGCGTGGGCCGCCTTCAGGTTTTCCTGAAGTCCTCCAGGCGGCGCTTCTGCTGGCCTTGGCCATCGAAGTTATCCACAGCCAGCCAGCCCTCGAAGGCGTCGCGCACCGCTGGCCATTCGCTGTCGATGATGGAGAACCAGGCGGTGTCGCGGTTACGGCCCTTGACCACCATGTGCTGGCGGAACAGCCCTTCATAGGTGAAGCCCAGGCGCTCGGCGGCGCGCATGGAGCGGGCGTTGAGGGCGTTGCACTTCCATTCCAGGCGGCGGTAGCCGAGCTCGCTCATGGCCAGGCGCGCCAGCAGGTAGACCGCCTCGGTGGAGGCGGGCGAGCGCTGCATGGGGGCGCCGAAGGCGATGTGGCCGATCTCGATGCAGCCGTCGTTGGGGGCGATGCGCAGGTAGCTGAGCAGGCCCACGGCGCGGCCGCTGGCGCGGTCGATCACGGTGAAGAACTGCGGGTCGATGCTGGCCTGGTTGCCCTTCAGCCAGGCATCGAAGGCCGCGCGATCGGCGAAGGGGCCGTAGCCGAGGTAGTCCCACAGGCGGGGGTCGCCGTCCGGGCTTTGCAGCGCAGGCCAGAGGTCGTCGCCGTGGCGGCTGGCGTCCACCGGCTCCAGGCGCACGAAGCGACCGTCGAGGGGCGCACGGGCCGGGGTGGGTACGGGTTGCCAGTCGAGTTGTGTTTCGTCGTTCATGGAAGATTCCTGGTCAGAGCAGCTTGCGGTACTGGAGGAAGCCGGAGCGATCGGCGATGCGGTCATACAGGTGCATGGCGTCGGTGTTGGTTTCGTGGGTCAGCCAGTGCACCCGCGAGGCGCCGGCGGCCCGGGCCTGGGCGTAGACGTGCTCGATCAGCGCGCGGCCGACGCCGGCACCGCGCAGGCCGTCCTGCACATAGAGGTCCTGCAGGTAGCAGTAATCGCCCACGGTCCAGCAGGAGCGGTGATAGATGAAGTGCACCAGGCCGACGGCGCGGTCGCCCTGCCAGGCGAGGGCGGCGTGCACGGGCTCGGCTGCATCGAGGAAGCGCTGCCAGGTCTGCTCGGTGGTCTCGGCGGCGATCTCGGTCTTGTAGAAACGCTGGTAGCCCTGCCACAGCGGCAACCAGACGGCGTGGTCGGCGGCGCTGACCGGGCGGATTTCGAGGGACATGCTGCTTCCTTACAGGGGGGGTCAGAGAGTGGGGGCCATGCGCTGGGCCAGTTCGCGGTCGCGCCCGTCGGCGCTGCCGGCCAGGCCTTCGCGTACGCCGGCCTGGTCGGCCTGGCTGCGGTTCTGGCCGAGCTTCCATTTGCCTTCGATACGGCGGATGGGCAGGGCGAAGCCGACGATGGCGCGCAGCATGGCGTCGATGTAGTCGCGGGGTGCGTCGCTCAGCGCCCAGGGCTGCGGGCGCCCGGCTTCGTGCTGGTCGCTGAGGCGGCCGACCAGTTGCAGCAGGCGCTCGGCGTCGTCGAACACCTCGGCCTGGCCGTAGGCGTGCACGGCGATGTAGTTCCAGGTCGGCACCACCTTGCCGTGTTCGGCCTTGGCGGCGTACCAGGCGGGGCTGACGTAGGCGTCGGGGCCGTTGAACACCACCAGCGCCTCGGCGCCGTCGGCCAGCGCGCGCCACTGCGGGTTGGCCTTGGCGAAGTGACCATAGAGGGTGCCGTACTCGCCTTCGCCGGCTTCCAGCAGCAGCGGCAGGTGGCTGGCCACCAGCCCGTCGGCGCCCTGGCAGACCAGTGTGGCCAGGCGGCTCTGGCGCATCTGCAGGTGCAGTTCGGCGAGGTCTTCCTGGCGGAAGGAGGCGGGCAGGTACATGGCGAATCTCCTGGCGTGATGGAAACATCCTAGGCAGGATATTGGCCCGTTGTAAGAGCCATTTCCTGCGACTTCCATGGGGCCAATCCATGCCGATTGCCGTGCCGCTCCCCGTAGATCTTTCCGGCATCCGCCTCGATGCGCGCCAGGGTCTGGCCCGCCAGCTCTACGAGGGGCTGCGCGAACGCATTCTCGATGGCCGCCTGCAAAGCGGCACGCGGCTGCCGGCGAGCCGGGACCTGGCGGCCTTGCTGGGCATCTCGCGCAATACCGTGACCCGCGCCTTCGACCAGCTCTACGCCGAGGGTTACGTGGAGGGCCGCATCGGCGATGGCACCTATGTGGCGGAGTTATCCACAGCCTCGAGGCCGGCGCCCGCCGTGCAGGCCAAGGCCGCGACGAGCGAGGCGCTGCAGCGCCTGCAAGCCCATCACCTGAGTCGGCCGCTGATCGGGCCACCCCGTGCCTTCCGCGTGGGCGTGCCGGCCTTCGACCTGTTCCCCTTCGAGACCTGGGCGCGGCTCTCGGCGCGCTTCTGGCGCAAGCCTTCGCCAGCGCGCCTGGGCTATGGCGACCCGGCCGGCGACTGGCAGCTGCGCGAGCTGATCGCCGCCTACCTGCGCAACGGCCGGGGGCTGCACTGCGACCCGGCGCAGGTGATCGTCACCTGTGGCGCCCAGCAGGCCATCAGCCTCTGCGCGCAACTGCTGGTGGAGCCGGGGGACCGGGTGGCCATCGAGAACCCCGGCTACCGCGCCGCCGGCCATGCCTTCTCCGTGGCCGGTGCGCAGCTCGCCGGCATCCCGGTGGACGCGGATGGGCTGGATACCGCCGCCCTGGAGCGAGCCGGGGATTGCCGCCTCACCTATGTCACGCCGTCCCACCAGTACCCCACCGGGGTGACCCTGAGCCTGGCGCGGCGCCTGGAGCTGCTGGACTGGGCCGAGCGCCACGACGGCTGGATAGTCGAGGACGACTACGACGGCGAGTACCGCTACAGCGGCACGCCCCTGGCCCCCCTGGCAGCGCTGGACCGGCAGGGCCGGGTGCTCTACGTCGGCACCTTCTGCAAGATCGCCTTCCCGGCGCTGCGCCTGGGCTACCTGGTGCTGCCGCCGGCCCTGGTGGAGCCCTTCGCCCGGCGCCGCGCCCTGGACATGCGCCATTCGGAGATCGGCACCCAGGCGGTGATGGCCGAGTTCATCGCCGCCGGGCACTTCCAGCGGCACATCCGCCGCATGCGCACCGCCGCCCGCAGCCGCCGCGATGCGTTGCTGGCCGGCTGGCCTGTGGATATCCCCGGCTGCGCGCCGATGCCGGCAGTGGAAGCCGGGCTGCACCTGTGCGTGCGGGTCGACAGCCTCGCCCGCGAGCGCGAGTTGATCGCGGCGGCCGAAGGAGCCGGCGTGGAGTTGAACGGCCTGAGCAGCTACTGGCTGCCGGGGGAGGAGCCGCCTGTGGATAACCGCGCCGGGCTGGTGCTGGGCTTCGCCGCCGTGCCCGAGGCGGAGATCGCCAAGGCCCTGGCGGCGTTGCGCAAGGCGTGGAGGCTGTAACCGGCAGGTGTTGGGAGGCACTTGTGGGAGCGGCTTCAGCCGCGAAAAGGCTTGCAGCCCGCTGGATAGCCCCAGGTGGCTGCGGCTCCATCGCGAATGAATTCGCTCCCACGGGGTGAGCAGAGGTGCTGGGATCGGCCCCGCTTGGTGGATAAGAAGAGCGTTATCCACCCTACCCAGCGGGAGGGTCCGTGCGGGCACGGTGCGTCGGTCGATGTAGGGTGGACCCCGCTCCATCGGTCCACCGTTTCGGCGTTGGGGTTGGCTCCGATTCACCGGCGCTTGCGGTGCTTGTCGTGGGAGCGGCTTCAGCCGCGAAAAGGCTTGTCGCCCGCTGGATAGCCCCGGGTGGCTGCGGCTCCATCGCGAATGAATTCGCTCCTACCGGGCAGTGGGCATCGTTGCTGGGATCGGCTCCGCTCGGTGGATAAAAAGAGCGTTATCCACCCTTGTATCTCGACTAACTACCCCTTCAGGGGTAATAGTTCCCGACTGATCATCGGGGGAGGGGCTGGAAGTCGTGTCCACCCTTAGGCCCTGAGCCTGCGACGTAGATAGTGCTCCGCCCCTCCACACTCACTCGAACAGCCCGAACGGTATCTTGAGCCCAGAGCTCGCATTCACAAGGTTGGGCCGGGTGCAGTGATGATCGCATTTGGAACGATCAGGAGGAGCACACATGCCCAGTGTCATTGGTGTCGACATTGCGAAGCACACGTTTGATATCGCCACCCTGCAGGCGAACGGCAAGTACCGCACCAAGGCCAAGTTGGCCAACAGCGAGGCGGGCTTTCGCACGCTGCAGGAGTGGCTGAACAAGCACAGCGAGGCGGGTGCCTGGGTCGTGATGGAAGCCACCGGCATCCACCATGAAGCCCTGGCCGAATGGCTGCTGGAGCAGAACTATCGGGTCTGCGTCCTCAACCCTGCGCAGATCGCCCACTACGCCCGCAGTCAGCTGCAGCGCGTGAAAACTGACAAGGTCGACGCCAAGCTGATCGCCGAATACGGCGAGCGCCACCAAGACGAGCTACGGCCCTGGCAGCCTGAACCTCGCGCCATACGGCGCCTGAAAGCACTGATGCGGCGCCTGGCGGATCTGCAGGAAATCCAGCAGATGGAGAGCAATCGCCTGGAGGTGGCCGATACCAGCGTGCAGGAGTCGATCCGCTCAGTGTTGCGGCACATCGAGCAACAGATCGAGGAAACCCTCAAGGCCATCAACGACCACATCGACAATGACCCGGATCTGCGTGGCAAACGTGATCTGTTGACCAGCATCGATGGCATCGCGGACAAGACAGCCGCCCTGATCCTGGCGGAGCTGGGCGACCCTCATCGCTTCACCAGCAGCCGCGCGATTACCGCCTTTGCCGGACTCAACCCGCGTTTGCAGGAGTCTGGTAAGTACCGGGGGCAGACCCGCATTTCCAAGATGGGCTCATCGCGGCTGCGTGCTGGGCTGTACATGCCTGCCGTTTGCGCCCTGCAGCACAACGGGGCGATCAAAGCGATGAGAGAACGCCTCAGAGCCAAGGGCAAGACCGGCATGCAGATCATCTGTGCAGCGATGCGTAAGCTGCTGAACATCGCTTATGGCGTCTTGAAATCGGGCCAGCCGTACGACGTAAAACTGGCCCTTGCTCACTAGGGATCAAGACGGTATCTACGTCCCGGGAGGCTCCGTGCCAGTGAAGGGCTTGTGGATAACCCCTTTTCCACAGGCGAAAAAAAGGATGGCTGGCGCCATCCTTGAAGGATGAAGGGGCAGGGCCCCTCCTGGTGAGTCAGGTGTCGCGTCAGGCCTTCAGGGGCACCAGGCGCGGGGCGATCATGTTTTCCGGGCGGAGGATGTCGGCGAGCATGGACTCGTCCAGCAGCTTCTCCTCGCGCACCAGCTCCAGCACGCCGCGGCCGCTGACCAGCGCTTCCTTGGCGATGCGGGTGGAGTTCTCGTAGCCGATGTAGGGGTTCAGCGCGGTGATCAGGCCGATGGAGTTCTCCATCAGTGCGCGGCAGTGGGCTTCGTTGGCGGTGATGCCGACGATGCAGTGCTCGCGCAGCATGTCCATGGCGCGTTGCAGCAGGCGGATCGAGTCGAAGATCTTGTAGGCGATCAGCGGCTCCATCACGTTCAGCTGCAGCTGGCCGCCTTCGGCTGCCAGGGTCAGGGCGAGGTCGTTGCCGATCACTTCGAAGGCGACTTGGTTGACCGCTTCCGGGATCACCGGGTTGACCTTGCCGGGCATGATCGAGCTGCCCGGCTGTCGTGCCGGCAGGTTGATCTCGTTGATGCCGGTGCGCGGGCCGCTGGAGAGCAGGCGCAGGTCGTTGCAGATCTTCGACAGCTTGACCGCGGTGCGCTTGAGCATCCCGGAGAAGAGCACGAAGGCGCCCATGTCCGAGGTGGCTTCGATCAGGTCGGCGGCGGGCTTGAGCGGTTGGCCGCTGATGGTGGCGAGGCGCTCGACGGCCAGGTGCTGGTAGCCCGGGTCGGCGTTGATGCCGGTGCCGATGGCGGTGCCGCCGAGGTTCACTTCGGTGAGCAGTTCCGGCGCCAGGCTGCGCAGGCGGCCGAGGTCTTCGCCCAGGGTGGTGGCGAAGGCGTGGAATTCCTGGCCCAGGGTCATGGGCACGGCGTCCTGCAGCTGGGTACGGCCCATCTTGAGGATGTGTGAGAACTCCTCGCCCTTGGCGGCGACGGCCTGGATCAGGCTGTCGAGGCTGGCCAGCAGCGCGTCGTGGCCGAGCAGCAGGCCCAGGCGGATGGCGGTGGGGTAGGCGTCGTTGGTGGACTGCGCCATGTTCACGTCGTTGTTCGGGTGCAGGTAGGCGTACTCGCCCTTGTTGCGGCCCATGGCCTCGAGGGCGATGTTGGCGATCACCTCGTTGGCGTTCATGTTGGTGGAGGTGCCGGCGCCGCCCTGGATCATGTCGACCACGAACTGGTCGTGGAAATCACCGCGGATCAGGCGGGCACAGGCCTCGCTGATGGCGGCGTGCTTTTCCGCGTTGAGGTGCCCCAGCTGCTTGTTGGCATCGGCGGCGGCCTGCTTGACCATCGCCAGGGCGATCACCAGCTTCGGGTAGTGCGACAGGGGCACGCCCGACAGGCGGAAGTTCTGCACGGCGCGCAGGGTCTGGATGCCGTAGTAGGCATCAGCGGGGACTTCGAGGGTGCCGAGCAGGTCTTTTTCTACACGAAAGGATGCAGCGGAGGACATGATGTAATACATCTCAGGGAAGACACGGCCAGTGCCGCGATGCCCAATAGACTAAGCTTCCAGCCGTTCGTCGACCAATGCTGTTATCCGCTGGGTCATGCATAAACGGCATAATGCGGCCGTGACCCGCTTCGTTCGGGAAGCGTGTGCACCAAAATCGGGCAAGGGGATCGAGATGAACCTGGAAACCAAATGGCTGGAGGACTTCGTCGCCCTGGCCGCCACCCGCAGCTTTTCCCAGGCGGCGGAGAAGCGCTTCGTCACCCAGCCGGCCTTCAGCCGGCGCATCCGCAGCCTGGAGTCGGCCCTGGGGCTGACCCTGGTGAACCGCTCGCGCACGCCCATCGAACTGACCGAGTCGGGCCAGCTGTTCCTGGTCACGGCGCGCAGCATGGTCGAGCAGATGGGCGAGGTGGTGCGCCACCTGCACCACCTGGAAGGCCAGCAGGGCGAGGTGCTGCAGTTCGCCGCCGCCCACTCCCTGGCGCTGGGCTTCTTCCCGCAGTGGATCGCGCGGCTGCGCGGCGAGGGCTTGAACATCGCTAGCCGCCTGATCGCCACCAACGTCGGCGATGCCGTGCATTCCCTGCGCGAGGGCAGCTGCGACCTGATCCTGGCCTTCTACGATCCGGACGCCTCCCTGCAGATGGACCCGGAAATCTTCCCCTCCATGCACCTGGGCAGCACCGAGATGCTGCCGGTGTGCGCGGTGGATGCGAATGGCGAACCGCTCTACAGCCTGGAGAACGGGCAGAGCGTGCCGCTGCTGGCCTACACCGCCGGGGCCTTCCTCGGGCGTTCGGTGAACCTGCTGCTGCGCCAGCGGGCGCTGCGCTCCACCACCGTCTATGAGACGGCCATGGCCGACAGCCTCAAGAGCATGGCGTTGCAGGGCATGGGCGTGGCCTGGGTGCCGCGCTTCAGTGCCCAGGCGGAGCTGGCGCGGGGTGAGCTGGCGGTGTGTGGCGGGTCGCAGTGGCATGTGCCGCTGGAAATCCGCCTGTACCGCTGCGCGCTGGTGCGCAAGGCGGCGATCCGCCTGCTATGGCGCAAGCTGGAAGGCGGGGCGGGCAGCGAGGGGACGACCCCGGCCTGAGCCGGGGCCGGTTGGCGGGGCTACATCTGCAGGACCACGCGGCCTTCGATCTGCCCGGCGCGCATGCGGTCGAGGATGGCGTTGATGTTGTCCAGGCTGTCGGTGCTGAAGGTGGAGTGCACCAGGCCTTCGCCGGCGAAATCCAGGGCTTCCTGCAGGTCCGCACGGGTGCCGACGATGGAGCCGGTGATGCTGATGGCCTTGAGTACCACGTCGAAGATCGGCGTGGGGAAGTCGCCCGGCGGCAGGCCCACCAGGGCCACGGTGCCGCCGCGACGGGCCATGCCGATGGCCTGGCCGAAGGCGCTGTTGGACACCGCGGTGACCAGCACGCCGTGGGCGCCGCCGATGTCGCGCTGGATCACCTCGGCCGGGTTCTCGTTGCGGGCGTTGACCGTGAGGCTGGCGCCCAGCTTGCGGGCCAGTTCCAGCTTGGCGTCGTCGACGTCGATGGCCGCCACGTGCAGGCCCATGGCGCGGGCGTACTGTACGGCCACATGGCCCAGGCCGCCGATACCGGAGATGGCCACCCACTGGCCGGGGCGCGCGCCGGTGACCTTGAGGCCTTTATAGACCGTGACACCCGCGCAGAGGATCGGCGCGATCTCGGCGAAGCCGACGTTCTTCGGCAGCACGCCCACGTAGTTGGGGTCGGCGAGCACGTACTCGGCATAGCCGCCGTTCACCGAGTAGCCGGTGTTCTGCTGGCCCTCGCAGAGGGTTTCCCAGCCGGTCAGGCAGTGTTCGCAGCAGCCGCAGGCGGTGTACAGCCAGGGCACGCCGACGCGGTCGCCTTCCTTGACCCGGGTGACCCCGGCGCCCACCGCCGCCACGTAGCCGACGCCTTCGTGGCCGGGGATGAAGGGCAGGGCGGGCTTCACCGGCCAGTCGCCCTCGGCGGCGTGCAGGTCGGTGTGGCAGACGCCCGAGGCTTCGATCTTCACCAGGATCTGGCCGGGGCCGGGCAGCGGCACCTTCACCTCTTCGATCCGCAGCGGTTCGCCGAAGGCGTGGACGACGGCGGCTTTCATGGTCTGGTTCATGGCATGCACCTCCTGAAAAAGGAGCCTGGAGTGTGCACCCTTACGCCCGCCCGACCCTTGCTCCAGGGCAATTTCCGGGCGCCTTGGCAAGCCGCTGGACGGACGGTAGGCAAGGCCGGGCTTTGCGTTATACTGCGCGGCCTTCGGCCGGCAGCGCACGCCGGCCCACATCGCAGACAAGCCACGCCATATGCGTGGCTTGTTGGTTTTTCGACTCTTGATGAGGCACGACGATGAGCGCACTGGTAGGCGTGATCATGGGCTCCAAATCCGATTGGAGCACCCTCAGCCACACCGCCGAGATGCTGGAAAAGCTGGGCATCCCCTTCGAGGTGAAGGTGGTTTCCGCGCACCGCACTCCGGACCTGCTGTTCCAGTACGCCGATGAGGCCGAGGCCCGTGGCATCCAGGTGATCATCGCCGGTGCCGGCGGCGCCGCCCACCTGCCGGGCATGTGCGCGGCCAAGACCCACCTGCCGGTGCTCGGCGTGCCGGTGCAGTCGTCCATGCTCTCGGGCGTCGACTCGCTGCTTTCCATCGTGCAGATGCCGGCGGGCATCCCGGTTGCCACCCTGGCCATCGGCAAGGCCGGTGCGGTGAATGCCGCCCTGCTGGCCGCCAGCATCCTCGGCCACCAGCACCCGCAGTACCACGCGGCGCTGAAGGCCTTCCGCGACGAGCAGACCCGCTCGGTGCTCGACAACCCGGACCCGCGTGAGGCCTGACAGATGAAGATCGGCGTGATCGGCGGCGGCCAGCTCGGCCGCATGATGGCCCTGGCGGGCACCCCGCTGGGCATGGACTTCGCCTTCCTCGACCCGGCCCCGGACGCATGCGCCCAGGCCCTTGGTGAACACATCCGCGCCGACTACGGCGACCAGGACCACCTGCGCCAGCTGGCGGACGAAGTGGACCTGGTGACCTTCGAGTTCGAGAGCGTGCCGGCCGAGACCGTGGCCTTCCTCTCCCAGTTCGTGCCGGTCTATCCCTCGGCCAATGCCCTGCGCATCGCCCGTGACCGCTGGTTCGAGAAGTCGATGTTCAAGGACCTGGGCATCCCGACGCCCGCGTTCGCCGACATCCAGTCCCAGGCGGACCTGCACGCCGCCGTGGCCGCCATCGGCCTGCCGGCGGTGATGAAGACCCGCACCCTGGGCTACGACGGCAAGGGCCAGAAGGTCCTGCGCAAGCCCGAGGACGTGACCGGCGCCTTCGCCGAGCTGGGCAGCGTGCCCTGCATCCTCGAAGGCTTCGTGCCCTTCACCGGCGAAGTGTCCCTGGTGGCGGTGCGTGCCCGTGACGGCGAGACGCGCTTCTACCCGCTGGTGCACAACACCCACGACAACGGCATCCTGCGCCTGTCCATCGCCAGCACCGACCATCCGCTGCAGGCCCTGGCCGAGGATTACGTCGGTCGCGTGCTGCAGAAGCTGGACTACGTCGGCGTGCTGGCCTTCGAGTTCTTCGAGGTGGACGGCGGCCTGAAGGCCAACGAAATCGCCCCGCGCGTGCACAACTCCGGGCACTGGACCATCGAAGGCGCCGAGTGCAGCCAGTTCGAGAACCACCTGCGTGCCGTCGCCGGCCTGCCCCTGGGCTCCACCGCCAAGCTGGGGGAGAGCGCCATGCTCAACTTCATCGGCGAAGTGCCGGCCGTGGACCAGGTGATCGCCGTCGCCGACTGTCACCTGCACCATTACGGCAAGGCGTTCAAGGCCGGGCGCAAGGTCGGCCATGCCACCCTGCGCTGCGCTGATCGCGCCACCCTCGATCGGCAGATCGCCGCGGTCGAGGCACTGATCGCCGGCTGAACCCCTGCCGCTGCGCTCAGTCTGAAAAAGGGCGTGTCCACGGACACGCCCTTTTTTCATTCAGGAGTAAATGCCATGGGGCTCATCGGAACCATCTTCATCGGCCTGATCGTCGGTCTGGTCGCGCGCTTCCTCAAACCCGGCGACGACAGCATGGGCTGGATCTGGACCATCCTGCTGGGCATCGGCGGCTCCGTCGCCGCGACCTATGGCGGTCAGGCCCTGGGCATCTACCAGGCTGGCGAAGGCGCGGGCTTCATCGGTGCGGTGGTGGGTGCCATCGTGCTGCTGGTGATCTACGGCCTGATCAAGAAGAGCGACTGAGGGCTGGGAACCGGAAACGGGCGCCGCTGGGAGGCCGTTGAAAAACGTAGACGAGGCAGCCGATGCAAGGCGAAAACGGCCGAGAAAGCGCAGTTTACTTGGGTAAATGAGCATTTTGATCGGACTCGCGCACGAGGGCGTTTTCAACGCCGCAGCGGCAACGCAGTTAGTTTTTCAACAGCCTGCTAGTCTTGGCGCCTGTTTCTTTACGTGAGTCCTGTTCGATGCGCCGTGCCCTGCTTCTCTCCCTGCTGCTGTGCAGCACCCTGGCCCATGCCCGGCTGGACATGCCGGAAACCGATTGGCTGGAACTGATGCCCGCCGAGGACCGCAAGGCCCTGGAGGAGATGCCGGAAATCAGCCACGACACCCCGGAGGCGGACGGCACCTTCAACAACAAGGGCGGCCTCAAGCAGCAGGACAAGGACCTGCCGGCGGTGATGTATTCGGCGAAGACGGTGGCCAAGCTCAATGGCCAGAAGATCCGCATCGGCGGCTACCCGGTACCGCTGGAGACCGACGCCAAGGGGCGCGGCACGCTGTTCTTCCTGGTGCCCTACCCGGGCGCCTGCATCCACGTACCGCCGCCGCCGCCGAACCAGATCGTGCTGGTGCGCTACCCCAAGGGCATCGCCCTCGACGATATCTACACCCCGCTCTGGGTCACCGGCACCCTCAAGGTGGAGCAGGTCAGCAACGACCTGGCCGATGCCGCCTACGCGCTGGATGCGGGCGAGGTGCGGGTCGTGGAGGATGAGGATATCCAGTAAGGCGAGCGTTTGGGTGGCCTGCCCAGAGTAGGGCGGGTGAAACCCGCCAAGGCGGAGCTGAGGCATCACAACGTGCCGTGACCGACTCCGCTTGGTGGAGGTAAAAAGCGACCTCCACCCTACACAGCGGTCATGTCCGAGCCTGGGTAGGGGCGACTTTAGTCGCCAAGCGCTTCGCTCCACAGGCTGACGCCCATGCTGTGGCGGGCGCCCGGTTGCAGCAGCAGGCTGTCGTCGAGCACCCGGGCGGTTTCGATGCAGAGCATGCGCTGCCAGGCGTCGTCGGCGAACTGGGAGAGGCGGGCGGCCTTGTCGATCCAGGGGTTCCACACCACCGCCGAGGCCGAGTCGCTGGCTTCGATCAGCACCCGGCGGCGCCAGGCGTCATCGCGGATGGCCAGGCGTGCCGGGGTGCCGAGGTAGATGCGGTCGGTCTCGCCGCCGAAGCTCACCTCGCCCACCTGCTGGCGGCGTTCCCAGCCTTCCAGGGTTTCGATGTAGTCGCAGCCGTCCAGGCCTTCCACCCGCACCTGGCGGATGTCGCTGACGGCGAAGTAGCTGTGCAGCGCCTGGCTCAGGGCCAGGGGCGCGTCACCGCGGTTGCGGGTTTCCAGGGTCAGTTGCAGGCGCTGGCCCAGGCGGATCTCCAGGCGCAGCTCGGCGTCGCCCTTCCAGCCTGGCAGCGGTGTGCGACGGCTGTCCCAGGACAGCACCAGGCGCGCTACGCCATCCAGGGCTTCCACCCCTTCCAGTTCCCAGTCGAGGCTGCGTACGCCGCCATGGGCCGGCGCTGCGTCGCCCTGGTAATGGGCCTGGATCGCCTGGGGGTTGCGTTGCAGGTCACCGAACCAGGGCCAGCACACCGGCACGCCACCGCGCACCGATTGGCCGCGCTGGAAGGCCACCTGCTCGCTGAGCCAGATCAGCGGCTCCTCGCCATTGCGCTGGTAGCTGAGCACCTGGGCGCCCTGCTGGGCTACCAGCAGTTCCGCATCGGCGGTGCGCAGGCGCCAGCAGGGCAGTTGATCCATGTCGATCCGCTCGATCTGCGGAACCTTGCTTTCGCTGTTCATCCGGGTGCTCCTGGGCCTTTGGCTGTTTGCCGTCTGCATTGGGCAGGGGCGGGCCGGCGGGGTTCCCCCGAAACCGGCGAATGCATGAAGGGTATCAACGGGGGAGGGGGCGTTCGCGCGTGCGCTCGCCCCTCGGGACGGGGCTCAGCCGCGGCGCGGCGGAACCGGGCGGGTGCGACCGCTGCCGTCGATGGCGACGAAGACGAAGACCGCCTCGGTGACCTTGCGCCATTCGCTGGAGAGCGGGTCGTCGCTCCATACCTCGACCAGCATCTGGATCGAGCTGCGGCCGATTTCCAGTGCCTGGGTATAGAAGGAGAGCTGGGCGCCCACGGCGACCGGGACGAGGAACGCCATGCGGTCGATGGCGACGGTAGCAACGCGGCCCCCGGCGACCTTGTTGGCCATGGCGGTGCCGGCGAGGTCCATCTGCGAGACCAGCCAGCCGCCGTAGATGTCGCCGAAGCCGTTGGTTTCGCGGGGAAGTGCGGTGATCTGCAAGGCCAGGTCGCCTTGGGGAGTCAGGTTTTCTTCTTCTTCGATCTCGATCATGCCTGGGGTGCCTCTGCCCCTGTGCTGCTTTGGATGGCGTCTATGGACGGGGAAGGGCAAGGTGCCCTGCAAAATTCCCCCTGCGCCCGCCGACCCACTGCATGTCGCCCGCGCGCAACAGCGCGCAGTATATAGCTCGCCGCGACGGGCGACGACCGCCGGGTTTCGCTTTTGACCACCCATACGTCAGAGATTGTGTGCGCTCGGCGGCTTTTTGCTATTTTGCGGACCGACCCGCCGCCAACGCAGCAGCGGGGCATGCCCTGCCTGCACTGACAAGAGATCACCCATGTCCACCGTTCTCGCCTCCGAGGCTCCCGCGCGGCCACTGACCCGCAGCGACTACAAGACCCTGTCCCTGTCCGCCCTGGGCGGCGCCCTCGAGTTCTACGACTTCATCATCTTCGTGTTCTTCGCGGCGGTGGTGGGCAAGCTGTTCTTCCCCGCCGAGATGCCCGAATGGCTGCGCCAGATGCAGACCTTCGGCATCTTCGCCGCCGGCTACCTGGCGCGGCCCCTGGGCGGCATCGTCATGGCGCACTTCGGCGACCTGCTGGGGCGCAAGCGCATGTTCACCCTGAGCATCTTCCTGATGGCGGTTCCGACGCTGATCATGGGCCTGCTGCCCACCTACGAGCAGATCGGCATCCTGGCGCCCCTGGCCCTGCTGCTGCTGCGGGTGATCCAGGGCGCGGCCATCGGTGGCGAGGTGCCCGGCGCCTGGGTGTTCGTCGCCGAGCACGTGCCGGAGCGGCACATCGGCTACGCCTGCGGCACCCTGACCTCGGGCCTGACCTTCGGCATCCTGCTGGGTTCGCTGATGGCGACCCTGATCAACAGCATCTATACCCCGGTCGAAGTGCAGGACTGGGCCTGGCGCATTCCCTTCCTGGTGGGCGGCGTGTTTGGCCTGTTCTCCGTCTACCTGCGCCGCTGGCTGCACGAGACGCCGGTGTTCGCCGAGCTGCAGCAGCGCAAGGCACTGGCCGAGGAGGTGCCGCTCAAGGCGGTGCTGCGCGAGCACCGGGGCGCCATCGCCATCAGCATGCTGCTGACCTGGGTGCTGTCGGCCGGCATCGTGGTCGTCATCCTGATGACCCCCACCGTGCTGCAGACCGTGTACGGCTTCGCGGCGGCCACGGCGCTCAAGGCCAACAGCCTGGCCATCGTCTGCCTGACGGTTGGCTGCATCGCCTCGGGCGCCATCGCCGACCGCTTCGGCGCGGGCCGTACCTTCCTGGTGGGTGGGCTGCTGCTGGCAGCCAGCTCCTGGACCTTCTACACCAGCCTCCAGGCGCACCCGGACTGGCTGTTCCCGCTCTACGCGCTGACCGGTCTGTTCGTCGGCACCATCGGTGCCGTGCCCTATGTGATGGTCAAGGCCTTCCCGCCGGTGGTGCGTTTCTCCGGCCTGTCGTTCTCCTACAACCTGGCCTACGCCATCTTCGGCGGCCTGACGCCGATGATCGTCTCGCTGCTGATGAAGTGGGACCCTCTGGGCCCGGCTTACTACGTGGCGGCCCTGTGCGGGTTGGCGGTGTTCATTGGTCTGTACCTGATCGGCAAGAAGCGCTGATCGGCTCCATCCCAGTGGGGAGCTCCGCAGTGATGGGTTTCGCGGAGCTCTACCCATCCTACGGTGCTTTTGCTCACTTGATGGTCGAGGTCACGCGCCAGACCTTGTTGCCGACGTCGTCGGTCACCAGCAGGGCGCCGCGGGCGTCGAGCAGCACGTCCACCGGGCGGCCCAGGGCGTTGCCGTCCTCGTCGAGGAAGCCGGTGAGCACGTCCACCGGTTCACCATTGGGCTTGCCGCCCTTGAAGGGCACGAAGATCACCTTGTAGCCGCTGTGTGGCTTGCGGTTCCACGAGCCGTGCTGGCCGACGAACAGGCCGTTCTGGAAGTCCGGCAGGGCGCCGCCCTTGCCGAAGGCGATGCCGAGGGAGGCGGTGTGCGGGCCCAGGGCGTAGTCGGGCACCAGGGCCTTGGCGACCATGTCCGGGTTGGCCGGCTGCACGCGCTCGTCGACGTGCTGGCCGTAGTAGCTCCAGGGCCAGCCGTAGAAGCCGCCGTCCTTCACCGAGGTGATGTAGTCGGGCACCAGGTCGCTGCCGATCTCGTCGCGTTCGTTCACCGCCGTCCACAGCGTGCCGGTCTCGGGTTCCCAGGCCAGGCCGTTGGGGTTGCGCAGGCCGCTGGCGAACAGGCGCTTGCTGCCGCTGGCGCGGTCCACTTCCCAGATCGCCGCGCGGCCTTCTTCCATCTCCAGGCCGTTCTCGCCGACGTTGCTGTTGGAGCCGACGGTGACATACAGCTTGCTACCGTCGCGGCTGGCGATGACGTTCTTGGTCCAGTGGTGGTTGATGCCTGCCGGCAGGTCGGTGACCTTCTGCGGCGTGGCCTCGATGCGCGTCTGGCCTTCCTCGTAGGGCACGCGCACCAGGGCGTCGGCGTTGGCGATATAGAAGTCGCCACCCACCAGGGCCATGCCGAAGGGCGAGTGGAGGTTCTCCAGGAAGGGCGTCTTCAGGTCGGCCACGCCGTCGCCGTCGGTGTCGCGCAGCAGGGTGATGCGGTCGGCGCTGGGGGTGCGGGCGCCGGCCTTCTCCATCACCTTGCCGGCGATCCAGCCCTTGAGGCTGAAGCCTTCACCGGAAGCCGGGGCGTTGCTCTCGGCCACCAGCACATCGCCATTGGGCAGCAGGTAGAGCCAGCGCGGGTGGTCCAGGCCAGCGGCAAAGGCCTTCACCTCGGTGCCGGCGGTGGCGCTGGGCTGGCCACCTTCGGCCCAGCCCTTGGCCGGGGCCACGTTCACCGTGGGCAGCAGGGTCTTGTTCGGCGGCGGCAGCGTCGGGTTGGCGCCGGTGCCGTCGCTCACCTCCAGGCTGGCCTTGTCGCCGCAGGCCGAGCAGGCGGCGACGAGGACCGCCAGGGGCATCAGTCGTAGGGGGTGCATGGGCGTTCTCCTGAGGGGTGCGGGCTCATTCAAGCAGAGTTGGACAGCCATGATGGCCATTCATCCAATTGTCATATTCGGTTCATAGAGTGTTCATACGGCCTGCAGATACTGGCCCCCGATTCATCCAACCCGATCCTTTGCTAGGAGCAAGGCATGAAACTGAAGCGTTTGATGGCGGCCCTGACTTTCGTCGCCGCCGGCGTTGCGACCGCCAGCGCGGTTGCCGCTGTCGACCCGTCCATCCCGTCCTACACCAAGACCACTGGCGTATCCGGCAACCTCTCCAGCGTTGGTTCGGACACCCTGGCCAACCTGATGACTCTGTGGGCTGAAGCCTACAAGCGTGAATACCCGAACGTGAACATCCAGATCCAGGCCGCCGGTTCTTCCACCGCGCCGCCGGCTCTGACCGAAGGCACCGCCAACCTGGGCCCGATGAGCCGCAAGATGAAGGACGTCGAGCTGCAGGCCTTCGAACAGAAGTACGGCTACAAGCCGACCGCTGTTCCGGTTGCCGTCGACGCCCTGGCGATCTTCGTGCACAAGGACAACCCCATCAAAGGCCTGACCATGCAGCAGGTTGACGCCATCTTCTCCGCCAACCGCCTGTGCGGTGGCAAGAGCGACGTCAAGACCTGGGGCGACCTGGGCGTGACCGGTGACCTGGCTGCCAAGCCGGTTCAGCTGTTCGGCCGTAACTCGGTATCCGGCACCTACGGCTACTTCAAGGAAGAAGCCCTGTGCAAAGGCGACTTCAAGGCCAACGTCAACGAGCAGCCGGGTTCGGCTTCCGTCGTCCAGTCCATCAGCCAGTCCCTCAACGGCATCGGCTACTCGGGCATCGGCTACAAGACTTCCAGCGTGAAGACCGTGGCCCTGGCCAAGAAAGAAGGCGGCGAGTTCGTTGAAGACAACGAGCAGAACGCCCTGAACGGCACCTACCCGCTGTCCCGCTTCCTCTACGTTTACGTCAACAAGGCCCCGAACAAGCCTCTGGCCCCGCTGGAAGCCGAGTTCGTGAAGCTGGTCCTGTCGCAACAAGGCCAGCAGGTCGTGGTGAAGGATGGCTACATCCCGCTGCCGGCCAAGGTCGCTGAAAAAGCACTGAAGGATCTGGGCCTGTAATCCAGGACAGATGAAGGGGGCGGTCGCTTAGCAGACCGCCCCGCAAGGACGCGACGATGGCGGGAGACCCCCGCCATGGAGGCCCGCCCCCGGCACCATGCCCAGGGTGGGCCTCGTTGCGTCACCTCGCTGTAATCTTTCTGTCATACGAAGGCTTTAGGGTGTGCCCATGAATGATCTGGCCAGTTCCCCCATGACCTCGACGAATCCCCCCGCGCGCATCGATTTCAACACGCCGGCGCTGCAGCGCAAGCGCCGCATCCGTGCGTTGAAAGACAACCTGACCCGCTGGTACGTACTGGTGGGCGGCCTGGCCGTTCTCGCGGCCATTACCCTGATCTTCTTCTACCTCGCCTACGTGGTGCTGCCCCTGTTCCAGGGTGCCGAGCTGACCGCGAAGAAGGTGCAGAGCCCTGCCTGGCTCCAGCAGGACGCCGGCAAGCCGCTGCTGCTGACCATCGAGGAGCAGAACCAGGTCGGCATGCGTGTTTCCGACAAGGGTGAAGCGGTCTTCTTCTCCACCAAGGACGGCGCCGAACTCAAGCGTAGCCAACTGCCCCTGCCGGCTGGCGTCAGCGTTGCCTCCATCGGCCAGGACCAGCCCGGCAGCCCGCTGGTGGCCCTGGGCCTGAGCAACGGCCAGGCGCTGCTGTTCAAGCACAGCTACGTGGTGACCTACCCGGACAACAAACGGGTGATCACCCCGCAGATCGACTTCCCCTACGGCGACAAGCCCCTGGTACTGAACCAGGCCGGCGGCGCCCTGGAGCATGTGGCGGTCAGCCACAACGACGAGACCCTTTTGCTGGCCGGTTCCACCGGTAACCAGCTGCACGTGCAGGAGCTGGTCAGCGAAGAGAACATGATGACCGGCGAGACCACCGTCGAGCAGAACGCCATCGACCTGCCGCAGATGACCGAGCCGATCAAGGCGATCTACGTCGACCCGCGCCTGCAATGGCTTTACGTGGTCAACGGCCGCGCCCAGGTAGACGTCTTCAGCCTGCACGAGAAGAGCCTCAACGGCCGTTACAAGCTGTTCGAGGAAGGCGATCGCGAAGTCTCCGCCAGCGGCCTGCTGCTGGGCGGCATCTCGCTGATGATCGGTGACTCCAAGGGCGACGTGAGCCAGTGGTTCATGGTCCGTGGCGCCGACGGCGAAGCCCGCCTGACCCACATCCGCAGCTTCCAGCTGGGCAAGGCACCGGTGGTGCAGATCGCCCCCGAAGAGCGCCGCAAGGGCTTCCTGGCTCTGGATGCCAGCGGCAAGCTCGGCGTCTTCCACAGCACCGCCGAGCGCACCCTGCTGATCGAACAGGTCACCGACGGCGCCGGCCTGATGGCCTTCTCGCCCCGCGCCAACCGCGTGATAGTCGAGGAGGGCGGCCAGCTGCTGCCCTTCAGCCTGCGCAACCCGCACCCGGAAGTCTCCTGGAGCGCGCTGTGGGGCAAGGTCTGGTACGAAAGCTACGACGCACCCAAGTACGTCTGGCAATCCACCGCCGCCAACACTGATTTCGAACCCAAGCTGAGCCTGGCACCGCTGACCTTCGGCACCCTCAAGGCCGCCTTCTACGCCATGCTGCTGGCCGCTCCGCTGGCCATCGCCGCCGCCATCTACACCGCGTACTTCATGGCCCCGACCATGCGTCGCAAGGTGAAGCCGGTGATCGAGCTGATGGAAGCGCTGCCGACGGTGATCCTCGGCTTCTTCGCCGGCCTGTTCCTGGCGCCCTACGTCGAAGGCCACCTGCCGGGCATCTTCAGCCTGCTGTTGCTGACGCCGATCGGCATCCTGCTCGCCGGCTTCCTCTGGAGCCGCCTGCCGGAGTCGATCCGCCTGCGCGTGCCGGACGGTTTCGAGGCGGCGATCCTGATCCCCGTGGTGCTGCTGGTGGGCTGGTTCGCCCTGGGTATGAGCCCGCTGCTGGAAGCCTGGTTCTTCGGTGGCGACATGCGCCTGTGGATCAGCAATGACCTGGGCATCACCTACGACCAGCGCAACGCCCTGATCGTCGGCCTGGCCATGGGCTTCGCGGTGATCCCGAACATCTTCTCCATCGCCGAAGACGCCATCTTCAGCGTGCCGCGCAGCCTCACCTACGGTTCCCTGGCCCTGGGCGCCACGCCCTGGCAGACCCTGACCCGCGTAGTGATCCTCACCGCCAGCCCGGGCATCTTCTCGGCACTGATGATCGGCCTCGGCCGTGCAGTGGGCGAGACCATGATCGTGCTGATGGCCACCGGCAACACCCCGGTGATGGAAGTGAACATCTTCGAAGGCATGCGCACCCTGGCAGCCAACGTCGCGGTGGAAATGCCGGAGTCCGAAGTGGGTGGCTCGCACTACCGCGTGCTGTTCCTCGCGGCCCTGGTGCTGCTGATGTTCACCTTCGTGATGAACACCCTGGCAGAGCTGATCCGTCAGCGCCTGCGCAAGAAATACGCCTCGCTTTAAGGTGGAGAATTCCGTGAAACAGGTTTCCCTCAAATACTGGTTCAAGAGCGGCGCGCCAGGTGTGTGGATGAGCGGTGGCGCCGTGTCCATCGCCGTCATCATGACCATCGGCCTGCTGTCGGTGATCGCCGTACGCGGTCTTGGCCACTTCTGGCCGGCCGACCTGATCGAAGCCCAGTACAGCGTGCCGGGCCAGGCGCCCAAGGCGCTGATCGGCGAAGCGGTGCAGATCGAAGAAGTGTCCCGTGCGCGCCTCAAGGGTGCTGGCCTGCCGGTGCCCGAAGAAGGCCCCGAGTTCATGACCCGCGAGCTGCTCAAGGTGGGCAACCGCGAGGTCTACGGCAGCGACTTCACCTGGGTGGTGGGCGAATGGTTGCAAGACCAGAAGAAGCCCGCCGAGCTGATCGCCATGGAGCGCCGCGAGTGGGGCAACTTCTACGGCCGCCTGGTGAGCGTCAAGGAGAACGGCCAGGTCGTCGCCGAGGGCGAGGCCGCCATGGCCGAGCTGCAGAAGCGCCTGAAGCGTGTCGATGACCTCTACGCCCAGCTCTACAAGCTGGAGAAGAAGGACATCGGCGCCATCAACCATGGCCTCGAACGCCTGCGCCTGGATGGCCGCAAGCTGGAGCTGGACGGCAAGCTGGACGCCGCCGCCCAGGCCGACCTGGCTGCTGCGCGTGCCGAGCTGGATGCCCGCTACAAGGGCCTCGAAGCCCAGCTGGGCGGCTTGCACGAAGCCTTCAACCGCGACAGCGTGGTGGTTCGCGAAGCCGGTGGCCAGGAGCAGGAAATCACCCTGGGCAAGATCGTGCATGCCTACCAGCCCAACGCCATGGGTGTGTTCCAGAAGATCGGCTTCTACTTCGCCAAGCTGTGGGAGTTCCTGGCGGACGACCCCCGTGAGGCCAACACCGAAGGCGGTATCTTCCCGGCCATCTTCGGCACCGTGATGATGACCCTGATCATGGCCGTGATCGTCACCCCCTTCGGCGTGGTGGCGGCCATCTACCTGCGCGAATACGCCAAGCAGGGCGTGCTCACCCGCATCATCCGCATCGCCGTGAACAACCTGGCCGGTGTCCCGGCCATCGTCTACGGCGTGTTCGGCCTGGGCTTCTTCGTCTACGTACTGGGTGGTTCCATCGACCGCCTGTTCTTCCCCGAAGCCGCCCCGGCGCCGACCTTCGGCACCCCGGGCCTGCTCTGGGCCTCGCTGACCCTGGCCATCCTCGCGGTGCCGGTGGTGATCGTGGCCACCGAGGAAGGCCTGGCGCGGATTCCCCGTGCGGTGCGTGAGGGCTCCCTGGCCCTGGGCGCGACCAAGGCCGAGACCCTGTGGAAGATTGTCCTGCCGATGGCCAGCCCGGCCATGATGACCGGCCTGATCCTCGCCGTGGCCCGCGCCGCCGGTGAAGTGGCGCCGCTGATGCTGGTGGGCGTGGTCAAGCTGGCCCCGAGCCTGCCGGTGGATGGCAACTACCCCTACCTGCACCTCGACCAGAAGATCATGCACCTGGGCTTCCACATCTACGACGTCGGCTTCCAGAGCCCCAACGTAGAGGCCGCCCGCCCGCTGGTGTACGCCACCGCGCTGCTGCTGGTGCTGGTGATCGCGCTGCTGAACCTCTCGGCCGTCGCCATCCGCAACCACCTGCGCGAGAAGTACAAGGCGCTGGACAACTGAGTTAGCCCCGAGCGGCGTGCCACACGCCGCTCCGCTTGAAACTTGAAGCTTGTAGCCAGGCGCTACGAACGGAGTGAAATCATGCAACACGAAAGCCATAGCCACGGCGTCAACATTTCCGCCCTCGGCCGCAGCAAGCAGAGCCTGAGCCTGGCCGAGGAAACCGTTGCCCTCGAAGTGCCCGGCCTCAACCTGTACTACGGCGAGAAGCAGGCCCTGTACGACGTGCAGATGAACATCCCGAAACAGCGCGTGACCGCCTTCATCGGTCCGTCCGGCTGCGGCAAGTCCACGCTGCTGCGCTGCTTCAACCGCATGAACGACCTGGTGGATGGCTGCCGCGTCGATGGCGAGATCCGCCTCGACGGCAACAACATCTACCGCAAGGGCGAGGAAGTGGCCGAGCTGCGCCGCCGCGTCGGCATGGTGTTCCAGAAGCCGAACCCCTTCCCCAAGAGCATCTACGAGAACGTCGTCTACGGCCTGCGCATCCAGGGCATCAACAAGAAGCGCGTGCTCGACGAAGCCGTTGAATGGGCCCTCAAGGGCGCGGCGCTGTGGGAAGAGGTCAAGGACCGCCTGCACGAATCCGCCCTCGGCCTCTCCGGCGGCCAGCAACAGCGTCTGGTCATCGCCCGCACCATCGCGGTCGAACCCGAAGTGCTGCTGCTCGACGAACCCTGCTCGGCCCTGGACCCGATCTCCACCCTCAAGGTGGAAGAGCTGATCTACGAGCTGAAGAGCAAGTACACCATCGTCATCGTCACCCACAACATGCAGCAGGCCGCGCGCGTCTCCGACTACACGGCGTTCATGTACATGGGCAAGCTGATCGAATTCGGCGATACCGATACCCTGTTCACCAACCCGGCCAAGAAGCAGACCGAGGACTACATCACCGGTCGCTATGGCTAGTCGCATGAACGCCAGCTTGAAGCGGGAAGCTTGAAGCTGGAGGTTGGACGACGGGCACCGATAAACAGGCTTCAAGCTTCTGGCTTCAAGCTTCCAGCTTTCGCGGAGCGAACATGATCGACAAAGACAGCCTCACCCATCACATCTCCCAGCAGTTCAACGCCGAACTGGAGGACGTGCGCAGCCACCTCCTGGCGATGGGCGGCCTGGTGGAGAAACAGGTCAACGACGCCGTCACCGCGCTGATCGACGCCGACTCGGGCCTGGCCCAGCAGGTGCGCGAGATCGACGACCAGATCAACCAGATGGAGCGCAACATCGACGAGGAGTGCGTACGCATCCTCGCCCGTCGCCAGCCGGCGGCCTCCGACCTGCGCCTGATCATCAGCATCTCCAAGTCGGTGATCGACCTGGAGCGCATCGGCGACGAGTCCTCGAAGATCGCCCGCCGCGCCATCCAGCTCTGCGAGGAAGGCGTGTCGCCGCGCGGCTACGTCGAAGTCCGCCACATCGGCGACCAGGTGCGTCGCATGGTGCAGGAGTCGCTGGACGCCTTCGCTCGCTTCGATGCCGACCTGGCCCTGTCCGTGGCCCAGTACGACAAGACCATCGACCGCGAGTACAAGACCGCCCTGCGCGAGCTGGTCACCTACATGATGGAAGACCCGCGCGCCATCAGCCGCGTGCTCAACATCATCTGGGCCCTGCGTTCCCTGGAGCGCATCGGCGACCACGCACGCAACATCGCCGAACTGGTGATCTACCTGGTGCGCGGTACCGACGTCCGCCACATGGGCCTGGCGCGCATGCAGGAAGAAGTGAAGGGCACTGCCAACAAGGGTGGCGACACCCCCGCCAACTGACCCGCCCCGCTTCAGGAAAACGCCCGGCCATGCCGGGCGTTTTCGTGGGTGGCTCCAACCACCTTCCCCACCTGCTCCATCCCCACCGTAGGAGCGAGCTCTGCTCGCGAAGCGTCGCCCGCTCGGTGGCGCCCCATGCCTCACCTTTGTGGGCGCGGATTCATTTGAACGTGGGAAGCCAAGTCCTTGGGACGGTGGTCATGAATCATCGACTCTGCCTGTGGCGATTCGAACTGAGCACTCGACAGGATGAATGCGTGTCGTAGGGTGCATCACCGACGGGGGCCCAACCACAGCTCATTGGCACGGCCTCGCGTAGGGTGGATGACGCTTCTCCCATCCACCAATCGGCGTGACCGGCGTGCACCGGACGTGCCCCACGCGCCGCCAACGCAATGTGCTTTCCGGCGGCATCGTTTGGTGGATGAAAAGAGCGTCATCCACCCTACGTCCGGAGTGCGCGACGTCTTCGTGCTCCGCGAGCCTCACGAAACCCGTGCCTTTCAATGCCCCGGCACCATCCCGGAAACCACCTTTCACCCGAAAGGGTGCGCGATGTCGCATTCAGTTTGGCAAAGCGCTATCAGCCGAGGCTATGCTTACGCCCGTTCTCTGAGGAGTGGTCGATGAGCAAGGTGACAGTGCTGGTAGTGGACGATGCGTCCTTCATTCGCGATCTGGTGAAGAAGGGGCTGCGCGATCACTTCCCCGGCATCCAGATCGAAGAAGCGATCAACGGGCGCAAGGCCCAGCAGATGCTGGCGCGTTCGGCCGTCGACCTGATCCTCTGCGATTGGGAGATGCCGGAGATGTCCGGCCTCGAGCTGCTCACCTGGTGCCGCTCCCAGGACACGCTGAAGACCACGCCCTTCGTCATGGTCACCAGCCGTGGCGACAAGGAGAACGTGGTGCAGGCCATCCAGGCCGGCGTCTCCGACTACATCGGCAAGCCCTTCTCCAACGACCAGCTGGTGACCAAGGTGAAGAAGCAGCTGGCCCGCGCCGGCAAGCTCGAAGCCCTGGCCGCCGGCGCGCCGCCGAAGATGCTCAGCAGCGGCGGCTTCGCCAATGATTCCCTGGCCGCCCTCACCGGCGGCAAGGCCGAGGTGGTCAAGCCCGCCGCGGCACCCAAGGCTGCTGCCAAGCCGGCTGCACCGACCCCGTCGGCCAAGGCCGCCGGCCAGGCACCGGGCGGTCGTGGCCAGGCGCAGCTGCGCCTGCCCAGCGGCGTGCTCTCCTGCGTGATCAAGACCATCAGCCTCAAGGACGCCCACCTGGTGGTGAAGCGTGGCGAGCCGCTGCCCCAGGTGCTGGAAAGCGCCGTGCTCGACCTGGAGCAGGGCGAAGGCGGCGAGGTGGCGCGCCTCAACGGCTACCTGCACTCGGTGGCGGCCCTGGAGCCCAAGCCCGACAGCGAATGGCTGCAGCTGACCTTCCGCTTCGTCGACCGCGACCCGCAGAAGCTCGACTACCTTTCTCGCCTGATCGCCCGTGGCTCGGCGCAGAAACATTTCGTACCCGGCGCCTGAGCCAACCCCGTCACAGCCCGACGGCCGGCGCCTCGCGTGGTGTCGGCGGCGCTGCTAGGCTTGCCAGCTCCGGGATACCCATAACCACTAGATCCATGCAGTCATGCTAGGGCGCATTCTTCTTCTCTGCGGTTCGCTGGCGGCAGCCCTGCCGGCGTGCGCGCTGACCATCTACAAGTACACCGATGCCAACGGCGTGGTCACCTACACCGACAAGGCCGTCGCGGGCGCGCAGGTGTTCGTCTTCCGTGATCGCATGGTCGAGCGCCTGGACCTCTCGGTGAAGCTGGAAACCCAGAAGCACGATGCCGGCGAAACCCTGCTGGTGCGCAACGACCTCTACGCGCCGGTGGAAGTGGAGCTGAGCCTGAGCAACGTCAGCAACGCCGTGGGCGCGCCGGACAAGCCCATCCGCTGGGTGCTGCCGCCGCGCAGCAAGATCCGCCTCGCCACCCTGGCCCCGGCCGACTCCAGCAAGGCCATGCGCTACAAGCCGCGCCTGCGCTACGCCCTGGGCGACCCGCGGCAGCAGCCTTCGCTCTACAACTACCCGCTGCCCTGGCTCGGTGGCCCGTTCCGCCTCACCCAGGGTGCCAACGGCCAGTACAGCCACTTCACCCCCAAGGGCCGCTACGCCCAGGACGTGGCCATGCCCGAAGGCACGCCCATCGTCGCCGCCCGCCCGGGCATGGTGGTGAAGATCGAAAACCAGCAGAGCGGCCGGGGCAACAACCCCTCCGGCAACTTCGTGCGCATCCTCCACAACGACGGCACCATGGGCGTCTACCTGCACCTGATGCGTGGCTCGGTGAGGGTCCAGGAGGGCCAGCGCGTGGCCATCGGCGAGCAGATCGGCCGTTCCGGCAACACCGGCAACAGTACCGGCCCGCACCTGCATTTCGTCATCCAGCGCAACGTCGGCCTGGCGCTGGAATCCATCCCCTTCAAGTTCGCCCAGCCGGTGGACTCCCTGCCCAACTTCGCCGTGGGCGGCGACGACTAGCGCGCGAAGTAGCGACCCGGCGTCACCCCGAAGTGGCGCCGGAACATGGCGATGAACGCACTGACGTTGTCATAGCCCAGCTCCAGCGCCACCCGTGTCACCGCATCGCCCGCCGCCAGGCGCTCCAGGGCCCGCAGCAGGCGTGCGCGCTGGCGCCACTGGCCGAAGGCGAAGCCCGTCTCCTCGACGAAGCGCCGGGCCAGGGTCCGGGACGACATCCCCGCCCATTGCGCCCAGGCCTCCAGGCTGCGGTTGTCCGCCAGCTCATCGGCCAGTGCCTGGCAGATGCGCCGCAGGCGCGGGTCCGTCGGCAGCGGCAGGCCGAAGGGTTCTTCCGGCAGGCCCAGCAGCTCGTCGAGGATCACCCCGGCGATGCGCAGCTGCCGTGCATCCAGCGGCCCCTCGCCCCAGTCCGTCGCACGCCGCACCGCCTCCCGCAGCAGGCCCGAGGTGGCGATGATCCGGGGCGCCTGCGGCAATTCCCGGCACGCCTGCGGCGCCACATAGACGCTCCAGCCATCGAAGGGCCCGTGGGAACGCAGGGCATGCTCGCAACCCGGCGGCACCCACACCGCATGGGTGGCCGGGACCACCCAGTGGCTGTCGGCCGCCGTCACCGACAGCAGGCCCTGCCCAGCGCCGAGCAGCTGGCCACGGGCGTGGCAATGGAGGGCGGTCTGGCGCTCGAGGGGGCTGTGCTGCCACGCCGCGACCAGCAGCGGGCCGCCGCCTGCCTGGGCGAGGGTGGGTGAAACCAGGGGCTGCGACATTGGCAATTTCACGTTATCGAACGGCATGGATAAGGCAGTTTAGCCAAGTCCCCGGCCGCAGAGTGGGCCCTCATCCACAGGAGGACACCGCCATGCGTGCCGAAGACCTGCTCCCCGATCATCTCGACCACCGTGACTTCAACGGCACCCGCGTGCGCAAGGGCACGGTGGGCGCCTTCCTGATCAACGCCCGGTGCTGGTGCGACCCGGCCACCCCGGCGCAGCAGCGCGCCGCTGCCGAACGGGAGGTGCTGGCCGCCCTGCCGGCGCTGCAGGCGCTGGGGCTGTTCGAGCTGCTGCAGGTGCGCGACCCGGCCCTGCGGGCTTTGTGCGGTCAATCATGAGTCGTGCATGACGGGGATTGCGCAGCGGCGCGGATCGGCCTAGGATTCGCGCCTTCTTCTCCCCTCAACCGACAGCAAAAGGAGGTCCATCATGCAAACACTGATCACCCTTTGCAGGTCGCGCCTGGCTTAATCGCTTCTTCCGTCCTTCTTCGCGACGGTTCCGCACTGCCCGACCCAGACCTGCCAAATCCAAGCATTTTTCGTTTCAACCCATTTGGATTGGACTATGGGCACTTGCATTCGCAATTTGTCCGACGGCATCACCCTGATCGCCGCGGACGACACCTGGATCGAAGGAAAGGCGATCCAGCAACTTGAAACCACCGCCCGCCTGCCGGGCATGCAACGGGTGGCCGGCATGCCGGACCTGCACCCGGGACGTGGCTACCCGGTGGGCGCCGCGTTCTTCTCCAGCGGCCGCTTCTACCCGGCGCTGGTGGGCAACGACATCGGCTGCGGCATGGCCTTCTGGCGCACCGACATTCCGGTCGCCAAGCTGCACCTGGACAAGCTGGAGAAGCGCCTGGGCTCCCTCGACGCACCGCTGGACGACAGCTGGCAGGAGGCGATCGCCGCCTTCGGCCTGCCGCCCTGCGGGCACGAGCGTTCCCTGGGCACCATCGGCGGTGGCAACCACTTCGCCGAGCTGCAGCAGCTCGACGAAGCCTATGACGACGCGGCCCTGGCGGCCCTGGGCGTCGACCGCAAGCACCTGCTCCTGCTGGTGCACAGCGGCTCCCGTGGCCTGGGCGAAGCCATCCTGCGCGAGCAGGTGGACCGCTTCAGCCACGCCGGCCTGGAAGCCGGCAGCGCAGACGCCGAGCACTACCTGGCCCGCCACGACGGCGCTTTGCGCTTCGCCGAGGCCAACCGGCAACTGATCGCCCGACGCATGCTGGAACGCCTGCGTGCCGACGGCGAGCAACTGCTGGACGTGAACCACAACCTCGTCTCCGCCGCGACCATCGGCGGCGTCGACGGCTGGCTGCACCGCAAGGGCGCCACGCCGGCGGACCAGGGCGTGATGGTCATCCCCGGCTCCCGGGGCGACTACAGCTACCTGGTGGCACCGGTGGCCGACGAGCGCAGCCTGCTCTCGCTGGCCCACGGCGCTGGGCGCAAGTGGATGCGCAGCGAGTGCAAGGACCGCCTCGCCAAGCGCTACAGCGTCGAGCAACTGGAACGCACCGCCCTGGGCAGCCGGGTGATCTGCGCCGACCGTGCGCTGATCTACGAGGAAGCGCCGGAAGCCTACAAGGCCATCGATTCGGTGGTCGGCGCCCTGCGCGAGGCCGGCCTGGTGCGGGTACTGGCGCGGCTCAAGCCGGTGCTCACCTACAAGACCAAGGGAGGCTGCTGCTGATGATCCTTCTGCAACTCTCGGCGGCCCAGGGGCCGGACGAATGCGCCCTGGCGGTGGCCAAGGCGCTGCACCGGCTGCTGGACGAAGCCGCCACGCTGGATGTGCAGGCCCAGGTGCTGGAGCGGGAGGAGGGCGCCCGTCGCGGCACGCTCGACTCCGTGCTCCTGGCCCTGGACGGCGCGCGTGCGGACGAGCTGGCCGGGCACTGGGAAGGCTCCCTGCAATGGACCTGCCCCAGCCCCTACCGGCCCAACCACGGGCGCAAGAACTGGTTCTTCGGCGGTGCGCGGTTCGCCGCGCCACCGGCCAGCCTGGAAGGTGAGATCCGCTTCGAAGCCCTGCGCTCCTCGGGCCCGGGCGGCCAGCACGTCAACACCACCGACTCGGCGGTGCGCGCCACCCACCTGGCCAGCGGCATCAGCGTCAAGGTGCAGAGCGAACGCAGCCAGCACGCCAACAAGCGCCTGGCCACGCTGCTCATCGGCCAGCGCCTGGCACAACGCGCCGAACAGGCCGACGACGCCCTGCGCGCCGAGCGACGCCTGTTCCACCACCGGGTGGAACGGGGCAACCCGGTGCGCTGCTTTCGAGGCGAACGCTTCGAACCGGTGTGAGCCGGCTTCTACCCACCCACAAAAAACGGGGCCATTCGGCCCCGTTCTTCATTTCAGCTGGCGATGACGCCCGGGCTTATTCCCCGGGGATGTCCTTGCGCAGCTTGACCGGGTCTTCCTTGCGCTTGCGCGCGGTGCGCATGCGGATGTTCAGGGCTTCCACGGCCAGGGAGAAGGCCATGGCGAAGTAGACGTAGCCCTTCGGCACGTGGACTTCGAACGACTCGGCGATGAGCACGGTACCGACCACCACGAGGAACGACAGGGCCAGCATCTTCAGGCTCGGGTGCTTGTCGATGAAGTCGCTGATGGTGCCGGCGGCGGCCATCATCACCAGCACGGCGACGACGATGGCGGCGACCATCACCGGCACGTGGGAAACCATGCCCACGGCGGTGATCACCGAGTCCAGGGAGAACACGATGTCGATGATGGCGATCTGGATGATGGTGCCGATGAAGTTGCGCGCGGCGCCACCGGCCTGCGGCTGCTCGGTTTCATCCTCGCCTTCGAGGCTGTGGTACATCTCGGTGCTGCTCTTCCACAGCAGGAACAGGCCGCCGAAGAACAGGATCAGGTCGCGCCCCGAGATGCCCTGGTCGAAGACGTGGAACAGGTCGGCGGTGAGCCGCATGATCCAGGTGATCGACAGCAGCAGCAGGATGCGGGTGACCATCGCCAGCGCCAGGCCGAAGAAGCGGGTGCGTGCCTGCATGTGCGGCGGCATGCGGCCCACGAGGATGGCGATCATGATGATGTTGTCGATGCCCAGGACGATCTCCAGGGCGGTCAGGGTGAAGAAGGCGACCCAGATTTCCGGGCTGGTCAGCCATTCCATGATGCGGTTTCCTCGTGCGTTGCTGCGTTCAGGGGGTTGGAGCACGACGAAGCCGGAAAGTGCGCGGGGGCATTTCCGGCTTCGGCGAGGGCGCGTCGCCTGCGGTTCAGTGTGTACCGAACAGCGGGAACACGCCGAGTAACAGTGCGGCGAGCAGGATACACAGACAGATCATCACCGCCCACTTCAATGTGAAGCGCTGGTGGTCGCCGAATTCGATCTTCGCCAGGCCCACCAGCAGGTAGGTGGAGGGCACCAGCGGACTGAGCAGGTGCACCGGCTGGCCTACGATGGAGGCCCGCGCCATCTCCACCGGGCTGATGCCGTAATGGCCCGCCGCTTCGGTGAGAACCGGCAACACGCCGTAATAAAAAGCGTCGTTGGACATGAAGAAGGTGAAGGGCATGCTCACCAGCGCCGTGATCACCGCCATGTACGGCCCGAGGGATGGCGGGATCACCGCCAGCAGGCTCTTGGACATCGCCTCCACCATGCCGGTGCCGGAGAGGATGCCGGTGAAGATGCCCGCGGCGAAGATCAGCCCCACCACCGCCAGCACGTTGCCGGCATGGGCCGCGACGCGCTCCTTCTGCTGCTGCAGACAGGGGTAGTTGATGATCATGGCGATGCTGAAGGCGATCATGAACAGCACCGGCAGCGGCAGCAGGCCGGCGATCAGCGTCACCATCAGCGTGGCCGTCAGCGCCGCATTCACCCACAGCAGTTTCGGCCGGCGCGCTTCCGGGTACTGGGAAACGCTGATCTCGTCGTGGCTGATCTGTTCGTCCGGCAGTTGCAGCACGCCGAGGCGGGCCCGCTCACGCTTGCCATAGACCCAGGCCAGGGCGAACAGCGCTACGGCGCCGGCGACCATGGCCGGGATCATCGGCACGAAGATGTCCGACGGGTCCACGTGCAGGGCGCTGGCGGCGCGGGCGGTGGGGCCACCCCAGGGGGTCATGTTCATGATGCCGCCGGCGAGGATGATCAGCCCCGCCATGATCAGCGGGCTCATGCCCAGGCGGCTGTAGAGCGGCAGCAGGGCGGCCACGCAGATCATGTAGGTGGTGGCGCCGTCACCGTCGAGGGAGACGATCAGCGCCAGGGCGGCGGTGCCCACCGAGACCTTCAGCGGGTCGCCCTTGACCACCCGCAGGATGGCGCGCACGGCGGGGTCGAACAGCCCGGAGTCGATCATCAGGGCGAAGTAGAGGATGGCGAACATCAGCATCACGCCGGTGGGCGCGAGCTTGCCGATGCCCTCCAGCATCATCGGGCCGATGCCGGCCGCGAAGCCGCCGAGCAGGGCGAAGGCGATGGGGACGATGATCAGTGCGATCAGCGCGGACAGGCGCTTGGTCATGATCAGGTACATGAAGGTCATGACCATGGCGAAGCCAAGGAAGGTCAGCATGGGAATCTCCGGACGAGGGGCGACGAGGGCGGGGCGGGTTCAGCGCGCGGGTCGGGTACGGAGAGGGGGCGGAACGAGGCCGTGAAGGCGGCAGGAGCGGAACATGGCAATCACCCATTTTGTTGTTGTCGGGGTTGCCGGGCGGAGCGGATGCAGCGCCCGGCGGCCGGTCTTTGCCGGCAGTGGGGCGATGCTAAGGGGCGAAGCTTTCAGCCAGCTTTCGCAGCGAACGGGCGGTGAACGTGCGGCGAATTCCGGACGGGCGGCGCTCAGAGCGGTTGGGCGAGTATCGCCTCGGCCAATTCCTGGTCGCTGTACCGGGCCAGCTCCTCGCGCTGGCGCAGCACTTGCAGCGCACCTTCCAGCTGGGCGCCACGGATGGCCCCGTCACTGGCGAGAAAGCTCGCCGCATCGTCGCGCACCAGCACCAACCGGGGCTCGCCGCCGCCCATGGAGCGCAGGCTGAAGGTGAGGGTGAAAAACGGCGACAGGGTGATGACCCCGGCGTATACGGCGCCCTGGACGAACGGGTTCTGTTCCTCAATTGGCGCAGCCAGGGCCGGCTGAAGCGCCAGGCAGGGCAGCAGCCCGTAAAGCCAGCGGGCGTTCATGCAACCCCCTGCAACAAGGCCAGCACCAGCAGCAGGGTCGCCCCGGAAAGCAGCGTCTGCAGGGTGATGATGCCCGCCATCAGATGGCCGTCGCCGCCCAGCTGGCGGGTCAGCACGTAGGCGGTGGGGGCGGTGGGCAGGGCGAAGAACAGCACCAGGATGCTGCTCTCCATCGCCGGCAGGCCGAGCAGGCGCGCCACGGCGAAGGCCAGGGCGGGCATGGCCAGCAGGCGCACTGCGCAGTTCCAGCCCAGGGCCGGCAGCTCGCCGCTCAGCTCGCGGGGTTGCAGGGCCGCGCCGACGCAGAGCAGGCCCAGGGGCAGGCTGGCCACGGCGAACAGGTTGAGCAGGCGGTCGATGCCGCCACCCAGGCCGAAGCCGGCGAGGTTGTAAGCGGCGCCGGCGAGGCAGGCGAGGATCAGCGGGTTCCTGGCGATCGGCAGCAGCAGGCCCTTGGCGCTGACCCCGCGCTCGGCGGTGAGCGACCATACCGACAGCAGGTTCACCGTGGGCACCATCAACGCCAGCATCAGCGCGGCGATGGCCAGGCCCTCCTTGCCGAACAGGCTGCCGATGGCCGCCAGCCCCAGGTAGGTGTTGAAGCGCAGCACGCCCTGGGTGATGGCACCGAAGCGCGCCGCCGGCCAGCCCAGCACCCGCTTGGTCACCAGCAAGGCCACCCAGGCAATGCCCAGGCCCAGCAGTACCGCCAGGGCCAGGCGCGGCAGCGCGGGGTTGTCCAGCGGCGCCGTGGCCAGGCTGCTGAACAGCAGCGCGGGGAAGAGGATGAAGTAATTGAGGCGTTCGGCGGCAGGCCAGAAGGCATCGCCGGGGAAGCCCTTCAGGCGCAGCACGTAGCCGCCGACTATCAAGGCGAACAGGGGCCAGAGGGCCTCTAGCAATGGGATCACAGCGACGTCCGGTGGTCCGGTTGGAGAGGCGGTCATCTTGTGCAAGGCTGCGCTCGCGCGCAAGCCGACCATGGCCGAGGTGGATTTCAGCGTCTAGGTTTTCTCACTGCACAGGAGGATGTACCCATGACCCAGGTCCATATGGGCGGCTGCCATTGCGGGCGGCTGCGCTACCGCTTCGACGCCCCGCTCACCGATATCGCCCACTGCCACTGTTCGGACTGCCGGCGCACCAGCGGCGGCATCGTCACCACCTGGATCACCGTGCCCCTGGCGTCCTTCACCTGGACCCGTGGCGAGCCGGCGGAATACCACTCCTCCCCCGGCTGCTCGCGGTACTTCTGCAGCGGCTGCGGTTGCCTGCTCGGCCTCTTTACCCAGCACAGCCCGGGCACCATGGACGTGACCACCGCGACGATGGACGACGTGGCCCAGGCCCTGCCGGACCGGCACATCTGGGTGCGCAGCCGCCTGCCCTGGCTGCACCTGGACCCGGGCCTGCCGGAGGAGCAGGAGGAGACGCTGTAGCCGGCCCATGCCGCCCCTGTGGCTAAACAATGGGATCACAGAACAGTCGGGCTGAGCGGATACAAAGCCGCCGTAGACACTTAGCGCTCGGTGGGAAGTCCCTCATCGCACTCACCATCGCGGTGATGGGTATCGCTTCGCTCAACCCATCCTACGGTGCTGCCATCCGTCACGGCAGCGCCTGCGTAGGGCGGGTGAAACCCGCGAAGGTTCTGTGTACGGGACGCCGGGTTGCACCCGACCTACGGGGCTCATGCCACGGCGTGGCGGCAATACGTAGGGTGGGTAGAGCGCAGCGAAACCCACGCAGATGGTTTCCGGCAGGAGTCATTCCTTATCGGCCTGCGCCTTGATCGGGTGGGCTTCAGCCCACCGCTGGGGCTATCCGTAGGGCGAGGCCGTCAGGGCAATTCGATGCCGCCGGCGTCCTTGTGCAGCTGGCGCAGGTGGGCGCTGAGCTGGTCGAGGTTGAGCTGCACGGCGTCCAGCTCGGCGAGGATGCGCGGGTCGATGAGCTGGTGCAGCTCGCGGTCGAGATCATCGGTGAGGCCACGCAGTTTCAGCTGGCGGCTGCTGCTCTCGGCTTCCAGGCGCTGCCATTCGCTGGTCTGGGGCAGGCCGTAGCCGCCTTCGAGCATGTCCGCCGGGCGGCTGAGGAAGCCGCTGTTGGCGAGGATCTGCTCCAGGGTGCCGCCGGCCTTGGAGAACTCGGCGTTGCCGAGCGTCTCGCGGCTGTCGAGGTAGCGCCGCTTGAGCTCGTCCTGGGCCAGGAGCATCTGCTTGCGCATGGCGGCCTGCTCCAGCAGCAGCAGGGCGGCGCTGGCGCGCAGGTCGGCGTTGGCGATCCAGGGGCGGCGCTGGTCGCCGGGCAGGTCGAGCCAGGTTTCCACGTCGGCTTGCGGCAGCTTCAGGCGTTCACGGGCGATGCTGAACATGGCCTGGTAGCGGTCGCGGAAGGAGTCGAAGCGGTAGCCCAGACGCAGGGCTTCCCTGGGGTCGCGCAGCGGTTCCGGGTCGGCCACGCCGCGCCCTTCCAGCAGGGCCAGCAGGCCGTTGGGCATGATGCTGTCGAGGTCGTTCAGGCGCGGGTCGCCGGTGCCGCTGCGCAGCAGCTTGAGGGTTTCCACCGCGCAGTTGTTGGAGAGGAACCAGTAGTTGCCGTCGTAGCTCCAGTGCATCTCGGCGGCGCGCTCCACCAGTTGCTGCACCTGCTCGCGGTCGAGCTTGAGCGGCACCGAGGCGAGGCTGCGCATTTCCACCTTGGTGTATTCGTCGATCACCTGGGACAGCGGCAGCACGAAGAGGCGCGAGGGGTAGGCGCCGGTGAGACCGTCCCAGCTGGAGAGCTGCACGTCGCCGACGAAGGCGCGGTAGGACAGCACCAGGTGCTGGTCGAGGTCGAGGCGGCAGTCGGGGCCACGGGGCCGGCCGGGGGCGCAGATGACCAGGCGCAGCATGCTGTGGCCCCAGCGGCTGACCCAGTTGTCGTTGGCCTCGGCGAACAGGTAATCCACCTCATAGACCCGCTCGGGGTCGAGGCGGCCCAGGGGCTGGCGGCCGAAGTCGCGCCCGGCGTTGAGGTAGGCCAGGTCCTTGCCGCACTCGGCCTGCTGCGCCGGGGCCCAGCCGAAGTGCTGGCGCAGGTAGCGGTACAGCGCCGGGCGGCGGCAGGCGAAGGCGGGGGCGAGGAGGAAGTACTCCATGTTCACCGCGACGAATTCGCGCGGGTTGCTCAGTTCGTAGAGATCCGGGCTGCGCGCGGCCTGGTGGTTCTCCGCTTCACGTGCGCCCCGGCGACCGACCTGTTGCGGCCAGCCGGCGAGGTCGAGCAGGCGCGGGTCGTCGCTGAGGCTGAAGCGGCGCGCCACCTGTCCCCGGCATTCGCCACGCTGGCCCACCAGGCCGGTGCTGCTGGCCGCCAGGCCGCAGCGGAACTGCTGGCTGCGCTCGGCCGCGGTGCGCCAGCGGGCGCGGTCATAGAGGTGGGTGAGTTCGTGGAGAACGGTGGCCAGCAGTTCGCGGCGCACGGTGCCGTGGGGGCGGTTGGTTTTCTCGGTGGCGGCGCTGCCATCGGCCAGGGCCGGCAGCAGGGCGCGGTTGAGGTCGAGGGCGTCGATACGGGTGGCGCGGCCGTAGGCGTTGTCGGGCAGGTCATCGGCCCAGGTGACCTCGACGCGGCGGTCGAGGCGCTGGATGAAGCTCGGCGGCAGGGCGGTGAGGGCTTCATCCAGCAACTGCTGGCTGGCCTGGCGCTGGGGCGCGCTCAGGCCATCACTGTTCAGGTCCAGTTGCAGGTCGGCCCGAACTGTTGCGCTCGCCACTATCCCCGCGAGGCAAAGCCAGCGCAGGACAGTGGGCAGGCGCGGGTTCAAGGCGCTGATCAGAGGGCGAGGATGGCCTGGGCCAGGGCTTCGTCGCTGGCGTCGCGGGCCTCCGGCAGGCGCTCGCGCAGGGTGCTGAAGGCGGCTTCCAGCTGCACGCCACGGATGTTGCCGGAGCTGGCGACGAAGCTGGCGGCGTCGTCACGGGCCTCGCGGACCACCTTCATGTCGCGGACCGAGGTGGTGGTGTCGGAGGTGAAGTCGATGCTGCGGCCGAAGGCGCGGACGATGATATTGCTGGTGGCAACCAGGGTCTGTGCCTGGACGGCGCCGGCAACGAGGGTGAGGGCGGTGGCGGCGGCAATCAGCGTGCGACGCATGGGGTCTCTCCGAAGGTGAAAACTGTACGGGTCATTGGACGAAAAACCCCGGGCGCAGTTCCAACCGAGCGAAGCGGCGCAAAGGGCTGCCGGGCCAGGGGCGCGGCGGGCGCCAAGGCTAGCGGAATGCGGGGTTCAGGGCCAGGGCCGGCAGGCGCGGGGCGCGCCTGCCGGGAGGGGCGTCACAGGGCGAGGATGGCTTCGGCCAGTTGCAGGTCGCTGGCCAGCAGCTGCGGCTGGGCGCTGCGGATGTGCACGAGGGCGGCTTCGAGGCGTGCGCCACGGATGTCGCCGGAGCTGGCGACGAAGCTGGCGGCGTCGTCGCGGGCGGCCAGCACGAGCTTGTCGTCACGCAGGGAGGACGTGACATCCGAGGTGGCATCCATGGTGGCGCCGACGGCACCGACGACGGCATCAGTGGTGACCACGAAGCTGGTGGCCGAGGCGCTGGTGGCCAGGGCCAGCAGGGTGGCCGCGCCAAGCAGGCGGGAAAGGGACATGGGGATAACTCCTGTACGGGACGAAGGGCACCGCACGCGCGGCGCCCCATGGCGTGAAGCCTAGCGAAGCGGCAGGGGCCCTTCCAGTACTGGCGAAAAGCCCCCGTGCCCGACGGCTTGCTTGCCTAGCGCCAGAAGGGCTTGTCCAGTTCCTGGCTGCGGTCGCACTCGCTGAGCCCGATATCCGCCAACTGTTGTGCGTTCAACTGTGCCAGTTGATGGCGGGTGCGCAGGTTGCGCTGCCACTCGGCGATGCGGGCGAACAGGCGGATGGCCAGCGGGGTGCGTTGCCGGGGGGAGTCGGCGGGGGCAGGGGAAACGAAGCTGCGTTCCATGGCGGTCTTCCTTCCCGCTCCAGGGCGGGTTCGGGTTATGGGAGACCATATTGGCGTGCGGGTGCGCCGCGTGGCAGAGACAGCAAGGCGTAATTGTATTGGGTCAGTGGTTGCGGGGCGGCAACTGTATCGGCCTTATTGCGTCGGGCTGTTCCGTTCGCTTTTCGCGGCCCTGAAAAAACGAAACCCGCCGGCAATACCTCTGCGGCGGGTTCTGTCAGGTGTTGCAGTGCGGCTGGCGCCGCTTCGGGCTTAGCGCCAGAAGGGCTTGTTCAGCTCCAGTTCGCGCTGCGCCTCGCTGATGCCGGCGTCGGCCAGCAGGCGGGAGTCGAGCATCGCGAGCTGATGGCGGCTGGAGATACGACGTTGCCACATCAGCAGGGTGGAGATGACGCGCAGCGGCCAGGCGGCTTTGACGGTCGATTCGGTGTTGAAGATCAGGTCGGAACTGAGGGTACGTTCCATGGTGGCGCTTCCTTCCCGCTTGTGGCGGGGCTAGAGGGGTTTGTCTGGTGCCTATTTTCTGTCCAGAACAAACAACCCTGTAGTCACAGCTGATTGAAATTGTACGGGTAGTACTGAGCAAGCTAACTAACTGTGCTGGCAATATTTCGGTCAGCTGTAATGGTGTCCCGTTGAAACCCTCGGCAAAAGACTAGAAACCGCAGTTTTAACTGCCGAAGTGAACTTCGGCAGGGTTTGTCAGCAGTACAGTTGGCTTTTCACCGCAAGCTGTTTTTTGACCTGTATGTCAGTAAAAAGCCTGCTGTACCGGTGCTCAGCTGGCGAGCATGCGCCCGGTTTCTTCCAGGTTGATGTGCCAGCCCATGGCTTCGCGCAGCAGGTGGGGGGTGTGGCCGCCCTTGGCGCAGGCGCGCTCGAAGTAGTCCCCCAGCGCGGCGCGGAAATCAGGGTGCACACAGTTGTCGATGATCACCCGGGCGCGCTCGCGGGGCGCCAGGCCGCGCAGGTCGGCCAGGCCCTGTTCGGTGACGAGGATGTCGACGTCGTGCTCGGTGTGGTCCACGTGGCTGACCATGGGCACCACGCTGGAGATGGCGCCGCCCTTGGCGATGGACTTGGTGACGAAGATCGCCAGGTGGGCGTTGCGGGCGAAGTCCCCCGAGCCGCCGATCCCGTTCATCATCTTCGTGCCGCCGACGTGGGTGGAGTTGACGTTGCCGTAGAGGTCGAACTCCAGGGCAGTGTTGATGCCGATGATGCCCAGGCGGCGCACCACTTCGGGGTGGTTGGATATCTCCTGCGGGCGCAGCACGAGCTTGTCCTTGTAGCGCTCGAGGTTGCCGAAGACGTCGGCGTTGCGGCGCGCGGAGAGGGTGATGGAGCTGCCGGAGGCGAAGCTGAGCTTGCCGGCGTCGATCAGGTCGAAGGTGGAGTCCTGCAGCACCTCGGAGTACATGCTGAGGTCCTGGAAGGGTGAGTCGATCAGCCCGCACATCACGGCGTTGGCGATGCTGCCGATGCCGGCCTGCAGGGGCGCCAGGCTGTTGGACAGGCGCCCGGCCTCGACCTCGCGTCCGAAGAAGGCGATCAGGTGGTCGGCGATGGCCTGGGTTTCGGCATCCGGCGGCAGCACGGTGGAGAGCGAGTCGGGCTGCTCGGTGAAGACGATGGCGGCGATCTTCTCCGGCGGGATTGGGATGGCCGTGGCGCCGATGCGGTCGTCCACGCGGGTCAGCGGGATCGGCGTGCGGGTCGGCCGGTAGGTGGGGATATAGATGTCGTGCAGGCCTTCGAGGTTGGTGTCGTGGGCCAGGTTGATTTCGACGATCACCCGCTTGGCGAAGATGGCGAAGCTGGCCGAGTTGCCCACCGAGGTGGTGGGCACGATGTGGCCTTCCTCGGTGATGGCCACGGCTTCGATCACGGCGATGTCGGGCAGCTTGAGCTGGTGGTTGCGCAACTGCTCGACGGTTTCCGACAGGTGCTGGTCGATGAACATGACGCTGCCGTCGTTGATCGCCTTGCGCAGGGTGCTGTCCACCTGGAAGGGCATGCGCCGGGCCAGCACCCCGGCTTCGGTGAGCTGCTTGTCGAGGTCGTTGCCCAGGCTCGCCCCGGTCATCAGGGTGATCTGCAGCGGCTGCTGCTTGGCGCGCTCGGCCAGCGCCCGGGGCACGGCCTTGGCTTCGCCGGCGCGGGTGAAGCCGCTCATGCCGATGGTCATGCCGTCTTCGATCAGGGACGCAGCTTCAGCCGCACTCATTACCTTGCCCAGCAACGAGGGCAGGCGTACGCGATCAGGGTACATGGGGTGGAACCTCGGACAACGGGGGAGACGAGCCGCGCAGTCTAGGGGCTCCGGGGGCCGGCGCCTTCTATACCAAGGTCGAAGAGCGGGTGCATGAGTGGAGGGTACGAAAGGAGGTAGGAGCGAATTCATTCGCGATTCGGCACGGCTTGGCGATGGGTTTCGCTTCGCTCTACCCATCCTACGGTGTGGTCTCTTGCTCCTTGGGGCTCATAAAAGAAAACCCCGGCGCGTGGCCGGGGTTTTCGGTGGTGCGGGGCAGGGGTCAGTCGACCGCCTTGACCATGTCTTCGATGACTTTCTTGGCGTCGCCGAAGACCATCATGGTCTTGTCGAGGTAGAACAGTTCGTTGTCCAGGCCGGCGTAGCCGCTGGCCATCGAGCGCTTGTTGACGATCACGGTCTTGGCTTTGTAGGCCTCGAGGATCGGCATGCCGGCGATCGGCGACTTCGGATCGTTCTTCGCAGCCGGGTTGACCACGTCGTTGGCGCCGAGCACCAGGACCACGTCGGCCTGGCCGAACTCGGAGTTGATGTCTTCCATCTCGAACACCTGCTCGTAAGGCACTTCGGCCTCGGCCAGCAGGACGTTCATGTGGCCCGGCATACGGCCGGCAACCGGGTGGATCGCGTACTTCACGGTCACGCCGCGGTGGGTCAGCTTCTCGGCCAGTTCCATCAGCGCGTGCTGGGCACGGGCCACCGCCAGGCCGTAGCCGGGGACGATGATGACGGTGTCGGCGTTGGTCAGCAGGAAGGCGGCGTCGTCGCTCGAACCCGATTTCACCGGGCGGGCTTCCTGGGCGCCAGCCGGGCCGGCCGCTTCTGCCGCACCGCCGAAACCACCGAGGATGACGTTGAAGAACGAGCGGTTCATCGCCTTGCACATGATGTACGAGAGGATTGCACCGGACGAACCCACCAGCGAGCCGGCGATGATCAGCATCGAGTTGTTCAGCGAGAAGCCGATACCGGCCGCCGCCCAGCCCGAGTAGCTGTTGAGCATCGACACCACGACCGGCATGTCGGCACCGCCGATCGGGATGATGATCAGCACGCCGATGACGAAGGACAGGGCCACCAGCAGGGCGAAGGCACGGATGTCACCGGTGAGGGTGAAGTACAGGCCCAGGCCGATGATGGCCAGGCCGACCACCAGGTTGACCAGGTGCTGGCCCTTGAACTGGACCGGTGCGCCTTGGAACAGACGGAACTTGTACTTGCCCGAGAGCTTGCCGAAGGCGATCACCGAGCCGGAGAAGGTGATGGCGCCGATGGCTGCACCGAGGAACAGCTCCAGGCGGTTACCGGCCGGGATCGCATCACCCAGGGCGGCAACGATGCCCAGGGATTGCGGCTCGATGACGGCGGCGATGGCGATGAACACGGCGGCCAGGCCGATCATGCTGTGCATGAAGGCGACCAGCTCCGGCATCTTGGTCATTTCAACGCGCTTGGCCATGATCGAGCCGGCGGTGCCGCCGACCAGCAGGCCGACGATGACGTAGCCGATGCCCTGGGTGGCCAGCTCGGCGCCCAGCTTCCAGATCAGGCCGATGGTGGTGAGCACGGCGATGGCCATGCCGATCATGCCGAACAGGTTGCCGCGACGGGACGTGGTCGGGTGCGACAGGCCTTTGAGTGCCTGGATGAAGCACACCGAGGCGACGAGGTAGAGAACAGTGATCAGGTTCATGCTCATGGTCAGTGCTTCTCCGCCGACGCCTTGGGCGCTTTCTTCTTGAACATTTCCAGCATGCGTCGGGTGACCAGGAAGCCACCGAAGACGTTGACCGCGGCCAGCGCCACGGCCAGGGTGCCCATTGCCTTGCCCAGCGGGGTGACGGTGAGGGCGGCAGCCAGCATGGCGCCGACGATCACGATCGCCGAGATGGCGTTGGTCACGGCCATCAGCGGGGTGTGCAGGGCGGGGGTGACGTTCCAGACCACGTGGTAGCCGACGTAGATCGCCAGCACGAAGATGATCAGGTTGTAGATGCCGTCAGAAATCATATCCATGTCCGCTGCCCCTTAGCCGTTGGTGCGGACGACTTGCCCGTCGCGGCACATCAGGCACGCGGCGACGATGTCGTCTTCGAGGTTGACGTGGAACTGGCCGTCCTTGTCGAGGACCAGCTTGAGGAAGTCCAGCAGGTTGCGCGCATAGAGGGCCGAAGCGTCCGCCGGCACCAGGGCCGCGAGGTTGCTGTAGCCGACGATGGTGACGCCGTGCTTGACCACGACCTGCTCGGCCTCGGTCAGCGGGCAGTTGCCGCCTTGTGCCGCTGCCAGGTCGATGACCACGGAGCCCGGCTTCATTTCGGCGACGGTCGCTTCGTGCAGCAGGGTCGGTGCCTTGCGGCCCGGGATCAGTGCGGTGGTGATGACGATGTCGGCCTGCTTGGCGCGCTCGTGCACCGCCTTGGCCTGGCGCTCCATCCACGAAGCCGGCATCGGGCGGGCGTAACCGCCAACACCCTGGGCGCATTCGCGCTCTTCGTCGGTCTCGAAGGGAACGTCGACGAACTTGGCGCCGAGGGATTCGATCTGCTCTTTCACTGCGGGGCGTACGTCGGACGCCTCGATCACCGCACCCAGGCGCTTGGCCGTGGCGATGGCCTGCAGGCCGGCGACGCCGGCACCGAGGATGAGGATGCGCGCGGCCTTAACGGTACCGGCAGCGGTCATCAGCATCGGCATGAAGCGCGGGTAATGGTGCGCGGCCAGCAGCACGGACTTGTAGCCGGCGATGTTGGCCTGGGACGACAGCACGTCGAGGCTCTGGGCGCGGGAGGTGCGCGGCGCCGCTTCGAGGGCGAAGGCGGTGATGCCGCGGGCATTCATGCGCGCGATGGTCTCGTTGCTGAACGGGTTGAGCATGCCGACCAGCACGGTGCCGGCCTTCATGAGGGCCAGTTCGGCGTCGGACGGGGCCACGACCTTCAGCACCAGGTCGGCGCCGAAGGCGGCGGCGTCGCTGCCAATGGTGGCGCCGACGGCTTCATAGGCCGCGTCGGTGATGCTGGCGCTGACGCCGGCACCGCTCTGGACGGTGACCTGATGGCCTTGGCCGATCAGTTTCTTGATGGTCTCGGGAGTCGCGGCTACCCGCGTTTCACCGGCCAGGGTTTCGAGAGGAACACCGATGTGCACGTAAATTCTCCTGCGTGATCGTTGTGATTGACCAGCGCACTACGTTGGCGCTCTGGCGGGGGCGGATCAGCACAAAACCGCTGGTGCACGGGGTGTGAACCGGCGGGCGCGGCATTTTGCAGGCGAACCGCGAGTGCTTCAAGGAGTTCTGAAGCTAAACGCAGCAGTAACTACAAGTCACCAATTGACCGGTAAAACGGCCATTTGATTCAAAGCACCGCCCGGGCTGGCTGCGAAGCCTATCCGGAGGCCCTGTGGGCGGGAAATGACATCCCTGACATGAATGGCTGTCCATCAGGCCATGCCGGACCCACTGGGGAGGCCGCGACATCCTGCCGTTATTGGCGGCGCGACTGTTAGTCAGCGTTTTTTATAGTTGCCATAAGTGTCTGGAAAACGGGGCTTCTGTAGCTTTGATGAATATTTGACTACAGGGTCAAATATTCTCGAAAGGCCCATTCCAGAGGGGTATGTACAGGCAGGGCGGGTGCGCCCTGTGGTGGATTGTCGCGGGTGGGCCTCAAACCAGCAGGCCGAGGCTCTTGGCGCGCATCACCGCCTGAGTGCGGCGCTTCACGCCGAGCTTGCTGTTGATCTTCTTGGTGTGGGTTTTCACCGTGTTCACCGAGATGAACAGGTAGCTGCCGATCTCCTGGTTGGAGAAGCCTTCGGCGAGCAGTTGCAGCACCGAGCGTTCGCGCTGGCTGAGCAGGTTGCTGTTGTCGGTCTCGCCTGCCACGCCGGGGCGCCCGGTGGGGCTGCTGGCGGCCGGCCATTCCTGCAGCAGGCCCTGCATGCCGAGGCTCGCGGCCTGTTGCCGGGCATCGCGCTCCAGGTTGGCGGCGTCTTCGAGACCGAGCCAGCGCGCCGCTTCGGCCAGGGCCAGGCCCACTTCACAGGCCAGCGGCCGGAACTGGAGGAATTCGCAGCGCTGCAGCAGCGGGCGCAGCATGGCCTCGGCCTGTTCGGCGCGACCTTCCGCGAGGTGCACGCGGGCCAGCAGGAGCAGGTTGCGCAGCGGCAGGGTGGGGTAGTCCAGCGGTGGCATCCAGGGGCTTTCGCCTTCGAAGTAGCGCTGGATGCGCAGGCCCACGGGTTCGACGCGATCCCAGCGTTGCTGGCGGCCGAGCACGCGCATGCTCTGCAGGCTGAGCACGCCGTTGAAGGACAGCCGCCAGACCTGGCGGCAATGCATCTCCCGCTCGGCATCGCGCAGGTGGACGAAGGCCTGGTCGAACTCGCCGCGCCGCGAGCAGAGCTCGGCCAGCCCGAGGTAGCCGTGCAGGGCGAAGGGATCGGCGCATTCCAGGGCTTGTGCCAGGCCGATGCGCAGCTCGGCTTCGCCTTCGTCGAGGCGGCCGTGGATGAGGTGCAGCTCGCCCTGGATCAGGTGCAGGCGGCCGAGCAGCAGCCCGTCCACCGCCTTGCGCTGGCCGATCAGGGCGAAGCTCTGGGTCACCAGCCCCTGGGCGCGGGCGAATTCGCCGCGCAGCAGCAACAGGCGGGTGCGATCGAGGTTGATCAGGGTTTCGAACAGCAGGCTGCCCTGGCGGCGGGCGATTTCCAGGGCGTCGTGCAGGCACACCGGGGCGAGGTCGGGTTGGCCGCTGGCCATGGCGATGCGGGCGAGGGCGGAGTGGCACAGCAGGATGGGCATCCAGTCCCGTTCGGGCAGGTGCTCCAGGGCTTGCTGGCAGTGCAGGGTGGCGTCCTGCCCGGGGCGGCCGCGCAGGGCGCCGAGCACGCCGTGCAGCGCCTGCCAGTTGGCCAGCAGCTTGCGATTGCGGCGGCCGTCGGCCTGGGGCAGGAAGCGGCCGAGCTTGTGGATGCAGTCCTCGGCTTCGTCCAGGCGCCAAGCCAGGAGCAGGGCCCAGGCGTTGAGGGTGAGCAGGCGCGGCGTGCTTTCCAGCAGCAGGGCGGGGAGGCGGCCGCGCCAGGCCAGCAGGTGGGCGAGGTGCTGTTCGCCGGTGAGCCATTCCTGGCCCAGGTGCTCCAGGTAGTTGGCGGCGACTTCCGGTTGCCCGGCGCAGAGCGCTTGCTCGATGGCGTCTTCCACCTGGCCGGCGGCGATGAATACCCGGCAGGCGGCCAGGTGCAGGTGCGCGGCGGCGGTGGCGGAAATGCGGTTGCGTAGGACCTTGGCCACGGCGGGGAGTACCCGGTACCAGTGGCCGTCGTCGTCCAGCGGCATGAAGAAGGCCTGGCGGGCGAGCAGGCGCGAGAACAGGTCGGCGCCGTCGCTTTCTTCCCACAGCTGGCGGCACAGGTCGGCGGAGACCTTGGGCAGGTGGACCAGGGCGAACAGGCAGCGGGCTTCTTCCTCACCCAGGCGGGCGAGGAGTTCGTGGTCGAGGTATTCCTTGAGCCAGCAGTGGGTGGTGGCTGCCGCGTTGCCGGCGTGGGGGTGGTTGCGGCTGGACAGTTGCAGGCGGGTGCCGGCGCACCAGCCTTCGCTTTCTTCCCAGAGCTCCTGGCGCTGGGCTTCGCTGGCTTGGGGGGCGAGCTGGTCGACCAGGCGCTCCAGTTCGTCACGGGTGAGGGCGAGCTGGGTGGCGTCGAGCTCCTGCAGCTCGCCGGCCAGCAACAGGCGCGGCAGGTTCCAGTCCGGCCGCTGGCGGGCGCTGACCAGCAGCTGCAGATTGGGCAGGGCACGGGCGAGGAGCTGGTCGATGCAGGCGTCGAGTTCGGCGGGCGGCTGGCTGGGGTAGTCGTCGAGCACCAGCCAGAGGAGCTGGTTGCCGCCGTCCAGCAGTTGCAGCAGGGCCAGTGGCGCAGGCAGGTCGGGCACCGGGCGCTGCAGGGCGGTGGCGATCTGCGCGACCAGTTGCTGGGGTTGCAGCGCCTGGCCGGCGAGGTTGAGCCAGAGCACCTGGCCCGGGTCACGCAGGCCCAGCAGCAGTTCGCTGAACAGCACACTTTTACCGAAGCCGGCGGGGGCGCAGAGCAGGCGCAGGCGGCTCTGTTCGGCGAGCAGGCGTTCGGTGAGCCGGGGGCGCGGCACGTGGGCCGGCGGCAGGCGCGGGATGCTCGGGTGGGGGGCGCGAACGGACGGAACGCCGGAGCTGCTGCGGGGCATGGCGGTTCTCGCGGATGTTGTTGTTATGGGATGAACCGTGGTCATTGAGACTAGACCCAAGGCGGCCACAGTTGAAGCGCTATGGCCGCGAATGATTGTGCGCCATAACGCAACCCCGGAACGCACGCGCCCCGGACAGGCCGGGGCGCGTTTGCAGCGGTTGGAGCGTTGGTTGGATCAGCGGATGCCGGCGTTGCGCAGGGCGGCCGGGGTGTAGTCGGCGCCGCTGGCCTTGAAGCCGAACTCGGTGCCGTGCTTCTCCTCGTTCTTCAGGCCCAGGGCGATGTAGCGGCCGGCGATGATGTCGTACAGGGCTTCCAGGGTGTAGCCGGAAACCTGCTGGCCATAGTGGTACTCGGCATGGCCTTCGCCGACGCGCCAGAGCTGGCCGCGACCGTCGTAGTGGTCCACCAGGGCCACCTGCCAGCTGTCTTCGTCGATGTACATGTGGCGCTTGGCGTAGATGTGCCGCTCGCCGGACTTGAGGGTGGCTTCGACTTCCCAGACGCGGTGCAGCTCGTAGCGGGTCAGGTCCTGGTTGATGTGGCCGGCCTGGACGATGTCCTTGTACTTGAGCGAGGTGGAGTCGAGCTTGTAGCTGTTATAGGGGATGTACATCTCCTTCTTGCCGATGAGCTTCCAGTCGTAGCGGTCGGGCGCGCCGGAGAACATGTCGAAGTTGTCGGCGGTGCGCATGCCGTCGGCGGCGGTGCCGGGGCCGTCATAGGCGACCTGGGGCGCGCGGCGCACGCGGCGCTGGCCGGCGTTGTAGATCCACGCCAGGCGCGGCTCCTTGACCTGGTCGATGGTCTCGTGGACGAGCAGCACGTTGCCCGCCAGGCGCGAGGGCGCGAGGACCCGTTGCTTGAAGTAGAGGAGGATGTTGGCGGCCTTGTCCTGGTCGAGGTCGGTCATGTCGCCGGGGAAGGCGACTTCGTCCTGGAACTGCACCGGGGAGAAGGAGCCGTTGGTTTGCGGGGTGACCTGCACCACGAGGCGCCGGGCGTTGCCGCCGCGGTAGCGGGTGATGTGGTTCCACAGCACCTGGACGCCGTCCTTGGGAATGGGGAAGGCGTAGTAGTGGCTGGCGGCGAAGTTGGAGAGGCCGTTGCCGCCATCCACCGGCTGGGTGTTGACCGCGCTCTGCTTGGCGGCGGCGTAGATGGCCTCTGGCGCGGCGGCGGTGCGGTGGGTGGTGTAGACCGGGATCTTGTAGGTCTCGGGGTAGCGCTTGAACATCGCCAGCTGGCCTTCGGAGAGCTTGTCCTTGTACTGCGCGGCGTTGGCGGCGGTGATGGTGAACAGCGGCTTCTCGCTGGCGAAGGGGTCGGCGAGGAAGCCATTGGCGTCGATCGGCGCGGCGTTCCTGGGCAGGCCACCGGTCCACTCGGGGATGCTGCCGTCAGCGTTGCCGGCCTTCTCGGCGCCCAGCGGGGTGAGGCTGGTGCCGAGCTTGGCCGCTTCGTCGGGCGATACCGCGGCCATCACGGTGGCGGCCAGCAGGCTGAGGGCCAGCACACCGCCTTGCAGGATTCTTGTGGTTCTCATTGTGCGAGTCCTATGCGGTCGTTGATCAGAAGTTCAGGCCGAAACTGAGGGCGATGAAGTCGCGGTCAGTGGTGGTGTTGTAGTGGCCGCCGAAGAAGTCGGTGTAGCTGAGGCTGGCGGTGTAGGTGTTCTGGTATTCGGCGTTGAGGCCGAGGCTGATGGCCTTGCTGCCTTCGTTGAAGTTGGGGCCGTAGCCGTCGACGTCATGGGACCAGGCGACGCTGGGGGTGAGGTTGATGCCGGCGAAGACGTTGCTGTAGTCCAGGGCGGCGCGGGCGCGGTAGCCCCAGGAGCTGCTGGTGTAGAAGCCCTTGTCGTTGCACTCGCGTTGCGCCGGGCTGGTGGCGGTGAGCGCCAGGCAGGTGGCTGCCGAGGAGAGCTGGCCGGGGCCGTAGATGGGGTCGCGGCCGTAGCGCAGTTCGCCCATGTCGTCGTCGAGGCCGCCGATGTGGTTGTAGCCGACCTCGGCCACCAGGGTGAGGCGGCTGGCGCCCATAACCTGGTCGACGAACTGGGTGGCTGTGACCTGGGCCTGGGTGACGGGCTTGCGCTCGTAGCCGTGGAGGATGGCGCCGGCGGTGTTGCTGCCGTGGCCGCTTTCGAAGATCGGCGAGGAGGGCACGGCCAGGGCGGCGAAGGACAGGTCGGTGCTGTTGAGCTGCAGCGGCATGTTGGGGCGGAAGCTCAGCTCACCGGCGACCGAGGTGCCTTCGATGTTGGTCTGGAAGCTGACGCCGTAGAGGCGGATGTCCTCGGGGTATTCGATGAAGTAGCGGGCGCCCGGGGCGCCGGGGATCACCGCACCGCTCGGCGTGGTGGTGCGGATGGTGCTGAAGATCGGGCCACGGCTGTGATAGTTCATCGCATAGGCGCCGAACTCGGTGTCGTTGAACTCCGGGACGAACCAGCGCATGGCGACGCCGAACTGGCCGCTGTCGCGGGCGTCCTTGTCGCCGGCGCGGGGGATGTAGAGGGTGGCGCCGGTGTTGGGCGAGACGCCGGGCGGCAGGTCCGGGCCGTTGACGATCAGGCGGTCGGTGCAGCCATCGGCGACCACGTCGGCGGTGGAGAAGAAGGTGCCGCAGTTGTCGGCCACCGTCTGGTCCCATTCCAACTGGTAGAAGGCTTCCAGCGAGAGGCTGTCGGTCAGGCTCTGGGACAGGTAGATCATGTTGACCGGGATGAGGCCTTCCTTGATCTCGGCGCCGGGACGGCGGAAGGCGGCGGCGTCGATGGGGTTGATGCTGTTGATCGAGTTGCCGATGAAGGTGCTCTCGCCCCAGCTGACCACCTGCTTGCCCACGCGCACGCTGCCGGGCAGGTCGCCCAGGTTGTAGTTGTGGTAGATGAAGGCGTCGAGGATCTGCGCGCCGGAGGATTTGGCGCCCTCTTTGCGGTTGTGGTCGTCGATGTCGTAGAACTCGCGGTGCTCGTCCTTCAGCTCGAAGTCGTACCAGTACTTGCCGCGGATGAAGACGCCGGTGTCGCCGTACTTCAGCTCGAGGTCGTGGATGCCCTTGAAGATCTTCGAGAAGGTTTCGCCCTTCTTGAAGTTCAGGCGGCCGTCATCGGAGGTGCGCGACAGCGCTTCGCCCCCGCTGGCGACGGAGATGAATTCCGGGTCCGGCGCGCGGGTGCCCCAGCTCGCGCCGACGGACAGCGACGAGTCGAACTGCGCTTCTATTTCCCCGATGTTGAAGGTGATGGCGAAGGCGGGGGCGGTGCACCCCAGTGCCACGGCGGCGGCCAGCGCGTGCGGCCGGAAGATTCCGCGCATTGTTCTTGTTGTCATGCGGCTCTCCAGTGAAGGATGAAGGAGGCCTCATGCTAATCAGCCGAAAGTCTGCCCATAACTGCCTGAACGGGCGATTTCGCCTATCACCCGGGTGGGTGATGCCATCGCCCGGGCGGGGCTTTGCGGGGCTTTTCAGGGTGCGGGCGCCGGCGTGGGATGACCTGGCGGGGTGCGCTGCTACTTTGCGTGACAGTGCCGGGGGTGGCGTCTCAGTCCTGCCCGGCCTGCTGGCGATAGAGGCGCGCGGCTTCCACCAGCCAGTCGCGGAAGGCGCCGAGGGCGGCGGACTCGACCTTGCGCTCGGGGATGATCAAGTAATAGGCCTTGTCGCTGCGGAAGCTGTGGTCCAGGGCGGTGACCAGGCTGCCGTCGGCCAGCTCGCGCTGGATCAGGAAGGGCGGGATGAGGGCGATGCCCATCTCGTGGGTGGCCGCCTGGGCGAGCATGGAGAACAGCTCGTAGCGCGGGCCGCTCATGTCGCGGGCGACGTTGAGGCCGAGGGAGCCGAACCATTGGCGCCACGCATAGGGGCGGGTGGTTTGCTGCAGCAGCGGCAGTCGGGCGATCTCGCTGGCGCTGAGCCGCTCGCGGCCCTCCAGCAGGCGCGGGCTGCACACCGGCACCGAGAGTTCGTGCATGAGGAAGTGGGATTCGGTGCCGGACCAGTCGGCGTCGCCGAAGTAGAGCGCGGCGTCGAAGGCGGTGTCGGCGAAGAGGAAGGGGCGGGTGCGGTTGGTGAGGTTGACCGTCACTTCCGGGTGCAGGCGCTGGAAGTCGGCCAGCCGGGGGACCAGCCACTGGGTGCCGAAGGTGGGCACCACGGCCAGTTCGATGGCCATGGCGCCCTGCTGGCCCATCACGGCGAGGGTGTCGCGTTCCACGGCATCCAGCTGGGTGGCGATGCGCCGGGAGTAGGCGAGGCCGGCTTCGGTGAGCTTCACGCCACGGCGCGAGCGGCGGAACAGCTCCAGGCCGAGGAATTCTTCCAGCCCGCCGATCTGCCGGCAGACCGCGCTCTGGGTGAGGGCCAGTTCTTCGGCGGCCTTGGTGAAGCTTTGGTGCCGCGCGGCGGACTCGAAGGCGATCAGGGCGCTGGTGCTGGGGATCTTGCGACGCATGCTGTACCTCTGCCTCACAATTGAGCGGCTTAAATGGCGGTCATGGCGGTTTCGGAGTGAGAAATTAGCACAAGAGGGTGCGAAATCCTCGTTTGCCCCTCTCGCCCAGCACTGTCTAGGATGAATGCATACGACAAGACGGGCGCGACCCGTTCCGCATCCACCGCTTACCGAGGATTCCTCCATGGCTGCCAAAGCTGCTTTCAACTGGATCGACCCGCTGATGCTGGACCAGCAACTGACGGAAGAAGAGCGCATGGTGCGCGACAGCGCCGAGCAGTTCGCCCAGGACAAGCTGGCCCCCCGTGTGCTGGAAGCCTTCCGCCATGAGAAGACCGACGCGGCGATCTTCCGCGAGATGGGTGATGTCGGCCTGCTGGGCGCGACCATCCCGGAGGCGTACGGCGGTAGCGGCCTGAACTACGTGTGCTACGGCCTGATCGCCCGCGAGGTGGAGCGTGTCGATTCCGGCTACCGCTCGATGATGAGCGTGCAGTCGTCCCTGGTGATGGTGCCGATCAACGAGTTCGGCAGCGAAGCACAGAAGCAGAAGTACCTGCCCAAGCTGGCCAGCGGCGAGTGGATCGGCTGCTTCGGCCTGACCGAGCCGAACCACGGTTCCGACCCGGGCTCGATGATCACCCGCGCGCGCAAGGTGGACGGTGGTTATCGCCTCAGCGGCAGCAAGATGTGGATCACCAACAGCCCGATCGCCGATGTCTTCGTGGTCTGGGGCAAGGACGATGCCGGCGATATCCGTGGCTTCGTGCTGGAGAAGGGCTGGGAAGGCCTGAGCGCACCGGCCATCCACGGCAAGGTGGGACTGCGTGCGTCCATCACCGGCGAGATCGTGATGGATAACGTGTTCGTACCGGAAGAGAACATCTTCCCCGAGGTGCGTGGCCTGAAGGGGCCGTTCACCTGCCTGAACTCCGCTCGCTACGGCATCTCCTGGGGCGCCCTGGGCGCGGCTGAGTTCTGCTGGCACACCGCGCGCCAATATGTGCTGGACCGCCACCAGTTCGGCCGCCCGCTGGCTGCCAACCAGCTGATCCAGAAGAAGCTGGCCGACATGCAGACCGAGATCACCCTGGCCCTGCAAGGTTGCCTGCGCCTGGGTCGCATGAAGGACGAGGGCACCGCCGCCGTGGAGATCACCTCCATCATGAAGCGCAACAGCTGCGGCAAGGCGCTGGACATCGCCCGCCTGGCCCGCGACATGCTGGGCGGCAACGGCATCTCCGACGAGTTCGGCATCGCCCGTCACCTGGTGAACCTGGAAGTGGTGAACACCTACGAGGGCACCCATGACGTGCACGCGCTGATCCTCGGCCGCGCGCAGACCGGCATCCAGGCGTTCTTCTGATCCATGGCCTGCCACTCCTTCTATATATAGAGGGAGTGGTGCCTGCCTTTACTTCTTCCTTCAGGTGATTCCATGGCCGGTGCTCTTTCGCATATCCGCGTGCTCGATCTCTCCCGCGTGCTGGCTGGCCCCTGGGCTGGGCAGATACTCGCCGACCTGGGCGCCGAGGTGATCAAAGTGGAGCGCCCGGGCGCGGGGGATGACACCCGTTCCTGGGGGCCGCCCTACCTGAAGGACGCCGATGGCCGGGACACCAGCGAGGCGGCGTACTTCCTCTCCGCCAACCGCAACAAGCAGTCGGTGACCATCGACTTCACCCAGGCCGAAGGGCAGGCGCTGGTGCGCAAGCTGGCAGCGGAGTCGGACATCCTCATCGAGAACTTCAAGGTGGGTGGGCTGGCCGCTTATGGGCTGGACTATGAATCCCTGAGGGCGATCAACCCGCGCCTCATCTATTGCTCCATCACTGGCTTCGGCCAGTTCGGGCCTTACGCCAAGCGTGCGGGCTACGACTTCATGATCCAGGGGCTGGGCGGGCTGATGAGCCTAACCGGGCGCTCGGATGTGGAGGAGGGCGCCGGGCCGGTGAAAGTGGGGGTGGCGCTGACCGATATCCTCACCGGGCTGTATTCCTCCGTTGCCATCCTCGCTGCATTGACCGCACGGGAGACGACCGGGCGTGGCCAGCACATCGACATGGCGTTGCTGGACGTGCAGGTAGCCTGCCTGGCCAACCAGGCGATGAACTTCCTCACCACGGGCAACCCACCGCGTCGGCTGGGGAATGCGCATCCCAATATCGTCCCGTATCAGGACTTCCCCACCGCAGACGGGGATTTCATCCTTACCGTCGGCAACGATGGGCAGTTCCGCAAGTTCTGCGAGGTAGCCGGCCACCGGGAGTGGGCTGACGACTCGCGTTTTTCTTCCAATAAGGCGCGGGTGGCGAACCGGGCCGAGCTGATCCCGCTGATCCGCCAGGCCACTGTGTTCAAGACCACGGCCGAATGGGTGGCGGCGCTGGAGGAGGTTGGTGTGCCCTGTGGGCCGATCAACGACTTGGCGGCAGTGTTCGAGGATCCCCAGGTGCTGGCCCGTGGCTTGAAGGTGGAGCTGCCGCACGCACTGTCGGGGCTGGTTGCCCAGGTGGCGAGCCCGCTGCGCTTGTCTGACACCCCTGTGGAATACCGTCTCGCGCCGCCGCGCTTGGGCGAACACACCGATGAGGTGCTCGCGCGGGTACTGGGGCTGGACGGCGGTGCTATCGCCACGCTGCGCGACAAGCAGGTTATCTGACCCTTCCTATATAGAGAGGGAAAGGGTGATTCCTGACCGTTTGAACAAAAGATTCAGCTTTTTTCAAAATGGGGGTTTACACCCATCCTCGCTCATGTAGAATGCGCGCCTCGCTGAAGCGGAACGCTCCGCTGAAGCGAGTAAGTTGTTGAAACGAAAAGAAATTTTCAAAAAACAACTTGACGCGGTACCGGGGTGATGTAGAATGCGCCCCTCGCTGAAGAAGACGAAGTCAACTGAAGCGCTAAGTTGTTGAGTAGAAAGAAAAAATTCTTCGAAAAACAGCTTGACAGATAGAAAGGCTGCTGTAGAATGCGCGGCCTCGGTTGAGACGAAAGACTTAATCGAAATTGCTCTTTAACAACTTGAATCAAGCAATTCGTGTGGGTGCTTGTGATGTAAGACTGGTAGTCGACTGATTATCAGCAACACAAGTAACACTCGTGAATTCGAGAGTTTATTTGCGATTGCTGAGCCAAGTTTAGGGTTTTCTCAAAACCCAAGCAGTATTGAACTGAAGAGTTTGATCATGGCTCAGATTGAACGCTGGCGGCAGGCCTAACACATGCAAGTCGAGCGGATGAGTGGAGCTTGCTCCATGATTCAGCGGCGGACGGGTGAGTAATGCCTAGGAATCTGCCTGGTAGTGGGGGACAACGTTTCGAAAGGAACGCTAATACCGCATACGTCCTACGGGAGAAAGCAGGGGACCTTCGGGCCTTGCGCTATCAGATGAGCCTAGGTCGGATTAGCTAGTTGGTGAGGTAAAGGCTCACCAAGGCGACGATCCGTAACTGGTCTGAGAGGATGATCAGTCACACTGGAACTGAGACACGGTCCAGACTCCTACGGGAGGCAGCAGTGGGGAATATTGGACAATGGGCGAAAGCCTGATCCAGCCATGCCGCGTGTGTGAAGAAGGTCTTCGGATTGTAAAGCACTTTAAGTTGGGAGGAAGGGCAGTAAGTTAATACCTTGCTGTTTTGACGTTACCGACAGAATAAGCACCGGCTAACTTCGTGCCAGCAGCCGCGGTAATACGAAGGGTGCAAGCGTTAATCGGAATTACTGGGCGTAAAGCGCGCGTAGGTGGTTCAGCAAGTTGGATGTGAAAGCCCCGGGCTCAACCTGGGAACTGCATCCAAAACTACTGAGCTAGAGTACGGTAGAGGGTGGTGGAATTTCCTGTGTAGCGGTGAAATGCGTAGATATAGGAAGGAACACCAGTGGCGAAGGCGACCACCTGGACTGATACTGACACTGAGGTGCGAAAGCGTGGGGAGCAAACAGGATTAGATACCCTGGTAGTCCACGCCGTAAACGATGTCGACTAGCCGTTGGGATCCTTGAGATCTTAGTGGCGAAGCTAACGCGATAAGTCGACCGCCTGGGGAGTACGGCCGCAAGGTTAAAACTCAAATGAATTGACGGGGGCCCGCACAAGCGGTGGAGCATGTGGTTTAATTCGAAGCAACGCGAAGAACCTTACCTGGCCTTGACATGCTGAGAACTTTCCAGAGATGGATTGGTGCCTTCGGGAACTCAGACACAGGTGCTGCATGGCTGTCGTCAGCTCGTGTCGTGAGATGTTGGGTTAAGTCCCGTAACGAGCGCAACCCTTGTCCTTAGTTACCAGCACGTTATGGTGGGCACTCTAAGGAGACTGCCGGTGACAAACCGGAGGAAGGTGGGGATGACGTCAAGTCATCATGGCCCTTACGGCCAGGGCTACACACGTGCTACAATGGTCGGTACAAAGGGTTGCCAAGCCGCGAGGTGGAGCTAATCCCATAAAACCGATCGTAGTCCGGATCGCAGTCTGCAACTCGACTGCGTGAAGTCGGAATCGCTAGTAATCGTGAATCAGAATGTCACGGTGAATACGTTCCCGGGCCTTGTACACACCGCCCGTCACACCATGGGAGTGGGTTGCTCCAGAAGTAGCTAGTCTAACCGCAAGGGGGACGGTTACCACGGAGTGATTCATGACTGGGGTGAAGTCGTAACAAGGTAGCCGTAGGGGAACCTGCGGCTGGATCACCTCCTTAATCGAAGACATCAGCTTCTTCATAAGCTCCCACACGAATTGCTTGATTCACTTGCGAAAAGCGATTGGGTTGTTAGACCCGAGAGTAAGACGATTGGGTCTGTAGCTCAGTTGGTTAGAGCGCACCCCTGATAAGGGTGAGGTCGGCAGTTCGAATCTGCCCAGACCCACCAATTGTCATGGGCGTGGCAGGTCTTCGAGGGGCCATAGCTCAGCTGGGAGAGCGCCTGCTTTGCACGCAGGAGGTCAGGAGTTCGATCCTCCTTGGCTCCACCATCCACTCTAATAATCGCTGAAAGCTCAGAAATGAGTGCCTTGAAAATGGCATTGATTTCTGGTCTTTGCGCCAGAACTGTTCTTTAAAAATTTGGGTATGTGATAGAAGTAGACTGAATAATCTCTTTCACTGGTGATTATTCAAGTCAAGGTAAAATTTGCGAGTTCAAGCGCGAATTTTCGGCGAATGTCGTCTTCACGTTAGAGACAATAACCAGATTGCTTGGGGTTATATGGTCAAGTGAAGAAGCGCATACGGTGGATGCCTTGGCAGTCAGAGGCGATGAAAGACGTGGTAGCCTGCGATAAGCTTCGGGGAGTCGGCAAACAGACTTTGATCCGGAGATCTCTGAATGGGGGAACCCAGCCATCATAAGATGGTTATCTTGTACTGAATACATAGGTGCAAGAGGCGAACCAGGGGAACTGAAACATCTAAGTACCCTGAGGAAAAGAAATCAACCGAGATTCCCTTAGTAGTGGCGAGCGAACGGGGACTAGCCCTTAAGTGGCTTTGAGATTAGCGGAACGCTCTGGAAAGTGCGGCCATAGTGGGTGATAGCCCTGTACGCGAAAATCTCTTAGTCATGAAATCGAGTAGGACGGGGCACGAGAAACCTTGTCTGAATATGGGGGGACCATCCTCCAAGGCTAAATACTACTGACTGACCGATAGTGAACCAGTACCGTGAGGGAAAGGCGAAAAGAACCCCGGAGAGGGGAGTGAAATAGAACCTGAAACCGTATGCGTACAAGCAGTGGGAGCCCACTTTGTTGGGTGACTGCGTACCTTTTGTATAATGGGTCAGCGACTTATTTTCAGTGGCGAGCTTAACCGAATAGGGGAGGCGTAGCGAAAGCGAGTCTTAATAGGGCGTCTAGTCGCTGGGAATAGACCCGAAACCGGGCGATCTATCCATGGGCAGGTTGAAGGTTAGGTAACACTGACTGGAGGACCGAACCGACTACCGTTGAAAAGTTAGCGGATGACCTGTGGATCGGAGTGAAAGGCTAATCAAGCTCGGAGATAGCTGGTTCTCCTCGAAAGCTATTTAGGTAGCGCCTCATGTATCACTGTAGGGGGTAGAGCACTGTTTCGGCTAGGGGGTCATCCCGACTTACCAAACCGATGCAAACTCCGAATACCTACAAGTGCCGAGCATGGGAGACACACGGCGGGTGCTAACGTCCGTCGTGAAAAGGGAAACAACCCAGACCGTCAGCTAAGGTCCCAAAGTTATGGTTAAGTGGGAAACGATGTGGGAAGGCTTAGACAGCTAGGAGGTTGGCTTAGAAGCAGCCACCCTTTAAAGAAAGCGTAATAGCTCACTAGTCGAGTCGGCCTGCGCGGAAGATGTAACGGGGCTCAAACCATACACCGAAGCTACGGGTATCACGTAAGTGATGCGGTAGAGGAGCGTTCTGTAAGCCTGTGAAGGTGAGTTGAGAAGCTTGCTGGAGGTATCAGAAGTGCGAATGCTGACATGAGTAACGACAATGCGAGTGAAAAACTCGCACGCCGAAAGACCAAGGGTTCCTGCGCAACGTTAATCGACGCAGGGTTAGTCGGTCCCTAAGGCGAGGCTGAAGAGCGTAGTCGATGGGAAACAGGTTAATATTCCTGTACTTCTAGTTACTGCGATGGAGGGACGGAGAAGGCTAGGCCAGCTTGGCGTTGGTTGTCCAAGTTTAAGGTGGTAGGCAGAGTGCTTAGGTAAATCCGGGCGCTTAATGCCGAGAACTGATGACGAGTCGTCTTTTAGACGATGAAGTGGTTGATGCCATGCTTCCAGGAAAAGCTTCTAAGCTTCAGGTAACTAGGAACCGTACCCCAAACCGACACAGGTGGTTGGGTAGAGAATACCAAGGCGCTTGAGAGAACTCGGGTGAAGGAACTAGGCAAAATGGCACCGTAACTTCGGGAGAAGGTGCGCCGGTGAGGGTGAAGGACTTGCTCCGTAAGCCCATGCCGGTCGAAGATACCAGGCCGCTGCGACTGTTTATTAAAAACACAGCACTCTGCAAACACGAAAGTGGACGTATAGGGTGTGACGCCTGCCCGGTGCCGGAAGGTTAATTGATGGGGTTAGCGCAAGCGAAGCTCTTGATCGAAGCCCCGGTAAACGGCGGCCGTAACTATAACGGTCCTAAGGTAGCGAAATTCCTTGTCGGGTAAGTTCCGACCTGCACGAATGGCGTAACGATGGCGGCGCTGTCTCCACCCGAGACTCAGTGAAATTGAAATCGCTGTGAAGATGCAGTGTATCCGCGGCTAGACGGAAAGACCCCGTGAACCTTTACTGTAGCTTTGCACTGGACTTTGAGCCTGCTTGTGTAGGATAGGTGGGAGGCTTTGAAGCGTGGACGCCAGTCTGCGTGGAGCCATCCTTGAAATACCACCCTGGCATGCTTGAGGTTCTAACTCTGGTCCGTTATCCGGATCGAGGACAGTGTATGGTGGGCAGTTTGACTGGGGCGGTCTCCTCCTAAAGAGTAACGGAGGAGTACGAAGGTGCGCTCAGACCGGTCGGAAATCGGTCGTAGAGTATAAAGGCAAAAGCGCGCTTGACTGCGAGACAGACACGTCGAGCAGGTACGAAAGTAGGTCTTAGTGATCCGGTGGTTCTGTATGGAAGGGCCATCGCTCAACGGATAAAAGGTACTCCGGGGATAACAGGCTGATACCGCCCAAGAGTTCATATCGACGGCGGTGTTTGGCACCTCGATGTCGGCTCATCACATCCTGGGGCTGAAGCCGGTCCCAAGGGTATGGCTGTTCGCCATTTAAAGTGGTACGCGAGCTGGGTTTAGAACGTCGTGAGACAGTTCGGTCCCTATCTGCCGTGGACGTTTGAGATTTGAGAGGGGCTGCTCCTAGTACGAGAGGACCGGAGTGGACGAACCTCTGGTGTTCCGGTTGTCACGCCAGTGGCATTGCCGGGTAGCTACGTTCGGAAGAGATAACCGCTGAAAGCATCTAAGCGGGAAACTCGCCTCAAGATGAGATCTCACTGGAGCCTTGAGCTCCCTGAAGGGCCGTCGAAGACTACGACGTTGATAGGTTGGGTGTGTAAGCGCTGTGAGGCGTTGAGCTAACCAATACTAATTGCCCGTGAGGCTTGACCATATAACACCCAAACAATCTGACGATTGTTGTTATAAGGTGAAGTCGACTTAGCCGAAAATTGGCCAGAACTTGCAAAGCCTTATCACATACCCATTCGGGGTCGCGTCCTGGACGATACCCCAACCGAAATGCTTGACGACCATAGAGCGTTGGAACCACCTGATCCCATCCCGAACTCAGTAGTGAAACGATGCATCGCCGATGGTAGTGTGGAGTTTCTCCATGTGAGAGTAGGTCATCGTCAAGCACCTATACCAAACCCCCGATCTTCGACAGAAGGTCGGGGGTTTGACTTTGCGCGGCAGAAAAGTTGGCGAGCGGCTTGTGGCCGTGGCAGTAGGGGCGACTTGTAGGGGCGACTTCAGTCGCCAAGCAGGCCGAAGGGCTGCTAATCCCACGACCCTCATGTGACTCCTCCTTTCCTGGCTAACCCTGGAAAAGCCCCGGACTGAAGTCCGGGCTACATCCGGTCTACGCCCGACTACACAGGCGATGCAATCGACAGGATCTGCACACAACAAAAAGGCCACCCAAGGGTGGCCTTTTGTATTTGCGCAGGAGAAGAGTCAGTCGCCGCGATACTCGCAGCCACTGGTGCAGGTCTCGTGGATGCGTATGCGGCTGAGCTCGGGAAGCAATGGCTTGAGCTGCTGCCAGATCCACTTGGCGAGCACTTCGCTGGTGGGGTTCTCCAGGCCGGGGATGTCATGCCTTGGCTGCCGGCGCGCCCAGGTCCAGGCTCGGTTCCCATGCGCTTGCGCGAAGCCCTTATACCCCTGCCGGCACCCCGGCATGCCGAAGAGCCTCAACGGCTGCCCAACAAAAAGCCACCCGCAGGTGGCTTTATGAACCGTCAATCCCTGCTACTGCGGCGGTAGTGGTACGGATTTGATCTTCAGCTCCTTCTCCGCGCTGTTGACGCGTTCCGGCAGCGTGGGCACACCCTTGGCGATGTCCTGGTCGGCGTAGCGCAGTTGGCGTTCCCGGATGAAGTTGTACTTGCCTTCAGTCAGTTGGTCAGCGTGTTCGAAGTCGTTGATGATGGTGGGCTTGATGAACACCATCAGGTTCTTCTTGCTCACTTCCTTGCGGTCACTGCGGAACAGCTGGCCAATGATGGGGATCTTGCCGAGGAAGGGCACCTTGTCGCCCGAGTCCCGTACCTCATCCGAGATGAGCCCGCCCAACACCAGGGTCATGTTGTCCTTGATCAGTACCCGCGTTTCCACCGAGCGCTTGTTGGTCACGATGTCGGCCGCGCTGGTGTCGTTGGTGACGCTGGAGATCTCCTGGTAGACGTTCAGGGTCACCGAGTCCCCTTCGTTGATCTGCGGCTTGATCTTCAGGGTGATACCCACGTCCTGGCGCTCGATGGTCTGGAACGGGTTGGTGGACGGGTTCGACGCGCTGGTCGAGCTGCCAGTCACGAAGGGCACGTTCTGGCCGACCACGATCTTGCCCTCCTCGTTGTCGAGGGTGACCAGGTTCGGGGTGGACAGGATGTTCATCGAGTCATCGGTGGACAGCGTGCGAATCAGCGCCCTCAGCGAACCGTTGCTGTAGAAGCCCAGGCTCAGCCCGGCATCCAGCTTGGGAGGCGTGCCACCGGGGAAGGTATCGACCGTATTGCCCTTGAGCGAAGACTTGAAGCCGCCGTAGAAACCGTCACCGCCGATGGCGCCATCCGAGGTCTTCCACTGCACGCCCAGTTCGTTGACCTTGCTGTCCGAGACCTCGACTATCACCGCCTCCACCAGCACCTGCGCGCGGCGTATATCCAGGCGCTGCACCACGCCTTCCACTGTCTTCATGATCGCCGGCGGCGCGCTGATCACCAGGGCATTGGTGGTGTCGTTGGCCTGGATGGAAATCTCCGCCCCGCTGATGCCCACATCCTTGTCCTGCTTCTGCAGGCTGGTGGCTACGTTCTGCAGGATCTGCGCGACTTCCGAAGCCTTCAGGTAATGCAGGTAGATCACCTGGGTGTCGCGGATGATGTTCCCCGGGCGATCCAGGTTGGCGAGCACATCGCGCAACTGCTGGCGTTTGCTCGGGTCACCGGAGATCAGGATGCTGTTGGTGCGCTCGTCCACCGAGACGCTCATCTTGCTCGAACCCTCGGCGCCGCCACCCTGGGGTACCAAGGTACCGAGCATGCTGGACAGCTCCTTGGCATTGGCGAACTTCAGCGGGATCACATCGATCTCGAACTGCCCGGCGCGGTCGATCTCCGAGATCAGCTTCAGCAGTTGGCTGATGTTCGACGCCCGGTCGGAAATGATCAGCGCATTGCTATCGGGGTACGCCGCCAGGTGCCCCACCTGCGGCACCATCGGCCGCAGGATGTTCACCAACTGCGTCGCCGGCACGTGCTGCGTGCGGATCACCCGCACCACCTGCTGGTCATCGTTCAGCTTGTCGTCGTCCACCAGCGGCACGCCGCTCTGCTTGGCGTTCGCGTCGGGAATCACCTTCACCGCGCTGTCCGACTCGATGGCCGAGAAACCGTGCACCTGCAGCACCGAGAGGAACACCCGGTAGGCCTCTTCCGGCTTCATCGACTCGTTGGAAATGACCGTCACCTTGCCGGTCACCCGTGGGTCGATGATGAAGTTCTTGCCGGTCGTCTTGGCGATCCACTCGATGAAGGAGCGGATGTTGGTGTCCTGCATGTTGATCTTCACATCGCTGGACGCCGCAGGCGCCTCGGCCGCTACCGGTTTTTCATCGGCGTGGGCAAGGGTGAAGGGGAAGAGCAGGCACAGGCTGAGCAATAGGCACGACGGGGCTCTGGTGGACACTTCCATTACTCGACTACTTGTTCTGCGCGAGTTTGCGCTGAATGTATTGCTGATAAGCGGTGGGCACACCCTGGCTCGCAGGTACCGGCTTCGCCACGGCGGGCAGCGAGCTGGCCAGGGTGTCGGTCACCGGTTCGATGTTCTGGGCAACGGGCATGGGCATCGGGCTGTCCGGCGCGGGGCTGGCCCCCGGTATATCGCCATAGCCGCGGAAGGTGATCTGTTCCAGCTTGCCGTTGCGCTTCAGCGTGATCCGGTGGCTCTCGATGCGCTGCACGGCAATGCCCGGGCGGACTTCTTCCCCGGGCTTGAGAATGAGGGTGCGATCGCCGTCTTCCAGGATCGCCGTGCTCTGTTCGGCCGGGATCACGAAGAAAATCGCCGAAACCTGCAGATCCAGGTTGCTTTCAGGCAGCTTCTCCAGCGCCTCGGCGGCCACGGATTCGGCATCGGCGCTGGAACCGAACAAACCGAGCAGGCCTTTGCCGAGTTGCGTCGGGCCATCCTGCGGGCCGGGCTCGCTCGCCTCGGTGGGCGCGAGTACAGGCGGTTGCAGGGCAGCTCGAAGCTGCAGGCCTTGCCACACGAGGGCGGCGAGCACGAGGAGGAAACACAGGGAGAGCGCCGACAGCTTGACTGAGCGAATGCCCGCGAGCCGGGTCAGCGTGTGGAGGATGGTGGCCATGGACTCTTCCCTGTAATGGCGCGGCAATACTATCGGTTGCTCAAACAGGTGCAAAGCCGGGTCAGGACGGGTGGTGGCACATGATGGCGTTCTTTGACGTCGATCACGTTCCCCACCGTTTATGCCCGTTCGGCATTTGTATCTGTCTTGAAATAAGATTTTTCCGTGTATAGCATTCTGCCATTGGAAAGGCTAAGGCTATCGACGTCCTACGCCTTTATAAGCAAAGTAAATGGAACTTTCCCCAAGATGCTGCAAGGATGCCGCCATACAGGGTTTCGCCGGGTGCTCGCTGCGCTTATCGCGCTAGCAGCCCCTGAAGCCTTTGCATCCGAAATAGACATCCGCACCGCCTCCGCCCTCGGTTCCTCCGGCAACGCCGCCGACTACGTTCTCTCCATCGACGACTGCCGCGACCTCGCTGAAGTCAGCGTGCCCGCCACCGGCAAGCGCTTCCTGCCTACCGACGCCGCCCGCGACATCGATTCCAGCGTCGCCTGCTCGTTCAGCTTCCGCCTCGAAGGCACCGACGTCCTGCAGCCCGCCGTCAAGGTGGTCTTCGCCGATGGCCGCATCCAGGACTACAGCGAAACCTTCCAGCAGGAAAACGTCGCCCCGCAGCTGGAACTCGCCCAGCTGGCCATCGAAAACCAGGACGGCAACCAATACCTGGTCGCCAGCTTCGACGCCCAGGACGACATCGACCTCAGCTACCTCAGCCTATCCCTCACCGGCCTGCGCGCGTCCGATCTGCGCGCCGCCGGCGGCGTGGTCAGCCAGGCCGAGCGCCGGGCCTTCCTGCGCATGCCCGAAGCGCTCCGCGTCTTCCCCAAGGTGGATGGCCAGCAGCGCTACACCCTGCGCCAGCGCCTGGATGCTCCCCTCAGCGCCGAGGAAGTGGCGCGTAACGCCCTGGTCATGGTCCAGGCCGTCGCCGTCGATGCCTCCGGCAACCAGAGCAGCTTCTCCGACATCCGCTTCATCGGCGACAGCGTCGAAGAAGCCGCCCGCTCCATCGCCGTGCACCCCGACCGCCTGGTGTTCAGCGATGCCCTGCAGTCGGCCCGCCTGATTCCCGAGGTCGATTTCGAATTCCGCGGGCCGACCCCCCTGGCTGGCCTGGGCAACGGCATCAGCTACCGCTCTTCCAATCCGGACGCGGTCTGGGTCAGCGCCGAAGGCGTTGTCTATCCATTACAAGAGACCGCCGCCGAGGCGGTCTTTGTTTATGTGAGCTACCCCGGCCTGCCGGAAGTCAGCCTGCCGGTGAAGGTCGACTACAGCCGCCGCCTCACCGCCTTGCGCTTCGAAGGCCAGGCCGCCGGCCAGCCGCTGATCCTGCCGCGCCTCAACGACTACCAATCGCTGCCGGCGCTGCTGGCGGTCTTCGACGATGGCAGTGAATCGCCCCTGGCCGACAGCCTCGTCGTAGAGCTGCAACTGCCCAACGGCAGCGAAGGCATCCTCGACAGCAACGACCAGCTGCAACTGCGCGCCCGGGCCCAGGTGCCCGAGCAGAGCCCCATGCAGCTGCATGCCCGCCTGCAGCGTTACCCGGATATCGGTGTCGACCTGCCGGTCGCCGCCCAGGACGCCGCGCCCACGGTGGACCTGCAACCCGAAGCCAGCATCGCCGTCGGCTCGGTACTGGAGCTGCAGGCCAGCGCCAGCGACGACGTCGGGGTGAAGAGCGTGGAATTCTGGCTCGACGGCAGCATGGTCGGCCGTCGGCTGTCCCCGCCCTACGCCCTCAGCCTGCCCATCGAGCAGGAACTGGAAGGCCGCACCCTGCGCGTACGCGCCGTCGCCTTCGATGAAACCGGCAAGAGCCAGAGCAGCCCCGAGCGCGCGGTGCAGGTCGTGGCCAAGAGCAATCCCAAGGCCCCCGACTTCATCTTCGAATCCCCGGTGGATGCCCAGCGCGTGGTGGAGAACAGCCCGCTGCGCGCCGCCATCAGCGTCAACCTGGGCGTGCTCCCGGACGTGGAATACCAGAGCGGCATCAGCCAGGTCGAATACTTCCTCGACGGCCGCAAGGTCGGCGAAACCCGCTTCCCCATCTTCGAGCAGCGCCCGCTGGAGAGTGACCCGAAGCAGAAGCAGCTGTTCGAGGTCTGGCAGGTCACGCTGCAGGTTCCCGAGATCGCCCTGCGGGAAACCAGCATGGCGCTCTCCGCCCGCGTGCACGCCCAGAACGGCGCCGTGGTCGACGCCCCGGCCCGCCTGCTGCGGGTTCTGGAAAACCAGCGGCCCACCTCCCGCATCACCCAGCCCGCGGCCGGCAGCATCGCCACCGTGGGCCAGACCATCAGCGTCACGGTCGAAGCCACCGACGACACCCTCGAAGGCGGCACCGACATCTTCCTGCTGGTGAACGGCGAAGAAGTGCAGTCCTACCGTCACCAGGACCGCGACTACGACGGCTCCAAGCTCGGCCTGCGCAGCACCAGCCACAGCTTCCAGCTGCCGATCAAGCAGGACTGGCTCGGCCGCACCCTCGAACTGCGCGCCCGCGTGGTCGACCTGCACCAGCAATCCAACCTGTCCGAGCCCCTGATCCTCCCGGTCAAGGGCGACCAGGCCCCCACCGTCGCCCTCAGCCACCCGGTGGAAGGCGCACACCTGGTCTCCGGCCAGCCGGTCGAGCTGCGCGCCAACGCCACCGACGACCTCGGCCTGCGCCAGGTCGACTTCTACGTCAACGGCAAGCTGGTGGGCACCGACCTCAAGGCGCCCTTCGCGGTGATCTACCAGGCACCGGCCGGCGTCGACAAGGAAACCCCGCTGACCATTCATGCGGAGGTCACCGACAGCGCCGGCCAACTGGCCCGCAGCGCCCCGGTCAATGTCACCCTGGGCAAGGACGAGGAAGACCCGGTCATCAACCTGGCGTCCCCCTCCATCACCGTCAGCGATGCTGGTGACGACCTCGCGCCGGTGGTGGAAGACAGCACCTTCGTGCTCAAGGTCACCGGCTACGACAACGTCGGTGTCGAGCGCCTGGACCTCTACGGCGTCGCCAAGAAGGAAGGCGTCGGCTTCTACCTCACCGGCAACCCCAGCGACCACCTGAGCAGCGCCGACGGCAGCCTCTCGGTGCAAGCCATTCCCGGTGCCCTCAAGGCCTTCTCCACCCTCAAGGTGGTGGCCGCACCCAAGTTCAAGCACCTCGACGGCGTGCGCTACGACCGCTACCCGATTCGCGCCGTGGCCACCGACGGTGCCGGCAACGACAGCGAAGTGAAGGTGCTGATCGGCATCGCCGACGACACCAAACCCGAAGTCCGCGCCCTCAACCCGGTGCAGAGCCGGGTCTACAGCAAGGACAGCCTGCAGGTGGACGTGGTCGCCCACGACGACCGCGCCGTGCACGCCCTCGAAGCCAGCCTCTGGGCCGAAGGCGGCAGCGCCCCGCTCTGGCACAAGCGCCTCGACCAGCAGGCCGGCCTCAACATCGGCCCGGACACCGTCAACCGCCTGGTGGTGGACCTCAAGCCCCTCAACCTGGGCAACCAGGACCGCGCCCTGCGCCTGAAGGTCGCCGCCATCGACGACGGCGGCCAGCAGGGTGACGACCGCGAACTGCCCGTGCAGGTCATGGCCGACACCCTCGGGCCGCGCCTGGCCGTGGTCTCCCCGATCCAGGGCGCGCCGCTCTATGCCGGCAACCGCATCCAGGTCCGCCTGCGTGGCGTCGACGACACCCGCCTGGTGACCTTCAGCGCTCACAGCGGCACCAAGGAGCTGTACGCCAAGACCTTCGGCGAGAAACAACAGGTCGCCAGCTTCGAAGACAGCTTCCAGATGGACGTGCCCTCGGACCAGCAAGAGCTGGTGATCGAGCTGCGTGGTACCGACCAGTACGACAACGCCGCCCAGCCCACCCTCTGGCGCTTCCCCATCAGCAAGGACCTGCCGCCGACGATCAGCGTCCGCGCCCCGGCTCCCGGTTCGCGCCTCTACGAAGGTGAAGCCTTCACCGCCCAGGCCTTGGTCACCGACGACCGCGAAGTGAACCGCGTCGAATTCATCCTGCGCCAGGGCGGCCAGGTGCAGGTGCTCAAGACCGTCAGCGGCGCTGACATAGCCAAATCCAAGGAAGGCTACGTCGGTGCTGCCCTGCGCGTGCCCAACAAGGCCGGTGCCGATACCGATATCGCGGTGCGCGCCTACGACAGCGCCAACCAGGTCAGCGAAGCCTCGCTGGAACTGGAAATCATCGACGACACCGAGCCCCCGACCCTGCAGCTGAGCAAGCCGGAAGGCGACTTCAGCCTGCCCCCGGGCACCAGCTTCCAGATCCAGGGCAGTGCCGGCGACAACCAGTACGTCGACAGCCTCGACCCGGTGCTGATTGACCCGGACACCCGCGAAGAACACGCCATCGCCTGGGAACTGTTCAGCCGCAAGGACCGCGTCGAAACCGTCAAGGTGCCCAACCCCGGCACCCTCGGCGCCATCCTCGTGGGCCAGCGCTTCTACGCCGATTTCGACGGCCGCCTGCGCCTCACCCCCGAGCTCGCCCGCCGTTACGCCGGCAAGGTGTTGCAGCTGGTGCTGCGTGCCCGTGACCGGGGCATCAACGAAACCCGTTCCCCGGCCATCAACATCAAGGTCCTCGGCGACGAGACCGGCCCGCAGATCAACATCCAGTCGCCCATCGAGCGCCTCTTCGAGCGGCAGAAGACCAAGCTGAAGATCAGCCTGCAGGACGACACCGCCGTCGCCTCCTACGAAGTGCGCCTGCTGGACGACCAGGGCCGCGACGATCTGCTGACCAAGGCCGAAGGCCTCAGCCTGCCGCAGGTCGAGGTGCCCGCGAACGGCGCCACCGTCGAGCTCGACATCGAACGCTACCGTCCCCAGGCCGAGCCCATCGGCCTCACCCTGGTGGTCAAGGCCAAGGACCTGCTCGGCAACGAAAGCCAGGTCACCCGCCGCCTGCTGGTCCAGCGCGACATGGCGCCGCTGCTCAGCTGGAAGGACAGCACCCCCTCCGCCCAGCAGCAGCGCGGCATGCCCCTGCGCGGCAGCCTGCTGGTGCAGGACGACTTCAATGATGGCGTGCCGGAAAGCACCGCCCGCTACCTGTTGCTGGCCAGCTCCCTGCGTGACCTCGGCGGCGCCCGTGATGTGCGCGGCCTGACCCAGGTCGAGCCCATCAACAAGCAGAACAGCCCGCTGATCAGCATCGCCTACCCCGAAGCCCAGGGCTGGCAGGGCAACCTGCTGCTCAACGAAAAACCCTTCCTGCAGGTCAAGGACGGTCGCCTGATCGTCGCCGGCAGCGACCAGTTCTACCAGCCGCGCCTGCTCAAGGTGGGCGACCAGACCAGCACCTGGCAGCTGGAAACCTACTCCCGCAGCCTCTGCCAGGTACGCCCGGCCCTGCGTGACGTACAGGCCACCAACGGCCTGCTCGACCTCACCGCCCTGGGCGGCCCCGACGCCACCCGCCTGGTGCTGCGCCCCCGTAGCGGCGCGCCGGCCTTCATCCGCGAGCTGCAGTTCACCCAACTGGAAACCGCCCTGGCGGATGTCAGCACCGACGGCGGCACCCGTGTACCGGGTCGCTACGCCCTCAACCTGCTGCTCCAGGACGGCCTCGACGGCAACGCCCAGACCGCCTTCCTGCAACTGGGTGGCAGCGCCTCCCAGAACCATGCGGAAGACCGCTACAACCTGCTCCTGCCGGTGCCCGCCGAGGTGCAAAGCAACAGCCTCAGCCTGATCGGCCACGCCACCGACCGTCTCTCCCACGAGCGTGGCGACCTGGTGCTCGGCACCCTGCTGCAACAGCCCCTGCGGGTCGACGAGCAAGCGCCCCAGTCGCGCATCGTCAGCCCGGTGGCCGGCAGCGTCGTGGTGCCCATGCAGCAGCTGGACCTGAAGACCACCTTCGGTGACGACAGCTTGGGCCTGAAGAGCCTGCGCCTGCTGGAAAACCGTGGCCGTACCGTCCACGACCTCGGCGTCATCCTCGGCCAGACCGGCCTGCAACTGCCCTACCAGGTGCCCCGCGAGTTCTCCAGCGGCGAGCTCGAGCTCACCCTGGTGGCCGAGGACTGGAGCGGCCGCACCACCGAGCACAGCCTGCGCTACCCCCTGGCGGCCAACGAAAAGCCCCAGCTCAGCCTCACCGGCTTCAACTCCTACTGGGTCGACGGCAAGTACGAAAAAGCCCTCACCGACCCGGCGCGCATCAACTACGGCGAGTTCTGGGTGCGCACCCAGGAACGCTTCCGCCTCGACACCGACCTGCGCGACGACGCCGGCCTCGCCGCCTACCGCGTGCTGCGTCTGAAGCGCGACGGCAGCATCGCCGCCGTGGTCTACGAACGCGGCTTCCAGGTCAACTGCCCCACCGCACCGCCGCTGCAGGCGCTCGACCAGGCCGAGATCCTCTTCGACCAGACCGAACCCACCGAATACCGCATCGAACTGACCGACACCTACGGTCATGTCAGTGACCGCACCATCCTGGTCCACCCGCTGACCAACATGGTCCCCGAGGTGCGCATCACCGCCCCGGGTGACACCCAGGAAATCGCCGCCGGCACCTTCCGCATCCGCGTGGGCCTGGTGGCCGCCGACGACCGCAAGATCACCGCCGACCGCCTCAAGGTCTTCGCCAACGGCGTACCGCTGCCGGTGATCGCCGCCGCCGACGGCGCAGCCGGTGGTGACAAGGTGGTGACCGCCGCCTTCGCCAGCATCCACGACAGCATCCACGCCCGTTACAGCGCCTCCATGGCCGACGACTTCGGGCGCCAGACCAGCCCCTATGCGATGCAGCGCACCTTCGTGCTGGAAGTGCCGCAGGGCCTGGTCCGCTACAACGAAGACCTCAAGCTGACTGCCCAGATCGAAGACTCCGATGGTGCGGTCGGGCTCTACGAACGCACGATCAAGGTGATGGCCGATACCATCAGCCCGAAACTGCTGTTCAAGCGTCCCACCCTCGGCTTCGGCGCCATCGAAGACAGCGACTTCACCCTGGTCTACCAGGCCTTCGACAACGTCAAGGTCAACCGCCTGGTGCTCTCGCGCGGCTACTCGGTGCGCGTGCGGGGCGAAGCCCAGGACCGCGAGCAACCCTTCACCGTGGTGCGCACCATCGACGGCATTCCTTCCGAGGACTACGAGCCGGTCACCACGGTCGACATCGACACCCCCGAATACAGCCAGCTGATCCACGTCGACCGCCTGGCCGAGATCGTCCGCGCCTTCGGCCTGACCAGCGACCAGATCGAGCGGGTCAGCGTGCGCGTGCGCCTGGAAGGCTTCGACGCCGCCAACAACGCGGTGCTCACCAACAGCTACCCGATCAACATCGACGCCCGCCCGGTGATCGACGTCGTCGAGCCGGTGCCCGGCGCCAAGGTGGTGGAAGGCAACCCGCTGTACGTCAACGCCAAGGCCTTCGACGATGTCGGCGTCGAGTACGTGCACCTGCGCGCGACCTACGGCAACGGCCAGGCGCCCTACGAGATCCGCCTGCGCCAGTCGCCCTACAACTTCTCCGTGCCGATGCCGGCCTTCGACCCGGACAACCCCCAGGCCAACCAGGTGCAGCTCAGCCTGGAAGCGGTGGACACCTACGGCGTCGCCCACGGCGACCTGGACGCCCACCGCGCCGAAGAACACCTGACGGTGGAAGTCACCCGTGACCAGCTGCCCAGCGTGGTAGTCGGCGCGCCGCTGAACAACAGCGAGACCACCGAAGGCCAGCTGCTGCTGGTGGAAATCAACGCCGTGGACGACGTCGGCATCGACCGCGTGGTGCTCAACATCGGCGGCCTCAAGGGCGGCGACCGCAGCCTCACCGACATGATCTTCCCCTACGAATTCCTCATCGAAGTGCCCTATGGCCAGGCCGGCACCGACCTCAGCCTCACCGCCAGCGCCCTGGAGCGCCGCGCCGACGGCAAGGGCCGCAACGTCACCACGCCGCAAGCCGTGCGGGTGCGCGTACTGAAGGACGACAAGGCACCGCAGCTGCTGGTCAAGCTGCCGGTGGCCAACGGCGCCAGCATCGCCGAGAAACGCAACCTGCCGTACCAGCTCGAAGTCAGCGACAACGTCAGGGTCGGCTCCGTGAGCCTGGGCCTCTATGTCGACCGCAATGGCGATGGCACCTTCGCCCCCGAAGAGCGCGTCTCCGACCGCCTGCTGCTCACCGGCCCCTTCATCGGCAGCCTGCCGGTGGCCAGCATCGCCGACTACCTCGGACGCACCGAAACGCTGCCCGAGTCCCTCGCCATGCAGCTGCAGATCACCGCCCGTGACCCTGCCGGCAACGAAGCCAAGGAACTCATCCCGGTCAACCTGCTGCGCAACCAGCCGCCGGAGATCAACGCCATCAAGCTGCTGGATGCCCGCGGCTTCGCCATGGGCGAGGTCACCGAGCTTACCGAAGGCCGCGGCGTGGTGGTCCAGGTCCAGGCCAGCGACCCCGAAGTCGGCGTCGACAGCGCCGCGCTCTACTACGCCATCGGCCCGGCCGGCTCGGCGCCCAAGTACCAGGCCCTGGGCGAAGACTCCGCCGCGCCCTACCAATTCCAGTTCAAGGTGCCCACCGGCCGCGTCGACCAGGTGCTGCGCTTCCGCGCCAAGGCCCGTGACCTCGATGGCTACGAATCCGCCATGGTCGATCTGCCCGGCAGCATCCTGATCAAGGCCGACAAGCCGCCGCAGGCGCGCATCGTCAAGCCCGACAACGACAACTCGGTGGTGATCGACGGCCAGGACCTGGAAGTCTTCGTCGAAGCCTTCGACGACCTCGGCCCCGAAGGCATCGACCACGTCACCTTCTATGTCAACGGCGTACCGGTCACCACCACCGAGCAGAGCTACGGCCAGCAGGTCGGCAGCCACGCCCAGGACCACGTCTACCGCGCGCGCCTCGCCGCACCGGCGGGCGTCCAGGGCTTCACCGTCCAGGCCATCGCCTACGACACGCTGGGCCAGGCGGGTGAGACTCAGGTGGTCCGCGTCGGCAAGCTGGATGACACCGTGGTGCCGCGCCTGGGCGTGCTCTACCCGATCGACAAGGACGTACTGACCATGGGCGAAAGCCTGCGGGCGGTGGTGTCCATCGAAGACATGGGTGGCGCCATCCAGAGCGTCAGCATGCTCTGGCGCCGCGAATACCAGAACGACGCCGGCGAATGGAAGGTGGCGGACGAATACCCGCTGTCGCTGTTCCGCGATGACCAGCGCCAGCCGGGCGACACCACGCCGGTCAGCGACCCCGACAAGCACTACTTCATCTACTGGGCCGACATCAGCCAGGGCAACGTGCTGCGCCGTACCGGCCTGCGCAACGAGCGCCTGCACGTGCTCACCAAGGTGGTCACGCCGAACCACACCGTCACCCGCGACACCTACCACGAAGTGGGCTGGCCGCTGAGCGAGCGCCGCTTCATCGCGCCCCAGGCCGGTGCCCAGGCGTCCGCCAAGGGTGTGCACTACACCGCCATCGACCAGTACCGTGCCCTCGACCGCACCGGCGCGATGATCGCCGCCTGGGCCAGCGTCGACCCGCTGCGCGTCGAACAGGGCCTCGGCCTGCTGAGCAAGGAAGACGCCCTGCGCGGCCTCGCCGAACCTCGCACCGGCATTTTCATCATGGACGCCGTGGACGAAACCCAGGGCAACCAGAAGGGCGACTACTTCGCCTACTCGCCGCTGCTCAACGGCGCCGCCGAGATCTTCACCGGCACCATCGGCGAGCTGGTCACCGACGAGAACATCGTCCTCGCCGGCAAGTCCGGCGTCACCGCCCCGGGCAGCTGCCAGTCGAACGCCCTGGGCTGTCAGTTCGTCAACCAGTTCAGCGAAGAGATCCGCAAGGACTGGCACGGCGGCGACACCCCGAGCGAAGGCACCGGCGCCCTCTACCTGGACAACAAGGCCGGCGAGCTGCTGCTGTTCGGCCAGCGCAACGGTGACGGCCAGTTCGGCCTGCCCTACCTGAAGATGGGCCGCGTCGACATGCCCTACCCGGATGTCTACGGCCTCACCCGCAGCGGCAACCTGGCCCTGGTGGCCAACGGCGCCGGCGGCGTGCAAGTCATCGACATCACCAACATGACCGCGCCCTACCACGTCGGCTACATCAAGCCCAACGGCTTCGCCCGTGACGTCAAGGTACGTGGCCACTACGCCTACATCGCCGCCTCCGAAGAAGGCGTGGTGGTGGCCGACCTCAGCACCCCGGCCATGCCCCAGGTGGCGCGCATCGACACCCTCGGCGTCGCCAACCGCCTGCACCTGGTGGGCAACCAGCTCTACGTCACCGACATGGCCGGCAGCGGCGACAGCGCCCGCCTGACCCGCATCGACATCAGCGAGCCCGACCAGCCGCGCCTGGTCCAGGTGGTGGAGATCAAGCCGCACCGTCCCGACCAGGCCGCCGACGGCCTCTACGACGTGCACGTCTCCGGCAACCTGGCCTACGTCACCGAGCTGCTCTCCGACCAGGAAGACAAGCCCACCCAGAGCCTGGTGCAGATCCTCGACCTGGCCCGCATCGGCGAAAGCGGCCTGGACGCCAGCGTCCCGGTCATGGTCCAGCGCAACGCCACCACCGACAACTTCGCCATCCGTGGCGTGACCCTCGCCCGTGGCGCCATCCAGGTCGCCGCCGGCAAGGGCGGCATCGGCCGCATCGACCTGCCGGCCCTCACCGTGCTGCAACACAACCCGCAGGTGGGCGAGAGCGACGTCAGCACCCAGCTGCCGGCCATGCTCATCGAGCTGTCGGCGGTGCTGCCGGAGCAGACCCGCCTGGCCGACTTCGTCCAGGTGCTCGAAGGCGATGCCCAGATCGGCCGCGACGTCACCGGCCTGTTCGACCTGTCCTTCGCCGCCCGTGGCACCGACACCACCAAGCGCCGCATCCAGCTCACCCGCAAGGACGGCCAGAGCCTGCAGCCGCGCCAGCGCTACTACGTGCGCATCAAGCAGGGCCTGGCGCCCATCACCGGCCAACCGCTGGCGTCCGACTACGTCTTCAGCTTCAGCACCGCGCCGGCCGACGCCGCCTACCCGGACATCCAGAGCATCTGCACCCGCGAAAGCGCCGAGCGCAGTGCCTGCGTCAACGTCGGCGACGTGCGCGGCGGTACCGAGCTCATCGTCCGTGGCCTCAACTTCGGCGACCAGCCGCGCCTGCTGGTGGGTGGCGAACCGCTGGTGATCGAGCGCCGCGTGGTAGATGCCGCCAGCGGCGTGATCAGCCTCTACGCCCGCACCGTGCCCAACTACCCGGGCCCGGCGGCGGTCAGCCTGTACACCGAAGCCGGCCTCTCCGACACCGTGCTCGGCGGCTTCGTGTTCGTCGACGAACTGTCCATCTCGCACCTGGCCCCGGCCGTGGTGCGCGTGGCCCAGAGCGGCAAGAACGACCGCGTCGACCTGGTCGGCAAGGGCTTCCACGCCGGCCTCCGGCTCACCGCCTATAAGAGCGGCGAGCCGAACCCCGAGAAGAAGGTCATCAAGGTCGGCTCCGACGACCTGCGCCTCTACAGTGCGGAACGCATGAGCCTGCTGGTGCCGGACTTCCGCGACGAAAACGGCAACGGCTACCGCGGCTTCGTCGACCTCGAACTGGACGACGAACTGGGCCGCCACTACGTCCAGCGCAACGCCCTGTTCTACGGTCGCCTGGAGCTGAACCGCAGCCTCGAGAGCGAGAAGCCGATGACCGCCGAGGACATCGACAAACGCCTGGAAACCCTGGAGAAGGGCGGCATCACCGACTACGTGCCGGACCCGCTCAAGCTGCCGCCGGGCCAGATCGTCGACCTCGCCGTCGACAGCCAGCTGCACCTGTTCTACGTGCTCGGCCGGGGCGAACTGGGCAAGGGCTCGCCTGGACCCAGCCAGGTGTTCAGCCGCGAGCAGCTCGAGCACTACTACGCCCCGGGCTGGATCAGCCTGGTGAAATACGACCCGGCCAAGGTCGGCGAAGCCTCGCCGCGCCACGGCCTGGGCTACTACAACCTGCCCCAGGACATGAAGCCCAGCGCCATGGCCCTGGCTGACAAGCAGCTGTATGTGGTGGGTCGCGGCTACGACTTCCCCTACATCGACACCGAATACGAAAGCCGCAGCGTGCTGCTGGTCTACGACCGCGAAATCCGCGACCCCGACGACCTCACCGAACAGCCCCCGGGCAAGGACCGCGGCATCCGCTACAGCCTGCCGCTGCCCTTCACCCAGGCCGTGCCGGAGAAGGTCGTCGCCCACCAGGGCCTGCTGCTGATCGCCACCACCGGCGAAGGCATCGCCGTGGTCAGCGTCGCCGACCCGCTGCGTCCCACCGTGGTCCGCCGCATCACCCAGGCCAGCATCGACGGTCGCGTGCAGACCCTGGGCAACGTCCAGGACATCGCCGTCATCGGCGACAGCCTGCACGTGGTCAACGGCACCAGCCGCGTGGTCTTCGACCTGTCGCGTCCGTCCCTGCCGCAGCTGGGCGAATCCCGCGTGGGCGGCTACATCGGCCTCACCGCCGACGGCAGCCGCTTCGTCACCGGCAACGGCCTCAACCTCTACGACGCCAGCCGCCCGGCCTTCATCCGCGAGCAGGGTCGCTACCTTTCCAGCGGCTTCAGCGTGCCGGGCGAAAGCCGTGGCATCGCCGCCCAGGCCACCGCCGGCCTCAACCTGACCTTCACCGGCAGCGACGACAGCAGCGCCTGCGAGAAGGGCCTGCAGGCCTACCTGGGCTTCTACGACTTCAGCCGCACCGCGGAAATCGGCCTGCTGGACGCCCTCAGCCTGCCTTATTGCGTACGCCCCGCCGATTATCAGTACGAATACGACGGCCTGCTGAAGAAGCCCTGGCGCACCCAGCCGCTGGTCATCACCGACCAGGGTATCGCCGGCTTCGCCCTGCGCGCCGACGCCAATGCAGGCAAAGTTTCCCACCTCGGCCTGGTGGACCTGCTGACCCTGGAGCTGGTGGGCTCCACGCCCCGCGACCAGGCCGACGGCGTGCCCCTGGACAGCCCCCTGGAGCTGCGCTTCACCCGCTCCCTCGCCGCCATGAGCGACGAGCAGCTGCGCCAGTTCCTGGTGCTGCAGCGTGACGCCCAGGGTGACCAGCCGGCCACCAGCCTGCCCTTCGCCCTGCAACGCAGCACCGACCAGCGCACCCTCACCCTGGTGCCCGAACAGGCGCTGCTGGCCAATGCCAGCCACCAGCTGATCCTCAAGGGTGACCTGGCCAGCCGCCGCAGTCGTGGCCTGATGGAACACGCCATCCACTTCCGCAGCGGCCTGGCCGGCGGTGCCCAGGTGGCTATCCTCGACAGCCGTCCCGCCATGCTCGACGTCGGCGGTGGCGAGATCACCGTGCACTTGTCCGGCGTCACCGGCCAGCCGCAGTTCACCGTCTCCGGCCAGACCGCCACCGGCACCCTTGCCGAATCCCTGCCCGACGGCAGCGCCCGTTACCGCATCCAGGCGCCGTCCAGCCTGCCCGGCCCGGCCAGCCTGCAAGTGGTCGCCGGCAACGGCAGCAAGGCCACCCGTGTCGGCGCCGTGCAATTCGTCGAACCGCTGTTGCTGCGCTCGCTGTCCCCGGCCCAGGGCTCCCTCAACGGCGGCACCCGTGTGCTGATCAAGGGCCAGGGCTTCCGCAGCGAACTGGGCGCCATGACCGTCAGCTTCGGCGACATCCTCGCCGAGCAGTTCAAGGTGCTCGACGGCGAAACCCTCGAAGTCATCACCCCGCCTGGCCCCATCGGCACGGTGGATGTGCGCATCCGCCTGGCCAACGGCCAACAGGGCACCCTGGCGCAGTCCTTCACCTTCCAGCAGCCGCCGCAGTCGCAGATCCGCGACAAGGGCCGGGTCTACGACCTGGCGCTGGACCCCAGCGGCAGCTACCTGTTCTCCGCCCAGGGCAGCAATGGCGTGCTGGTCTACGACCTCAACGCCGGCAACTACACCGCCGACCCGCAGAAACCGCTGAACCCGGACGACCTGCTGCGCCTGATCGACCGTAACCGTGATGGCCGCGACGACCGCGTCATCTCCTCCATCAGCCTGCCGTCCGGCTACATCGCCGTGGGCGTCGAACCCTACTTCGAGCGCGGCTCCGACCGCGTCTACGTCACCGCCGTGCACCTCAGTGGCGGCAAGCCCGACGCCGCGCAACTGTTCACCGTGGCCTTCGACAGCCTCGACCCGTCGCGCACCACCCTGATCGGCTCCCTGGAGCTGCCGTCCAGCGCCGTGCGCGGCCTGCGGGTACGCAATGCGCGGGTGCTGCTGGCCATGGGCGAAGAAGGCCTGGGTGTGGTCGATGCCTTCCTGCCGAACAAGACCTACCTGGTGGAAAGCCTGGCCACCGACCCGCGTGTGCCGATGCTCGACGTCGCCACCCGTGACGCTGCGGCCGGCGAAAGCGGCCTGCTGGTCACCGTCGGCGGCGCCTTCGACTTCCCCAACAACCGCCTGCTGACCAAGGAAGAAAACGGCAGCGGCGGCTTCCAGGTCTACGGCCAGAGCAGCGGCCAGGGCCTGCAGCGCCTCGGCCACCTCGACCTGCCGGGCACCCGCGTGGTGCTGCAGGGCCGCTATGCCTATGTGGCCGCCGGCGCCAGCGGCGTTGCCGTGGTCGACCTGCAGGACCCCAACCGTCCGCAGGTGGTCGCCCGCGTCAACGACATCGGCTACGTCTACGACCTCGACTACAACGGCAACACCCTCTACGTCGCCCGTGGCGACAAGGGCGTGCTCAGCATCGACGTCACCGACCCGCTGCGTCCGCAACCCAGCCGCAGCATGCAGGCCCCCGAGGGCGGCACCGTGGAAAGCGTCGTGGCCAGCGAATACGCCGCCCACGCCGGTGGTGTCGACGCCAAGGGCAGCGTGCTGCAAGTGGTGCCGGACGTGGTGCTCAAGCTGCACACCGTCGACCCGCGCAACGGCATCCTCGACCGCCAGGTGGACGGCAGCCTGCAGGTCATCGCCCGCTTCAACAAGGCCATCGACCTGTACCCGGCCAACGCCGCGCTGTTCAGCGTGCTCGGGCCCCAGGGCGAGACCCTGCCGGCCATCGTGCAGATCCTCAACAACGACGCCCGCCTGACCCTGGCCGCCAGCGTCGCCGACAGCCTCAAGGCCGGCGACCGCCTCACCCTGCTGGCCAAGGCCGGCATCGCCTCGGTCAAGCCGTTGTCCGCCACCGACACCGTGGTGCTCCAGCGCCTGGCCCAGGACCAGCGCGTCGGCCTCACCTACCGTGGCGCCCGCGACGACACCCTCAGCCTCGAGGCCGTGGTACCGCGTCGCATCGCCCAGAACGCCACCAGCCTGATCACCGTCAGCGCCCGCGGCATCCCGGCCAACCTGGCCCAGGTGCGCCTGTTCCTCGGCGACCGCGCCCTGCAGATCGAAGGCGTCACCCGTGACAGCGACACCGCCCCGGCGGTGCTCAAGGTCAGCGTCCCAGGCATGCCGCGCCCCGGCCAGTACAACCTGACCCTGACCGTGCTGCGCGACGGCGTCTGGCAGCAGGCGGTGCTGGAAGGCGCACTGCTGGTGGATGCACCGATCCGCTTCGACGCCCTGGCACCGCTCTGGGGCCCGATCACCGGCGACACCACCGTCACCATCAGCGGCGACGGCTTCGAGCCGGGCAACAGCGTCATGGACGGCCTCAAGGTGCGCTTCGGCGGCCTGCCGGTGGGCCGCGTCCAGGTGCTGTCCACCAACCGCATGCGCGTCACCACCCCCCGTGGCGCCCCGGGCAAGGTGGAAGTGCTGGGTGAAGACCGCTACGGCAACCAGGCCCGTCTGAATGGCGAGCGCAGCTTCGGTTATGGCCTGCGCAAGCTGGCGGAACTGCACCCCTCGCTGATCTTCCCGAGCGACCTGTGGATCGACCGCGACACCGGCGTCGCCATCAGCAACGGCGGCCTCATGGTCGAGGGCTACGGCGCGCAGAAACTCGTTTCCGGCGGTTGGCTGCCGGAGACCTACCGCGCCGCCACCTTCTCTGTGCAGGACGCCTCCAAGCCCCTGCTCGTGGGCGGCTCGCCGGCCCTGCCCAGCGACACCCAGCGCCTGTCCCTGAAGCTCCAGGCGATGGCCATCAACGAGCGTCTGTCGGACGACTTCGGCGCCAGTGGCGAAATGGAACCCACCGAGGAAGAGCAGCAGGTCCTCAATCGCCAGGCCGCCCAGGACTTCACCATCGGCCTCGATTCCCTGCAGATCGCCCCGACCCGTGAATGGGAAGAAAACACCTGGCGCAAACGCCTCTACGTGGCCAGCGGCAACGGCGGCGTGGCACGCCTCAACCTGGACGAGCAGAACGGCCTGCAGGTGATCCAGGAAGAGAAACTCGACGGCCTCGTCAGCCGCCTGGTCAAGCAGGGTGACGGCCTGTTCGCCGCCACCGCCTCGGTGGATGTCGACCCGCCGAACAGCGACACCTGCGCCTTCAAGATCGGCGGCTCCAGCGGCCTCGGTCTGGCGGCACTGAACTATCAGGATGGCGAAGACCCGGTACGGGTCGCCGCGCCGGACGGCCTGAAAGGCGCCGGCCTGCTCAAGCTCGACAACGGCTGGCTGCTCAGCGGCGGCCTGGTGCAGGGCGCCAAATGGGTCAACTGCCCGGGCTGGGACGAATCCCTGGCCAAGGCCGTCGACATGGACAAGGGCGAGATCCGCAGCCTCAACCTGTTCGACCCGAGCCAGACCCGCACCTACAGCTTCACCGCCAACCCGCAGGACGTGCTGGTCTACGGGCGCTACCTGGTGGTCGCCGTCGGCGGCCGCGGCATCGAAATCATCAACCGCGACGAGCCGGAAGAGCGCGTCCTGTTCAGCCTCGACAAGCAACTGCAAGCCGTCGCCGGCCGTGGCGTCTCGCTGCGCATGGCCGGCAACCTGCTGTTCGTCTCGGCGGAAAGCGGCGTGGTAGTGCTGGACCTGGCCCAGCCCCTGCAGCCCCGTGTGGTCTCCGCCGGTAACCAGGAGCGCATCGAAGCCCTGGACCTCTTCAACAACCGCCTGGTGGCCGGCTCCGGCAAGCAGGGCCTGACCGTGCTGGAACTGCCCGGCGCCCTGGTGCTCGATGCCAGCGTCGCCCAGGGTGGCGTGATCCCGGCCAGCGAACAGGCCCTGAGCCTCAGCTTCAACGAGCCGGTGACCCTGGAATCCCTGCGTGCCCCGGGCGCCCTTCGCCTGCTGGACATCAGCAACGGCGAGCAGGTGCTGGCAGCCCCGAGCATCGAGGCCGTGGGTGGCGATGGCCGCTCCGCGACCCGCGTCACCCTGCGCTTCACCCCCACTGCCGGCGCCACCCTGCGCCTGCAACTGAGCGACGCCCGCAACCTGCGTGGCAGCGGCCTGTGGGCGCCCTACCAGGTGGACTTCAAGGTCGCCGCCGCCGGTGCCACCCAGCCGCGCATCCGCAACCTGGAGAACGCCCGCTTCCACCGTGGCGCCCAGGACCGCGTGGTGATCAACGGCAGCGGCTTCTCCAGCACCGTCAAAGGTTACGTCAACCAATACCCGGTGGCCCTGCAATGGGTCAGCGCCGAGCGCCTGGAAATCGCCCCGAACGCCCTCGACATGCTGCCCCTCGGCCCGGGCCAGTGGCACCTGCGCCTGGACGACGGCGGCCTGCGCGAGGACTACCTGGGCGCCCTGGTGATCGGCGCCGAGCAGGCGCTGAACCAGGTCAAATACCGCGTCAGCCCGGATTCCGCGAGTAAGACCGGCGGCACCCTGGTCAGCATCGACGCCTCCGCCGACGTGCTGCTGCCGGGCACCCGCGTGGTCCTGCGTGCCCGCCACGGCGCCACCGAGATCTACACCGGCCGCAGCCCCATCGTCGAAGAGCCCGGCCGCGCCGCCATCGACCTGCAGGACAACGTCGAGACCCAGCGCGCCTTCAAATTCATCCTCCCGGGCGTCATCGACCCGGATATCTACGACGTCTTCCTGCGCATCCCCAGTGGCGCCAACACCCGCGAAATCAAGGTGGGCTCGCTGTCCTACACCCTGCCGCAGGGCCTGGGCATCGTGCTGCCGAACTACCCGCCGATGCAGATCGGTGCTGCCCAGGTGGTGGGCGACACCCTGTTCGTCGGCGTCAAGGCGGGCTCCGCGCCCACCAGTTCCAACCGCTTCCTGATGCCGGCCGGCCTGGAGATCTATGACATCGGGCTGTGGGAACGGCCGATCCGCCTGTCCCAGCTGCGCCTCGACCAACCGGTGCTGGGCCTGGAGACCCTGGGCAGCCTGGTGTACCTGGCCAACGACCGCGACGGCGTGCGCGTGGTGGACATCAACGACCTCGGCCGCCCGCTGCTGGTCTCCAGCCTGACCCTGCCCAACCACCGCGCCCTCGACCTGGCCGTGGACAGCGAGCGCGGCGCCCTGGCCGTGGCCGCCGCCAACGACCTGGGCACCGGCTATGTGCGCTTCCTGCCCCTGGGCCGCAACGAACTGGGCGCCCAGGCGCCGCTGCCGAGCATTCCCTTCGACGGCAGCCTGCGCGCCGACCTGCTGGGTGCGCCGGTGGACCTGCAATGGCTCAACGGCCAGCTGTACGTGCTGTTCCTGCGCGACAAGCAGCTGCACCTCGCCACCTTCAAGGACTTCGGCGACAAGCTCGACTACCGCGTCCAGGCCATCGAGCGCGGCACCGTCACCGGCGACTCCATCGGCGCCACCCTCAGCCGTCCTACCCTGCAGGTCCAGCAGGGCCTGATCAGCGTCGGCACCGGCGACACCTACCTGCTGCTGGAAGCCAACGCCCAGGGCCAGTACGAAACCATCTACTGGCAGAACCAGAAGACCGGTGGCGAACTGCTCGGCGTCGGCGGGCAGGTCATGCAGGGCAACGGCAAGGGCGTGCAGATCAACACCTCGCCCTACCTCGCCGTCGCCTCCGCCACCCCGGGCAACGGTGCCGTGCTGGGCAGCGGCGAATCGGTACTGATCGCCTTCAACAACCTGATCAACACCGACCCGGCGCACCTGGGCCAGGTCATCCGCGTGCTGGGCGAGGGCGGCCAGCCGCTGCCGGCCGGCGCCTTCGAGATGACCGGCACCAACACCCTGCGTGGCGGCCAGGTGCAGATCGCCTTCAAGGGCGACTACCAGGGCGCGCTGCGCATCGAAGTGAGCACCGCGCTCACCGACCTGGCCGGCCACGCCCTGCGTCAGGCCTTCGTGCTGCAACTGGAGCGCCTCACCGGCATCCGTCCGCAGATCACCCAGGTCCAGCGTGAAGTCGCCGGTGTCGCCGGCCTGCATTACTTCCACGCCGCCGGTGGCGAAGTCGCCGTGATCAAGGGCAGCGGTTTCGGCATCGCCGCCGACCAGCTCGCCGTGTGGCTGGGCGAAACCCGCCTGCAGCCCCAGCAAGTGCTGGAAGTCACTGACACCCAACTGCGCGTCGACGTACCGGACCTGCAACTGGCCGGCATCAGCGCCAGCCTGGCGGTCAAGGTCGAGCGCATCGACCAGCGCCTCTCCTACCTGCGCCAGGGCGCCATGACCGTGCTGCCGCAGATCGAGATCGACGACCTGCAACCGCAGACCGGCCCGCCCCAGGGCGGCAACCTGGTCACCCTGCACGGCCGTGGCTTCAACCACTACATGCAGGTGCGCTTCGCCGGCGCCCTGGCCGGCGACCTGAAGATCCTCAGCAGCAACCGCGCCGAAGTCCGTGCCCCCGCCGGCAGCTTCGGCAAGGCCAAGGTCAGCGCCATCAGCCAGCTGTTCCCGGGTGAGCAGAGCGACTCGCCGGTGGACTACTTCTACACCGGCATCCCCACCGGCTCGGTCAACCTGCCGGCCGAAATGGCCAGCCCGGTTTCCGCCATCGCCCGCCTCGACGGCGCCGAGAGCCAGTTGCTCTACGCCGTCACCGGCGGCAGCTTCGACAAGCTCGACAGCCAGGGCCGCGTCGCCACCCTGACCAGCAACGCCGCGCGCCTGCTGGTGGCCGACATCAGCGACCCGGTGCACCCGGTGATCGTCACCCGCGAATTCGCCGGCCAGACCAAGTCCTACCACTACGAAGCCGCCAACGGCCTGTCGCCCCGTGGCTTCGTCGACCTGACCATCAACGATCGCCAGCTGTTCGCCGCCGGCGGCCGCAAGCTGCTGCAATTCGACCTGACCCTGCCGGCCGCGCCGGAGAAGCTCGCCGAACTGGAAATGGCCGGCGAGATCAACGCCCTGGCCAGCCGCGACGACCTGCTCTACGTCGGCTACAAGGACGGCGTGCGCCAGTACCGCATCGGCCAGGACCTCAAGCTCACCGACCTCGGCCTGATCAGCGTGCAGCAACTGGGCGGCGTGCCCGGTCGTCTGCGCCTGGCCGGCTCCAGCCTCTGGGCCACCCTGCCGCAGCAGCGCCAGCTGGTGGAAGTGGAACTGGCCAGCGGCGAATTCCGCGTGGTGCGCCGCGTCGCCACCCGCGACCAGGCCGGCAACCCCTTCGTCCCCGAAGACCTGCTGGTCGCGCCCGAGCGCCTGCTGGTCTCCAGTGGCAAGAACGCCACCGTGCAGCTGTTCAACCTGGACCGCAGCGACGACGCCACCCCGGTGGCCGACCTCAAGCTCACCTACCTGGTCAGCCGTGGCGACCTGTTCGCCGGCCAACTGCAACTGGCCGGGCAGACCCTCTACGTGGCCGGCGGCCAGGGCGACGTGCAGCTGTTCGACATCTCGCCGTGGCTCAACGGCGACGCCCGCGCCAGCATCGGCCTGCGTGACTACTTCAGCGTGCTCGGCAACGTCAACAGCCTGTCCCTGGGCAGCCAGGCCCTGTATGCCGGCAGCGCCTTCGTCTACCTGGACGGCGTGCCCGCCGAGAACCCGCTGCCCAGCCTGGACTCCGCCAACTACCTGGGCGGCAGCCTCAACACCCTGGCCTACCAGAACCTCGCCATCCTGTCCCAGCAGCCGCTGCCCTCCGGCCGCCTGCCACGCGACGGCGCCATCGAAGTGCAATTCAACCGCCTGCTGGACAACGCCCAGCTCCGCGACCAGGGCACCCAGCTGGTGCAATTGCTGCTCAGCGGCACCCCGGTTCCGGCCCAGGTGGCCCAGGTCGGCGTCGGCCGCCTGGTGATCCGCCCGGCGGCGCTGCAGGCCGGCAAGCAATACCAGGTCCAGCTGGGCGCCGCCCTGCGTGACCAGCAAGGCCGCACCCTGGGCCACGACTACCGCTTCGGCTTCATCGCCGACGACCAGCAACAACCGGCGCTCGACAGCGTCTCGCCGCGCCAGGCCAGCTGGCGTGGCGGTGCCGAAGTCACCCTGCGCGGTCGCAACTTCGCCGAAGCCCTGGACATCGAAGTGGGTGGCCAGCGCGTGCCGGCGGCGGACGTGCTCTACCGCGACGACAACCAGCTGCGCTTCCGCGTCCCGGGCCTGGTGGCCTCGCCGGACCGCAACCTGCCGGTGGGCCTGCGCCTGAAGCAGGGCGGCCAGGAAGTCTTCCTGGGCGCCGCGCTGACCTATGTCGCCGACCCGCGCATCGACCAGACCGGCCTCTACGACCGCCTGACCGGCACCCTCAACGTCCAGGCCAAGCGCTTCATCTACAACGCCGGCGAGATCGTCGGCCTGCAAGGCCGTGGTTTCGGCGAGTCCACCGTGGTCCGGGTCAACGGTCGCCAGATCGCCAGCACCCGCCTCGAGCGCGCCGACCTCATCAGCTTCGCCGTGCCGGAGAACAGCCTCGGCCAACTGCTGGTGGAAGTGAGCAACCAGGGCTTCGCCGGTGACCTTTCCAGCGACGCCAGCCTGCGCATCGAACTGCCGGCCCGCCGCCAGCTGCAAAGCGTCCAGCAGTTCCGCCGCCAGGGGGACCTGCTGCTCACCGGCAGCAGCCGCGACGTCCAGCTCTACAGCCTGCGCGATGGCAGCACCCCGCAACTGCTGGCCAAGTGGCAGGCCGCCGCCAACGTGGTGGACCTGGCCCTGGGCGACCGCTACGCCGCCGTGCTGGGCGACAAGACCCGCCTGCAGGTCTACGACCTGGCCAACCTCTATTCGCCCCAGGCGCTGCCGGCCCTGGCCAACAGCCGCCAGGTCCAGTACGACAAGGTGCGCATTGCCGGTGACCTGCTGCTGGTCAAGGCCGGCAACCGGGTATTCCATGGCCAGGTCCAGGGTCCGGAGCTCAAGGAGCTGACCCTCGGCAGTGGCACGCTGGTGGACCTGGCGCTGGATGGCCGCGCCCTCTACCTGCTCTACGGCGACCGCCTGGAAGTGCGCAACGTCCGTGACCCGGCCCAGTTACTGGCCACCCAGGTGCACGGCCTGGCCGGCGCCAAGTCCCTGTGGCTCGACGACTCGCGTCTCTACCTGCAAGGCACCTCCGGGCTGCAGGTGCTGCAACGCGCCGCCCTGCTGCGTGGCCGTGGCGAGCCGGTGCTGGGCGAGCTGGAAATCCCCGCACGCATCACCAAGCTCGCCAGCCAGGGCGAACTGCTGGCCTGGCTGGACAACGGCCGCCTGCAGGTCCTCGACCTCGACCTGGACGACCAGCGCCGCCTGGTGGCCCGTGAAGTGGCGGCTATCACCGTCGCCAACGACACCGTGGGCTCCCTGGGGCAGCTGGAGCTGCACGGCGACCTGCTGGAATGGAGCAACGGCGGCAACTACTTCAACGCCAGCGTGCCGATGAACAACGCCTGGGGCCTGGCCCCGGAAAGCCTGGCCGCCGCCGACGAGCCGCTGGGCCTGCGTCTGGCCGGTGCCGAATACGCCTGGCGCGAGGCGCGCCTGGCGCTGTCCTCGGCCAGCGGCGACAGCATCGCCAGCGAATCCCAGCTGCTGGGCCGCGAACTGCGCGCCCTGGTGCAGCAGCCGAGCTTCCAGCCGGCCGGCCTCTACCGCCTGCAACTGAGCCAGGCGCCGCTGGACTGGCTGCAAGGCGCCGAGGTGCACATCGACCTGCCGTGGCTGGTGGATGCCGTGGACTTCTTCGGCGCCGCCCAGGTCCGCCTGGACAGCCTGCAACCCAACCGCAGCATCAGCGGCGTGCCGCGCGACTACGTGCTGCAGGGTCGCCAGCTGCAACTGATCGACGAACTCCAGGTCGGTGACCGCGTACTCGGCCGCAGCCAGCTGCGCGCCAACGCCGCCGGCGACCAGCTGAGCTTCCGCCTGCAGATGGACCAGGCCGGCCTCTACAGCCTGCAGGCCCGCTACGGCGACGAACGCGCCACCCTGCCCACCGCCCTGGCCGTGGTCACCCCGCTGGCCATCGACGCGGTGCAGTCCGCCCATGCCGCCGGCCAGGTGGTCAGCGACGCCGGTGGCACCCAGGTGCACATCGCCGCCCAGGGCCTGTCCGAAGGCCTCAGCCTGCATTGGTACCCGGCCGGCCAGGGCATCCAGCCCACCGCCAGCAACCGCGTGGCCTTCACCCTGGCCGACGACGGCCTGAACTTCGTCACCCCGGCCAGCCAGCCGGGCTGGCAGTACCAGGTTTCGGTCCTCCGCGAATCCAGTGGCGAGCGCGTCGACAGCGCCCCGGCCCAATGGCTCACCGCCGTGGACGACAGCGCCCCGAGCGTGCGCCTGATCGCCGCCCTCGGCGCGTCCCAGCCGCTGGTGCTGGAAGCCGATGAACCGCTGCAGGTGCAGGGCGTCAGCGTCACCAAGGTGTTCAAGGACTACGAGACCCACGCCCAGCCGAGTGAAGACGTCAGCGCCCGCTTCCAGCCGCTCATCACCCAGGGCAACCGCCTGGAGCTGCGCCTGCGCGCCGACGCCCAGCTGGAGGCCAACGCCCTCTACCAGGTCGTCCTGACCGGTATCCGCGACGCTGCCGGCAACCCCGCCCGCGACAACACGCTGATCAAGGCCGGCGCCTACAACGGCGTGTTCCAGGCCGAAGACCGCCTGGCCCCGCGCTACGACTCCCTGCAGATCAAGCTGCAGGACGGCCGCGCGCTGAGCCCGGCGGTACGCCTGAAAACCGGCAGCCGCTACGGCTTCCTGGTCAGCGCCCAGGACAACCTGCTGGCCGCCGACAAGATCGCCTTCGCCTATCGCCTGTCCGCCGATGGCGGCCAGACCTGGAAGACCGACTGGGTACCGGTGCAGAAGGGCGAGTTCAGCCTCGACCTCAACGGCGAGTACCAGGGCTTCAGCCTGCTGCTGCGCGCCAGTGACGGCCGCAACAGCATCGACCGCCGCTTCGACGCCGAGATCAGCGCCCCGGACCTGACCCTGGCTTCCTTCAGCACCGCGCCCACGCCGGTGGAAGAGAGCACCCCGGCCGAGCTGCGCTTCGCCATCAGCGGCGACCTGGACCTGGTACGCAGCACCGAAGTGCGCCTGCTGGACGGCCGCTACCAGGCCGCCAGCTTCGACCGCGCCAGCGGCCTGGCCAGCCTGAGCCTGCCGCACCCGCGTCTGCGTGACCTGCCGGGCGCGCCGACCACGGCCACCCCGATCACTGCCGAACTGCGCGTGGGCTTCGGCCTGGCCGGCCAGGAAAGCTACCGCTACTTCCCGGTGGGCTACGACCTGCAGCCGGATCGCACCCCGCCGCAGCTGTCCATCATCGCCCCGCTGGACGGCGAGTTCGTGCCCCGTGGCGAGATCACCGAGATCATCCTGCGCAGCTACGACCGCTACGGCATCGACCGTGTCGAAGCCTGCGTCGACAGCCACAGCGCCGATCCCTTCGCCGACGCCCAGGCCTGCCAGCGCCTGGCCGACCCGAGCCGCCTGCGCCTGCCGATCGCTGCCGAAGCGACCCAGCCGATCCGCGTGGTGGCCCGCGCCATCGACCTCAACGGCCTGGCCAGTGCGCCGGCCAGTGTCACCCTGCAGCCCTACGACAGCCGTGCCGGTGCGCCGGAGCTGAGCTTCCTGGTTCCGGCCGATGGTCTCGATGTCCAGGCCGGCGAAACCATCCCGGTGCGGGTGCGCATGCGCAAACTGGAACAGGCCACCCTGAACCTGGATATCGCCGGCAACCCGCAACATGCCGGCAACCCGGCAGCCCGTACCCTGACCCGCGCCGCCGACGGCGACGAGGTGGTGGAACTGGCCGTGCCCATGCCCCAGGTCGCCGCCGATGGCGTGCTGGTGCTGCGCCTCGAAGCCACCTGGCAGGGCCAGACCCTGCGCAGCCAGCGCATCCTCAACCTGCACGCCGACAACGGCATCGACCAGGACGTGGGCCTGCTGTTGCAACCGGCCAGCACCCTGCTGGCAGGCACCCAGTTGTGGATCGACGCACCGCCGCCGGCCGGCATGAACGACTTCAGCCGCGACTCGACCCTCGACCTGTTCGACCCGGCCGATGCCGGCAGCGCCGCCGCGCGCCTGGCCTTCAGCGACCAGCGCCAGGTCTGGAACAGCCTCACCCAGGGTGCCGGCCTGCGCCTGGCCGCCACCCTGCGTGACCGCTCCGGCCACGAGAAGGCACTGGAACGCAGCCTGACCAAGCTGGGCTACCTGCAAGCCGAAAGCCGTCGCGAAGCCATCGAGACCGGCTACCAGGCCAGCCACCTGACCCGCCTGCCGGGCCTGGCGGACGGCGCTGCCTGGGCCGAAAACGCCCAGCGCGACGGCTACCGCATCCGCACCCTCGTTGGCCAGGTGGAAAGCCGTGACAGCGGCCGCATCCGCCAACTGGCCTTCACCGGCACCGGCCTGGTGGCCCAGGTCCGCCGCGACGGCCAGGACTACCTGCGCTTCTGGCGCTGGCAGGGCGACGCCTGGCTGGCGGCCGTGGAACAACCCATCGCCGGCACCCTGCTGGGTGGCAGTGGCGACCTGCTGTTCGTCCGTCATGGCCAGCAACTGGGCGGCTACGCCGTCGACGGCGGCGCCATGGCCGAACTGGTGGGCCTGAGCCTCGCCGACGAAATCCGCCAGGTGCAGCTGGATGGCCAGCGCCTGCTGGTGCTGACCGACAAGGGCCTGGAATGGCTGCAGCTGGATGACAGCCGCCTGCCGCAACTGGTGCGCCGTGCCAGCCTGGCCCTGCCGGGCCGCCTGGGCTTCGCCCTCGATGGCGAGCGCCTGGTGACCTGGACCGCGACTGAAGCCACCCGCTTCAAACCGCTGCTGGATGCCGATGGCTGGCGCCTGGGCGATGCCACCGTGCTGGCCGTGGACGGCCAGGTGCAACGCGCCCGCTTCGACGGCGAGCTGGCCTGGCTGCGGGTCAGCAACGACCTGCACGGCGACAGCTGGCAGGCCTGGCGTGACGGCGAGCGCCTGGGCGCCCTGGCGGGCGAACGCCAGGACCTGGCCTTCACCGCTGGCCGCCTGGTGTCCCTGCAACTGCGCGACGGCGTGCAGCAACTGGTGGTCGAACCCCTGAAAGTGGCTGCCGCACCGGCCGTCACCCTGGCCGCCAAGGCCGTGCGCCTGCCCTTCGGCGTGCTGGTGGGCGGCCTGCCTGCCGCGGCTGAAACCGCCCTCGGCCAGGCCGATCTCAGCCTGCGCGATGGCGCCGACAAGCCCCTGGCCGCCCAGGCCTTCTGGTACCAGGGCGAACTGGACACCTACCTCGGCGAGGCCTTCCCCCAAGGCCGCGCCTGGCTGCTGGCCAACCCGCCGGCCACCCTGCGCCTGGTGCTGCAGGACCACGCCGGTGAGCAGAGCCTGGACCTGGCCGTACCCGCCGCCACCGTGGCCGCCGCCGACCTCGTGCCCGACCAGGGCGCGGTGCTCGTCGCCGGTGCCCGCCTGCCCCTGGCCGCCGCCTTCAACGCCGGCAGCGAAGGCGCGGGCGCCAGCCTGACCCGTGAAGGCCAGGCGCAACCCGCCGTCAACGGCCTGCGCCAGCGCTTCAGCTGGATCGGCCTGCCGGCCAGCGGCGAAGCCCGCTACGGCTGGCAGGACGCCGCCGGTGCCCGCGATATCGGCCTGTTCACCAAGGCCAACCAATCCACCAGCGCCATCACCCTGAGCGGCGCCGGCAACAACCAGGTGTTCGCCGAAGGCTCCAGCCTGTCCCTGGCCTACCAGGTGGGCGACGTCCCGGCCTGGGTGGAGCTCGAACTGCTGAGCTTCAACGGCCAGTCCGTGCAGCGCATCCTCGACGCCGGCCAGCAGGGCCGCTTCAGCCTGCGCCTGCCCCAGGTGGCCGTGCAGGAAAGCTATGTACTGCGCGCCCGTGCCTATTTCCCGGGCGACTTCCACTACAGCGAACAGCAACTGAACCTGCGCGTCGCGCCGGCCCAGCAACTGCCCCAGCCGCAACTCGCCGGCCTGCCGAGCCTGCTGTATGCCGGCAGCCGCGTGGACCTGAGCCTCAACGGCGTGGACGCCGCGCGCTTCCGCATGAGCCTGGAAGCCCTGGACCAGAACGACCGCCTGCTGGCCAGCGGCGCCGGCAGCCTCGGCCTGCGCCTGCCAGCGGGCATCCGCGAACTGCGGGTGCGCGCCCTGATCGACGACGAACTGGGCAACCGCCAGGAGCAGCGCTGGAGCGCGCCGGTGGTGGACGCCTGGAACCTGCAAAGCGAAAGCGCGCGCCTGCCCTTCGACCTGATGCTGCCCCAGGTGGGCGGCTACTGGCTGGCACGTGGCGCCGAACTGCATGACGCCCAGGGCCTGCGCCAGCGCCTCGACGGCCCCATCGCCGCCATGGACAACCTGCAGCGCTACCTGCTGCTGAGCATCAAGGGCTTCGGCCTGACCCTGCTGGACCCGCAGGACGGCCTGCGCAGCGCCGGCAGCCTGGCCGTGGCCGCGCCCCTCAACCACCTGGCGGTGCAGGGCGAGCGCGTCCTCGGCGCCAGCGGTCGCGACCTCTATTGGTTCGACGCCCTGGGCAGCCAGCTCAAGGCCAGCGGCACCCAGACCCTGGGCGCCGAGGTCCGCCAACTGCTGGCCCGCAACGACGGCTTCCTGGTGCTCACCGCCGGCCAGGTCCTGCGCCTGTCCAGCAGCGGCCAGGTCATCGCCAGCTTCAGCGGCGAGAACCTGCTGGCCATGGCCCGCAGCGGCGACCAGTTGCAGGTGTCGGACGCCGCCGGCCGCCTGTGGCGCCTGGATGCCGCCCTGAAAGGCACCTCCGTGCAGCTGGGTGCTGCCGCCAAGCGCCTGTTCGCCCTGCCGGGCCAACTGCTGGCGCTGGCCGACGGCCGCCTGCAACTGATCGACCTGGCCACCCGACAGAGCATCGCCGACTGGAGCCTGGGCAATGCGCCCGTGGCCGCGGCCCAATGGACCGGCGGCCGCCTCTGGCTGGGCGGCAGCGAAGGCCTGGTGCTGCGTCCGCAGGCCGGTAGCGCCGGCTTCCCTCTGTTGCACGACAGCCGCAGCCTGGCCACCCCGACCCGTGGCAGCGTGGAAGACCTGGGCCTGCGTGATGGCCAGGTGCTGGTCGCCGCCGACAACTTCGGTGCCCAGCTGCTGCGTCAGGACGACGCCGGCAGCTGGCAGTCCACCCTCTACCCGAGCCAGGCCTTCACCCAGGCCGCCAGCCAGGTGGCCAGCGCCGGTGACCTGTGGTTCCTCGCCCAGGATCAGCAACAGCAAGTGGTGGCGCTGTCGCGCTCCACCCTGGCGGCCCAGACCGTCTTCGCCCAGACCCCGGTGAACGACCTGGCCATCGCCCGTGGCCAACTGCTGGTGGCCAGCGGCGGCAGCCTGCAGATCGCCCCCCTGGACAACCTGACCAACCCGGCCAGCCGCCGCAGCCTGCTGGTCAACGCCCAGGAAAGCCTGCGCCAGCTGTCGGCCCATGGCAGCCGTGTCGTCGCCCTCAGCGAGAGCGGCCGCGTATTCCTGGTGGACCTGCGCAGCGACGCCCGCCAGCCGGTCAGCGAACTGAGCGCCCAGCTGGGTGGCGAAGTCCGTCAACTGGCCTTCACCGGCGACGCGCTGTTCTACATCTCCGCCGAGCGTGCCTGGCGTTACGACCTGCGCAGCGGCCAGCGCAGCGAACTGCTGGCCGGCGCCAGCGCCAGCCAGCTGTACCTGGGTGGCAACCTGCTGTGGATCGAACAACCCCAGGCCCAGGGCGTGCGCCTGCTGGCCCTGGACCCTGCCAGCGGCCAGGCCATGGCCAACGGCGAGTTGCTGCTCGCCCAGCGCATCAGTGCCCTGGCCGTGGAAAACAACCGCCTGGCCGTCGGCCTCGGCAGCCAGGGCGTGCTGGTCTACGAGCTGCCCTATGGCCTGGGCGCCAGCACCACCTCGCTGCTCGAGCCCCTGGCCGGCAGCCACCTGCAGGCGGCCCAGGCATTGGCCCTCGGCCTGGCCGAGGACGGCCTGCGCGGCGTCGAATTCAGCATCAACGGCCAACCGGCCGGCACCCTCGGCCAGGGCCTTGGCGCGACCCAGCTGCGCCTGCCCGCCAGCCTGCCGGGTGGCCAGTCCATGGAACTGGGCCTGCGCCTGGAAGACGCCTATGGCGTGATCCGCCAGGGCACTGCCCGCGACCTGTTCCTGGAGCCGGGCGACGGCGTGGCCAACCCCTTCAGCATCGCCCTGGTGGCCGACGAACATTCCTGGCTGCCCCTGCCGCTGACCGTCAGCGCCCAGGTGAGCGGTAGCCAGCAGCCCCTGGCCCAGGTGGAATTCCTGGTCGCCGCCGGCAGCAACGGACCCTGGCAGCGCGTCGCCCTGCGCAGCGCCCAGCCGTACCAGGCCAGCCTGGCCCTGGACAGCAGCTTCAGCGGCCAGTACCTCAAGGCCCGCGCGGTGGACGTGTTCGGCAACAGCGCCGAATCGGCGGCCAAGCGCTTCTACCGTCACCAGGACACCAAAGCCCCCACCGTGAGCCTCGGCTACCAGGGCAGCGCGGTGTTCAAGGACAACAACCGTGCCGTGCGCGGCTATCCCTTCACCGTCACCGCACAGATGGCGGACGAGGAGGGCGCCCTCGACAAGGCCACGCTGATGCGCAACGGCCAGGTGGTGGCGGTGGCCTTCGGCCAGAACCAGCTGAGCTACCAGGACGCCGCCACCAGCCTTGGCGAGCAGGTCTACAACGTCGAGGTGCGTGACCGCGCCGGCAACGTCAGCAGCGCCGATCTGCGCGTCACCGTCATCGACGACGCCTTCCCCGAGGTCACCACCCTGAACCTGCCGGCCGAGGTGATCGAACGCGGTCGCTTCGACGTCCAGCTGGCCGCTCGCGACGACGTCGGCCTGAAGGGCGTCGACCTGCTGTGGAACGGCTTCACCGATCACTACGATGTCAGCGGCACCACCCTGAACCGCAGCTTCAGCGTCCAGGACCGCCGCACCGAGCGCGTCGCCAGCAGCGTCAACCAGCCGTTCAAGGTGCGCCTGACCGACAGCCGCGGCCAGGTCAGCGAGTCCCCGGCGCAGAACCTGCGCGTGGTCCGCGACCGCGCGCCGGATGCCACCGCCCTGCAGCTGAGCCTGCCGGCCCGTGGCGTCTACGGTGGCCTGGTCACCCTGCAACTGAACAACCTCAACGCCCTGGACGACACCGGCGGTCTGGGCCTGCGCGTGCTGCAGTTGGTGGGCAGCGAGCGCAAGGAACTGTTCAGTTGCCTGCGCGAGGACAGCGGCAACTTCCGTTGCGGCAATGGCGCCTACTGGAACGGCCACAGCCGTGACCTGCGCATGCCCGAAGCTGTGCTGCCGGGCGATAGCTTCCGCGTGCAGGTGGAATTCACCGACCGCATCGGCCAGCAGACCCTCAGCCGCGAATACGCCGTGGCCCTGACCCAGTCGCCGAACCAGCTGCGCTTCAAGGCCGTGCAGGGCAGCGACAACCCCGACCAGGCGCGGGTGCAGGAACGTCCGATCTACCGCGTGCAGGTGCTCGACGCCGCCGCGCGCCCGGTGCCGGAGCAGCCGGTGCAATGGCGCCTGCGTCGCCTGGTCGACGGCTATGTGGAAAACCTCGGCACCAGCAACAGCGACAGCGGCGGCTACGCCAGCCTGACCTTCAACGCCGACCGCAGCCTGGGCGACTACCTGCTGTGGGCGGACCTGCCGCAATTCACCCAGGTGGCCCGCGCCGAGAAAGCCCTCGGCCTGCTCGCCGGCCCGACCCGCAACCTGCTGCTCAGCTACCTGCCGCCGGTGGCGGCGGGCGAGACCCTGACCCTGGACATCCAGTCCCAGGACCTGGTGCTCAACCCGGTCACCGACGACCAGAGCAGCCTGCTGGTGGTGACCCTGCCGGCCGCCGACTACCACGCCCAGCCCGGCGCCGGCATCCAGATCGGCAGCACCACCCTCAACGGCCAGACCGTGGAGCGGGTGCAGGTGACCGTGAAGGACGGCCGTGCGCGGCTGAACCTGCAGGTTGGCCAGAAAGCCGGCCAGTTCAGCCTGCCGCTGTCGAGCAATGGCAACAGCATCCGCTACACCTACGACGCCCGCGGCAACGTCAACTGCTGCTACAGCAACCTCGACCTCACCGTGCTGCCGGCCGTGGCCAGCCACCTGCGCCTGCTCAACGACCAGGGCCGGGTGCAGGACGACGGCGCGGTGCTCACCCGTGGCATCAAGCAGGACGTGCGCCTGCAACTGATGCTGCAGGACCGCTTCGGCAACCCCATCACCCAGGTCGACGGCAAGCCCGCCAACCTGGCGGTCAACGTCCAGGCCAGCGGCTCCGCCCTGGTGGATGGCAAGGCCGGTGGCACCACCGTGCAACTGAGCGCAGGCCAGGGCTGGATGGCCATCAGCGACGAGACCTTCGAGGAAGTCACCGTCAGCCTGGCCGGGCCGGTGCAGGCCCTGCCGAACCTGGACCTGACCAGCCGCTTCCGCATCAGCTTCACCGTGCAGCCGCCGGAAGTCGTCCGCGCCCTGATCGAGGCCCGCCAGGGCACTGCGCTGCGCGCCTACTTCGACTTCGACGAGCCGGTGCGCCTGGCCAGCGGCGATGCCCTGAAGTTCTTCGAAGGCAACGCGGCCCGTGGCGGCAGCGCCACCCTCAGCAGCGACGGCCGCACCCTGACCTTCGACGCGCAGCCCGCCCTGGCGCTGGGCCGCTGCTACCGCTACGACACCACCGGCTCCGGTCTGCGTGGCGTCGCCCGCGACGACCAGGTCCGCGAGCAGGGCGCCGAGCTGTGCGCGCCCCATGCGCTGTTCAGCGTCGCCGGGCCACTCAAGGTCCTGGCCGGCCAGAGCATCCAGATCCCGCTGACCCTGGCCGACAACATCAGCTGGTACAACGTCGCCAACGGCCGCGCCGAGCTGGCTGGCACCAGCCAGGGCTTCAATTGGTACTACAGTCCGACCCGCACCCTCACCGTTCCGGCTCTCTTCAGTGCGGCCAATGATCCGATCGCCGACGGCGCCCTGCTGCCCCTGACCCTGAGCGGCACCCTGCCGGGCACGCCGGTCAAGCCGGTGGTGCTGGGCAACGCCCTGAAACTGCAGGTCTTCGACCCGGTCGGCGACTTCGACGGTGACGGCCTGAGCAACAAGCTGGAAATGGAAACCCAGGGCCTCGACCCGGCGCTGCGCGACTCCGACGGCAACGGCATCGACGACGGCGCCGAGGACCTCGACGGCGACGGCCTGAGCAACCTGGAAGAAGCCGCCCTGGGCACCAAGCTGCGGGTGGCCGACACCGACGGCGACGGCCTCTCCGACGGCGCCGAAGTGCGCACCCACCACACCGACCCGCTGAAGGTCGACACCGACGAAGACGGCCTGTCCGACGGTGCCGAGGTCAGCAACATCCCGGCGTCCTCGCCGCTGAAGAAAGACACCGACGGCGACGGCATCCCCGACCCGCTCGAACTGCAGATGGGCCTGAACCCCAGCGACCCGGCCGACGGCCAGGCCGACAAGGACAACGACGGCCTGAGCAACGCCCGTGAGGCGCAGCTGGGCACCCTGATCAACAACCCGGACAGCGACGGTGACACCCTGCTGGACGGCGTCGAAGTGGACCAGAAGGGCACCGACCCGCTGAAGGCCGACACCGACGGCGACGGCCTGCGCGACGACGAAGACGCCGAGCCGCTGGTCAAGGACACCCAGGCGCCCCGCGTGGGCCTGGACAATCCGAAGGTCGGCCAGACCCTGATCAAGGGCCTGCGCATGACCCTGGTGCCGACCCTGCAGGACAACGGCCGGGTCACCAAGGTGGCGTTCCGCCTCAACGGTGCCCAGATCGCGCTGGTCAACGCCGCGCCCTTCACCTACAGCCTGAACCTGCCGAGCGACGCCGACAGCCTGCGCCTGGAAATCATCGCCACCGACACCAACAACAACGTCGGCAGCAGTGGCGAGCACAGCTTCGCCCTGGTGCAGGACCCACTGACCACCGTGATCGGCCGCGTGCTCGACAGCAACGGCCAGCCGGTGGTGGGCGCCCAGCTCGACGTCGGCGGCCAGACCGCAGTCAGCGGCGGCGACGGCAGCTTCGTCATCACCCGCGTGCCGGTGGCACCGGGCGTGGTCTCGGTCATCGCCAGCGGCCTGCTGGGCAACCAGGCGGTGACCGCCGTCTCCGCACCCACCGACCCGGTCTGGGGCGGCACCACGGACGTCGGCACCATCACTCTGCAGCAGCCGAAGGTGCGGGTGGGCTACTTCAACGCGCGCTTCAACGCCGGCCAGCCCTCGCAGCGGCTGATCATCGAGCGTGCCGGCTACGAGCCGGTGCAGGTGAGCAACCTGGCCAGCTTCGACCTGTCGCAAGTCGACATGCTGATGGTGGACAGCTCGCGGGACTACTACGGCAACGGCAACTACTCCAGCAACCGCGCCAAGGTCTTCGCCTTCGTCCAGAACGGCGGCACGCTGCTGTTCAGCGAGAACTACAACACCAGCTCCAATGCCGTGCTGGCGGACGTGCCCGGCCAGCCTGCGGAGTCGGTGTGGACGGGCAGCTCGATCCGCCTGACGCCGGTGCTGCGCTGGTCCGATGCCAGTGAAAGCCGCGTCGGTTCCTGGTGGCCCTATCGCAACACCAGCTATTCCGGCCACGCCTACATGCCGATGGACAAGCTGGCGCCCGGTACCGCACCGCTGATGTTCACCGGCACCCGTGCGGAAAAACGCGTGGTCGCCATCCGCTATGCCTATGGCGCCGGCCAGGTCTATTTCGGCTTCACCCCGACCGAGTCGGGCCGCCCGGGCGACAACGACCCGCTGTTCACCATCTACCACCCGGGCATCCTGGTGATGATGCACGAGCTGACCCTCAAGGACAGCGACAACGACGGCCTCAAGGACGTCTACGAATACGCCAATGGCACCAGCGCCTTCATCGCCGACCGCGATGGCGACGGCCTGCTGGACGGCTTCGAGGTCAAGTACGGCTTCAACCCGCTGGTGGCGGGCGAGCAGAACCTGGACAGCGACGGCGACGGCCTGAGCAACCTGCGCGAGCAGGAGCTGGGCACCCACCCGCGTCAGGTCGACAGCGACGAGGACGGGCTGACCGATGGCGCCGAGGTCAACCAGCACAACAGCGACCCGCTGAGCGAGGACGGCGACTACGACCGCGTGCTCGACGCCCAGGAAGTCCAGTACAAGGCCAACCCGCGCAAGGCCGACAGCGACGACGACGGCATCCCGGACTACGAAGAGATCAACAATTACGGCACCCGCCCGGACCTGGCGGACACCGATGGCGATGGCCTCTCCGACTTCATCGAGCTGAAGGGCCCCTACGCCGACATCCTCAACCCGCGCAACGCCCAGGACGCCGGCCAGGACTATGACAATGACGGCCTGAGCAACAAGCAGGAGCTGCTGGAGACCCTCACCAATCCGAAGGTGGCGGACACCGACGGCGATGGCCTGTCCGATGGCGTGGAAGTGGCCCGTGGCCTGAACCCGCTGGACGCGGACATGGACAAGGACGGCCTGCTCGACGGCGAAGACAGCGCGCCCACCGAGAAGGACACCCAGGCGCCGACCGTGAGCCTGGTCTCCCCGGCGGCCGGCGCCAGCCTGGCCCACGGCCAGCAACTGCGCCTGCGTGCCGACGCCAGCGACGACGGCCGCGTGGCCAGCGTGACCTTCTATGTCAACGGCGTGGCCGTGGCCACCTATGACCGCGCGCCCTACCAGCATGTGATCCGCGTGCCGGCCGTTGGCGCGCAGCTGGATATCGAAGCCAGCGCCCGCGACACCAACGGCAACGAAAGCCGCAGCGGCGTGCGCCGCCTGAGCCTGGTGGACGACGCCGGCACCCAGGTCACCGGCCGCGTGCTGGATGGCAACGGCCGCGCCGTGGAAGGCGCCCAGGTGACCCTGGTCGACGGCTACGAAGCCGCCCGCATCAAGCCGGTCTCCTACACCCTGGACCAGGGTACGGACTGCTGGCACTACTGCTACGGCGACGACTACGGTCGCCAACTGATCGACGGCCAACTGGGCGTGGCCGGCTATGCCGCTGACCTGGGCGCAGGCGGTGCCTACGAGTGGCTGGGCTGGAGCGACCGCACCCTGAACGTCGACTTCGACTTCGGCCGTGTGGTCAGCCTGACCAGCCTCAAGGTCGGCTCGACCCAGAACACCCTGTCGGACTACGTGCTGCCGTCCTTCGACGTGCTGCAGAAAGTGGGCAACGACTGGGTGCCGGTCGGCACCCTGAACACCGCCCCGAGCAATGCCAACAACCGCGATCGGATGTCCCTCGACGCCCATGCCCAACTGACTCTGTCCGGGCTGAACATCAACAGCCGCTACGTTCGTGTCAGCTTCCGCGCCAATGGTCCCTGGACCCTGGTGGACGAAGTGGCCTTCAGCAATGGCACCGGCCCGATGCCGTCCTCGGCCACCGTCACCAGCGATAGCCAGGGCCGCTTCACCCTGTCTGCCTCCACCCTGGCGCTGGAACCACGGGTCAAGGCCGAGGCACGCTTCGGCAACCAGCTGGTCTCCGCCACCAGCGAGGTGTTCGAGCTGGCCCGTGGCAGCAGTTCCGATATCGGTGACCTGGTGCTGGCCGCTCACGGCCGTACCGCGTTCGAGCCGATCGAAGAGCGCCATGTGGCTGCCGCCGAGGAAAGCACCTATTTCAATCGTGAGGTGAACAACAGCGTCCGTTGGGACTTCAACACCTATGGCGGTATCAACAACGGCACCTACGCCTCCAACTGGACCTTCAGCGGTGCCCAGTACCTCGTCGTCAATGGCAACAACTACAACAGCAACACCTATCGCACCCGCCTGGATGGCCGCGAGCTGATCTATCCGGCCAAGCAGCTCGGCAATGTCATGGTCAGCCGCAAGGTTTATGTGCCGGCGAACCAGAACTACGCCCGCTTCATCAACGTGCTGGAGAACCCCAGCGACCAGCCGGTGACCGTGCCCTTCTATGTGTACGGCAACTTCTACGCGACCCGCCCCGTGGTACAGACCTCGTCCGGTGACGCCGGCTTCGACCCGGAAGACAGCTACCTGCTGACCGACGACGTGGCCCCAGACAGTGGCCTGTACGCTGCCGGCGTGGTCATCGGAGGCACGGATGCGCCCCTGCGCCCGGTTTCCACCTGGCTCAGCGGCAACCAGTACCGTGCCAACTACCAGGTCACCCTGGCGCCGCGCAGCCGTCAGGTGCTGGTGCAGTACCTGGTGCAGGATGCCAGCCGCGAACGTGCGCGCAGCACCCTGGAGCAACTGGCCAATAGCGATGTCCAGGAACCGAACCTGACCCTTGAAGAGCAGCGCGGCATCGTCAACTGGACCACCCAGGCGGACAGCGATGGCGACGGCCTGGCCGATGCCCTCGAATACCTGCTGGGCCTCGACCCGCTCAAGGCCGACAGCGACGGTGACGGCCTGCGTGACGGCTTCGAGCAGCGCTATGGTTTCGCGGCCAAGCTCGCCAACGGCGAAGCGGTCGAAGACACCGACGGCGACGGCCTGAACAACCTGCAGGAGCAGGATGCCGGCAGCCACCCGCGCGTGGCCGATACCGATGGCGACGGGCTCACCGACGGTGCCGAGGTGCTGGTGCATCATTCCAGCCCGCTGACCCGCGACACCGACCTGGATCGCGTCCTCGATGCCGATGAAGTCGCGCGTGGCACCCGTCCGGACCTGGCCGACACCGATGGCGATGGCCTCAGCGACTACGCCGAGCTCTTCAACCACGGTACCGATCCGCTCAAGGCGGACAGCGACGACGACGGCCTGCCCGACAAGTACGAGGTGGACAACAACCTGCTCAACGTCGGCGCCCAGGACGACACCGACGGCGACGGCCTGAGCAACCTGGCCGAATTCCAGGCCGGCACCTCGCCGCGCAACGTCGACACCGATGGCGACGAGCTGCTGGACGGCTGGGAAGTGCTGGGCACGCCGCCGAGCGACCCGCTCAAGGCCGACGGCGACAACGGTGGCCGCCGCGACATCAACGAACGCTTCGTCGATGGCACCGATCCCAAGGTGGCCGCCGACGACCGCGCGAACATCAATGGCTATCGCACCGCCAAGGACGAGAACAACCGCGACTGGAACTTCTATTACAGTGGCGATCTGCGCTCCACCACCGGCGGCGCGGTGGACCCGAACTACTGGGCCAACCAGCTGTTCGTCAACGGCAACCAGTACGGCTACTCCTACAACCATGCCACCAGCAGCGCCAACGGCCGCGAGTACCACTACGAAGGGCGCCGCCTGGGCAACCTAGTGGTCAGCCGCCGCGTGCTGGTGCCCAGCGTGGGTGGTGCCTATGCCCGCTACCTGGAGATCCTCGACAACCCGAGCGGTACCGAGCAGGTGGTCACCCTGCGCCTGCAGTCCTACTACGGTGCCAACGACGCCCAGACCGCCATCGTCACCAGCAGTGGCGACGACCAGCTGACCATCGCCGACGACTACCTGGCGCTGCGCGACTCCGCCACGCCGACCCGTCCGGTGCTGCTGCAGGTGCTGGGCGGCAACGCCAACCGTCGCCAGGGCACCAGCCTGGTCAGCCGCAACGGCCGTCAATGGCTGGCGGAGTACCAGGTGCGCATCCCGGCGGGCGAACGCCGCGTGGTCATGCACTTCTCCACCCTGGAAGGCTCGGCCGATGCCGCCATGCAGACCGGCGCTCGCCTGCGCAGCCTCAAGGGCCTGGGCCTGGACAACCTCGACCCGACCCTGGCCGGCAAGGTGGTGAACTTCTTCGCCTTCTACGACCAGGACGAAGACGGTCTGAGCGACGCCGACGAAGCGCGCCTGGGCACCGACCCGGCCAACCCGGACAGCGACCACGACGGCATCCCGGACGGCAAGGACAGCGAGCCGCTGGTGCCTGACGCCACCGCGCCCAACGTCACCTTCCAGCCCCTGGAGCCGGCCCGTCGCTACGGCGGCCAGCCGCTGGACGTGACCGCGCTGATCAGCGACAACGGCCTGGTGGCCAAGGTCGAGCTGCTGCAGGACGGCCTGCTGCGCGAAACCCGCACCAGCGGCGGCACCCAGACCTTCACCGTGATCCTGCCGAACCAGGACAGCACCCTGCTGCAGGTCCGTGCCACCGACAGCAACGGCAACGTGCGCACTGCGGACCTGACCGTGGCCGTCGCCACCGTGCCCGAGCTGCAGGTTTCCGGTCGCGTGCAGGACGTGCTGGGCAAAGGCATCGCCGGCGCCCTGGTACGGGTGAAAGGCATCGAGACCACCACCGACGCCCAGGGCCATTACCAGCTCCAGGTGCTGACCACCGACACGGCGCTGAAGGTCCAGGCCACCGCGCTGTTCGGCAAGCAACCCATGTTTGCCCAGGTGCTGGCACAGGTGCCGGTGGACTCGGAAGACGTTCGCGTCGAACCGCTGGTGCTCAAGGCCCTGCCTCGCCAGGTCCGTGACCCCATCACCGACGCGGAGCTGAGCTACGAGGGCAACGTCGGGTTCGCCTACAACCTCAACAACGGCTACCGCTGGGATATCCAGGGCAACGGGACGATCAACGACGGCACCAGCGACGCCTATGACGGCGGCCAGTACCTGACGGTGAACGAGCAGGGCTTCCCCTCCATCAGCACGGGCCTGCTGCGCCTGGCCGGCCGCGAAGTGACGCTGCCTGCGCAGGCCATGGGCAACGGCGTACTCAAGGTCAGCCGCAGCATCTACGTACCGGAGAGCGGCAGCTACGCGCGCTTCATCGAGCGCATCGAGAACACCGGCGACCAGGAACTGACCATCCCGGTGCGGATCAACGGCAACCTCGGCTCCGATGGCTCCACCTACACCATCGCTACGTCCAGCGGCGACCAGGCCTTCACCACGGCCGACAACTGGCTGCTGACCGACGACGGCAGCAATGGCGGTGGCGACCCGGCCGTGGGCCTGCTGTTCAGCAGCGCCAGTGCCAAGGTGCGCCCGACCTTCGTGATGCGCAGTGGCGACGATTACTCGGTGACGTACAACCTGACGCTCAAGCCCCATAGCCGCCAGGTGCTGATGCACTACGCCGTGCAGAACTACAGCCGTACCGAAGCCGAGCGTGTGCTGCGTGAACTGGCGTCGGCCACCTTCGAAGACGTCGGCGTGACCCAGGAAGAGGTCCAGGACCTGGTCAACCTCAGCGACCTGGTGGACTCCGACAACGACGGCCTGCCGGACGCCGACGAGATTCCGCTGGGCCTCGACCCGGAAAACCCGGACGTCGATGGCGACGGCATCCCCGATGGCCGCGACCCCGAGCCGAGCGTGCCCGACACCCAGGCGCCCAGCGTGAGCATCGCCCACAGCGAAGGCCCGTTCTACCCGGGCGACCCGATCACCCTGACCTTCGACGTGCAGGACGCCGGCATCGTCGGCGAGGTCGAACTGCTCATGGACGGCGAGCAGCAGGCCGTGTTCAACGGCGTCGGCCAGCACCAGCAGCAGCTGACCCTGCCGGGCGAGGGCACCGTGCGCTTCGAGGTCCGCGCCACCGACAGCAACCACAACGTTGGTCGCCAGACCCTGGAGCTTGACGTGGTGGCAGTGCCGCCGAGCAGCATCGCCGGTCGCGTGGTCAACGAACTGGGCGTGCCCCTGGCGGATGTCCAGGTCAGCCTCAGTCGCAACCAGGATCAGGGCGGCGAAGTCCCGGCGTTCATGGCGCGCCTGCTGGGCGACTCCAGCACCGTGACCACGGGTGCCGATGGTCGCTTCCTCTTCGAGGACCTGAACCGCCGCGAGAATGCGCAGTGGCTGATCAAGCTCGACAAGGACGTGCTGGGTTACCCGGTGCACGCCGAACAGGCCGTGCAGCTGAACATCGACGGGTCCTACGACGCCGGTGATGTGATGCTGGGTGGCGAGGACAACTATGTCGAGCCCCTGAGCGGCGACCTCGGCCAGCGTTACGACGACCCCAACACCCAGCTCGACCTGCAGTTGCCCGCTGACTTCGCCTTCGCCGACAAGGCGCTGACGATCCGTGTGCATGACCAGCAGGTGGAGATCGGCGGCAGCAACGGCATCCAGGACATTCCGCTGCAGCGCCTGGTGGAGAACGACCAGGGCAGCCAGGCCTTCCACCTGGCCACGCTGCCGGACCGCCTGGTCCTCACCTGGACCGACTGGGGTCGCGAGGGCGTGAGCAGCGACGAACTGGTAGACGTGCAGACCGTGATCCACCGTGACGGCCGCATCGAAAACCGTTACTACAAGCTGCCGCTCAACGGCTGGCATTGCGGCCTGCAGACCCGTACCCGCTTCGCCCATGGCGAGTGGTACGGCGCCGTGGATTCGCAGAACCTGCCGAGTGTGAATGGCCGTCTGGTCTACCCGGACTACGCCATCCAGCAGAGCGGCTACTGCAACTTCGACCTGCATGGCTACACCGTCACCTACGTGCCCACGGCCGAAGGCAACTACCGGATGGACGTCGACCGCCTGCCGGGCCACGCGGACACCGACGGCGATGGCCTCTCGGACATCCGCGAGACCCTGCTCGGCACTCGCCTGGACGTGATCGACAGCGACAGCGACGGCTTGGACGATTACTTCGAGCTGAACTACGGCCCGGCGCCGCTGGAAGCCAACCCGGAAGCGGCCGGCGAAGACTGGGACGATGATGGCCTGAGCAACCTGGAAGAGCAGGAGCACGGTACCAACCCCTACAGCTCCGACACCGACGGTGAGGGCCTGTCGGATGCCGACGAGGTGCGCCTGCACCACACCGACCCGACCCGCCAGGATACCGACGGTGACTGGCTGAACGACCGCGAAGAAGTGGAGAACAACGCCGACCCGCTGAAGGCGGACACCGACGGCGATGGACTCAACGACTACCAGGAAGTGCGCCAGTACGGCACCCGCCCGGACAAGCGCGACAGCGACGATGACGGCATGGAGGACCCCTTCGAGGTCGAGTACGGCATGGACGGCACCAGCCCGGATGGCGACGAGGACGGCGACGGCCTGAGCAATATCGAGGAATTCCGCCAGGGCACTCACCCGCGCCTGCTGGACGGCGACGGTGACGGCCTGCCCGACAAGCTGGAGCTGGAGCTGGGCCTGTCGCCGAACAAATTCGACAGCGATGGCGGCGGCCGTGGCGACGGTGACGAGCTGTTCGCGGACGGCACCGACCCCGAGAACCGTGCCGACGACCGCCTCCCGCTGGGCCAAGGCGATTCCCCCTCCATGCAGATGGAGGCCGGCCTGAGCCTGTTCGTCGAGCAGAATGGCCGCGTGCGCATCCAGCGTACTGATGGGTCCGGCAACCTCGGCGTGGAATATGCCCTGGAGCTCGAAGGCCTCGGCAACTCGCAGGCAGGGGTGGCGGCGCGTGTGCAGGCCGCACCGCTGCAGCCCCAGCTCTATAGCCGCATGGGCGACGAGCCGATCTGGCGCTCGCCGCTGAAGGCGGTGGACGCAGGCCTGCTGGTCAGCCGCGAGTACTACGCGCCGGCTACCGGCCGCAGCTTCCTGCGGGTGCTGGACCGCTACTACAACGTCAGCGGCCAGGCCCGGACCATCGCTCCGATCCTCAGTTCTCGCCCGCACTACTGGGGGCCGGGCAACCTGCAGCAGACTTCCAGCGGCGACGACCAGCTCACCGCCGATGACAGCTGGCTGAGCCTGCGCAAGCGGACTTATGGAGAGCAGGGCAACATGCCGGGCCCGATTTCCACCGTGCATGTCTTCGCGGACCCGGCAGGGCGCGCCTCGCTCAACAGCGACGAGCTGTACAGCGATGCCTACTACAGCTGGCGCATCGGTTATCGCTTCGAGATACCTGCCAACGAGCACCGCGTGGTGATGTCGTTCCTGGCCGTTGAAAACGCCGAAGCCGGCGCCCAGGACATGGCCAGTGTGCTTCAGGGATTGAGCGAGAACGCGCTCAAGGGCATCTCTGCCGCCGATCGTGAGCGTCTCGTCAACTTCACACCGTGCCGCGACGACGACCTGGACCTGCTGTGCAACGCCGCCGAAGCCCAGCACGGCTCCAGCGACAGCAACCCGGACAGCGATGGCGACGGTTTCAACGATGCCCTGGAAGTGCAGGTGGGCAGCGACCCGAGCGACCCCGCGTCCCTGCCGGAATTCGAGGTCTTCGGGCTGGAAGATGCCGACGGCATGGAAACCAGCCGCGTGCTGAAACAGTCCGGCTTCACCGGGCCGATGACGACGGCCGGTGATCTCAATGGCTGGTATGTCAGCCTGGACGTGGATAACAACGGCGACCTCTGGACGGCGACCTCAGGCTCTTCGGAAGGCTTCGGCTACGAGGCGTATGAGCTGCCTTCCCTGGGGCGGCTCGACGACAGCGCCTGGGCCAGTCCCAGCGGGCAGCTGCTGGACGATGCCCGGGGCAACCTGGCCTATATGCTCATGTCCGAGAACATCGATGACCAGGATTTCCTCACGCTGAGCCAGCTCCGTCGCACCTCCTGGGGCCAGAACGAGGTGCAGGTCCTCTCCCAGCACGAGGCGGACCTCCGTTGCGGCGCCGGCCTAGCTCAATGGCAGGGCGAGCCCCTGTTGCTGAACGGCTGCTCACTGAGCCGCCTGAGTGCGAACAATGGTTGGGTGACCCTGGCCGAGCTTACCTTCGGCGATGGCTTCGGCAGCGCCCCGAAAGTGCTCTCCATGGACGACATGCCCCAGGCCGGTGGCGCCATGCTGCTGGTGGAGGATGAAGTGGACGGTAATGTGCGTCGCAGCCTCGGCTTCGTCGACCTGAAGACCGGGCAGGTGAAACGCCTGGGCGAGGTACCGATCGGCGTGAAGGCGATCTCGGTGAAGTTCCGAGGCTTCCAGAACCAGCCGAAATGGCCAATTGATATCGTTCCTAGCTGATTTGTGAGTCGAGTCACACCCCTGTTTGTGGCCGACCTGTATATCGCACCCGCGATAAAAGGAATTTGACCTTATTAAGGTGGTGATCCATGAAGCAGTTCCCACGCCTCGCCTTGGCGTCCTCGATCCTGGCCCTGCTCCTGGCGGGCTGTGATTCCTCCAGCGATTCCATCGCCGAGGTGAACGGCAAGCCGGTCACCCAGGCGCAGTTCGACGCCTTCCTCAAGTTCAAGCGGGTTCCGGCGCAGAACGCCGAATGGGTCAGCCGCGAGCTGGACGAGTACCTGGAGCGCGAAGGCCTGGCCGGCCAGATCGAAGCCCAGGGCCTGCTCCCCGCCGAGCAGGTGGAGACCGAGGTGGCCGAGTTCCGCAAGCAGATGCTGATCAGCCGCTACTTCGAGGAGTTCCTGCGCGAGCGGGTGACCGACGAAGCGGTGCGCAACTTCTACGCCACCAACCCCGACCAGTTCCAGGCGCGCAAGGTGCACGTCGCCCATATCCTCCTGCGCACCAACCCCGGCATGAGCGAGAACGAGCGCCAGGCCCTGCTGAGCAAGGCCCAGGAAGTGCAGTCGCGGATCAACGCCGGCGAGGACTTCACCGCGCTGGCCGCCACCTTCTCCGAGGACCAGCTGTCCGCCAAGCAGGGCGGTGACCTTGGCTGGCTGCAGGAAGGCGCCATCGACCCGGCGTTCAGCGGCAAGGTATTCGCCATGAAGCCGGGCGAGCTGTCCGAGCCCGTGGTCACTCCCTTCGGCTTCCACGTGATCAAGGTGATCGAAGGGCCGCAGGTGGTGAAGCAGCCGTTCGAAGCGGTCAGTGGCGACATCCGCTATCGACTGCGCCAGGAGGCCAAGCAGGCCGAACTGGAGCGCCTGGCCAAGGCGGCGAAGATCGACCGCAAGACGCCCCCGGCCCCTGCCGAGGGCACTGCCGCCAAGGAAGGCGAAGACCGTGCCGCGGGTTGAGTGGACGCTGGGTTGCCTGCTGGCGGCGCTGCTGCTGGCCGGCTGCCGTGACGACGACGGTGCCGAGGCCCTGGCGCAGGTACCGATCGAGCCGTCGGCGACCCTGGTCACGGTGGACGAAAGCCCCATCACCCGGGCCCAGCTGGAGCTGACCGTCGAGCGCACCCTGGGCGAGTCGGCACCGCTGTTCGCCAACGACGAAGTGGAACGCAAGATCCTCGACAGCCTGGTGGCCAGCCGCGCCATGGCCCTGCTCGCCGAGCGCGAACTGGATGCCGGCGAGCGCGCCCAGCTGGACCTCAAGGCCCAGGCCTACCGCGAAGAACTGCTGGTGCGCCACTACCTGGAGCAGCACGCCACGCCGGAGCCGGTGACCAGCGAGCAGGTGGCCGACTACTACCAGCGCCACCCCGAGGAATTCGGCGGCGGCGTGGAAAAGAGCTTCGAAATCATCACCAGCGACCAGGAGCTGGATGAAACCCAGCGCGCCGAACTCATCGCACTGCTCAGCGGTGCCGAGGTGCAGGGCAACGACTGGCAGAAGCGGGTGGCCGCCTGGCGCGCCGCCGGCAAGCCGCTGGAATACCGCAGCAACCGCATCAAGCCCGAACTGCTGGAGCAGCCCCTGCGCAGCCTGGTGGAACCCACCCAGGCGGGCAGCATCGCGCCGCTCTACGTGGACGGCCAGATGCTGCTGGTGCGGGTGACCGCCGAGGAGCGCCTGCCGGCCAGGCCGCTGTCGGAAGTGAGTGGCGAGATACGCGAGAAACTGGCGCCGCAGGCCCTCAAACAGGCGGTGAAAAGCCTGAGTGAAGAGGCGACGCGCCAGGTGAAGGTGCAATACAGCTCGCGCTAGATGAGCCGATTGCGAAGAGCCGGCCGATAGGTGCCGGCATAGGGAAACGGCAGGGCAGCCTGTACAACAGTGGACGGACGAACTATGGGGATGCTGGGGGGGCAGGGCAAGCGGTGCCAGCTGCTGGCGGGGCTGGCATGGCTCCTTTTGACCAGTGGCGGCCTGGCGCAGGCGGCCGAGTCCTGTCGCGCCCTGTTCACCGGTGGCCTGCAGACCCATGGCGCCGGCGGCGTCGTCTTCCAGTGGGGCGGCACGCTGCAAGGCAACCCTAGCCAACTGATCGACACCCCCCGCGTACAGAACCCCTGGGGCGCCCCCAGCTGCGGCAGCCGCGACTGCCAGGCCAGCGGCCTGGAGGCCGCCGGCTTCGCCGGCCTGACCCTGCCCGCCATCAAGGGCGAGCATGACCTCAACCTGGGCTATCTCGGCGTGGGCGAAGCGGGCGGCGGCGAACTCAACCGCTACCGCACCGTCAACGTCGACGCCGGCGGCACCCTGACCTTCAACGCCCGCCACCAGGCCTACTACATCCAGCGCCTGAGCATCGGCTATGGCGCCAAGGTCACCCTGGCCCCCGGGCGCTACTGGATCGGCCAGCTGGACATGGCCTCCAACAGCCAGCTGCTGGTCACCGGCGGCAACGCCCGGGTCATGCTCGGCTCATCGCTGAACCTGCCCTACCAGGCCAGCGTCAACGGCGAGGGCAGCGCCGAAGCGTTGCAGCTCTTCGTTCGCGGCAACCTGAGCCTGGAGTCGTCCGCCACCGTCGGCGCCCTGGCCTATGTGGAAGGGGATTACCGCGGGGCCTTCGCCTCGCGCCTGCGCGGCGGACTCAACGCCCGCAACGCCGTGGTGGACACCGCCGCGCGCATCGAAACGCGCATGGACGCCATCGCCACCCTGGGCTGGAACACCCAATGCAGCGAGCGCCGCGACCTGGATGGCGACGGTGTGCTCGACCTGTTCGATGAGGATACCGACGGCGACGGCTACGACGACGAAGCCGAGCGCCTGGCGGGCAGCGACCCGCGCAATGGCCAGAGCGTGCCCCAGGTGACGCCGCCCACCACGCAGCCGAGCCAGTGCACCGCGGCCTTCGCCAAGGGCCTGCAAAGCCATACCGCTGGCGGCCGCATCAGCTTCGGGCTCAACGCCCAGCTGCGTGATGGCGTTTCCGCCTACCTGCCGGCGAGCCGGGTCGACAGCAGCTTCGCCTCCCTGGCCCGCAGCTGCGGCACCCAGGATTGCCAGCCCAGCTACACGCCTGCCCCCGTGCCGCAACTGCCGGCCTTCCTCAAGACCGGCTCCAGCTTCAACCAGGACCTGGGCTACGGCGCCACGCAGGTGATGGACGGCAGCCGCACCGAGTGGCGCCGGCTGAATGTCGCCGGCATGGCCACGGCACGCTTCACCAAGCCGGGCGCGTATCGCCTGCGGGAGCTGGAAGTGGGCTACCGCGGCACCCTGGAACTGTCCGCCGGTGACTACTGGATCGAGAAACTCACCCTGGCCAGCGAGGCACGCATCGTTCCGCGCGGTGCCGGCACGGTGCGGCTGCACGTGGCACAGAACCTCGAACTGCCCTGGCAGGCCCGTCTCAACGCCGAGGCCTCCGGCCAGGCCCGTGACCCCTCGCAACTGGTGGTGCTGGCCGAAGGCAACGTCGCGCTGGGCTCCAATACCACGGTGGCCGGCTTCGTCTACGCCCGTGGCAACCTGACCCAGCAGTACGCCTCCCAGCTCACCGGTGGCGCCGTGGCAGCGAACCTGAGTCTGGAAACCCAGGCCCAGGCGCGCCAGGACCTGGCCGCGCTGGGCAAGGTCGACTTCGGCCTGCTCTGCGACCTGGATGGCGACGGCATTGGTGACAACCTCGACCCGGACCGCGACGGCGACGGCATCTCCAACGATTACGAGATCCAGCTCGGCTACAACCCGGACGACAAGAACAGCACCCCGCCGGACATGGACAAGGACGGCATCCCGGACGCCCTGGACGACGACCGCGATGGCGACGGCGTGCCCAATGCCCAGGACGCCTTCCCGGACGATCCCAAGGAAAGCAGCGACCTCGACGGCGACCAGATCGGCGACAACGCCGACACCGACCGCGATGGCGATGGTGTGTCCAACGACATCGAAATCCAGCTGGGCTTCGACCCCAACGACAAGAACAGCACACCGCCGGACCTGGACAAGGACGGCATCCCGGATGCGCTGGACGACGACCGCGACGGCGACGGCGTGCCCAACGCCCAGGACGCCTTCCCGGACGATCCCAAGGAGAGCAGCGACCTCGACGGCGACAAGATCGGCGATAACGCCGACCTGGATCGCGATGGCGACGGCATCTCCAACGACTACGAAACCCAACTGGGCTTCGACCCCAACGACAAGAACAGCACCCCGCCGGATATGGACCGCGACGGCATCCCCGACGCGCTGGACTACGACCGCGATGGCGACGGTGTCGAGAACGACAAGGACGCCTTCCCGGACGACCCCACGGAAAGCAGCGACCTCGATGGCGACAAGATCGGCGACAACGCCGATACCGACCGAGACGGTGACGGTGTTGCCAACGACATCGAAATCCAGCTCGGCTTCGACCCCAACGACAAGAACAGCACGCCGCCGGACCTGGACAAGGACGGCATTCCGGATGCGCTGGACGACGACCGTGACGGTGACGGTGTGCCCAACGCCCAGGACGCTTTCCCGGATGATCCCACCGAGAGCAGCGACCTCGACGGCGACAAGATCGGCGACAACGCCGATACCGACCGCGACGGCGACGGCATCTCCAACGACTACGAAACCCAGCTGGGCTTCGACCCGAACGACAAGACCAGCACCCCGCCGGACCTGGACAAGGACGGCATCCCGGATGCACTGGACGACGACCGCGATGGCGACGGCGTGCCCAATGCCCAGGACGTGTTCCCGGATGACCCGGCTGAGAGCAGCGACCTCGACGGCGACAAGATCGGTGACAACGCCGATACCGACCGCGATGGCGACGGCATCTCCAACGACTACGAAACCCAGCTGGGCTTCGATCCCAATGACAAGACCAGCACGCCGCCGGACCTGGACAAGGACGGCATCCCGGATGCGCTGGACGATGACCGCGACGGCGACGGCGTACCCAATGCCCAGGACGCCTTCCCGGATGACCCGGCTGAAAGCAGCGACCTCGACGGCGACAAGATCGGTGACAACGCCGACACCGACCGCGATGGCGACGGCATTTCCAACGACTACGAAACCCAGTTGGGCTTCGACCCCAACGACAAGACCAGCACCCCGCCGGACCTGGACAAGGACGGCATCCCGGATGCGCTGGACGACGACCGCGACGGCGATGGTGTGCCCAACGCCCAGGACGTGTTCCCGGACGACCCCACCGAGAGCAGCGACCTCGACGGCGACAAGATCGGTGACAACGCCGACACCGACCGCGACGGTGATGGCATCTCCAACGACTACGAAACCCAACTGGGCTTCGACCCCAATGACAAGACCAGCACGCCACCGGATATGGACAAGGACGGCATTCCGGACGCCCTGGACAACGACCGTGATGGCGATGGTGTTCTGAACCCTGACGACGCCTTCCCGGACGATCCCACCGAGAGCAGTGACCTCGACGGCGACAAGATCGGCGATAACGCCGACACCGACCGCGATGGCGACGGCATTGCCAACGACTACGAAACCCAGCTGGGCTTCGACCCGAACGACAAGAACAGCACCCCGCCGGACCTGGACAAGGACGGCATCCCGGATGCGCTGGACGATGACCGCGACGGCGACGGTGTGCCCAACGCCCAGGACGCTTTCCCGGATGATCCCACCGAGAGCAGCGACCTCGACGGCGACAAGATCGGCGACAACACCGACCCGGATCGCGACGGCGACGGTATTGCCAACGACATCGAGATCCAGCTGGGCTTCGACCCCAACGACAAGACCAGCACCCCGCCGGACCTGGATAAGGACGGCATCCCGGATGCGCTGGACGATGACCGCGACGGCGACGGCGTGCCCAACGCCCAGGACGCCTTCCCGGACGATCCCAAGGAGAGCAGCGACCTCGACGGCGACAAGATCGGCGATAACGCCGACCTGGATCGCGATGGCGACGGCATCTCCAACGACTACGAAACGCAGTTGGGCTTCGACCCCAACGACAAGACCAGCACGCCGCCGGACCTGGACAAGGACGGCATCCCGGATGCGCTGGACGACGACCGCGACGGCGACGGCGTGCCCAACGCCCAGGATGTCTTCCCGGACGACCCCACCGAGAGCAGCGACCTCGACGGCGACAAGATCGGCGACAACGCCGACCTGGATCGCGATGGCGACGGCATCTCCAACGACTACGAAACCCAGCTGGGCTTCGACCCGAACGACAAGACCAGCACGCCGCCGGACCTGGACAAGGACGGCATCCCGGATGCGCTGGACGACGATCGTGATGGCGACGGCGTGCCCAACGCCCAGGACGCGTTCCCGGATGACCCGGCTGAAAGCAGCGACCTCGACGGTGACAAGATCGGCGACAACGCCGACACCGACCGCGATGGCGACGGCATCTCCAACGACTACGAAACCCAGCTGGGCTTCGACCCGAACGACAAGACCAGCACGCCGCCGGACCTGGACAAGGACGGCATTCCGGATGCGCTGGACGATGACCGCGACGGCGACGGCGTGCCCAATGCCCAGGACGCCTTCCCGGATGACCCCACCGAGAGCAGCGACCTCGACGGCGACAAGATCGGCGACAACTCGGACCCGGACCGCGACGGCGATGGCGTCAGCAACGACGACGAAGTGGCTGCCGGCACCAACCCGAACGACCCCACCAGCTTCCCGGATCGCCAGCCGCCGGTCGTGGCCATCGAGGGCCCTGAGGTCATCAGCGTCAACGAAGACAGCGTCACCCTGCGCGGCAGCGCCAATGACAGCGCTTCCGGCATGGCGCGCCTGGAGTTCACCTCCGACCGCTTCCCCGGCACCCGCTTCGCCGTGACCCTGCAAGGCAGCCAGTGGACCGCCAGCGTACCGGTGCTGGAAGGCACCAACCGGCTGACCCTGACCGCCTTCGACAAGGCCGGTAACCAGGCGAGCCTGGCGCGCACGGTGGAGCGTCAGCCGCTGGCCAGCGACATCGCCCTGACGGTGGACTACCCGCTGCCGGGCGCCACGGTGAAGGACGCCAACCTGGTGGTGCGCGGCCAACTGCGCAGCGACAAGGCCGCCCAGCGCATGGAGGTATTGGTCAACGGCGTGCCGGCCAGCCTGTCGGCCACTGGCCAGGTCACGCTGTTCGGCTTCCAATCCACGCCCATCACCCTGCAGTCGGGCTCCAACACCCTGACCATCCAGGCCTGGGTGGACCAACGCAGCATCCAGCGCAGCCTGGTGGTGACCTACCAGCCGCCCCAGGCCAGCTTCAAGCCGCCGCGCTTCGACAACCTCTCGCCCGCCAATGGCAGCCTGCTGCCGGGCAACGGCTTCATGCTCGGTGGCCAGGTATTCGCCGAGGCCGGCCTGGAGCGCATCAGCGTCGGTGGCCGCAACCTGGCCCTGCGCGAGCCGGGCGCCCAGCTGCATGACCTGAAAGAGGCACTGAACGTACCGGTGGGGCAGAGCAGCTACTCCGTCGAACTGCTGGCCCGCGACCGCAGCGGCCAGGAGACCCGCCAGACCCTCAGCTGGAAGCTGGACCAGGTGCCGCCACAGATCACCCTCGACCAGCCCCTGGTGGAGCTGCCGGCGAAGAACCGCGTCAGCGAGCAGCCCTATCCCCTCAAGGGCACCCTGCGCGAAACCAACCTGTCGAGCTTCCAGATCAACGGCACCGACGTGACCCTGGAGCCCGGCGCCCAGGCCGGCGAGTTCCGCTTCGCCAGCCGCATCGCGTTGCCCATCGGCCAGCCGGTGAGCGTGACCCTGGACGCCCGCGACCAGGCCGGCAACCAGCTGCGCCACGAGTACAGCCTGGAGCTCTCGGCCCAGGCGGCCATCAGCTGGGTCATCCCCACCGAGGGCACCGAACTGCTCAACCTGGGCGAACCGGTCTCCTTGCAGGTGGCGGCGCGCATCGAGGACCTCAGTGGCCTGCTGGCGCCTCGGGCCATGCTGCTGGCGGCCAATGGCGACCTGATCGCCGATGCCCCGCTGACCGGCGACACCACGCTGAAGAGCACCACGCTGCAGATCCCGCCGCAGAGCGGCCAGTACCAGTTGCTGGCGGTTCTCCAGGGCGCGAATGGCCAGGTGGTGGCGCAGAGCGCGCGGAGCATCACCCTGGTCACCCCGCAACAGGTGCCGGTGGCCCTGGAGCGCGTCGAGCCGGCGAACAATGCCCGTTTCGTCGAGCCCAACGGCTTCATCAGCCTCTACTTCAACCAGGCCATCGACCTCGCCAAGCTGGAACTCGATGTCCACCAGACTGCCCACGGCATGTCCTACGTCGACCTCGACGGCCTGGGCACCAGTGCGCTCAAGGCCCAGGGCTACCAACTGGTGCGGGTGGACTTCGACCATCAGAACGTGGTCGGCGCCCTCTCCGAGCTGCCGGGCAGCCAGGTGATCGCCTTCTACCCGGAGAAGGACCTGGCCTATGACGCCGAGGTGTCGGTGGAGGTGCGCTACGACGGCCAGGAGCTGGAACGCCTGCGCTACCGCACCCGCGCACTGCCGACCTTCATCTCCGGCGTGGTGCTGGATCAGCTGCAGGAGCCGGTGGCCAACATCGAAGTGCGCCTGGAAGAGCTGAACCGCAGCGTGCGCACCAACCGTGACGGCGCCTTCAACTTCGGCTTCGGCGACACTGCCGAGCAGACCATCCCCGGTGGCCAGTACCGGCTGCTGCTCAACCCGGGTTCGGGCAACCGCGGGTACGGCGCCGACAGCCGCGCTGTCACCGTCCAGGGCGGCCAGCGCAACGACTTCGGCCAGATGCAGCTGGCGCAGCTCAACACCACGCTGCCCTACGTGCCGGTGAAGGGCGGCAGCCAGCTGAGCCTGCTGGAAGGCGAGCTCAAGCTCGACCTCAGTGGCGCGCGCCTGCAGTTCCCCGATGGCCGCCAGGAGGGTGACCTGCATGTGCAGATGTTGCAGTTCAGCGAGCTGCCGTACCCGGTCGAACCGCTGGCGATGCCCTACTGGATGTATGCGCTGCAACCCGCCGGGGTCAGCGTCCAGGGCTCCATCGGCGTCGACCTCGCCGCCCTGCGCCTGGGCAACACCCTCGACTACCTGCCGCCGGACGGCTCCTACGTGGTGATGGTGGGCCTGGATCGCCAGGCCGCGAGCATCGTTCCGGTGGGCGTCGGCCTGATCGGCAACGGCCGCATCCGCAGCCAGGGTGTGCTGGCCCAGGACAACCTCGACCTCTTCGGCTTCGCCCTGGCCGGCCTCGAAGCGCAACCCGCGCTCAAGGCCTATGCCAACGGCGAGCTCAACCTGCGCCAGCTGCAGGCCGAACTCTATCGCTTGAATAAAGGCCGCTGAGGCGGCCAAGGGAATCTCTGACAGATGGATATGTTGGTCATGCCTTCCGTATCGAAACGCCGCAGTCGCGCATGGCCGGGCCTGGCCCTGGGTGCACTGCTGGCCGGCTGGACCGCCACGGCCCAGGCGTTCTTCGGCTTTGGGCTGATCCCCGGTATCTACATCCCGCAGACCTACTACAAGTTCGGCGCCGTCTACACCCGTGCCGTTGTGCTCAGCCCCAACGGCAAGCCCATCTGGGTGGAGTACGGCAGCGACGGCAAGGAAGCCCGTGAGATAGGCGAGGCCACCGGGCCGCTGGAGCAGGCCCAGGTGATGTCTGGCGATATCTATCGCGCCTACCTGCAGCGCCTCAAGGACGCTCGCGAACGTTATCCACAGAGCGAAGTGATGACGGCCGCCACCTACCGGGGCACGGCCTTCAAGACGGTGGACGGCAAGACCATCGACAAGCCCAGCCTGAGCCCCAGCAGCCTGACCGTGCTGGTGCGTGGCGAGAAAGAGCGGTTCAGCACCAAGGGCGATGAACTGCTGCTGCTGCAGATGCCCATCGACAGCAATGTCACCCCGTCCTCCAGCAGCAAGGCGCTGCTGCTGTCCAAGGAAGGGCAGATCCTCCATCAGGGCACCAACAGCATCGGCTTCCGCGCGGGCTTCTTCGGCAAGGACGGCAAGGTCGACGACAAGAACACCCGCGACCGCGACGCGAAGATCTACGGCCCGCTACCGGGTGTGGGCGTCACCCTGGGCAGCCATGTCACCGGCGGCTATGCCCTGACGGATGACGACGGCAAGTACAAGATGAACTACTTCCTGCCGCCTTGCCCCGGCTTCTTCTTCGAGTACACCACCCCGTCATACCTGGAGCTCTACTACAAGCGCTTCAACCCTCGGGGCAGCTCCAACATGCCCTACTACATGACCCGGCCGGACTACGACTCCTGCAATGGTCTGGGTCTTTGGAGCATGGAGGCGGCAGCGATTGTCGCCACTATCGCAACGCCGATGAAGCAGGCTGCGGATTTCCCCATCGACCTGATGGTGCTGGACGGTTCGGCGCAGTTCGGTGGTGGTGTGAAGCTCGGCGACAAGACCGCCCACAGTGACAAGACCGGGAAGCGCGACAATTATCTCCAGCAGAGTTACGACTTCGACGGTGATGAAAAGCCGGACCAGGTCGTACCGGGCAAGAAGGTCGTCAAGCAGGTAGATGGCAAGCCGAAAGAGGTCTTCGTAAAGACGACGCTCGAAGAGGCCGAACTGCAGGGAATTTATCTTTCCAGCAGTGCGAGCGCGGGGGCGTCTGATGGTGAGACACCGCCGCCAGATTTCACGAGGCTGATCGATATAGCACCCGATTTCGAGGATCGCGGGCTGCTGGAAAGCATCAGCAAGGACGACCTGAAGGACACGGACATCTATGTGTTCCGCGAATCCAACGGTCAGCTCGTGGCCGAGCGACGCGGGCTGCACGAAGACGAGCTGTACAAGAACTACTCCGGCGTCGACGAGAAGTCCGGCAGCTTCCGCTACACCATCCAGTTGCGCGGCTCGAAGGAAAACTACTACGCCATCGCTGGCCGCACCGGCGAGGCGGCCTTTAGCAAGTGGCAGAGCGCCGGCGGCTTCAAGGAAGAGTTCCAGAAGCGCGCGGCCAACCACCTCAAGGCCGGCGAGACGGTGCGCATCATCGCCATCAACCGACCCACCGGGTACATCGGCAGCGTCAAGGTCAAGCTCGAGTCCGCCGTGGCCAGCGGTAACCTGTTGAACTTCGCCGATCAGCGCATCGAACTGGCACCGCCGAACCTCAAGGTCTGGGCCGAGCGCAAGAACAAGATCGAAAAGGGCATGACCAAGGGCGAGCTGAAGAAGCAGCTCATTGGTAATGAAGGTGCGGGGCTCGGCACTGATATCAGCATTGCGATCTATACCGATTGGCAGGATGCCGATGGTGGAGCCCTGCCGGAGGAATTGGCGGACTATGGCTTCACCGGGCGGCTGGCGAAAATCGTCGCGGCCAATCAATTGGCACCGGAAGGCGCCAACAGCCTCTCGCAGTTCAAGATCAAGCCGGGCCAGCAAGTGCAGGTGATCCAGCTGCCGGAGAAAATATTGGCCAAGCAGCACCTGTATCTGCAGGTGACCGGCCAGCCGGAAAACCGCAACCCGGACTTTTCCTCCAATGGCTCGGGCAGCGGTGTGTTGAAGTACCGCCCGACCCACTATGTGCCGGTCAGGGTGCCGCTCAACGATGAAGAGGCCAGCGAGCTGTCGCGCCAGGCCTATCGCAAGGCGGTCAAGTCGTTTCCCCAGCAGACTTTCAAGAAGCCGGAGCCCAGGTACGAATGGAAGTACCGGCCCGAGATGCAGTTCAGCCTGTATGACCTGACGGTCGATCAGATCAAGCGCAAGGAACTGGCCAGCGATGCCGGTACCAAGATCGATCTGAACCAGGCCGCCATCACCGCTTCCGACAGGGTCATCGACTTCCTCTACTCGCTGCTGCAAAGCCAGTTCGCCCAGCTCGACCCCTTCGACATGAAGGGGGAGCGGGAGATGGTACTGGCGATGGGCGGGTCGGAAGTGAAGGTCAAGTACGGGCCGAGCAAGACCATTCAGTTCACCGACCTCAATCACCTGTCGGCGCTGCAGCCGGAAGACTTCATGAGCATCCGCCTGTATGCCAACAATGATGTGAGCAACATCTTGTGGGAGTGGGCGTTCGATAACATCGTGCTGTTGCCGGTGCCCATGGCTGGTGGAGAAACGATCAAGGTCTCCGCCGATGATTCGGCGTTGGTTTCCCAGGGCTTGAGTGCCGTGGTGTTACGCCCCAACGAGGACAAGAACACCCATCGCTATTCATTGAGCTGGTCGGTCAGCGGCAACGGGCAGTTGGAAAAGGCCTCGGACACCAACATGACGGGCACCTTCGCCAATGCCCTGAAACTGACCACAAAGGCTGGCAATCGCGCCACGGTGACGGCGAAGTTCAGCGAGCCCTATGTCATCGACCCGAAAACCGCCACTTTCGAGATCGTACCCGGCAAGCCCCATACCGTGACGGCGAACGCCCAGGGTCGCACGGCCATTTCGGGGGCGGGAAAGATCACCCTCGATATTCTCGCCAAGGACAAGTTCGGCAATACCGTCGCCGACGGTACGTTGGTGGAAATCCTGGGCGAGGACATCGCGGTTAGCGGCGATACCGCGACGGTCAACGGCAAGGTCCAGTTGGTCCTCAAGGGCGACAAGGAAGCGGGCGAGAAAAACTACTCCATCAAGATCGGCGATGTGGTGGAGGAACGCACGCTGACCGTGGATGACATCAAGCTGGTGGTCGACGCCCCGGATGAAATTCCCCGTGGCGGCAATGTTCCGGTCACCATTCGTGCCGAGTCCGACACACCCGACCTTTCCGGCGTGCAGATTCAGGTCACCGCCCTGAGGGGGGCCGTCACCAATGGCACGCTGACCCTGGGCAGTGACAACAGCGTGCGCACCAGCCTGGATGCCGGCAATTTTGTCGGCGAGGGCAAGCTGATTGCCCGCATCAACGACAAGCTGTTCCCCATGTCGCTCAAGGTCGATGCGCTGAGTAATGATCTGGAGGTTTCCAATCCGCTGCTGATTTCCTCCCGCTTCGGTTCATCAACTGACGGTCAGCGCGCTGAAACCGAGATTGTGCTCAAGGGTGACGTGGGCGAAGAGGTCGAGATCGACCTGCGCGATTACCTGTCACCGAACCTGCTACCTGCTGCGTTCTGGGGGCTGTATGGGCCTTCGGCCGATGGCCGCTTCCTGGACGATGAGTTCCAGCGAGAGATCAAGTTGCACAACGCCACACCCCAGGGTCAGGGGGTGCGACGCGAGGACCGCTTCATCCAGATAACCACGGATGACGGCTATGCCGGCGTGCCCTACGACCAGGCGCTGGCGCGTACCGATGATGTGGGGGCGACCCTGTCGTTCCGTCCCGATGAAGGGGCCTTCGGCAAGAACCTGCTCGATTACGCGGCCAGTGGCCTGAAGGCGGTACTGACGGGCGACGGCCGGGTAAAGGTGACCGCGCAGACCCAGGATGCCGATATCGAGCTGATCAGCCAGCCAGTGAGCAAGGAACAGTGGCACCGCATGGGCGTCCATGTGGTGGCGCAGAAACTGATTCTGCAGGTGGATGACCAAACGTTCACGGCCTCACTGAGCGGCCCTCTGCAGAAAGCGTCCGGTCAGTACGCCGCGGTCGTGGGCAAGGGCTTCAAGGGTGCGATCAACCGCTTTGGCTTGTTCGACTGGACCCAGGCACCTGTTGTGACCATTGTCGGCGGCGGTGGCGAACAAGGTTCCACCCGGGTCGGCAGCGATGGCAAAGCGAGATTCCGCATCAGCTCCAACCTGAGCAACCTGCTGGCACTGCGAGAGAACCCCAACCAGGGCCTGCTCGTCACCATCAGCCGCATCCTGGTCGCCCAGGCGGTGGCCGATGGCGAAGACGCCTGCGCGTTGGTGCCGACCACAGGCGCTATCAACGCCGCCGAGGCGTTGCTGAATTTCGTGGTCAAGTGCGAGTTGCAGAAGAAGGTTCGCCAGGCTGAAATCAAGGTCAAGACCGCGAACGGCGTGTGGCAGACCACCGTCGCCTATGCCGAGTTGGGGCTGATCACCAGCCTGCAAAACCAGATCAACGCCTTGGGCAATACCGCCATCTACCTGGCCAAGTGCCTGGATGGGGTGGTAACCGGCTCCACCGATAACGCGGTCTCCACCATCTGTGACTTCGTCGCCAGTCTGTTTCTGGTGGGTGATATCCGCGACTTCGTTATCCACAGCTATTACTACTACACCGACAACACGGAGAAATTCGACTACCCGACCTATGTATTCGCCGGGCTGGGGATCGTTAGCACCCTGGCTGAGTTCACCGGTGCGGGTGTTGCGGTCGATGCGGCCCTGGCGGGTGGCAAGACCGCTTCCAAGGTCCTCAAAGGCAGCGCTGTGATCAGCACCCTGGTCACCTACCTGGACAAGAAGGTGTTGAACGGTGTCTCGGGACAGAAAGTCGAGGCGCTGAAGAAGGTCATTCCGATGCTGCAGATTGTGGCGTTGGTGGCCTTCGAAGGACCGGCGCTGAAAGAGTTCATCTTCAGCGCGATCAAGACGGCCAAAGACTTCGAAATATGGACGGTCTACGCCTATTGGATGACGGAAGAGGGCGGGCTGTTTGTACAGCGAGGTGCTCTCGAAACGGGTGTGGAATCGCTGGTTGGCTTTGTCGTCGGACCGGCGCATGCGGCGGTGGCCGGAAAGGCCAGCGACCTGCTGGCTGTATTGACGAGGGTGCAAGACAACGCGAAGAAGGTCGGTACGGATAAAAACGCGGGTGCCGTGTTCACCAAGGTCATCGCGGAGCTGCAAGCGGCGAAAGGGACCCCCTTGGCTGACTTGGCAGGTAAGTCGGATGAGCTGGTTGCACTGATGGCCATCTATTCGCGAGGTTCAGAGAATGCCTTGGCGGCCTTCCGCCACACGCCTTGCGGTCCTTCGTTGTGCTTTAACGGTCGGACCATGGCAGAGTTCGTGAAGGACATTGGTGAGATAGAGAAACACCTCTTCACCACCAAGAGCCCGGCCACGGACATGAACAAGGTCTTTGAGCAACTGGGCGCTACGGCGACGCGTAAAGATGGCGTTGAAGTGGATCGGATATTCGTTGCCCGGGGCGGCGCAGGTACGTTGCAGGTGATCAAACGTCTTATCGATAAAAACAAGGATATGAAGGTTCTGGGCTTCGAGACGCCTAAGAAAACAGTAGGTGGCACTCGCCACTACGATGCACATGTAAAAGTTGGCGAGAATGAGTTCTTTGTCGAGTCGAAATACTGGACTCAGAATAAGGGTGAAACCCATATCGAAAATGCCATGAACGTCCTCAAAAAGGAAAATGATGAAGATGGCCCTCCGGGGCAGCTGCTCAAAGACCTATTGGGGTATATGACGGGCGAAGGTGCTGGCAAGAACGTTCGCTGGGAATTTGTTGAAGGGACGTCGACGGGCATTGACCGAACTAAGCTCATAAATACTGCCATCAAGGCGATGGAGAAAGAGGGTAGTAACATCCAAGCTTATATAGCCAAAATGACAAACAAGAAGTACACCGAGGTAGCGGATGAGGCAAAAGCGGCTTTGGCGGTCATATTAGGAGGGGTAAAGGTTGGTAGTTAATATCGTTGGAAACGCTGTTCTCCGGTCTGTTCCCGAAGGGCTTTCCATAAACACCGAAGAGTCCGGTGCATTTGTCTCCGCCACAGAGGCTAAGCTTATTCCGCCTGCGGCAACTTATTTGCGCTTCTCCACCTCGACAGTCGAGGTGCTCAATTCGTACAAGGAGGATGGCTGCACCGTCATCGCCTCTGGCAATGAGTGGCATACCCGCGACCTGTTCATCGGTGGAGATGAGACGTATTGCGTGCTCAGGTCCGTGGACGCGGAGGGTAATAAGTTTTACGGCGTCTATGACTGGAGCGGCAGTGAGTTAGGTCGCTTGCCGTTCATCGTGGGCGACAAGTACTTCGCTAGCACCTGGGTGGCTCTGTCGCAAGAAAAAACCTCGCAGTTCTTTACGCTACAGGGTGAGAAGCTCGGCCATTTGCAGGCCATCACCGTATCGGTTGGTCGACAGCAGCCGATTTTCTTTACCGAGTGCTTTGCCCTGTTCAAGCATGCCCCAGGGTCTGACTACCAGATCTACGATGTCAGCAAGCAGCAACTGACCTCCACCATCCGCGTCAGTGAAGCTGTGTGTGGTGTCGTGCAGTCCGCTTCCGGCCTTACCTACTTGGTAGATGCGCAGGGGATTAAGCAACTGGACTATGACGGCGAATCGGCAACGCTTGAGCCTCGGCACATTTTTGATACTCCTCTGGATATCGATCAGGCCAAGGTCCGCCTCTGGTGTGACGAGCAGCACCTGTATGTGGCCGTCAACCGCGATGGCGAGAGTCAGGTGCTGATTTCAGTGGAGCTGAAAGATATACCCGAAGTCCAAGTGCTGAGTTGGTCCGCTCCTTGGGTCATCAATTTCCATGGCGGCTTCGTTGGCGGTTACAACTACGTCACCCTCAGGCGCGATGTCCTGCTCTCGGACAACGCGGTTCTGCTTTGGAAAACCGGCCAGCCACTCTCTCCTGAACTGCTTGACTTCGATCTGAGCCCAGTCGTCGAAGTGAGCCAGGCAGCCTCCAGTGTCAAGGGCAAGCACGGTTACAGGCTGAGGATCGAAGATACGTCCTGCAACCGCGCTATACGTTCGGCTGCCTATGAGCTTGGAAGAGTCATCGGTGAGTCCTGCAGTGGGGCTTATAACCAGTCGGAAGCAATTCTGGATCGAAAATTTGATGGCCAATTTCATATCGAAGTAACCACGTCGATTGCTCCGAATGAATTCGAGCAGGCTTTCCTGCCGGCCTATATCCAGTACTTCCGCAAATTCGGCGGGCTATCCCCAGCAGGAAGCAAGGCATCGCTCGCTGATCCGATCATCACCTGGAACACTCCCGCTTCGTAACGCTACGCCCACTCACAAGGTTGCTTCGCCCTGCGGGCGAGCAACCTTGTTACGCAGCACAAACCTTCGGTGTATTGCTGCCCGGTAATTCCGACCAAACGGCCGTATTCCCTGCGCACTCCCGCACCAAATCGCCCCTCCACCTGTGATTTAATTGCACCGTGCCATCGCTCCCCGTCCGGGTTGCGGTGGTGCTCAAGGCTTTAGCAGGCCGGGACCCCGCCTGCTGTCCGTCGGCCTCCAACGCAATGGATTCTGCGATGCCCAGCGCCAGCCCTCTCGATCCCGTCGACTCCCCAGCCGAGGCCGTCAGCCTGCGTCGGTTGCCGTTCGCCTATGCCAAGCGCCACGGCGTGCTGGTCCAGCTCGGGGTGGATGGGGCGCGGCTGGTGTATCGGCCGGGCACGGCCCTGGCGGCGGTGGGGGAGGCGTTGCGTTTCGTCGGGCGGCCCCTGGCGTTTCAGGAGTTGGACGCGGCGACATTCGATGCCGCGCTGAGCCTCGCCTATCAACACGACTCCTCGGCCGCCATGCAGATGGTGGAGGGCCTGGGCGATGAGCTCGACCTCGCCAGCCTGGCCGAACGGGTGCCGGAGACCGAGGACCTGATGGAGCAGGAGGACGATGCGCCGATCATCCGCCTGATCAACGCCATCCTCGGCGAGGCCATCAAGGAGAATGCCTCCGACATCCATGTCGAGACCTTCGAGAAGCGCCTCGTGGTGCGCTTCCGCATCGACGGCATCCTCCGCGAGATGGTGCAGCCCCGGCGTGAGCTGGCGGCGCTGCTGGTGTCGCGGATCAAGGTCATGGCCAAGCTGGATATCGCCGAAAAGCGCGTGCCCCAGGACGGCCGTATTTCCCTGCGTGTGGCCGGGCGTGAAGTGGATATCCGCGTCTCCACGCTGCCGTCGGCCAACGGCGAGCGCGTGGTACTGCGTCTGCTGGACAAGCAGGCCGGCCGCCTGACCTTGCAGCACCTGGGCATGAGTGCCCGCGACCGCGCGCAGATGGAAGAGACCGTGCGCAAGCCCCACGGCATTCTGCTGGTCACCGGGCCCACCGGCTCGGGCAAGACCACCACCCTCTACGCCAGCCTGGTGACGCTGAACAATGGCACCCGCAACATCCTCACGGTGGAAGACCCCATCGAGTACAACCTCGAAGGCATCGGCCAGACCCAGGTCAACGCCAAGGTCGACATGACCTTCGCCCGCGGCCTGCGTGCCATCCTCCGCCAGGACCCGGACGTGGTGATGGTGGGTGAGATCCGCGACCGCGAGACCGCCGAGATCGCCGTGCAGGCGTCGCTCACCGGTCACCTGGTGCTTTCCACCCTGCACACCAACAGCGCCATCGGCGCCATCACCCGCCTGGTGGACATGGGCGTCGAGCCCTTCCTGCTGTCGTCCTCCTTGCTCGGCGTGCTCGCCCAGCGCCTGGTGCGCGTGCTCTGTTCCCACTGCAAGGAGCCCTACCAGGCGGACGCCGCCGAGTGCGACGTGCTGGGGCTCGACCCGGCGCAGCCGCCGACGCTTCACCGCGCGCGGGGCTGCGCCGAATGCAACCAGTCCGGCTACCGCAGCCGCACCGGCATCTACGAACTGGTGGTCTTCGACGACCACATGCGCACCCTGGTGCACAACGGCGCCTCCGAGCAGGAGATGACCCGTCACGCCCGCACCAGCGGCCCCAGCATCCGCGATGACGGCCGGCGCAAGATCCTCGAAGGCGTGACCACGGTGGAAGAAGTGCTGCGCGTGACCCGGGAAGAATAAATGGCTGCCTTCGAATACATCGCCCTGGACAGCCGGGGCCAGCAGAAGAAGGGCGTGATGGAGGGCGACAGCGCCCGCCAGGTGCGCCAGCTGCTGCGCGACCGCCAGCTCGCCCCGCTGGACGTGAAGCCCACCCGCACCCGCCAGGAGTCGGTGGGCAGCCGCTGGAGTTTCCAGCGTGGGCTCTCGGCCATGGAGCTGGCCCTGCTCACCCGGCAGATGGCCACCCTGGTGCAGGCCGCCATGCCCATCGAGGAGGCGCTCGGCGCCGTCGCCGCGCAAAGCGAGAGCGGCCGGGTCAAGGCCATGATGCTGGCGGTGCGCTCCAAGGTGCTGGAAGGCCACAGCCTGGCCGGTGCTCTCAAGGAGTTCCCCAGTGCCTTCCCCGACCTGTACCGCGCCACAGTCGCGGCGGGGGAGCACGCCGGCCACCTCGGCCCGGTGCTGGAGCAGTTGGCCGACTACACCGAGCAACGCCAGCAATCGCGGCAGAAGGTCCAGCTCGCGCTGCTCTACCCGGTGATCCTGATGTGCGCCTCCCTCGGCATCGTCGGCTTCCTGCTGGGCTACGTGGTGCCCGACGTGGTCAAGGTCTTCGTCAACACCGGGCAGGAGCTGCCAGCCCTGACCCGTGGCCTGATTGCCACCAGCGAGGTGGTCAAGCACTGGGGCTGGCTGATCCTGCTGCTGGCGGTGGCCGGCATCAGCGCGCTCAAGGCGTCGCTGCGCAGGGACGCTGCGCGCCTGCGCTTCCACATCATCCTGCTGCGCATCCCGCTGGTGGGGCGCCTGGTGCGCGCCACCGACACCGCCCGCTTCGCTTCCACCCTGGCGATTCTCGCCCGCAGCGGCGTACCCCTGGTGGAGGCGCTGGGCATCGCCGCCCAGGTGGTGGCCAACCGAGCCATCCGCGCCAAGGTGGAAGTGGCGGCGCAGAAGGTGCGCGAAGGCAGCAGCCTGACCCGCGCCCTGGAGCAGAGCGGCGAGTTCCCCGCGATGATGCTGCACATGATCGCCAGCGGCGAAAAGTCCGGGGAACTGGACCAGATGATGGCCCGCACCGCGCGCAACCAGGAGAACGACCTGGCCGCCCGCATCGCCATGCTAGTGGGGCTGTTCGAGCCCTTCATGCTGGTGTTCATGGGCGCGGTGGTGCTGGTCATCGTCCTCGCCATCCTCCTGCCCATCCTTTCCCTCAACCAGCTCGTGGGGTAATCGCGTGAAATCAGGCCGTACGCAAGCAGGCTTCACCCTGATCGAAATCATGGTGGTGGTGGTCATCCTCGGCATCCTCGCCGCCCTGGTGGTGCCCCAGGTGATGAACCGCCCGGACCAGGCCAAGGTCACGGTCGCCAAGGGCGACATCAAGGCCATCGGTGCCGCGCTGGACATGTACAAGCTCGACAACTTCGCCTACCCCAGCACCCAGCAGGGCCTGGAGGCGCTGGTGAAGAAGCCCAGCGGCAACCCGCAGCCGAAGAACTGGAACAAGGACGGCTACCTCAAGCGCCTGCCGGTCGATGCCTGGGGCAACCCCTACCAGTACCTGGCCCCCGGCACCAAGGGCGCCTACGACCTGTACTCCTTCGGCGCCGATGGCAAGGAAGGCGGTACTGACGCCGATGCCGACATCGGTAACTGGGAAAACTGATGGAGCGCGGGCGCGGCTTCACCCTGATCGAGCTGCTGGTGGTCCTGGTGATCATCGGCTGCCTGGTCAGCGTGGCCGTGCTCGCCAACGGCAATGCCAGCAGCGGTCGCGAGCTGCGCGACGAGGCCGAGCGCCTGGCCGCGACCATTGCCATCCTCGCCGACGAAGCGGTGCTGGACGGCCGCGAGTACGGCCTGCTGGTGACGGCCGAAAGCTACCGGGTGCTGGCCTACGACAACGCCTCCGGCACCTGGGCCGATGACGCCACCCGCCCGGAACGCCGCCCGGCCGCCTGGATGCGCCTGAGCCTGGAGCTGGAAGGGGAGGCCCTCAAGCTGCCCGAGCCCAAGGTGAAGGAAGAAAGCCGCCCCGGCCTGGCCAAGGACGAGCCGGACAAGGACAAACGCAAGGAAAAGCCCGTGCCCCAGGTGCTGATCCTCTCCAGCGGCGAGCTCACGCCCTTCAGCCTGCGCCTGGAAGAACGCCGGGCCGATGGCAACGCCTACGCCCTGGCCAGCGATGGCTACCAGTTGCCCAGCGCCGAGCAGGCCAAGGAGCGATGAGCATGCGCCGTGCCCGTGGCTTCACCTTGCTGGAGGTGCTGGTGGCCCTGGCCATCTTCGCCACGGTCGCCGCCTCGGTGCTGACTGCCGCCAGCCGCAGCCTGATCGTCGCCGGGCAACTGGAAGACAAGACCCTGGCCGGCTGGATCGCCGACAACCGCGTCACCGAACTGCAGATCAAGCAGCCCACCCCGGCGGAAGGCCGCGAGGACAAGGTGCTGGAGTACGGCGGCCGCCAGTGGGAAACCCACAGCGAGATCGAAGCCACCAGCGACAAGGGCCTGCGCCGCGTCACCGTCTGGGTGGCGCCCAAGCCCGAGCGCGGCGCCAGCGCGCCGATCAAGGAGCGCTCGGTGTTCAGCCTCACCGGCTTCCTGGCGGTGCGTGGATGAGCCGGCAGCGCGGCTTCACCCTGCTGGAAGTGATGATCGCCATCGGCATCTTCGCCCTGCTCGGCCTCGGCACCTACCGCATGCTGGAAACGGTGATGAAGGCCGACGAGGTGACCCGCGAGCATGAGAAATCCCTGCGCGAACTGGGCCGTGCCTTCGCCTCCATCGACCGTGACCTGGGCCAGGCACTGCCGCGCGTGGTGCGCGACGCCTACGGCGACGAACGCGGTGCCCTGGTGGGTGAGCTGGGTGCCACCGACGGCACCGCCGCCCTCGAATTCAGCCGCGCCGGCTGGCGCAACCCGCTGGGCAGCACCCGCTCCCAGTTGCAGCGGGTACGCTGGCGCCTGGCCGGCTCGACCCTGGAGCGCGTGTACTGGTCCGTGCTCGACCAGGCGGTGGACAGCCCGCCCCGGGTGCAGAAGGTGCTCGAAGGCGTCAGCTCGGTGGAACTGCGCTACCTCGACGACAAGGGCCAGTGGCAGGAGCAGTGGCCGCCGAGCCTGGGCGACTCCGACCCGGCCAAGGCCCGTGGGCGCCTGCCGGTGGCGGTCGAGCTCAAGCTGGAGCACCGCCACTACGGCGGGCTGACCCGGCTCTACCGGCTGCCGGAGATGGGCGTCGAAGAACAGCCCAGCGAAGGCGGCACCACGCCCGACGACGACAAGAAGCCAACCCCCGAGCCCGAACCCAAGCCCGACGCTGGCAAGGAGAAGGGCGCATGACCCGCCAGCGGGGCGTCGCCCTGGTCACCGTGCTGCTGGTGGTCTCCATCGTCACCGTCATCTGCGCGGGGCTCATCCTCCGCCAGCAGCTGTCGATCCGTGGCGCCGCCAACCGCATCGCCATCCAGCAGGCCTGGCACTACGCCCTGGGCGGCGAGGCCCTGGGCCAGTCGGTGCTGCTGCGCGACCTGAAGAAACCGGGCAGCGACCCGCGTGCACCCATCGACCACCCCCTGGAGGACTGGGCCCGCCCGCTGCCGGTATTCCCCATCGACCAGGGCGAGATCGGCGTGCACATCGAAGACCTGGCCGGGCGCTTCAACCTCAACAGCCTGGTGCAGGGCGACAAGGTGGACAAGCTCTCCGTCGAGCGCTTCAACCGCCTGCTGCTGCGCCTGAAGATCGAGAAGCCCTACGCCGACCGACTGGTGGACTGGCTGGACAAGGACCAGGAACCCAGCGGCGAATACGGCGCCGAAGACAACCAGTACCTGCTGGCCCAACCCCCTTACCGCACCGCCGGCCGCGAGCTGCAGGACGTCTCCGAACTGCGCCTGTTGCTGGACATGAGCGAGGAGGATTTCCGCGTGCTCGCACCCTGGGTCTCCACGCTGCCGGCCAAGGTGCCGCTCAACGTCAACACCGCCAGCCCCCTGGTGCTCTCCTGCCTCGCCGACAACCTCGACCCGGGCGCCGCCCAATCGCTGGTCAGCGGGCGCGGGCGTGAAGGCTACCCGGACATCCGCGCCTTCCTCGACCAACCGGCCATGGCCGGCACCGGCGTGCGCGCAGCGGGGCTGGGGGTGGGCAGCGCCTATTTCCAGGTGCGCAGCGAAGTGCGCCTGGGGGAGCGCAAGGTGGTATTGCTCAGCACCCTGCAACGCGACCCGAAGGGCGTGGTCCGCGTGCTCAAGCGTGATCTCGGGCAGCCGGGCTACCTGGCCCAGGCGCCCCTCGAACCACAGGAAGAATGACCATGGATTGCCTATTCATCCCGCCCGTCGGCGGGGCGGTCCTCGGCCCCGCCTGCCAGGTGCACTGGCAGGAAGCGACCGGTGAGGGCCGCAGCCTGCCGCTGGCCGAATGCGCCGCGCTGCTCCAGGGGCGGCCGGTGGCACTGGTGCTGCCCATGGAAATGGCCAGTGCCTTCGTGGTGGGCCTGCCGACGCAGAAGGCGCGGCTGATGCACCAGGCGCTGCCCTATGCGGTGGAGGAAATGCTCGCCGAGGACGTCGAGCTGTTCCACCTGGCCCTGGGCGCTCAGTTGGCCGATGGCCGCTACCCGGTGCTGGTGCTGCGCCGCGCTCAATTGACCGGGTGGCTGGAAGAGCTGGAAGACTTCGGCATCAAGGTTGCCGCCATCCATGTGGACGCCGACCTGCTGCCCCGTGATGGCGAGCAGTTGCTGGTGATCGGCGAGCGGGCGCTGCTGGGCGGTGCCTGCGACACCCGCGTGGCCTTCCCCCTGGCCCACTGGCCATCCCTCGGCGCCCTGTGCGCCCCCGAGACCCAGCCACGGGAAGAGGCCGAGCCCTACCGCCTGCTGGCTGCCGGCCGTGCAGGCGCCATCGACCTGGCCCAGGGCGAGTTCGCCCCGCGTACCGAAAGCCGCGCCTGGGCGGCCTGGCGCCCCCTCGCGGCCCTCGCTGGCGTCAGCGTGGTGCTGTTCCTGGCCTTCAACCTGGTGCAGGCCTGGCTGCTGGAGCGCAGTGGCGATGCCTATGTCGAATCCAGCCACGCCCTCTATCGCCAGCTGTTCCCCGAGGACAAACGCATCGTCAACCTCAAGGCCCAGTTCGCCGAGCACCTCAGCCAGGGCACCCGCGCGCAGGGGGGCTTCATCAGCCTGCTGGACCAGGCCTCCAGCGCCATAGCCGAAGCCCAGGCGGCGCTGACGGTGACCAACGTCGACTACAGCCAGACCCGTGGCGACCTGGCGTTGCAGGTCCGTGCCAAGGATTTCGCCGACCTGGAGAAGCTGCGCAAGCGCCTGGTCAAGGCCGGCCTCAGCGTGCAGCTGGGTTCGGCCAGCCGTGAAGAAGGGGGCGTGACCGCCCGCGTGGTACTGGGAGGTGGCGCATGAACGCCCTGACGGACATCCGCACGCGCCTGCGCGAAGGGCTGGAGCAATCCCCCCTGTGGCAGCGCTGGCAGCACCTGCCGCCGCGTGATCGCCTGGCCCTGCAGCTGCTGGGCGGTTTCCTCGCCCTGGCGCTGTTCTACCTGGCGGTCTGGTCGCCGGTGGCCGCCCGTGTCGAGCGTGCCCGCGCCTACCAGCAACAGCAGCAGGCGCTGTTCACCTACATCCAGGCCAACGCCGGCCAGGCCCGCCGCCAGGCTGCCAGCGCCCAGGTGGAGCTGGCCCCCGAGCAACTCCAGGGCCTGGTCACCAGCACCGCGCAGAAGCAGGGGCTGACCCTGGAGCGCTTCGACAACGAAGGCAACGGCGGCCTGCTGGTCACCCTGACCCAGGCCTCGTTCGAATCGATGCTGAAGTGGCTGGCCGAGCTGGATAAACGCGGCGTGACCCTCACCGAAGCCAGCCTCGACAAGGTGGCCACCGGCAAGGTCGACGCGCGGCTCACGCTGATGGTGGCGGGGCAGGGTGGTTGAGGGTAGTGGTTGTCATGCACAGCGGCTCGGTTACGGCCGCCTGAACCTGTCGTCATCGTTAGCTCGCTGCGAATCCCTTCGCCCCATTGTCTTTCCAGGAGCGCGCCGCGAAGGGCCATCCCTGGCCCATCGCGGCTCTCGCGACATCCATGTCGCTCAACCCCTTACACGATGATTCGCTCGGCTTCCTGGGAGGGGGCTTTTGGCGGCTGCTCCAACTTTCTTCGTCCAACGAATCACCACGCGGTGCGCACTGACTTTCGTAGGATGGGTAGAGCGGAGCGAAACCCATGCGGCGGAGGTGGCACGTACCCTTAGGCACCTGGAAAGGGACGTGCTTGAGCTCTTGCATTAAAACCACAACAGCTAACGCAGACAGATCCTCTGGAAATAACCAATCCCGGCGTGCCGCTGGTCGATCCGCAGCGCTTTCTCGACAGCCCGCCGCGCAGCCGCAACGAGGGGCTGGCCTCCTTCATGCGCCGTATCGGCATATGCGAGGAGCGTGGCAGTGGCATCGACAAGGTGGTGGCGCAGACCGAGTTGTACCAGTTGCCGGCTCCGATTTTCGAGCAGACAGAGGAGCACACCCGCGTGGTGCTCTTCGCCCATCAGGACTACCGCAACATGGGCCAAGAAGATCGTATTCGTGCCTGTTACCAGCACTGCTGCTTGAAGTATGTGAACCGCGAGCCGATGAACAACACCTCGCTACGCTTGCGCTTCCAGATCGACGAGGGCAATAGCGCCATGGTCAGTCGTGTCATCAAGCAGACCATCGAGGCCGGGCTGATCCGCCTCTATGATCCTGCAGCCAACCGCAGGACATATCGCTATGTACCTTGGTGGGCCTGAGTTCATTTGACGGTCATTTGACTGGGCGGGCGTTATCCCGCCTTCCAAGACATAGCCTCAGCCTATTTTGGGGCTTGGCACTGCGTTATTCATTTGGCGGTCATTTGACTGAGCGCGTTAGCGCAGTCGATGTGTAAAAGAACCCTGCCCCATCCCTAGCCGAGGTCATGCCATTCAGTTCCCCGCCGACACCCCACAGTCGATCGCCATATCGGCCCCGGTGATCGAGGCGGCGGCCGGCTGGCAGAGGAAGTAGGCCAGCTCGGCCACTTCGGACGGTTGTATGAAGCGCGCGTCGGCGCCTTGCGGGTACTTGGCCAGCAGTTCGCGGTAGTAGCCCTGTGGGTCGCCGTTGCCGTAGCGCTGCGCCTGGAACTTCAGCATCGGCGTCTCGATGTCGCCCGGGGAGACCGCATTGCAGCGCACGCCATCGGGCGCGAGGTCCAGCGCCAGGGTCTTGGTCAGCAGCGTGACGCCGCCCTTGCTCGCGCAGTAGGCGGCCGCGTTGCGGTTGCCCTGGCGGCCGGCGTCGCTGGAGATGTTGACGATGCTGCCCCGGCTCTGGCGCAGCGCCGGGATGGCCGCCGCGCACATGAAGAAGGTGCCCTTCAGGTTGACGTCCAGGACCAGGTCGAAATCCTCTTCCGAGCAGGCTTCGACCGGCCCTTCGCGCCACACCCCGGCGGCATTGATGAGGGCGTCCAGCCTGCCACCGGCCGCCAGCGCCGCCGCGACGATTTCCTGGCAGGCCCCCGGTCGGCGGATGTCCCTGGCCAGGTGGCCGGCCAGGGGCTGGGTGGCGGCCAGCTCGGCCAGCGAGGGCGTGTCCTGGTCGGTGGCGAATACCTGCCAGCCGCCCTGGAGGAAGCGTTCGACGAGTGCGCGGCCAACGCCGCCCGCGGCGCCGGTGACGAGAACGAGAGGGGTCATGGGGAATCTCCGTTGTCGGGCTCAGGGCGCCTTGTTTTCGATCAGGCAGTTGCCGCCGTCGACCACCAGCACTTCGCCGGTGATGTAGCTGGCCTCGGGCGAGGCGAGGAAGGCCACGGCCGCGGCGATCTCCTCGGGGCGGCCGGCCCGGCCGATGGGGACGAACTGCGCCGCGTGCTGCTCTTCGGGCGTGCTCGAACCGGTGGTGATCCAGCCCGGGGCTACCGAGTTGACGGTGATGCCCTCCCGGGCGACCTCCAGCGCCAGCCCCATGTTCATCCCCAGCATCCCGGCCTTGGCCGCGCTGTAGGCGGCCTCGCCCGGGTTGCTGCCCCGGGTTCCGGTGGTGGAGCTGATGTTGACGATGCGGCCGTAGCGACGGGAGCGCATGCCCGGCAGCACGCCCCGGGTCAGCAGGAAGGCGGTGGTGAGGTTTCGCGCAAGCGACAGGTTCCACATCTCCAGGCTCATGTCCGCCACCTCGGCGAAGGGTTCCGGGCTGCCCTGCATCGCCATGCCGGCGTTGTTCACCAGGATGTCGATACGCCCCCACTGCGCCTGCGCCCAGGTGAGCAGCGCGTGCACGGCGGCTTCGTCGGTGAGGTCCGCGGCCTGGCCGTGCGCGTCGAAGCCCTCCGCGCGCAACTCGGCCACCCGGTCGGCGATGCGCGCGCTGCTGGCGGTGACGATCAGCTTCGCGCCGGCACGCCCCAGGCGGCGTGCGATGGCCATGCCGATCCCCGATTCGCTGCCGGCGCCGCTGACCAGGGCCACCTGGCCCATCATTGCTGGTTCCATGATTCTTTCCTCCGGGGCTGTATTGCGCTGGAGGCTAGAAGTGTTTTGCTGATAGAAAAAGACAACCGTTATCAGCAGAACTGACAACACCATGGCCTTTAGCAGCGAATCCCTGAAAGTCTTCCTCGCCGTGCTGGATGCCGGCTCGTTCTCGGCGGCCGCCAGGGCCCTGGGGCGCGTGCCGTCGGCGGTGAACATGGCGATTTCCCAGCTGGAGGCCGAGCTGGACCTGGAGCTGTTCGACCGCTCCTCCCGCCGCGCGCTGCCGACGGCTGCGGCCCGGGCCCTGGAGCCCCAGGCGCGGCAGGCGGCGGGCCAGCTCAACCTGCTGGACGCGCACGCCCTGCAGCTGCATGCCGGGCTCGAGCCGCGCCTGGTGCTGGCCATGGCGCCGGAGCTGCAGAGCGGCGCCTGGAGCCAGCCGCTGTCGACGCTGGCGCGTGAGTTCCCGACGCTGGAGATCGAAGTCCGCTCCGCTGCCCAGGCCGATGCCACGCGCATGCTGCATGAAGGCAGCGTGCAGCTGGCCCTGGTGTTCGAACGCCCGGGGATCGATGAGCGCGAGGCCTTCGTCGAGGCGGGAAGCCAGTTGCTGGCGGCCGTCGCGGCGCCCGGTTACAGCCAGGCGGCGCTGAGCGAATCCCGCCTGGCCGAGCTCCGGCAGATCGTCGTCGCGCTTGGCGACCCCAAGGCGTCGGATCCGCAGATCGTGCTGTCCCACAGGGTCTGGCTGACCGACAGCTACCTGGCCACGCTGGGCCTGGTGCAGGCGGGCATCGGCTGGGCCTACCTGCCCCAGCCGCTGGTGCAGCCGCTGATCGCATCCGGTGCGCTGGAGCACGTCGCCTTTGCCGACATGGCCAACCAGATGCGGTTGTGGGTTGATGTCGTCTGGCTGAAGAACCGCCCGCTCGGGCTGGCGGCCAGGCGCTACCTCGAACTGCTGCGCGAGCAGACCCGCACCGAACCGGGCCGCGCGTGAGCGCCGCGATGCGCGCGCCGAACGGCGGAAACGAAAAAGCCCGCGCGAGGCGGGCTTTCCGGGGTGCCGCGACCGTCATGGGACGGTCGGGACATCGATCTGGCGCATCCGGCGGGATTCGAACCCACGACCCCTGCCTTCGGAGGGCAGTACTCTATCCAGCTGAGCTACGGATGCTTGAAGAGGCGCGCAATGATACCTGCAAGGGCTGCCAGCGTCCACGCTGGCACGAATGTTCGTGATTTCGAACGAAAATGACGCTCGTGCTCGATTCTGCACAGCAAAACCCGCAAATATTTCCAGTTTTCGTCTGTTTTATCGAACAGGCTATTGCCCTTTACCCCCTCTGGCCCTAGGATTCGTTTGAGATTTCAAACGCCCCTTGCAAACGCCAAGTCAGGCCGTTCCAATCGAATCCCCCTCCTGGCCAATCCCGTGTTGGCCGAACAAAAACAACGTGCCCCCGGCTCCTTGTAACCGGTGTGAAGGAGACAGCGATGCAATTGAAAGATGCCACCCTGTTCCGCCAGAAAGCCTACATCGACGGCGCCTGGCTGGACGCTGACAGCGGCCAGACCATCAAGGTCAACAACCCGGCCACTGGGGAGATTCTCGGTACCGTGCCGAAGATGGGCGCCGCCGAGACCCGCCGTGCCATCGAGGCGGCCGACAAGGCCCTGCCGGCCTGGCGTGCGCTGACCGCCAAGGAACGCGCCAACAAGCTGCGCCGCTGGTACGAACTGATGATCGAGAACCAGGACGACCTCGGTCGCCTGATGACCCTCGAACAAGGCAAGCCGCTGGCCGAGGCCAAGGGCGAGATCGCCTACGCCGCTTCCTTCATCGAATGGTTCGCCGAAGAAGCCAAGCGCATCTATGGCGACGTCATTCCCGGCCACCAGCCGGACAAGCGCCTGATCGTCATCAAGCAGCCCATCGGCGTTACCGCGGCCATCACCCCGTGGAACTTCCCCGCTGCGATGATCACCCGCAAGGCCGGCCCGGCCCTGGCCGCCGGCTGCACCATGGTGCTCAAGCCTGCCTCGCAGACCCCGTATTCCGCCCTGGCCCTGGCCGAACTGGCCGAGCGCGCCGGCATCCCGAAAGGCGTGTTCAGCGTGGTGACCGGCAGCGCCGGCGAAGTGGGCAGCGAGCTGACCAGCAACCCCATCGTGCGCAAGCTGTCCTTCACCGGCTCCACCGAGATCGGCCGCCAGCTGATGGCCGAATGCGCCCAGGACATCAAGAAGGTGTCCCTGGAGCTGGGCGGCAACGCACCCTTCATCGTCTTCGATGACGCCGACCTGGACGCCGCCGTCGACGGCGCGCTGATCTCCAAGTACCGCAACAACGGCCAGACCTGCGTCTGCGCCAATCGCCTATACGTGCAGGACGGTGTGTACGACGCCTTCGTCGAGAAGCTGAAAGTGGCCGTGGCCAAGCTGAAGATCGGCAACGGCCTGGAAGACGGCATCACCACCGGCCCGCTGATCGACGAGAAGGCTGTTGCCAAGGTCCAGGAGCACATCCAGGACGCGGTCAGCAAAGGCGCCAAGGTCGTTTCTGGCGGCAAGCCCCACGCCCTGGGCGGCACCTTCTTCGAGCCGACCATCCTGGTCGACGTACCGAAGACCGCCGCCGTGGCCAAGGAAGAAACCTTCGGCCCGCTGGCCCCGCTGTTCCGTTTCAAGGACGAGGCCGAAGTCATCGCCATGTCCAACGACACCGAGTTCGGCCTGGCCTCCTACTTCTACGCCCGTGACCTGGGCCGCGTGTTCCGCGTGGCCGAGGCCCTGGAGTACGGCATGGTGGGTATCAACACCGGCCTGATCTCCAACGAAGTGGCGCCCTTCGGCGGCATCAAGGCCTCGGGCCTGGGTCGCGAAGGCTCGAAATACGGCATCGAGGACTACCTGGAGATCAAGTATCTCTGCCTCGGCGGTATCTGAATCTGATGTAAAGACGGGGCAAGGCGCGAAAGAGCGCGCGGCGCCCCAGCGGTACCACATGAACCACGTCGAGCCTCCGACAGGCCTGCGCAGTCGATCATCGAATGCTGCGCTGCAACCTGCCGGGGGCATTCATCCTTGAAGCTGCGCCGCCCGATGAGCGGCCGTGAGGAAACCATGAGCAAGACCAACGAATCCATCCTGCAACGCCGTGCCGCCGCTGTTCCCCGTGGCGTGGGCCAGATCCACCCGGTCGTCGCCGAGCGCGCCGAGAACGCCACCGTCTGGGACGTGGAAGGCCGCGAGTACATCGACTTCGCCGGCGGCATCGCCGTGCTGAACACCGGCCACCTGCACCCGAAAGTGGTCGCCGCCGTTCAGGAGCAGCTGACCAAGCTGTCCCACACCTGCTTCCAGGTGCTGGCCTACGAGCCCTACATCGAGCTCTGCGAAGAAATCGCCAAGCGCGTACCGGGTGACTTCGCCAAGAAGACCCTGCTGGTCACCTCCGGCTCCGAAGCCGTCGAGAACGCCGTGAAGATCGCCCGTGCCGCCACCGGCCGCGCCGGCGTGATCGCCTTCACCGGCGCCTACCACGGCCGCACCATGATGACTCTGTCGCTGACCGGCAAGGTGGTCCCGTACTCCGCCGGCATGGGCCTGATGCCCGGTGGCGTGTTCCGTGCCCTGGCTCCGTGCGAGCTGCACGGCGTGAGCGAAGACGACTCCATCGCCAGCATCGAGCGCATCTTCAAGAACGACGCCCAGCCCCAGGACATCGCCGCGATCATCATCGAGCCGGTGCAGGGTGAAGGCGGCTTCTACGTCAACTCCAAGCCCTTCATGCAGCGCCTGCGCGCCCTGTGCGACCAGCACGGCATCCTGCTGATCGCTGACGAAGTGCAGACCGGCGCTGGCCGTACCGGCACCTTCTTCGCCACCGAGCAGTTGGGCGTGATCCCGGACCTGACCACCTTCGCCAAATCCGTTGGCGGCGGCTTCCCCATCTCCGGCGTCAGCGGCAAGGCCGAGATCATGGACGCCATCGCTCCCGGCGGCCTGGGCGGCACCTATGCCGGCAGCCCGATCGCCTGCGCCGCGGCCCTGGCCGTGCTCAAGGTCTTCGACGAAGAGAAACTGCTGGAGCGCAGCCAGGCCGTGGGCGAACGCCTGAAGGCCGGCCTGCGTGACATCGCTGCCAAGCACAAGGTCATCGGCGACGTCCGCGGCCTGGGCTCCATGGTCGCCATCGAGCTGTTCGAAGGCGGCGACGAGAGCAAGCCGGCCGCCGAGCTGGTCGGCAAGATCGTTGCCAAGGCGCGCGACAAGGGCCTGATCCTGCTGTCCTGCGGCACCTACTACAACGTCATCCGCTTCCTGATGCCGGTCACCATCCCTGATGCACAGCTCGACAAGGGCCTGGCCATTGTCGCCGAGTGCTTCGACGAACTCGCCTGAGGCTCACCAGCCAGGCGTATTTGAGACCCGCTTCGGCGGGTCTTTTTTTGCCTTGCGTCAAGCCGTTCCTATCCAAGTGGTCAATACCCCCAAAAGGCCACTATCCAGCCCCCGGGGCGCGGTTTAGACTGCGCGCTGCCGATTTCTGCCAACTCCATCGCATTCCCGAATCCCAGGCGCCGCGCCTGGTTCGCACCGCCCCTCGAGGTCCTCATGTCCGCCCACGCCAAGGTTCCGGAAATCCTGATTGCCGAGGGCGACCCCTGGACGGCGGACCTGCTCGCGCAGCTGGTGCTGGATGTGCGCGGCGATGCCAACGTGGTGCGCGTGCCCGATACCCAGGCGGCCCTGGCCCGCTGCAAGCGGCGCCTGCCCGACCTGGTGATCGCCGACGGCGAGTTGCAGGGCGGCGGCGGCCTGGAACTGCTGCGCCAGCTCAGGCGCCACCCGCGTACGCCGGTGCTGCCCTTCATCCTCATCAGCGAGAAGGTCGACGCCAGCAGCGTGCGCGCGGCACTGCCCCTGGCGCCCACCGCCTACCTGGGCAAGCCCTTCAATGCCGAAGGCCTGCGCCAGCGCCTCGGCAGCCTGCTGCCGGGGGCGGACAAGGCCCACAGCGCGGTCGCTTCACTGCTGGTCAGCACCCTCAAGGAATACCTCGACAGCGTGCGTGAGGAAGGGCAGGGCGCACCCTTGCTCAGCGATGTGCGCGACGCCGTCAGCCAGTGCCTGCAGGCCAGCGATGTCGACCTGCGCGACCTCGACGACGTCTTCTCCCGCGACCCGCAGATCACCGCCAAGCTGATCGCTGCCGCCAACAGCGCCGCCCATCACCTCGGCGTGCCTTGCCAGACCCTCGGCCAGGCCCTGCACCGCCTGGGCGTCACCCGGGTGCTCAACCTGGTGCTGGGCATGGCCCTGGAGCGCAACGCCCACCTGCATGACCCGCGCCTGGCGGAGCTGGCCGAGGCGGCGTGGAAGTCGTCCCAGCGCAGCGCCGAGCTGGGCTACTGGATGGCCAGCGAACTCGATCTCGATGCCGAGCTCTGCTACACCGCCGGCCTGCTGCACAACATGGGTGAACTGGCCCTGCTGCGCAGCCTGCAGGACTGGCAGGACGCCGGTGGCGGGCTGAGCGATGACGAACTGCTGGAAACCCTGCGCAAGCGCGCCGCCAGCTTCGGCTCCGCGCTGCGCATCCGCTGGCGCCTGCCCTTCGGCCTGCGCGAGCTGGTGGCGGCCTTCTACGGCCTGGGTACCGGGGTCTTTTCCCGTGAGGCGCTGGCGATGAACCTCTGCGCCAGCCTGCTGCGCCTGCCCGTGGGGCAGGACGTGGGCGAGCTGCTGGAAGAGCGCGCCGCACGCCTGCTGCGCCTCGACCCCGACCTGCTGCGGCGCCTGCCGGCGCGACTGCTGCAGGCCTGAGGCTCAGCCCAGGGCTTCTTCGATGAAGTCCAGGCGGTCCTGGCCGAAGAACATATCGCTGCCGACGAAGCAGGTCGGCGCCCCGAACACGCCACGTTTAACCGCCTCCTCGGTGGCCGCCTTCAGCGCGTCCTTCACCGCCGGGTCACCCACCAGCGCCAGCAGCGCCTGGGGATCGAAGCCGGCTTCCACCAGGGTCGCCCCGAGGATCGCCGGGTCGCCCAGGTTGCGCCGCTCCTGCCACATCGCTTTGAACATCGCCTCCAGGTAGGCCTCGAAGCGTTCCGGCTGGTGCAGCTGCACACCGATGGCACCGCGCATCAGCGTCAGCGTATTGATGGGGAAATGCGGGTTGAACACCAGCGGCACGCCATAGCGCTTCGCGTGGCGGTCCAGGTCGATCATCGAGTAGCGGCCCTTCACCGGCACCGCATTGGGCGAGGCATTGCCCGTGGCCTGGAACACCCCGCCCAGCAGCATCGGCCGGTACACCAGGGTCGCGCCCTTGCGGGCACAGAGGGCAGGTAGCTGGGTCCAGGCCAGGTAACTGGCCGGGCTGCCCAGATCGAAGAAGAATTCGACGTTCTTGCTCATGGTTTTTCTCGTTCTTGTCAGCGAATTCGTGAGACCGCGCGAGCGACGTTCAGGCTAGGCGGCGAGCCCGGGAGAAAGCGGAGTTGGCTTCTGCCAATGAGCATTTCGCACGGGATCGCCAACAACGCCTGGGCGCCGCGCAGCCGGTCGGCTGCACACCTACCAGCGTTCCATCCAGGGGCGTAGGTCGAGTTCAAACGTCCAGGCGTCCCGCGGCTGGCTATGCAGGAACCAGTAGTTCTCGGCGATGTGCTCCGGATCGAGGATGCCGTCCTGCTCCTTGCGGGCGTAGATGTCGGGGAAGGTGTCGCGGATGAAGTCGGTGTCGATGGCGCCGTCCACCACCACGTGGGCGACGTGGATGTTCCGTGGCCCCAGCTCGCGCGCCATGCTCTGCGCCAGGGCGCGGATGCCGTGCTTGGCGCCGGCGAAGGCGGCGAAGTTGGCCGCGCCGCGCAGGCCCGCCGTGGCGCCAGTGAAGAGGATGGTGCCGCGCCCACGGGTGACCATGCGCCGCGCCACCGCCTGGCCGGTGAGGAAGCCGGAGAAGCAGGCCATCTCCCAGATCTTGAAGTATTTGCGCGCGGTCTCGTCGAGGATGCTGCAGGGCACGTTGGCGCCGATGTTGAAGACGAAGGCTTCGATGGGGCCGATCTCGCTCTCGATCTGCTCCACCAGCGCGGTCACGTCCTCTTCCTTGCGCGCGTCGGAGGCGAAGCCGTGGGCCTGGCCGCCTTCGGCGCGGATGCTGTCCACCAACGGTTGCAGTTTGTCTGCGCTGCGCCGGGTCACGCAGGCGATATAGCCCTCGCGGGCGAAACGCCGGGCAATGGCGCCGCCGGTGGCATCACCGGCGCCGATCACGAGCACCACCTTGTTGTTGTTCGATTCGGTATTCATGGCAGTCACCTTTAACTAAACGGTCGTTAGCTGAACGGACGTTATGCTACAGTCCAACCCGCGTCAAGCAGTGCGTTTATGGAGGTCGACATGCGCTATTCCCCCACTCACAAGGAAGAAACCCGGCAGAAACTGCTGGAGAGCAGCGGCTCGATCGCCAAGGCTGGCGGCTTCTCCAGCACCGGCGTAGATGCCCTGATGAAGGCCATCGGCCTCACCGGTGGCGCCTTCTACAGCCACTTCCCGTCGAAGGACGACCTGTTCACCGCCATCGTCGAGCGCGAGCTGTCGCGCAGCCTGATCGGCCAGGTCGCCCAGGGCGAAGGCTTCGACCAGGCACGTCTGCAGCGTTGCCTCGAGCACTACCTGAGCATGGCCCATGTTCACAACGCCGAAGGCGGCTGCGCGATTCCCGCCCTGGGCGCGGAGATTGCCCGCGCCGACCTGCCGGTGCGCGAGACCGCCGAGCACTGGATGCTGCAACTGCAGCAGGCCTGGGCCGAGATACTCGAAGACGGCGAGCTGGCCTGGGCGGTGATCTCCCAGTGCGTCGGCGCCCTGGTGATCGCGCGCATGCTCGCCAGCGAATCGCGCCAGGAAGAGGTGCTCAGTGCCGGTCGCACCTTGTTGATGCAAGCGCTGGAGCGGCGCGGCTAGAGTTATCCACAGCCGCCCATCCCCGGAGAACCCATGCGCGCGTCCCTGTTCACCTGCCTGCTGTTGGCCCCTTCGGTATTCGCCGGCGACCTGCACCAGGCCACCCGCGCCACGCTGCTGGAGGACGCGCGCTTCACCCGTGAGGCGGTGCTCGACCGCATCCAGCAGCTGCGTTTCTCCTTCCGCGAGGGCGAGCCCGAAGACGGGCAGCAGCCTTACTGGGCGCGCACCTACGCCAGCCATGGCTCGGCCGATGGGCCGGGTGCCGCGCCGAGCCGCGAGCGGACTGTCGCCGGCCTCACCCTGGGCAGTGAACGCTGGGTGGGCGACTGGGTGCTGGGCGCCACGGCCGGGCTGTCCCGCACGGAACTGGAGGCCGGCAGCGACGATGCGCGCCTCGACGGCTACCAGCTCGGCGCCTACCTCGGCACCAAGTTCTACAACCAGATCGGCTTCAAGACCGGCCTGCTGCTGGACAGCCACCGGGTGGACGGCCACGCGCCCGCCGCCGATGCCCGGGGCGGGCAGCTGTTCGGCGAACTGAGCTATTCGCTGGATTACCGCGATTTCAGCCTCGAAGGCTTCAGCGAACTCGCCTGGCTGCGCCAGGACAGTGAGCGCCAGGCTGATGTGGGGTCACAACGGGACGAGCTGCTGCAGGCCACCTTCGGCCTGCGCGGCACCACCGCCTGGACCCTCGGCCCCGACCAGCGCCTGGTGGCGCGGGTGATCCCGGCCTGGCGGCGCAACAGCGGTGATCGCCGGCTCGGGGATGAAGACGGCGCCGGCGAGGCGCAGCTCGCCCGCGACGTCATCCACCTCGGCCTGATGCTCGACTGGCAGCTGGACCAGGCCCTGAGCCTGGGCCTGGCCTACGAGGGCGACTGGGCCACCGAGTCGCGGGACAACGGCCTGGCCCTGCGCATGAGCCTGAAGTACTGAGGCCGCGCCTCAGATTTCCTGCATCTCGAAATCCATCTTGCCCACGCCACAGTCGGGGCAGATCCAGTCCTCGGGCACATCGGCCCAGGGGGTGCCGGCGGCGATGCCCTCGTCGGGCCAGCCCTTGGCTTCGTCGTAGATCAGGCCACAGACCACACAGATCCAGGTTTTCATGCCGGTACCTCTTGTTCTTCACGGTTGAGCGGATTTTCCGCGGCGCAACGCCCGCTGGGCCGTGGGGGCCTCGGGGCGCTGTCGTGGGCGGAATGGCGGCGATAGTAGGCGCAGAAGGGCCGCGAGGCGGCCCATCTTAGGTTTGGGGCGTGGGGTTCGGGGACGCGCGGCAGGCGTCAGGCGGTCTGTGCGCGCTCGGCCACCGGTTGCGGCTGCGCCTGCCAGCGGTTGGCGCGGGCGAAAGTGCCGATATCGTTGAAGCGCACGCCCATCTCGCGCATCACCTTGTGCGCCACCGGGGCGGTCATCTGGCGGATGTAGAAGGGCTCCTTGACCACGAAGTGGTGGATCGCATGGGTGCTGCCGAAGTTGAAGCAGAACGCCTGCAGCGGCCACAGCCACCAGGGGTTGAGCACCTGGGTCTGCTGGATCACATTGCCCAGCTCCACGTCGCCGTAGTAGTGCATGTTGGAGCTGACGAAGTGCAGGCAGAAGGTGCGCAGCACGTTGGGGCCCACCAGCACCACCACCGCGATGTCCACGCCCTGCATCACCGCCAGGGTGGTCTCCGACCAGGCCACCGGCGCACCCAGCAGCGCGCTCACGCCATTGATGGCGTGGAAGCCGAGGAAGACGTACCAGGCGCCCCAGTTCATCAGCGCCAGCGGCGCATAGACCTTCAGCGTGCGCACCAGGATGAACTTCTTGTGCGCCCAGCTCTTGGCCCGGAGCATGCGGATCAGCGAGGACATCACGTTGTCGCCCACCATCAGCAGCCGCGCGAGGCCCCAGGGCTCGCCGTTGGTGATGGCGCGCTCCTCCATGTCGGTCTCGGTGCCGGAGACCTTGTGGTGGTTCAGGTGCAGGTGGCGGCGCACCCAGGGGTTGATGGTGCTCGGCCGCGCCAGCCACACCAGCGCCATCATCAGGTTGTGCGCCACCCGCTGCTTGCGGAAGTACATGCTGTGGATAAGGTCGTGCTCCAGCTCGTGGGTCAGCGACGCGAGGAAGGCATTGACCAGCAGGCACGCCCACCAGGCGATCGCACCATTCAGGTAGAGCGCCGCCGAGCCGACCATGCCGGCGAGGGTGAAGGCGAGGATGCTGGCGCCGAGCAGGTCCTGGCGGTTGAGGATCGGGTAGCGCTGGCGCAGCTCCACGCCATGGGCCATCACCACTTCACGAATATGGGCTGATCGCTGTTGATCATTCAGCTTTGCGGGGCTTGCGGTCGTCGGGGACATGCTTACATCCTCTTGTTCGTCGTGTGCCCACTCTGCCGAGGCGGTGCGCGCCACGCCTGACCTTGAACGCCAACCTGTTGACCGGATACGCCAACCTGCATGAGCGACGAGCCCTCCACCCTCGCCAGCTGGACCCGAGCCCTGCGCAAGCAGCTGGACGCGCTCGGCCTCGACAGCGACGGCCTCTGCCGCCAGGCCGGCCTCGACCCGGCGTTGATGGACGACCCCAACGCGCGCTACCCGCTCTCCGCCACCACGCGCCTGTGGCAGTTGGCGGTCACGGCCAGCGGCGACCCGGCGCTGGGCCTGAAGATTTCCGGCTACCTCAGCCCCACCACCTTCCACGCCCTGGGCTACGCGCTGGTGGCCAGCGCCAGCCTGCGGGAGATCTTCGAGCGCATCGAGCGCTACCACCAGGTGGTCAGCGATGCCCTGGCCCTGCAGCTGACCCTGCACGGCGAACGCTATGAGTTCCGCCTGCGCGTGCCCGAGGAGGGCCCCGCACCGGCCCCCGAGGCCGTAGACGCCTTCGCCGCCATCTACGTGCGCACCTGCCGCAACCGCCTGGGCCGCGACTACGCGCCCCTGGCCGTGCACCTGCGCCGCCCGCAGCCGGCCGATCCCGCGCCCTGGCACCAGGTGTTCCGCTGCCCGCTGCACTTCGACGCCCCGGAAGACCTGATCGAATTCGCCCGCGCGGATTTCGAACGCCGCCTGGAAGACGCCAACCCCGAGCTGGCCGAGCACAACGAAACGGTGCTCAAGCGCACCCTGGAGCAGCTGCAGGTGCCCACCTGGGCGCGCAAGGTGCGCGCCTGCCTGGAGGCCCAGCTGCCCAATGGCGAACCCTCGGCCGAGCGCATCGCCCAGTCCCTGCACCTGAGCCTGCGCAGCCTGCAGCGGCACCTGGCGGAGGAGGGCAGCAGCTACGAGCAACTGCTCAGCGACACCCGCCAGGCCCTGGCGCTGGTGCACATGCGCGACCCACGCTGCTCCATCAGCGAAATTGCCTACCTGCTCGGTTTCGCCGACACCAGCAGCTTCAGCCGTGCCTTCAAGCGCTGGACCGGCCAGGCACCGAGTCAGTACCGCGAAAGCTTGGTGCGCTAGAACTGGCCAGTCGCCAGCCGAGCCGCCAGAATTGCCCCATTACAAGAACCACCCCGAGAAGCCCATGCGTCCTGCCTACGCCCGCCATCCCTATGCCGTCGCGTTCCACACCCTGGGCCTGGCCCTGCTGATGCTGGTCTATACGCGCTGGCAGGTGCCGCTCGCCTGGAGCATCCCGGCCTACCTGGTGCTGGCGCTGTGGCCCTGGCTGGGGCCCTGGAAGGTGCCGGAAGAACCCCGCGACGAACCCCTGGAGGACCAGGCCCCGCGCCTGGCGGAGCTGGCGGTGCAGGCTGATCGCAACGCTGCCGAGCGTTTGCGTCTGCAAGGCATTGCCGCCCAACTCGACACCCTGCTGCGCCAGCGCCTGGACGAGGGCGCCATCTGGCTTCAGCGCCATGACGCCGGTGTAGTCCCGCCCGACCTCGATCGCCTCGAACAGCTCGCCGCACAGTTGCAGCAGGCCGGTGCCGAAGGCTGCGCCGACCTGGACAAGGCGCGCCAGGCCTTCGCCGCGCTGCTCGCCGAGAGCGGTACCGGCCGCGAGCGCGTGCAGGCCCTGGCCGAGCGCAGCGGCGAGATCCAGAAGGTCGCCCAGAGCATCCAGTCCATCGCCAGCCAGACCAACCTGCTGGCCCTCAACGCCGCCATCGAAGCCGCCCGCGCCGGTGATGCCGGGCGCGGTTTCGCCGTGGTCGCCGACGAGGTGCGCAACCTCGCCGCGCGCACCGCCGGTGCCACCGAAGAGGTTGGGCGCATGGCCGAAGACATCCAGCAGCAGACCGCCGCCGCCGTGGCCCACCTGGCCGGGCAGGACGCTGGGCTGGCCGCAGGCGTGGCCGCGCTGGAGCCCCTTGGCGGGCTGATGGCCGGGCTGGACGAGCAGGGCGCGCAGCTGCACGACGCGCTGGCGCCCTTGCCGGATCACTGGGCGCTGCAGCACGAAAGCCAGCAGGCCTGGCGGCAAGAGATGGTGCGCCTGGAAGCGCAGCTGGAAGAGGCGGTGACGGTGGGCCGTCAGCTCGCCGAGGCCCTGCGCGGGCCGGCCTGAACCGCTACAGCCGCGCGGCCTTGCGCAGGCCGGTGAGGTCGAGGATCTCGATCTCGCCATAGTTCAGGTGCACCACGCCCTGGGCTTCCAGCTCCTTGAGAATCTGGTTGGTGGTCTGCCGCGACACCGCCAGCATCAGCGCCAGCTGCTCCTGGGCCAGGTGGATGACCCGGCGCTGGCCGCTGGTCTCGCCGTAGCCCTCGGCGATCATCAACAGCCGTCGTGCCAGGCGTTGCGGCGCCGGCAGCAGGCTCATCTCCTCCAGCGCGATAAAGGCCAGGCGCAGCTTCTGGCTCATCAACAGGGCGAACTCGCGCCACCAGGCCGGCTCCGCCTCCAGCATCTTCTGTAAGGCCGGCTGGGGCACGTTGAGCAGCTGCGTCGGGCCTTCGGCGAAGGCGTCGTGGGTGCGCGGCTGGCCATCGAACAGGCAGATCTCGCCGAACCAGTGCGGCGGCTCCACCAGGATCAGCAGCGCCTCCTTGCCGTTCTCTGCGCTCACCCCCACGCGCACCGCACCCTCGATCACCGCATACAGCCCGCAGGGCGGGTCGCCCCGGCGGAACAGGCATTCACCGGGGGCCAGGCTCAGCGGGCGCGCTTGCTCCACCAGCGCATCCTGCAGGGGCGCGGGCAGGCCGGCGAACCAGTGGCCGGTGAGCAATTGGGTACGGCAGTCGGAAAGTTCGGGCATCGGGTGATGGGCTTTGTCGGCTAGCTGACAGAGGATAGGTCAGTACAGGCGCCATTATCGGCGCAACTGCCTGCAACCTGAGGACATAACAATGAAAACCCTCGTCGATCATCTTTCCCAGTACGCCGAATACCACCGTGACCGGCGCAATATCTTCAGCCACTTCATCGGCATCCCGCTGATCGTGGTCGCCGTGGCCGTGCTGCTGTCGCGCCCGGGCCTGGTCGTCGCCGGCCTGTGGATATCTCCTGCGGCCCTGGTGGCGCTGGCGTCCGCCGTCTTCTACTTCCGCCTCGACCTGCGCTTCGGCCTGGTGATGACCGCGCTGCTCTGGCTCAGCCTCTGGGTCGGCACCGCGCTGGCGGTGCAATCCACCGCCCTGTGGCTCAGCACCGGCCTCGGCCTGTTCGTGGTGGGCTGGGTGATCCAGTTCGTCGGCCACTACTACGAAGGCCGCAAGCCCGCCTTCGTCGACGACCTCATGGGCCTGGTGGTCGGCCCGCTGTTCGTGGTCGCCGAACTGGCCTTCATGCTCGGCATGCGCAAGGAAGTGGAACAGGCCATCGAACACCGCGCCGGCCCGACCTGCATCCGCGAGAAGAAAGCCACCGCCTGAAGTAATGCGCGGCTGGGCCGCCTCCCCCTGTGAGAGCGGCTTCAGCCGCGAAATGCTCATCGCCGGCTCTCGGCTCCGGGTGGCTGGAAACCCCATCGCGAATGAATTCGCTCACGAGAGAGGGGTGAGGCTTCGGTGTATGGGGCGAGTCCGCCTGGTGGATAAAAGAGCGTTATCCACCCTACCGAGCGGGGTAGCCCGTGCGGGCACGATTGTAGGGTGGACCCCGCTTCACCGGTCCACCGCGCGGTGTTGGGCCTGGCTCCGCCCTGTGGATAACCCTCGCTACCCCCTTTTCTCAGCCACCCTTGGTCAGCAACTGCGCACTCATCGAGCGTGCGTGGCGGTCGACCATCATGGGTGCATAGGGCCGGCCGGAGGCGCTGACCAGGGTGTTGCTCTGGCTGTTCATGTCGCTGAGGGCGGTCTTGAGGAAGCTCCAGCGGGTCTTCAGCTTGCCCACCGCCGGGTCGTTCTTGTCCATCGGCTGCAGTTGCGCATCGATGGCCGGCAGCAGGGTGCGTTCGTCCTGGCCGATGTAGGTGTCGTTGCTTTCCCGGGCGATCTCGAAGGTGCCGATGTAGGCGCGGCTGAGGTATTGCACCGCCAGGTACTCCACCTTGGCGGGCAGCTCGCCATTGGCGGTGTTGCCGGGAGTGGAGCGGGCGGCGATGAGCAGTTCACGCAGGGATTTGGCCAGTTCCTGGGGGAAGCGCCAGGGCACGTCATCCTCGTTGTGGCCGTAGGAAACACCTTGCTGCAACTGGGTAACAAGGGCGCGGTACTTCTGCCGGAACCCGTCGCTGGGCTGCGGCACGCTCTGGAACGCGGCTTCCAGCGCCTTGATGTCGGCGTCGAAGCGGGTCTTGTGGGTTTCCTGGAAACCTTCGCCGCGATACAGCAGCAGGCTGCTGGTGGCGCGGCAGGCGTGAATCTGTACCTGGTCGATGGGCGCGAGCTCGGCGGCGAGGGCCATCCCGGCCCCGACCAGGCTGAGCAGCAATCCGATAAAAGCGCGTGCTAGAGCGTCTGAAAGCATCCCGGCGTGCTCCTTTTGTTGTTGTTGTGAGCAGACAAAGCGATGAGGTGTGTGGGCACCAATCGGTGCGCGCCCAGCCTACTGCGCCGGGGGCTGGAGGGTATTACCCGAAAGAGTGATTTATGACCGCCGGGCGACAAATCATCCCATCCGGAGGATCTGCCGCAGCCGCTCGGCGCTTTCCGGGTCGGCGGGGAACAGGGTCTCCAGGGCCAGCTCGGACAGGGTCACGTCCACCGGGGTGCCGAACACCGTGATGGTGCTGATGAAGCTGATCACCCCCAGGGGCGTATCCAGCTGCAGGGGCACCAGCACGCCGTCGGCGGGCAGGGGGTCGGTCGCGGGCGGTGCCGGGTAGGCGGCGAGCTCGTCGTACAGGGCCTGCAGCTCTGCATCGCCGCTCACCTCGATGTCGTGCAGCAGCCGCTCCAGCAGGTGGGCGCGCCACTGGCCGAAGTTGACGATGCGCGGTGCCAGGCCTTCCGGGTGCAGGGTCAGGCGCAGCACGTTGAGCGGCGGGGCGAGCAGGGCAGGGGATGCGCCGGCGATCAGCGCCATCACCGCGCCGTTGGCCGCCAGCAGGTTCCACTGGCGGTCGATGGCCAGCGCCGGGTTCGGCTCGTGGGCCTTGAGCAGCTGCTCGATGGCCTGGCGCGCGCCGGCCAGGGCCGGGTCGTCCAGGGTGCGCTGGGGGAACAGCGGCGCATAGCCGGCGGCGGCCAGCAGGCGGTTGCGTTCGCGCAGGGGAATGTCCAGCTGCTCGGCCAGGTGCAGGAGCATCTCGCGGCTGGGCTGGGCGCGCCCGGTTTCGACGAAGCTCAGGTGGCGCGTGGAAATCTCCGCGTCGCAAGCGAGGTCGAGCTGGCTGAGTCGGCGCCGCTGGCGCCATTGGCGCAACAGGGCGCCGACGGGATGGGTGGGTGCGTTCATGGCAGCGACGATAGTCGAGCGGGGGAATCCCGGCCATTACCTGGCAGGTAATCGACGCGCTTCCCCGATCGGCGAATCCTGCGACCCAGGCACCGGCAACCGCCGGGCCGCCCCCACCGAGGAGATTCGCCATGACCACCGTGCAACCGTCCCCCCTGCTGCGCCGCGTCCTGCAACTCGATGCCCTGGTCAGCGGTGCCGCCGGCCTGCTGATGACCCTGGGCGCCGGCCCGCTGTCGTCCCTGCTGGCGCTGCCCGCCGCGCTGCTCACCGGCGCCGGCCTGTCGATGCTGCCCTGGTGCGCCGTGCTGCTGTGGCTGGCCCGCCGCGACACCCTGGACCGCCGCGCAGTGTGGGCGGTGATCGCGGTCAACGCCGTCTGGGTGGTGGACAGCCTCCTGCTGCTGGTCAGCGGCTGGGTGCAGCCGACCCTGCTGGGCCAGGCCTTCGTGATCGCCCAGGCGCTGGCGGTGGTGCTGTTCGCCGAACTGCAGTTCTTCGGACTCAAGCGCTCGGCCGAGCCGGCCTGTGGATAACTCGGGCATCCTGCTTTTTCGCGAATGAATTCGCCCACGAAAGGGCGGAGTCCCACCTGACCCCGCTTGGTGGACCGGTGAAGCGTGGTCCACCCTACGGACTCGGCCCAACCTACATTTCTGCGTTTCGCGCCCATGAAAAAGCCCCTCGAGTGAGGGGCTTTGTCGTTGCGTCGCGGCGATCAGCCGTGGGCGACGGGCTGCCAGGCCTTGGGCTTGAAGTACAGGGTTTCGCCACGGGCGAGGCCGACCAGGCTGTCGTGGTCCTTGACCACTTCGGCTTCGATCAGCTCGTCCTGGCCGTCCACCTTCAGGGTCACCCGGGTGATGGCGCCGAGGGGGCGGATGTCGCGCACTTCGGCGGCCTGGTGTTCTTCCTCGGCCTCCTTGGACAGCGAGACTTCGTGGGGGCGGAACAGCACATGGCGGTCATCGCCCAGCTGCAGGCGGTTGGAGTCGCCGAGGAAGTGGTAGACGAAGGGGCTCGCCGGCTTCTCGTAGACCTCGCCCGGGGAGCCGATCTGCTCGATCACGCCCTTGTTCATGACCACGATGCGGTCGGCCACTTCCATGGCTTCTTCCTGGTCGTGGGTGACGAACACGGAGGTCAGGTTGATCTCCTCATGCAGGCGCGCCAGCCAACGGCGCAGCTCCTTGCGCACCTTGGCGTCGAGGGCGCCGAAGGGTTCGTCCAGCAGCAGGATCTTCGGCTTCACCGCCAGGGCGCGGGCCAGGGCGATGCGCTGGCGCTGGCCGCCGGAGAGCTGCTCCGGGTAGCGGTCGGAGAGCCAGTCCAGCTGCACCATGTTGAGCAGCTCGTGGACCTTCTCGGCGATCTCCGGCTCGCTGGGGCGTTCGCCCTTGGGCTTCATGCGCAGGCCGAAGGCGACGTTGTCGAACACGCTCATGTGGCGGAACAGGGCGTAGTGCTGGAACACGAAGCCGACGTTGCGATCGCGCACGTCGTGCTGGGAGACGTCCTCGCCGTGGAACACGATGTTGCCGGCGTCCGGGGTCTCCAGGCCGGCGATGATGCGCAGCAGGGTGGTCTTGCCGCAGCCGGACGGGCCGAGCAGGGCCACCAGCTCGCCGCTGTGAATATCCAGGTTGATGTCGTTGAGCGCCTTGAAGGCGTTGAAGTTCTTGCTGACGTTACGGATTTCGATGCTCATGACTCACTCCTCATCAGCGCTGGATTTAAGACGGGACAAACGGGCCTCGCTCCACTGCTTGAGCAGCAGGATGACCAGCGCGAGGATCAGCAGCAGGCTGGCGACGCTGAAGGCAGCGACGTGGTTGTACTCGTTGTAGAGAATCTCGACGTGCAGCGGCAGGGTGTTGGTGACGCCGCGGATGTGGCCGGAAACCACCGACACCGCGCCGAACTCGCCCATGGCGCGCGCGGTGCACAGCACCACGCCGTAGATCAGGCCCCATTTGATGTTGGGCAGGGTCACGTGCCAGAACATCTGCCAGCCGTTGGCACCGAGCAGGCGCGCGGCCTCTTCTTCCTGGGTGCCCTGTTCCTGCATCAGCGGGATCAGCTCACGGGCGACGAAGGGCACGGTGACGAAGACGGTGGCCAGGACGATGCCGGGCAGGGCGAAGACGATCTGGATATCACGGTCCGACAGCCACTCGCCGAAGTAGCCCTGGGCGCCGAACAGCAGCACGTAGATCAGGCCGGCGATCACCGGCGAGACCGAGAAGGGCAGGTCGATCAGGGTGACCAGGATGCTCTTGCCGCGGAACTCGAACTTGCTCACGCACCAGGCGGCGGCGACGCCGAACACCAGGTTCAGTGGCACCGAGATGGCCACGGCTATCACCGTCAGCTTCAGCGCGGCGAGGGCATCGGGCTCGAAGATGGCGGTGAAGAAGGTGCCGAAGCCCTGCTTCAGCGCTTCGCTGAGCACGATGTACAGCGGCAGCAGCAGGAAGATGCCGAACACTAGCCAGGCGCCGGCGATCAGCGCGCGCCGGCCCCACAGGTTGCCACGGCGGGCTGCGTTGGCGGAGGTGGCGGCGGTCAGGGTTGCACTACTCATGACGTGGGCCTCCTCAAGGGGTTTCGATGCGGCGCTGCAGCAGGTTGATCAGCAGCAGCAGGATGAAGGAGACCACCAGCATCAGCACGCCGATGGCGGTGGCGCCGGTGTAGTCGTACTGGTCGAGCTTGACCATGATCAGCAGCGGCAGGATCTCGGTCTTCATCGGCATGTTGCCGGCGATGAAGATCACCGAGCCGTACTCGCCCACGCCGCGGGCGAAGGCCAGGGCGAAGCCGGTCAGCCAGGCGGGCAGCAGCGCTGGCAGGAGGATGTGGCGGAACACCTGCAGCGGCTTGGCGCCCAGGCAGGCGGCGGCCTCCTCCACCTCGCGGGGGATGTCGGCCAGCACCGGCTGCACCGTGCGCACCACGAAGGGCAGGGTGACGAAGGTCAGCGCCAGGGTGATGCCCAACGGGGTGTAGGCGATCTTGAAGCCCAGGTCGGTGGCGAACTGGCCCACCAGGCCGGCCGGCGCGTACAGCGCGGTGAGCGCGATGCCGGCCACGGCGGTGGGCAGGGCGAAGGGCAGGTCGATCATCGCGTCGATGATCTTGCGGCCGGGGAAGTCGTAGCGCACCAGGACCCACGCCAGCAGCGTGCCGATCAGGCCGTTGAGCACGGCGGCGGCGAGCGCGGTGCCGAAGCTGAGCTTGAGTGCGGCAAGTACGCGGGGTGCGCTGATGATGTTCCAGAACTGCACCCAGGTGAGGTCGAAGGTCTTGAGGAACATGGCGCCCAGGGGAATCAGCACCAACAGGCTGAGATACACCAGGGTGTACCCCAGAGTCAGCCCGAAGCCGGGTATGACCGGGGAGATACGTCGAGACATCATCTGTCCTTTTTCTGCGTTGGAACGCTCAAGCCCGCCACCGGAATATCACCGGCCCGGGCACGGCAAAGGGAAGCTCGCGCTTCCCCTTGTCCGGGCGGGGCCTGCGCCCCACCCATTTTCTTGCAGCTTGCAGCTTGCAGCTTGCAGCTTCGGCTTATTGCGCCTGGTAGATCTGGTCGAAGATGCCGCCGTCGTTGAAGAACTTCGGTTGCGCTTCCTTCCAGCCGTTGAAGTCCTTGTCGACGGTCACCAGGTCCAGTTTCGGGAACTGCTTGGCGAACTCGGCGGCGACCTTCTCGTCACGGGGGCGGTAGAAGTTCTTCGCGGCGATGCGCTGGCCTTCCTCGCTGTACAGGTACTGCAGGTAGGCTTCGGCGACCTTGCGGGTGCCCTTCTTGTCGACGTTCTTGTCGACCACCGAAACCGGCGGCTCGGCGAGGATCGACAGGCTCGGCGCAACGATTTCGAAGTTCTCGCCGCCCTGTTCCTTGAGTGCCAGGAAGGCCTCATTTTCCCAGGCCAGCAGCACGTCGCCAATGTTGTTGTTGACGAAGGTGATGGTCGAACCGCGGGCGCCAGTGTCGAGAACCGGAACCTGCTTGTACAGCGCCTGTACGTATTCCTGTGCCTTGGCGTCGCTGCCGTACTGCTTCTTGGCCCAGGCCCAGGCGGCCAGGAAGTTCCAGCGGGCGCCGCCGGAGGTCTTCGGGTTCGGGGTGATGACTTCCACGCCGGCCTTGGTCAGGTCGCCCCAGTCCTTGATGCCCTTGGGGTTGCCCTTGCGCACCAGGAACACGATGGTCGAGGTGTAGGGGGTGCTGTTCTGCGGCAGGCGGGTCTGCCAGTTTTCGGGGATCAGCTTGCCGAGTTTCTGCAGCTCGTCGATGTCGCCGGCCAGGGCCAGGGTCACCACGTCGGCCTTGAGGCCGTCGATCACCGCGCGCGCCTGCTTGCCGGAACCGCCGTGGGATTGCTGGACCTTGAGGTCTTCACCGCCCTGGGCCTTCCAGTGCTTGGCGAAGGCGGCGTTGTACTCCTGGTACAGCTCGCGGGTCGGGTCGTAGGAGACGTTGAGCAGTTCGGTGGCGGCGGCGACCGGGCCGGCGACCAGGGTGGTGAGCAGGGCGCTGGCCAGGGTGGCCAGGGCGAAGCGGCGAATCGACATGGATGAAGCTCCTGAATTCTGAGTTTTTATGCTGTTGGCTAGGTTGTCTTTCAGGCGCGGCGGGCGTTCACGGCGCACGTCGCGGTCGACTCGGTTCGCGTATCGGGTTGACCCCTCCGGCGACTCGGTCGGGTGTTCGGGTCAGCTGTTCTTGCCGGCGGGCGGTTGCAGACGGAATTTTTCCTTGCGCTCGATCTGCACCACCTGGCCGTTGTGCACGGTGATCTCGACGGCACCGAAACGCAGGCCGTGCAGGGCACTCTGGATTTCACGCAGGATGCTGGCTTCGTCCTGGCCTTCGAGGCTGCGGAGTGTTGCGCTCATGGTCATGCTCCTTGGATGGGATGCCCGCGTCGGTGAACAGGGGGTTCGCGTGGCTTGGGCGCATCATAATCAGGGCATGAATATTCTTAAAAATACTGTTTAAGAATTTTTATATAACCAATGGTTAGATTGAGCCGGATCGCTCGGCGCCCTGCTGGCCAGAGGTCCGCCCGCTCCGGGCGGAGTGACGCGCGGCGGGCGTTGGCCCACCGGAGAGAAGGGGTCAGAGCAGGCTGATCTGTTGCGGGGTGGCGCCGCCCGAGGGGGAAAGCTGCCAGGCTTCCTCGAGCTGTTGGGCCGGCTGCGGGCGGCTGAACAGGTAGCCCTGGCCATGGTCGCAACCCAGGCCACGGAGGAAGTCGGCCTGGCGCTGGTGCTCGATGCCTTCGGCCAGCACCTCCAGGCCCAGGCTGTGGCCCAGCGCGGTAACGGCCTTGGCGATGGCGATGTCGTCGTGGTCGTCGGGCAGGTTCTGCACGAAGCTCTGGTCGATCTTCAGCTTGTGCACCGGCAGGCGCTTGAGGCGCTGCAGGGACGAATAGCCGGTGCCGAAATCGTCGATGGCCAGGCGCACGCCGAGCTTGCACAGGCGGTCGAGCAGCTCCAGGGCGGTGTCCGGGTCCTCCATCACCGCGCTCTCGGTGATCTCCAGCTCCAGGCGCCCCGGCTCCAGGCCGGTGTCGGCGAGCACGCGGGCGACGCGGGTGTCCAGTTCGCCACGGCTGAACAGCCGGCAGGACACGTTCACCGCGATGAACGACAGCTGCAGGCCGCGCTCGGTCCAGTCGCGCATCTGCCGGCAGGCACGCTCCAGAACCCAGGCGTCGATGGCGCCGATCAGGCCGCTTTCCTCGGCCACCGGCAGGAACTCCGCCGGCGGCACCAGGCCGCGCTGCGGGTGCTGCCAGCGCACCAGGGTCTCGACGCCGATCAGGCGGCCATCGGCCAGGTCGTGGATGGGCTGGAACACCAGGCGCAGCTCGTCTTGCTCCAGGCCCTGCCGCAGCGCGGTGACCAGCTCGACGCGCTGGCGCGCCTGCTCGGTCAGCTCCTGGCTATAGAAGGCAAAGGTCTCGCGGCCCACGCTCTTGGCCTTGAACAGTGCCGAGTCGGCGTTGCGCAGCACCTGCTCGACGTTCTCGGCATCCCCCGGGAACAGGCTGATGCCCAGGCTGGCGCTGATGAACAGGTTCTGCTCGGCCAGGTGGAAGGGCGCGGCCAGGCATTGCTGGATGCGCCCGGCGAGGTCCGCCGCCTGTTCCGGGCCGGAGCCCTCGCAGAGCAGGCCGAACTCGTCGCCGCCCAGGCGCGCCAGGGTCATGCCGCCGGTCATCAGGGTGGCCAGGCGCTCGCCCACCGCCTTGAGCAGCAGGTCGCCGTGGTTGTGGCCGAGGCTTTCGTTGATGTGCTTGAAGTGGTCGAGGTCCAGCAGGATCACCGTGCCCTCGCTGCCTTCCCGGCGGGCGCGCTCCAGGGCGTGCTCGACGCGCTCGGTGAATAGCAGGCGGTTGGGCAGGTTGGTCAGCGGGTCGTGGTGGGCCAGGTAGTCCAGCTCGTTCTGCGAGCGCTTGATGGCGCTGACGTCGGAGAACACCGCCACGTAATGGGTGAGCAGGCCGTCTTCGTCGTGGATGGCGCGGATGTTCTGCCACAGCGGGTACACCTCGCCGTTGTGCCGGCGGTTCCACACCTCGCCGCTCCAGGCATGGCGGTTCTTCAGGGCGTTCCACATCGACTGGTAGAAGGCCTCGTCGTGGCGGCCGGACTTGAACAGGACCGGGGTCTGCCCCAGCACCTCGCTCTCCTCGAAGCCGGTGATGCGGGCGAAGGCACGGTTGACGTGGACGATGCGCTGCTCGGCATCGGTGACCAGCACCCCTTCCTGGGTGGCGTCGAACACCGCGGCGGCCTGGCGCAGGCTGCTCTCCTGCTCGCGGCGGGCCTGCAGGTAGGCGCGCAGGCGGCGCATGTGCAGGCACACCAGCAGGTACAGCAGGCCGCTGGTGACCGCCACGAAGAGCAGCCCCTTGGCCGACTGCAGCAGCTCCAGGCGGCTGCCATCGGGGCTCAGCAAGGGCAGCAGATGGTCGCTGAAGAGTATCCAGGCGCTGGCGAGGAGGAAGTAGGGCAGCACCAGTTTCACGGCGCTGAGCTTGGGTTTCATAGGTGAGTCGAGGCCATGCCAGATGTGATCGGTTTCGCATTATAGATGAATGGAGATTCATCTCTTTCTTATCTAAAGAACAGGATGGTTTTCTCACAATTCATGGGGATAATGCCGGTGTTTGTCCGACAACCTCGCCCTTCCTTCCCCCGAGGCTACGCACTCCATGTGGTACAACGGTTTTCTCGATCTGTCGGTGTGGCAACTGGTGGCAGCCACCCTGGTGATGACGCATATCACCATCGTCGGCGTCACGGTCTACCTGCACCGCTATTCCGCCCATCGCTCCCTGGAACTGCACCCGGCGCTGAAGCACTTCTTCCGCTTCTGGCTGTGGCTGACCACCGCGATGAACACCCGCGAATGGACCGCGATCCACCGTAAGCACCACGCCAAGTGCGAAACCGTCGACGACCCGCACAGCCCGGTGATCAAGGGCCTGGGCACCGTCCTGCGCCGCGGCGCCGAGTTGTACCGCGAGGAAGCCGAAAACGAAGAGACCCTGCGCATCTACGGCAAGAACTGCCCGGATGACTGGCTCGAACGCAATGTCTACTCCCGCTACCCCCTGGGTGGCGTGTTCCTGATGGCGGCCATCGACCTCGCCCTGTTCGGCGTCGCCGGCATCACCATCTGGGCGGTGCAGATGATGTGGATCCCGGTCTGGGCCGCCGGTGTCATCAACGGCCTCGGCCACGCCGTCGGCTACCGCAACTTCGAATGCCGCGACGCCGCCACCAACCTGGTGCCCTGGGGCATCCTCATCGGTGGCGAAGAGCTGCACAACAACCACCACACCTACCCGAACTCGGCCAAGCTGTCGGTGAAGAAGTGGGAATTCGACCTGGGCTGGGCCTGGATCAAGCTGTTCAGCTTCCTGCGCCTGGCCAAGGTGCAGCGCGTGGCGCCCATTGCCCACCGCGTGGAAGGCAAGGGCAGCCTGGACATGGACACCGCCATGGCCATCCTCAACAACCGGTTCCAGATCATGGCGCAGTACCGCAAGCTGGTGATCGCGCCCCTGGTGAAACAGGAGCTGGCCAAGGCCGACGAGTCGGTGCGCCACCTGTTCCGCCGCGCCAAGCGCCTGCTGTCCCGCGAGACCAGCCTGCTGGACGAACGCCACCATGCGCGCATCGCCGCCATGCTGGAGCAGAGCCAGGCGCTGAAGGTGATCTACGAGAAGCGCCTCGCCCTGCAGCACATCTGGGTCAAGACCAGCGCCAACGGCCACGACATGCTCGAAGCCATGAAGCAATGGGTGCACGAGGCTGAGGCCAGCGGCATCCAGTCGCTGCGCGACTTCGCCGAGCAGCTCAAGACCTACTCGCTGCGCCCGGCCGCCACGGCCTGATCGCAACGACCCCGAAGAAGCCGGCCATTGCCGGCCTTTTTCATGGGCGTGTCCCGCAGGTTGGTGCCGAGCCCGCGAGGGCCAACGATGCGTGCCCGCCCCTTCGCGAATGAATTCGCTTCTACGGGAGAGGGGCGAGGTGTTGGTGTGTGGGGCGAGTCCGCTTGGTGGATAGAAGAGCGCTATCCACCCTACCCAGCGGGGAAGTCCGTGCGGGCACGAGCTGCCAGGCGATGTAGGGTGGACCCCGCTTCACCGGTCCACCGCTGCGGGGTTGGGCCCCTGCCATCTGTAGAAGCGGCTTCAGCCGCGAAAGACTCACCGCCGTCCCCCTGCTGCGTGTGGCTGGACACTCCATCGCGAATGAATTCGCTCCTACCCTCCCACTCCCACCTGCACCGCCCACACACGCCTGGTTCTGAAACGCAGCCAAAAAAAACCGCCCGGGGGAGGGCGGCTGGAACAAGACATCGAAAGGAGCAATCACATCGACGTCAGGAGGTAAGGAGGAGGTGGAGCGGGTCGATCAGCTGTCCTGGCCGGACTCGGCCTTGCGCTCCGTGCCCTGCTTGGCGATGGCCTCTTGCTGGGCAGCGTCCTGGGCGCGCTGCTCATACTGCGCATTTCGCGCAATAAAGGCGGACGACTCTTCGGCGAAGGAGAACTGGGTGAAGGACAGGGCGAAAGCGGTGAAGGCGGCAGTAACAAAGAGATTGCGTTGCATAGCGTGATCCTCGGCGGGATGCATCTGGAAACCGAGGCCATCTTAGGGGCCGGGCCGGTGGTGAAAAACCGCGGCCCAGGTGAATCACAATTGCTTCTAGCGCAACAATTGCGTGCGCACCGCCCAGTGGCGGGGATCGTCCAGCACGGCATCGTCCTGGGCGAAGAGGGGCGGCAGTTCGGCCTTGAGGAAGTCCACCCAGGTGCGGGTCTTGGCGTCGAGGAAACGCCGTGACGGATACACCGCGTAGATGTTGCGCTCGCGCAGGCGGTGCTCCGGCAGCAGGCGCAGCAGGGTGCCCTCGCGCAGCGGCTGGCAGGCGACGAAGGAGGGCAGCAGGCAGAAGCCCATGCCCGCCTGGGCGGCGCGTGCCAGGGATTCGGCGACGTTGACCTGGAAGGCCTCCGCCGGCAGCACGTCGTACTCGCCGTCCTCGTCCTGCAGCACCCAGTTGTCCTGGTAGAGCGGGTCCAGCAGGCGCAGGTAGCGGTGGTGACGAAGGTCCGCCGGCCCCTTGGGCACGCCATGCTGCTCCAGGTAGGCGGGCGCCGCGCAGACCACGCTGTACATCTGCCCCAGGGATTGCGCCACCATCTGCGAGTCCGGCAGCTCGCGGGCGAAGGTCAGCACCACGTCCTGGCCGTCCTCCAGCGGGTCGGGGTTGCGCTGCGACAGCGTCAGGTCGATCACCACCTCGGGGTACAGCGCGGTGTAGCGCGCCACCAGCGCGGTGACGTGCTGCAGGCCGAGGCCGGTCATGGTGTGTACCCGCAGCCGGCCGCTGGGCTTGAGGTGCGCACCGCGCGCCTCGGCGGCGGCCTGGTCCACCTCGTTGAGGATCGAGCGGCAGCGTTGCAGGTAGCGCTCGCCCACCTCGGTCAGCGCCAGGCGCCGGGTGGTGCGGTGCAGCAGCCGCGCCTGCAGCTGCTGCTCCAGCTCCGAGACCAGCCTGGAGACCTGCGCGGTGGAAAGGTCCAGCGCCTGCGCCGCCGCGGTGAAGCTGCCGGTCTCGATGACGCGGGTGAACACACGCATGCTGTTCAGGGTGTCCATTGTTACTCCTCGCGCAAGGCTGATTCTCGAAGGGCGCTGATTATCCAGGAAACGCCGGTAAATATACTGCCAGCCCTGAGCTGTTTGCCGTTTTCCCGGATCACCGCCCATCGCCCCGCCTGCGGGCTCGTGGCCCTGCCGATCCGCCCTGCATTGCCGAGGTATCCATGACCCCCGACCAAAGGTTCGCCCGCCGGGTGCGGAGCGCCATCGTGGCCTTCGTGCTGCTCTTCGCCTACTTCCTCGCGGCCGACCTGTGGATGCCCATCACCCCCCAGGCCCAGCTGACGCGCTCGGTGCTGCGCCTGGCGCCCCGGGTCAGCGGCCAGGTGCTGGACATCGCCGTGACCAACAACGCCCACGTCCAGGCTGGGCAGTTGCTGTTCCGCCTCGACCCCGAACCCTTCCGCCTCGCCGTCAACGCCGCCGAGCTGGCGCTGGAGCAGGCCGCCCAGGACAACGCCGAGCTCGACGCCAGCCTCGCCGCCGCCCGCGCCGACAAGCTCGCCGCCGAGGCCTCGGCGCAGGAGCTCGCGCGCGAGGCCGAGCGCCTCGGCAAGCTGGTGGCCAGCCAGCACGTTTCCCGCCAGCTGTTCGAGCAGACCCAGTCGCAGCGCGCCGCCGCCAGCGCCAAGGTGGCCGCCGCCACCGCGCGCATCCACCAGCTGGCCGCCGAGCGCGGTGCGACGGGCGACGACAACCTGCGCCTGCGCCAGGCCCGCAATGCCCTCGACCAGGCGCGCCTGCAACTGCAGTACAGCGAAGTGCGCGCCGAGCGCGCCGGTACCCTGAGCAACCTGCAACTGTCCCCCGGCGCCTTCGTCGCCGCCGGCAGCCCGGTGGCCGCGCTGGTAGCCGATGAGGCCGACATCAGCGCCGACTTCCGCGAGAAGGCGCTGCGCTACGTGGGCCTGGGCGATGGCGCCAGCGTGGTGTTCGACGCCCTGCCCGGGCGCATCTTCGCCGCGCGGGTCGGCGCCATCGACGCGGGCGTCAAGGAAGGCCAGCTGGACGCCAACGGCGACCTCGCCGCCCCGCCACCTCCGACCGCTGGGTGCGCGACGCCCAGCGCCAGCGCCTGCACGTGCTGCTGGAGGCGCCCCCGGAAGCGCCCCTGCCCAGCGGCGCCAAGGCCACGGTGCAGCTCTACCCCCACGAATCGCCCCTGGCCACGTTCTTCGGCCGGGTGCAGATCCGCCTCATCAGCCTGCTGCACTACATCTACTGATGGAGCGCCCGGCCCTCAGCGAGAACGGCCTGCGCCAGTGCCTGCGCCTGGCCTGCGGCGGCACCCTCGGCCTGTTCGTGTGCAAGCTGATGGGCTGGGACAACGGCTCGTTCTTCTGCGTCTACCCCATGCTGCTGCTGGGCCTGGTGCCCACCCTCAACGCCCATGTGATCCGCCAGTTCCTCGCCCAGGCGGTGCTGGTGAGCCTGGAGACGCTGGTCATCTACGGCCTGTTCGGCGACCGCCCGCTGCTCATCGTGCCCCTGGTCTTCGCCGCCTTCCTCTGGCGCTTCAGCCTCATGGCGCGCGGCCCGCTGTTCCTGTTCGGCGCCCTGGGCTGCGTGTTCCTCTCCATGCAGCTGCACTTCGCCAGCTACCCCGAAACCCACCTCTACGACCTGGTGGCCAGCAACCTGGTGGCCGCCGCGCTGACGGTGCTGATCGCCTGGCTGATGTTCTTCCTCTTCCCCGATGCCGAGCCCCGCGAGCCGCGCACCCCGCCGCCCAAGGACCTGGCCAGCCAGCGCCACGAGGCCCTGCTCGGCGCCTCGATCGCCACCTTGTCGTTCATCCTGTTCCAGAGCTTCGACCTGAAGGATTCGCTGTCCGCGCAGATCGCCTCGATCCTCGTGCTGTTCCCCATGCACTGGAACGGCATCCGCTTCGCCGGACGCATCCGCGCCCTCGGCACCCTGCTCGGCTGCCTGATCGCCCTGGTGCTGCAACTGCTGCTCTACGACCACTACGACGTGCTACCGCTCGTCGCCTCGCTGTACTGGATAGCCGCCTTTTTCTGTGCCCGAGTGCACGTATTGGAGGGGGCGCAGGGAATCGGCTTCGGTGCGCTGACAACTTTGGCCATCGTTTTCGGTCAATACCTGACGCCGAGTCACGACATGATGTTCAGCCTGGCCTATCGGCTCAGTTCGGTTTGCGTTGCGGTCTTCATCACCCTGCTTGCGGTGTTCGTCCTGCACCGCCTGTTCAACCGTTTTGCAGCCATTCGTCACCAGAGTCATGCCTGACGCCGGCCACTCATGCCCGCCGCTTCGTCGTGGGCGTAACGTGACCCGAATACGCGAAGGCAGGCTATGGGCCGGATGGAAAACTTCGAGGAAACACCCAGCGAGCTGGAGAAGCTCACCCTGGCACTGCTGCACAGCCGTGGCGAGGTGGAGCGCCTGCGCGAACGCGAACTGCTGTTCAACAGCCTGCTGGGCAGCGTCAACGCCGTGCTCTGGGCCTTCGACTGGGACGCGCAGAAGATCATCTACGTCAGCCCCCACTACGAGCGCATGTTCGGCCGCCCGGCCGAGCTGCTGATGGTGGACTTCAACGAGTGGCGCAACTGCATCTACCCCGATGACGTCGAGTACGCCGCGCGCAGCCTCGCCGAGGTGCTCACCAAGGGCGCGGTGGAGGTGCGCGAGTACCGCATCATCCGGGGCGACGGCCAGGTGCGCTGGCTCAGCGACAAGTGCTTCGTCAGCCGCCAGGGCCAGGCCGGGCAGTCCACCCTGGTGGTGGGCATCGCCGAGGACATCACCGAGAAGAAGACCCTGGAGGCCGAGCTGCAGCGCCTGGCCACCACCGACGTGCTGACCGGCACCAGCAACCGCCGCCATTTCTTCGAATGCGCCCAGCGCGAGTTCGACGTCGCCGAGCGCTATGAGCGGCCCCTGGCCTTCCTGCTGCTGGACATCGATGACTTCAAGAAGATCAACGACACCTACGGCCACCAGGTCGGTGACCTGGTGCTGCAGCGCATCGCCCAGTGCGGCGCCGGCGCCCTGCGCCGGGTCGACCATTTCGGGCGCATTGGCGGCGAGGAATTCGCCGCCGTATTCCCCGGCTGCGACCCGGCCCAGGCCCTGCAGGTGGCCGAGCGCCTGGAGCGCGAGGTGCAGCGCCTGTCGTTCAGCGCCGCCGGCCAGATCTTCAGTGTCACCCTCAGCCAGGGCCTGACCACCCTGCGCCCCGGCGACACCCTGGAACAGCTCTACGCCCGCGCCGACGAAGCCATGTACACCGCCAAGCGCAGCGGCAAGAACCGCATCGTGCAGGTGTAACCGCCTGCCCTCGTAGGGTGGACGTCGCTCTTCACGTCCACCAGCGAAGCCCCGGGTGAGCACCGACGGTGGACCGGTGAAGCGCGGTCCACCCTACGCCCCTGCTTTCTTCGCGCTCGCCCTACGGCTGGAACGGCGACTCGCTGAGGATCACCCCCGTCTCGTCCACATAGCGCTGCCAGGCCGCGATCAGCCCGGCCAGGGCTTCCGGCCGTTCCTGGGCCAGGTCGTGGATCTCCCCCGGGTCCTTCTCCAGGTCGTACAGCTGCCAGGTTTCCGGCCCCACGGGTGCGGGCAGGTACACCGCCTTCAGGTGCCCCTGGCGGATGGCGCGCATGCCGAACAGCTCCCAGCCGGTGACCGTTTTCTCGTCATGCACCCGGGGCGTCTCGCCCGAGAGGTAGCCGAGCCAGGAGCGCCCGCGCACCGGCGCCACCTCGCGGCCGCGCCAGCGCGTACCCGGGTGGCGCACACCGGCCAGGTCCAGCACCGTCGGGGTGATGTCCATCACCGTGGCGAAGGTGTGGCTCACCTGCTGCTGCCGCTGCAGCTGTGGATAACGCACCAGGGCCGGCACGCGGATGCCGCCCTCGGTGGTGAAGGCCTTGTACAGGCGCGACGGCGCGGTGGCCGCCTGGGCCCAGCGCGGCCCGTACCAGACATAGGAGTTGGCGCGGCCGATGTTCTCCAGGCTGTTGTCGTAGTGCTGGTCGAGGAAGCTCTTGAGGTTCGGGCCGAACTTGGGGAAGGCCTCCAGCAGCGCGCCCTCGGCACCGTTGTCGGACATGAAGAGGATGAAGGTGTCGTCCTCCAGCCCCTGCTGGCGCAGGTAGTCCAGCACCCGGCCTATGTTCCAGTCCATGCGCTCCACCATGGCCGCGTAGACCTCCATGGTTCGCGCCGACACCTGGCGTTCCTCGTCGCTCAGTGCCTCCCACTCGGCGCTGATGGCGCGCACCGGGTGGGCTTCCACGTCCTGCGCCACCAGGCCCAGGGCCTTGAGCCTCTCCAGGCGTTCCAGGCGCAGCGCCTCGGGGCCGGCGTCGTAGCGGCCGCGGTAGTTATCCACAACCTCGGCGGGTGCCTGCAGCGGCCAGTGCGGGGCGGAGAAGGGCAGGTAGGCGAAGAAGGGCCGGCTCTGGTCGCGTTCCTTGAGGTACTGGATCAGCTTGTCGCCAAAGGCATCGGAGGAATAGAAGCCCTCCGGCAACTGGTCGATGAAGCGGTCGTCCTCGACGTACAGCGCCGTCGTCGCCTTGAGGATGCCCGGCGTGCTGGCGTCGTAGGGCGGCTCGTAGCCGTAGTGGTTGGCCGCGCCCGGCAGCAGCGAAAAGGAGCGCTCGAAGCCCCGCGCATGGGGCGCGCGCTCGGCGGTCAGGCCCAGGTGCCACTTGCCGGACATCAGCGTCTGGTAGCCGGCCTCGCGCAGCAGCTCCGGCAGCGCCACCACGCGGTCGTTGAGGTAACCCTCGTAGCCCGGTTTGCCGATCAGCTCCGGGGTCAGCGCCTCGGCCATGGTGCCGATGCCGGCGATATGGTGGTCGGTGCCGGTGAGCAGCATCGAACGGGTCGGCGAGCAGGTGGGCGCGGTGTGGAAGTCGGTCAGGCGCAGGCCGTCGAAGGCCAGGCGGTCCAGGTTCGGCGTGGCGATCTCACCGCCGAAGGCACCGAGGTCGGAAAACCCCAGGTCGTCGGCGACTATCACCAGGAAGTTGGGGCGTTTGCTCATCCAGCGTTCTCCAAAGGGGCTACAGGGCGATGAATTCGAGGGGCAGGTCGGCGACGCGCGGCGGCACCGGCGGCTGGTAGTCGCCTTCGCCGGTCAGCTGGTGCAGCAGGGCTTCGCGCACCCGGTGGAAGTCGTGGCTGGTGCGCTGGCGCGGGCGCGGCAGGTCGATGTCCACCACCTGCTTGATGCGCCCCGGGCGCGGCGCCATCACCACCACGCGGTCGGCCAGGTAGATGGCCTCCTCGGCGTCGTGGGTGACCAGGAGGGTGGTGATGCGCTGGCGCTTGCGGATGGCCAGCAGCTCGTCCTGCATCTGCTGGCGGGTGAGGGCGTCGAGGGCGCCGAAGGGCTCGTCCAGCAGCAGGATGCGCGGGCTCGCCACAAGGCCCCGGGCGATGGCCACGCGCTGGGCCATGCCGCCGGACAGCTGGTGCGGGTAGGCGCTCTCGAAGCCGCTCAACCCCACCAGCTGCACGAACTGATGGATGCGCCGGGCGCGCTCGCCCTGCTCGATGGGTTCGTTGACCAGGCCCAGGCCGATGTTCTGGCTGACCGTCAGCCAGGGGAACAGGCGGTGCTCCTGGAACACGATGCCGCGTTCGCCGCCGATGCCGCGCACCGGCTTGCCGTCCACCTCGATGCGGCCGCTGAAGTCGGTATCCAGCCCCACCAGCAGGCGCAGCAGGGTGGACTTGCCGCAGCCGCTGGAGCCGACGATGGCGATGAACTCGCCCTCCTCGACATCCAGACTGAAGTCCTCGATGGCCTGGAAGGGCTGGCCGTCCACCTGGAACACCTTGCCGACCCCGGCGAAGCTCAGGGTGGGCGGCGCGGAAACGGGCTGGTTGGCCGCTTCGGCGGCACTGCGGTTGAAGGCGTTCATGCGGTTCTCCAGCGCGTGGCGCGGGTTTCGATGCGTTGTCCGAGAGTGCCCAGCAGGGCGCCGACCAGGCCCACCAGCAGCATGGCCGCCATCACCTGGTCCATGCGGAACAGCTGCTGCGCGCCGAGCATGTAGCTGGCGATGCCGCCGTCCGAGGGCATGAAGTATTCGGCGCCGATGGTGCCCAGCCAGGCGTAGATCAGCGACAGGCGCAGGCCGGCGAAAATGGCCGGCGCGGCGCCTGGCAGCACCAGCAGGCGCAGGCGTTTTCCCAGGCCCAGGCGCAGCACCTGCGCGGCCTCGCCCAGTTGCGGCGAAAGCCCGGCGACGCCGCGCTGGGTGGCGATGAACAGGGGGAAGAAGGCCGCCAGGCTGACGAAGGCCAGCTTGGCCGCCTCGCCCAGGCCGAACCAGGCGGTGAGCAGCGGTACCCAGGCGAAGATCGCCACCTGGCGCAGGGCCGAAAGGCTCGGCCCGGCCAGGCGCTCGGCCAGGGTGGAAAGCCCCAGCAGCAAGCCCAGCAGCAGGCCGGAGGCGCCGCCGATCAGCAGCCCGAGCAGGGCCCGTTGCAGGCTGGCGGCCATGGCCGTGGGCAGGCTGCCGTCGGTCAGGCCCTGCTGCAGGCTGCGCAGCACGTCCAGCGGCGAGGCGAGGATGTTGGCGTCGACCCAGCCGAAGCCGGCGGTGGCCTGCCACAGCACGACGATGGTCAGGGGCAGCAGCCCGGCCTGCACACGTTGCCAGCCCTGCAGGCGCGGGCTCCGGGGTTGCTGGCCGGTGGCCGGGTGGGGCCAGAACAGCAGCAGGGCGTCGAGACGGTTGATGCCGCGATCCATCAGCGCGCCCACCAGGCCGATCACCAGGATGCAGACGAACACCAGGTCGAGCATGAACAGCTGGCGGCCCCAGACCATCAGGTAGCCGATGCCCTCGCTGGAGGCCAGCAGCTCCACCGCCAGCAGCGAGGTCCAGCCGGTGGCCAGGGCCAGGCGCAGCCCGGCCATGAATGCGGGCAGGGCGCCGGGCAGCACCAGGCGCCAGAACAGCAGGTGCGGCGGCAGGCGCAGCACCGCGGCGGCTTCACGCAGGCGCGGCTGGGCATCGCGCACGCCCACCAGCACGTGCAGGGTCACCGGCACCACCACCGCCTTGATCAGCACCACCAGCTTGAGGGTCTCGCCGATGCCGAAGAACAGCATGAACAGCGGGATCCAGGCCAGGGTGGGAATCTGCGCCAGGGCCACGAAGGTCGGGTAGACCAGCGCCTCGGCCCGCCGCGAAAGCCCCAGCCAGCTGCCCAGCAGCACGCCACCGGCGACACCGGCCAGCAGCCCCCAGAGCAGGCGCTGCAGACTTATCCACAGGTGGCCCCAGAGCTCGCCGGAGCCGAACTCCAGGGCGCTCTGCCAGACCACCGCCGGTGCCGGGAGGATCTGCTCGGACATCCACAGCCGCTCCGAGGCCACCCACCAGAGCAGGAACAGGCCGAGGGGCAGCAGCCAGGGCAGGGCCCAGGCGAAGCCGTGCAGGCTCGGGGTCGGCAACGTGAAGCGGGGGGCCGGCTGGAGGGCGGGCAGCGTCTGGATCTTGCTCATCGGGTCTCCCGGCGCTTGGGCTCTAATGTTATTTCCGTGTGGAATATAAAATTCGAATATCCATTTATTTATGGATAAGAGCGTCATTTGTGGGGGAGGGCCGGGGCAGCGGCAAATGCCTTTGTTGAATATTTTTTATGCATTCCCTGCATAGCGGCCCACAGGGCGCGGCTCGCCTGATTTATGCGTTCGGGTTATCAAAAAATGAATTTTTATTATTTTATTGCCGGAAGCCCCTGTGCCTATCTAGCCGCCACATGACCCCCAGCGCAGGAGCGCCTCCCATGAAAACCCTGATCAACAGCGTCCTCGGGCTGTTCGCCCCCACCGTGCTGGCGGGCGTGCTCGGTGCCGCCCCGCTGCTGGCCCAGGCCGTCGAGGCGCCGAAGGAAATCCGCATCGCCGTGCCCGACCTCAGTGCCGGCAGCCAGCACAGCGGCGGTGGCGTGGTGGACGTGCTGCGCAGCCGGAACATCCTCGAACAGGAATTCGCTAAGGACGGCATCAAGGTCCAGTGGCTGTTCTTCAAGGGCGCGGGCCCGGTGGTCAACGAAGCCCTCGCCAACGGCCAGGTGGACTTCGCCTACCTGGGCGACCTGGCCGCCATCATCGGCAAGGCCAGCGGCCTGGATACCCGCCTGCTCAGCGCCACCGCGCGCGGGGTGAAAAGCTACCTGGGCGTGGTGCCCGGCTCCGGCATCAAGACCCTGGAAGACCTCAAGGGCAAGCGCGTCGCAGTGTTCCGCGGCACCGCCAACCAGCTGTCCTTCGCCAACGCCCTGGCCAGCCGCGGCCTCTCCGAACGCGACTTCAAGGTGATCAACCTCGACTTCAACGCCGCCAACGCGGCCCTGGCGGCCAAGCAGGTGGATGCTTCCTGGGGCCTGGCCGGGCTGATCGCCCTGCGCGACAAGGGCCTCGCCGAACTGCCCCTGAGCACCCGCGACCTGGGCGGTGCCGGCAGCACCCAGGCAGTACTGGTGGGCACCGGCGCCTTCGTCCGCGACTACCCGGAGGTGACGGCACGGCTGATCAAGGCCCAGCAGCAGGCAGTGCAATGGCTGCGCGACGATGAGAACAAGCAGGCCTACGTCGAACTGGTGTCCAGCCTGGCCAGCTACCCGGTGGGCATCCTCGGCACCGACCTCAAGGATGAAAGCTTCAACACCCTCTTCGACCCGCAGCTGGATGCCGACTTCCTCGCCCGTCTGCAGAAAGGCGTCGACTTCGCCGCCGAGCAACGGCTGATCCGCAAGCCGTTCAAGGTGGCCGACTGGAACGAACCGCGCTTCCTCGATGCCGCCTTGAAGGAACCGGTGCAGGCATCGCGTTGAGGCCGCCCAATACAGGGTGCCGGCCCTGTTCGCGAATGAATTCGCTCCCACAAAAGCCGGACCGCTGCGGGGTGGGCGTCGCTCTTTACGTCCACCAGCGGAGCCTCCGGCGGCCCCCTTTGGTGGACCGATAAAGCGTGGTCCACCGCTCGGCATTTCGCGTGCCCGTAGGTTGGCGCCGAGCGCAGCGAGGCCCAACGCAACTGCGCCGAACCCTTTCGCGAATGAATTTGCTCCCACGAAAAGCCTGACCGCTGCGGTTGGACGTCGCTCTTTACGTCCACCAGCGGAGTGCCCGGCAGTCCCCTTGGTGGACCGAGGTCCGGCGGGCAGGCTCAGGCGCTGCGCCGCGCTTCTTCCGCTTCGATTCCGTCCAGCTCGACGATGAGCTCGATCAGTGCCCGCGCGGCGGGGGAGAGGCGGTAGCCGGTGCGGGTGACGATGCCGCAGCGGGCGGAGAGGCTTTCCAGGTTCTCCGGCAGGTTGCGGAAGCTCAGCAGCGCCAGCTCACCGCTGTCCAGCAGCGGTGCCAGGGTCTCCAGCATGCCCACGCCCACGGCGTCGGTCTGGCGCACCACCTGCACCAGCGCCGGCACGTGCTCGCACTCCAGGTTGAGGTCGAAATCCGCCTTGCCGCTGAAGCCCGCCAGCAGCTTGCGGATGCCCGCCGGCAGCCGGGTGGCGGCCAGCGGGTAGTCGAACATGTCGTTGGTGGAGAGGCTTTCCTTGGCCAGCAGCGGGTGCCCCCGGCGGCAGAAGAAGCGGCCGTTGCGCGGGGTCAGTTCGCGGGTCTGGAAGTTCGGGTCGATCTCGAACTGGCGGATGTCGGCGATGAAGAACTCGATCTCGTCCCGGGCCAGCAGGCGGCCCAGGGCTTCCCAGTTGTTCACCTCGAAGCGGGTGGTGATGCGCGGGTGGCGGCTGATGAAGGCGGCCAGGGCGTCGGGCACCAGCTTGGCCGCCGGTGCCGGCCCGCAGCCGAAGTGCAGCTCGCCGGCATCGAGCTTGGTCATCTGGTTGATTTCACGGGTCAGGTTGCTCGCGCCCTGCACCAGGCGCAAGGCGTGCTGCAGCACCACCTGGCCTTCCGGCGTGGGACGCAGGTCCTTGTTGCCCCGGTCCACCAGCTGGCAGCCGAAGGCCTGCTCCAGGCCCTGGATGCTGCGGCTGAACGCCGGCTGGGTGATGCCCATGGCATCGGCCGCACGAACGAAACTGCGGTGTTCCACCAGGGCGATGAAGTAACGGAGTTGGCGCAGATCCATCATGCTTTACCGGCATCGAAAATATAGGTCGAAGGCATTTGCCCGCGTATGGGTGCTGGTTTTAAATGCAGGCTCTTATTCCGTCAACGAAGCTTGTTTGTATAAATAAGATTAAAAAGGAATAAGTATATGGCCCAGCCCGAAGGGGGATACCCGATGACCACGCCAGCCCGACTTCCCGTCTCCGCCATGACCCGGCTTCTCGCGCCGCTCATGCGCCGCTGTCGCTGACAGCCGAACCCTGAGCCCGGTGGCCCTGCGCGCCACCTGACGCTCCCCCGAACCCACGCCGCCCCGACCGTCGCCCTGCGTGCGATGCGGGCCCGCTCCGCCCGGAAAAAGCCGGGCCCCGAACAAGGATTGCCCCATGAGCCACCGCCGTACCGCTTTCCCCTCGTCCCTCGTCCGGCCCCTGGCGCTGCAGCGCCTGGCCACCGTGGACTATGCACTGACCCTGCTGCTGGCCCTGGGCGCGGGGAGCGCCTGGGCCGCCGAGGGCAACACCGAGCAGCAAGTGGACAAGGATGTCGCCCTGCAGAAGGTCACCGTCACCGCCCGCCGCCGCGAGGAAGACGTGCAGGACGTGCCCACGCCCATCACCACCCTCAGCGGCGCCACCCTGGAAACCCAGCGCGTGTACAAGGTGCAGGACCTGCAGCAGGTGCTGCCCAGCGTCAACGTCGCCTTCATCCACGCGCGCCAGTCCAGCGTCGCGGTGCGCGGCATCGGCAACAACCCGGCCAGCGATGGCCTCGAAGGCAGCGCCGGGGTCTACCTGGACAACGTCTACCTCGGCCGCCCGGGCATGGCGGTGTTCGACCTGCTGGACATCGAGCAGCTGGAACTGCTGCGTGGCCCCCAGGGCACCCTGTTCGGCAAGAACACCACCGCCGGCGTGCTCAACATCAGCACCCGCGCACCCACCTTCAGCCCCGAGCGCACGGTGGAGGTCTCCGGTGGCCAGGACGGTTACTTCCAGGCCAAGGGCACGGTCAACGGCGCCCTCACCGAAACCCTCGCCGCGCGCCTGTCGGCCTACCGCACCCGCGACGACGGCTTCATCAAGAACATCCACGACGGCAACGACCTCAACGGTGGCGAGCGCCAGGGCGTGCGCGGGCAGTTCCTCTTCGAGCCCAACGAGGACTTCAGCCTGCGCTGGATCAACGACTACAACGAGGAGGATTCCAGCACCGGCACCATGGTCGTCTACGGCGCGCCGGCGCGTTACTGGCAGCGCGCGGCCCTGGCGGGCGCGTCCCCGCTGCGCGACCCGGACGACAAGAAGGTCAACATCGACGGCCGCCAGAGCGTCAGCGTGCACCAGGGCGGCAGCTCGGTGGAGGCCAACTGGAACCTCGCCGGCGGCTACACGCTCACCTCCATCAGCGCCTACCGCTACTGGCACTTCACCCCGGCCAACGACGAGAGCCTCAACGTGCCGGCGCTGCTCGACACCGGGGTGGAGGTGCACGACCGCCAGTTCTCCCAGGAGATCCGCCTCGCCTCGCCCACCGGCGGCGCCTTCGACTACGTGCTCGGCGCCTACGTGTTCAACCAGAACCTGGGCAACAAGACCTTCACCGACTATGGCTCCCAGGCCGACCTGTTCCTGCTCGGCGCCAACCTGGACGCCCTCAACAACGTCAGCACCAAGGCCAACGGCAAGATCGAGACCGACAGCTACGCGCTGTTCGCCCAGGGCACCTGGCACCTCACCGACCGCCTCGACTTCACCGCCGGCCTGCGCGGCACCTACGAGGAGAAGGACGCCAACATCAAGCGCTTCGCCCCCGTGGGCGGCGCCGCCGTCACCGGCCAGGCCGCCGCCATCCGCGCGGCGCAACTGGGGGCCTATGACTCGGGCGACCTCAGCCTGCACAACGCCGCACCGTCCTTCCTGCTGAGCCTGGCCTACAAGTTCGATGACGATCTGCTGGGCTACGCCTCCCTGGCCCATGGCGAGAAATCCGGCGGGGTGAACCTGGCGGTGGGCTCGGCACCGGTGGCCGGCGCCGACTCGCTGCTGGTCGGGCCGGAGCGCGCCAACGACGCCGAACTGGGCTTCAAGAGCACGCTGCTCGACCGTCGCCTGCTGCTCAACGCCAACCTGTTCTGGACCGGCATCCATGGCTACCAGGCCACCACCCTGTACCAGGCGCCGGGCTCCACCAACGTCGTGCAGGTGCTGGCCAACGCCGGCAGCGTGCGCTCGCGCGGCCTGGAGTTCGAAGCCACCGCACTGCCCGTGCGCGGCCTCACCCTGAACTTCAACGGCTCCTACAACGACGTCACCTACCTCAGCTTCAAGGACGCCCCGTGCCCCGGCGAGGTGAGCACCGCCCCCGGCGCCCCGGCCACCTGCGACCTCACCGGCGAGCGCGTGGTCGGCGCCTCGAAATGGATCGCCAACCTCAGCGGCGAATACAAATGGCAGCTGGAGAACCGCATCGAGCCCTACCTCACCGCCAGCTATTCGTACCGCTCCGAAGCCGAAGGCACCCTGGACAACTCCGACCTCTCGAAGATCGACGGCTACGGCCTGGTCAACCTCTCGGCCGGCGTACGCCGTGACCTGGGCGACGGCCAGGTGGACGTCTCCATCTGGGTGCGCAACGCCACCGACACCGACTACTACCTCAGCGCCTTCGCCTACTTGAACGGCGCCTACACGGCCTCGGTGGGCGCTCCGCGCACCGCCGGCGTCTCCCTGCGCTACGACTTCTGACCCCCAGCAGCACCCACCCCAACGCGAGGACCGCACCATGAGCAACGCAGCACTGGCCACCCAGCAGACCGAGCTCCAGCTGGACATCCACCCCATCGCCGGGCGCATCGGCGCCGAGATCCGCGGCGTGACCCTCTCCGGCGACCTGGACGCCGCCACGGTCGAGGCCATCCAGGCCGCCCTGGTCCAGCACAAGGTCGTGTTCTTCCGCGGCCAGGCCCACCTCGACGACCAGGGCCAGGAAGCCTTCGCCAAGCTTCTCGGCGACCCCATCGCCCACCCCACCGTGCCGGTGCGCGAAGGCACCCGCTACCTGCTTCAGCTCGACGGCGCCGAAGGCCAGCGGGCCAACTCCTGGCACACCGACGTGACCTTCGTCGACGCCTACCCCAAGGCCTCGATCCTGCGCAGCGTGGTGGCCCCGGCCGCCGGCGGCGACACCGTCTGGGCCAACACCGCCAGCGCCTACGCCGACCTGCCCGAGCCGCTGCGCGCGCTGGCCGACACGCTCTGGGCCGTGCACAGCAACGAATACGACTACGCCGGCGTGCGCCCCAGCGTGTCCGTGGAGAAGCTCGAGGAATACCGCAAGGTGTTCGCCTCCACCGTCTACGAGACCGAGCACCCGGTGGTGCGCGTGCACCCCATCAGCGGCGAGCGCAGCCTGCTGCTGGGGCACTTCGTCAAACGCATCAAGGGCCTCTCCCAGGCCGATTCGGCGCACATCTTCGCCGTGCTGCAGAGCCACGTGACGCGTCTGGAAAACACCGTGCGCTGGCGCTGGCAGCAGGGCGACGTGGCCATCTGGGACAACCGCTCCACCCAGCACTACGCCGTGGACGACTACGACACCCAGCCGCGCATCGTGCGCCGCGTGACCCTGGCCGGCGAAGTGCCGGTGGGCATCGACGGCCAGCTCAGCCGCACCACGAGGAAGGGCTGAAGGCCAACTTCCGAATGCCCGGGGCGCGGCCACCCGCCGCGCCCCGTTGACCGAATACACCGAATCAGGAGAGCCACCATGACACTGGCCGCCCAGCGCCACGACGAGCCCGCCCCATCGATCCACCCCGAGCAGCCCTTCACCGTCACCCCGCTGGCCGCGCCCCTGGGTGCGGTGGTCAGCGGCTTCGACGCCACCCGCATCACCCCCGAGCAGGTGCTGGCCCTCAAGCAGGCCCAGCGTGAGCATCACATCCTGGTGTTCCGCGACCAGCACCTGGACGACGCCCAGTACCTGGCCTTCGCCACCCACTTCGGCGCGGTGTTCCAGCCGCCGGCGGACATCCCGGTGCTGTCCTCCGGTGCCGACGGCAAGGCGCCGGAGATCGTCAAGGTGGCCAACACTGAGGATGGCGAGCTGGGCAACACCGCCATTCCCGCCCACGTCGACCACCACTGGACGCCGACGCCGTCCTCCGGCTCCTTCCTCTACGCGCTGGAAGTGCCCTCCAGGGGCGGTGAGACCCGCTTCACCAACCTGGCCCTGGCCTACAGCGCGCTGGATGAGGCCACCCGCCGCGAGATCGACCCGCTGCGGCTGATCAACTACAACCCCTTCATCCGCCTCAAGAGCGGCGGCTACAACGGCGGCTTCGTCACCTACCGCACCCCGGACATCCCCGCCATCCAGGGCACCGAGCACCCGTTGGTGCGCACCCACCCGGAAAGCGGCAAGCGCCTGCTGTTCCTCGGCGTGCACACCGAGGTGGAAATCCCCGGCGCCGACCCGGAATACGGCAAGGCGCTGATCGGCCGGCTGCGCGAGCACCTGGAGAACCCGCGCTTCCACTACGCCCACGCCTGGCAGCCGGGTGACATCGTCTGGTGGGACAACCAGGCCGTCCTCCACGCCCGCAACGGCTTCCCCGCCACCGAAAAGCGCCGCATGAAGCGCATCAGCCTCAGCGGCAGCCGCCCCTTCTGATCCCCCGCCCCGATGGCCCGCCATCGGGGCTCGCCAGTCCCCGTGGGTGCGCCTTCATTTGAACGTGGGAAACCACGTCCTTAGGGCGTGGTCATGAGTCATCGGCTCTGCCTGTGGCGATTTGAATTGAGAACCCGGCAGGATGAACGCGTGCCGTAGGGTGTGCCGTGCGCACCTCCGCGCGGTGCTGCCGGCGAGTCTGAGGTGCGCGCAGCACACCCTACGTCCGGAGTGAATGGCGGCTGCATGTTCCGAGGTCTGATTGCGCCCCCTTCCAGGGAGCCAAAAGCAAAGCCAGGTTCTAAGAACGTGGATGTTTACTCGCGAAAAAATCGACGCCGCCGTGTCGGGCCTCGCTGCGCTCGGCGCCAACACACCCCTCCATCCCGCCGCTTTCAATGCCTTGCAGGCATATTTTCAATGCCTTCCAAGCATCACGATTTATAAATCCTTATTTATCAATCAGTTATAAATTTATATTCCTTAAAGTAATTAATGAATCGTTAAAAATTACTTTAAGAGATAAGCCCAAAAACCAATCATCTCTCCGTGGCCGACCGCTCTGGGACGGCCCTCATGCAGCCCCGGAGGCTGCAACCCGTTCAATGTCCGGTGCACAGGCCGGACTTTTTTATCCAGGAGTCTTGCCGATGGGCAATGTCCTCAAAGCCGACAGCGCAGGCAACGTGCTGTGGCGTGAAGTACGCAGCCCCGGTGAGGTGCTCGACCTCGGTGTGCCGTTGCGGCATGCCCTGGGGCTCGGGCGCTTCCAGCGACCGGGCTCGCGTGTACTGGGGCGCCGCGAAGCGGTGCTGCTCGGCGTGTTCGCCCTGGTGCTGCACACCGGCGTTCTCTACTGGGCGAGCCAGAAGTCCACGCCGCCGCTGCCGGAAGTGCCGCCGCAGATTCCGCCCATGACCATCGAATTCACCACCCCGGCACCGCCCGTGGTGGAGCCGCCACCGCCGGAGCCGCCGCCGCCCGTGATCGAGCCGCCACCACCGGTGGTGGAGGAGCTGGCCGTCAAGCCGCCGCCGCCCAAACCGGTGCCCAAGCCCAAGCCGCAACCACCGAAGCCGGTGCCCAAGCCCGCGCCGAAACCGGTCGAGCCGCCGCCGCCCGCACCACCCAAGGCCGAAGCCCCGCCCGCGCCCCCGGCTCCGCCCGCGCCGGCACCGGTCACGCCGCCGTCGGCCAACGCCGGCTACCTGCGCAACCCGGCGCCGGAATACCCCTCCTTCGCCCAGCGGCGCGGTTGGGAAGGCACGGTGCTGCTGCGGGTGCATGTACTGGCCAGCGGCTTGCCCAGCGAGATCCAGATCCAGAAAACCAGTGGGCGCGACCTGCTGGACGAAGCGGCGGTCAAGGCCGTCAAGCGTTGGACCTTCGTGCCCTCCAAGCGCGGCGACCAGGCGCTGGATGGCTGGGTCAGCGTCCCGATCGACTTCAAATTGAACTGAAACAGACCGAATTCACGCGTTAGCGCAACACAGAGGATTGCCCCATGGACTTGCTTACCAACCCCTTCGCATCGGTCGAACACGTGGTCATCTGGCTGCTGATCGGCTTCTCGGTCATCACCTGGGGCCTGGCCCTGGTCAAGGCCATCCAGTTCGCCCGCCTCAAGCACCAGGACCGCAAGTTCCAGAAGCTGTTCTGGAGCGCCACCAGCCTCGACAGCGCCGCTGACCTGGTCCAGGGCAACAACGGCGCCGCTGCCCACGTGGCCCAGGCCGGCTTCGCCGCGATCCAGGTGATCGACGGCAGCCAGCCGGGCGACCTGAGCCAGGCGATCAACCACCAGGACCGCCTCGAACGTGCCCTGCGCCAGCAGATCCAGCGTGAGCGCCGCTCCCTGGAATCCGGCCTGGCGGTGGTCGCCTCCATCGGCTCCACCTCGCCCTTCATCGGCCTGTTCGGCACCGTGTGGGGGATCATGGAAGCGCTCAAGGGTATCAGCCTGGCCGGCTCCGCCAGCCTGGAAACCGTGGCCGGCCCCATCGGCGCGGCCCTGGTCGCCACCGGCGTCGGCATCGCCGTCGCGGTGCCTGCGGTGCTGGTCTACAACTACTTCCTGCGCAGCCTCAAGCTCACCGCTGCGGACCTCGACGACTTCGCCCACGACTTCTACAGCCTGGCCCAGAAGAGCGCCTTCAAGGTCATCGTCTCCCCGAGCGCCGGCAAGCACGGCGCCGCGCAGAAAGTGAAGGAGGCGTCCTGACATGGCCTTCTCCACACAGGACAGCGACGAGGTTCTTTCCGAGATCAACGTCACCCCGCTGGTGGACGTGATGCTGGTGCTGCTGGTGGTGTTCATCGTCACCGCGCCCCTGCTCACCAACGCCATCCCGATCAACCTGCCGAAGACCGAAGCGGTCGCCCCGCCGGACCAGAAGGACCCGCTGGTGGTGAGCATCGACGGTGAAGGCAAGCTGTTCATCAACAAGGACGAGATCCAGCCCGACCTGCTGCAGGCCAACCTGGAGGCCGCCAAGGCCAAGGACCCGGAGCTGCGCGTGCAGCTGCAGGCGGACGACAAGGTCGACTACGGCGCGGTGGCCAAGGCCATGGCCTCCATCGAACGCGCCGGGATCACCAAGCTGGCGGTGATCACCGCCCGCTGACAGCTTTGGCCGCCTCCCTTCAGGCAGGGGGGAGGTGGCTTTTTTATCCTGCGGCTTTCTGAGACAGGAAGGCCTGCAACGCCCGCCAGGGCTGACCCGGACTGCATGCGGCAGCTCCGGGTTTTTTGTGCGCGCGCAGGGGCGGAGAGCCTCGGCGTTCGTCATCTGCCCAATCGTTAACAGTTGGGTTCCTACAGCACTCTCCGCCGGCTTCAGACCGTTCACGGCTCCTCTCGGACTTTTCCTCTTTCGCCGCTTTGTGGTTATCGGCCTAGATAGCCGCCGGCCCGCCAGTGTGGCGTTCGCCTCCGTAGCAACGTGCATCCGAAGCAGCCGCTCATGCCGTTGCGGCCCATGCAAGCAACGAGTACGAAATGGAATTCAGCCCCTTCGATCGCACCGACGGACCGCACGACCACCTGGCCGTGGTCACGAATTCCTGCTCGACAGCTTTCATCTGACCTCCCCCCGGGGAGACATCTGGAGTAGTCATGGCATCGAACAGTTTCCAAAACGAAGTACCCAAGGCACGGGTCAACATCAAGCTCGACCTGCACACCGGCGGTGCGCAGAAGAAGGTCGAGCTTCCGCTGAAGCTGATGCTGATGGGCGACTACAGCAACGGTCGTGAAGCGCGCCCGCTGTCGGAGCGGAGCAAGGTCAACATCAACCGCAACAACTTCGACAGCGTGCTCGCCGAGTTCGCCCCCCGCATGAAGCTGGCCGTGGAGAACACCCTGGCCGATGACGATTCGGAAACCTCGGTCGAGCTGGCCTTCCAGCGTATGAAGGATTTCGAGCCCGAGCAGGTGGCTCGCCAGATCCCCCAGCTACGCGCCCTCCTGGCCATGCGCAATCTGCTGCGCGACCTCAAGTCGAACCTTCTGGACAACGCGACTTTCCGCCAGGAACTGGAACGCATCCTCAAGGATGACGCCCTCAGCGACGAGTTGCGCGCCGAGCTCGCTGCGCTCGCCCCCCAAGACGCCTCTTAACGCATCCGGATTTCCACAGGAAGGTTTCCCATGTCCGTAGAACACACCTCCGCAGCCCCTCGTGGCGCCACTTCATTCGATGAAAGCCAGGGCGTCTATGCGGCGCTGTTCAGCAAGATCAACCTCAGCCCGATCAGCGAGTTGAGCGGCCTGGATGCATTCCAGAACAACGAGGCGCTGTCCGAAGCGTCGGCGGACGAGCGCGTCACGGCGGCGGTCAGCGTCTTCCTCGACCTGCTCCAGCAGTCGGCGCAGAAGGTCGAGCGCCTGGACAAGACGCTGCTCGATGAACACATCGCTTCCCTCGACGCGCAGATCAGTCGCCAGCTCGACGCGGTCATGCACCACGAGGATTTCCAACGCGTGGAATCCACCTGGCGCGGCGTGAAGTCGCTGATCGATCAGACGGACTTCCGCCAGAACGTCCGTATCGAACTGCTCGACATCAGCAAGGACCACCTGGTGCAGGACTTCGAGGATGCACCGGAAATCGCCCAGAGCGGCCTCTACGTCCACACCTACACCCAGGAATACGACACCCCCGGCGGCGAGCCGATCGCGGCCGCCATCTCCAACTACGAGTTCGATGCCAGCCCCCAGGACATCGCCCTGCTGCGCAACCTGTCCAAGGTCGCTGCGGCGGCGCACATGCCCTTCATCGGCGCCGTCGGCCCGGCCTTCTTCGGCAAGGAGTCGATGGAGGAAGTCGCCGCCATCAAGGACATCGGCAACTACTTCGATCGGGCCGAGTACATCAAGTGGAAATCCTTCCGCGACAGCGACGATTCCCGCTACATCGGCCTCACCCTGCCGCGTGTCCTCGGTCGCCTGCCCTACGGCCCGGACACCATCCCCGTGCGCAACTTCAACTACGTGGAGAAGGTGAAGGGGCCCGACCACGACCGGTACCTGTGGACCAACGCATCGTTCGCCTTCGCCGCGAACATGGTGAAGAGCTTCATCAACAACGGCTGGTGCGTGCAGATTCGCGGCCCGCAATCGGGTGGCGCGGTGACCGACCTGCCGATCCACCTCTACGACCTGGGCACCGGCAACCAGGTGAAGATCCCGTCGGAGGTGATGATTCCCGAGACCCGGGAATTCGAGTTCGCCAACCTCGGGTTCATCCCCCTGTCGTACTACAAGAACCGCGACTACGCCTGCTTCTTCTCCGCCAACTCGGCACAGAAGCCGGCGCTGTACGACACCGCCGATGCCACCGCCAACAGCCGCATCAACGCGCGCCTGCCGTACATCTTCCTGCTGTCGCGCATCGCCCATTACCTGAAGCTGATCCAGCGGGAAAACATCGGCACCACCAAGGACCGGCGCCTGCTGGAACTGGAGCTCAACAAGTGGATCGGCGGACTCGTCACCGAGATGACCGACCCCAGCGACGACCTGCAGGCATCGCATCCGCTGCGCGAGGCGAAGGTGCTGGTCGAGGACATCGACGACAACCCCGGCTTCTTCCGCGTCAAGTTGTACGCGGTGCCGCACTTCCAGGTGGAGGGCATGGACATCAACCTGTCGCTGGTCTCGCAGATGCCCAAGGCCAAGGCCTGACGCATTGGCCAGGGAAACGACGCCATGAACATCGACCGCCCCCTCTGGGCTGCGGGGACGCTTCTGTCCCCGCAGCAGTTCCAGCAACAGGCCCGCTGGGAAGCCTGGACCAACGAGCGCATCGCCCGGCTCGCCCTCGTTCATCCCTGGGGCGTACTGGCAGCCGACTTCGATGCCGATGCCCTGAGGATGGGCCGGCTCAAGGCATCGCGGCTTCACGTGCGCATGCCGGACGGCACGCTGATCGATACCGACCGCGCCGATCACCTGCCGCCGGCGCTTGAGCTGTCCCGCGTCCTGGCCGACGACATCCGCAGCGCCACCCTGCTGCTGGCATTGCCGCTGGAACAGGGCAATGGCAACAACTGTGTGCTCGATGGCCAGCGTGAAGACCGGCCCACCCGCTACCGCCAGAACTGGCAGGCGGTGCAGGACCTCTATGGCGATGAGCGCCAGTCCATCAGCGTCATGGAGCACCAGCTCAGCCTGCGCCTGGCCAGCGACGACAACGGCGACTACCTGACCTGCCCGGTGGTGCGCCTGCTGCGCGATACCCAGGGAACCTGGGCCGTGGATGCCGGCTACGTACCGCCATTGCTGAGCCTCGATGCCCATGCGGGCCTGCTGGTGCAGCTGGACAACCTGTTCATCCAGCTGTCCGCCAAGCGCCAGCGCCTGATGGCCATGCGCCGTGAAAGCAACCAGCGCATGGCCGATTTCGCGGTGGCGGACGTCTCGCTGTTCTGGCTGCTCAATGCGCTCAACACCTACCAGCCGATCCTCGCCGACCTCAGGGCTCATCCTGCGCGTCATCCCGAGCAGGTCTACCTGGAGCTGGCGAAGCTCGCCGGCAGCCTGTCGACCTTTTCGCTGGAGCACGACATCGACCAGGTGCCGGTCTACCGGCACGAGCAGCTGGAGCGGGTCCTGCCGCCGCTGATGAGCATGATCTCGACGCTGCTCGAAGCCAGTCTGCCGTCGCGCGTCATCGCCCTGGAGCTGGAGGAGAGCGGGGCGAACCGCTGGAAGGTTTCGCTCCACGACCCCAGGCTGCGCGAGCCGGACGGCGCCGACTTCTACCTTTCCGTCCGCTCGCGACTCTCCGCCGCGCAGCTGCAGAGTCAGTTTCCCCACCTGTGCAAGGTGGGGACCCCGGATGACGTCGATCACCTGGTCAACGCGGCGCTGGACGGCATCCCGCTGCAACCGCTCAACCATGTCCCCGCTGCCATCCCGTTGCGCCTGGAGAACCAGTATTTCGCGCTGGATCTCGGGCATCCCAAGGGGCGGGCCATGCTCGCCGCCGGTGTGTGCGCCTTCTATGTTCCCGCCACGCTGATCGACGCCCGGCTCGAACTGTTCGCGGTACTGCGCTCATGAGCCTGCACAGCGAGGTACGCGTTAACGCCTCGGCCTCCATCGACGCACTGCTGCAGGACAGCTACCTGCTGGTAGTGACCCTGCGCGAGGGGCGCTCGGCCCACCATGGGCGTGACTTGTGGAGGCGCTGCATCCAGCAGGTCGAAGCGCTACGCCACGAACTCGAGGCGCGGGGGATGAGCCAGCGGAGCATCGACTGCATCAGCTACGCCCAATGCGCGTTGCTGGATGAAACCGTGCTCGCGTTCGCCCGGGACGATGATCACGCCGACTGGGCCGGTGAGCCGTTGCAGGTGAAGTTCTTCAACCGTCACCAGGCGGGTCATTTCCTCTACGAGGACATGCACGAGGTCCTGCGCGAGCCCTCGCCCGACCCCCAGGTCCTGACGGCGTACCACCGCGTCCTGCTGCTGGGATTCAAAGGGCGCTACGAGCTGCATGATCCGGAGCGCGATGGCCTGGTGAGCGCGTTGGAGGAGCGGGTCCCGCCCTTGGCCATAGGCGGCGACCTGAGCCTCGGCACGGGCGTCGAGCGCGGCGATGCGATGAAGCGCTGGCTGCGCGGCCCGGCGATGCAGGTGCTCGCGATGGCCGTGCTGGTCGCCGGGACCTGGTGGGGGCTCGACCAGTACCTCGGTCGTCTCGTCGCCTCGTTGCTGCCCGGTGCGGTGTGAAGGGCGCGCGATGAGCAGGATGCTGATGCGCGGGCTCTGTGCGTGGGCGGCTCTGCTGGCCCTGGCGCTGCTGTGCGTCTTTCCGATGGCGGGCGGCGTGCGACTCATGGGCGCGACGCTCGTCCTGGGGGCTCTCCTGCTGGCCTGGCGCTGGGCAGGCCAGCGGGGCCTGACGCTCGACGTCGGACTGCGGTTGCCCGCTGCGGGCTTCCAGCAGCCGGTGGTGCTGGTTTGTGGCGATGGGCAGAGGGGGCTGTTCGATGAGCCCGATGCCGCGGGGCCCCGCTGGAGGATGACGACACAGGGCTGCTACCTGCCTGTGGATAACCTGGAACACCTGCCACTGATGGTCCGCACCATCCTGGCTCAGCGGCCCCACTGGGGCGGGCAGCTCGGTGTGCTCCTGGTCATCGATCCAGGCGAGCATCGCGATGCAGTCGAGCTGGAGGGCAAGCTCCGGGCGTTCCGCCATCAATTGGTCCAGGCCCGCCGGCAAGCGGTGCTGCCGCTGCTCCAGGTCAGCTACCTGCAAGGCGACCGGGGCCAGACGCCCTGGTTCTGCTGGGCGGCCAATGGGTCGCAACCCGATGTGCTGGAGGCGGGCGCCTGCATCGCCTTCGCTGAATGGCAGAGGCTCGGGGGTGACCCGGTGCTTTCGGCATCGCGCCTGCGCACCGGCGTCCTGCTGGGCGCGGTAGCCGGTTGGTTGCGCCAGCATGTGCAGGCTTCCCCCGTCGGCCGGGGCGGCAATGACTCGGCAGCCACGGCCGTGGCCTGCGGCGTCATGCTGGTGCCGACCCTGCCTGGCCGCGTCGCCGGGAATCTCTGGCAGCAATGGGTGCGTGACCGGACGACGCTGGAAGAGGCGACCGAGCCTGCGCACGAGACCTCGTCACTCCTGCCCCTTCCGGACGCGCTGCTCCCGCTCCTGCCGACGCGTGTGAGTCCCACGCCGCTGCGCCGTGCCTGGCTGGCATCGCTCTGGCTATCCGCCCTGGCAGTGGTCTCGGCCCTGGTCGGCTCCGCCTGGCACAACCGCGAACTGGTGCGCCAGGTCAGCGAGGACCTGCATCGTTACCTGGCCATCCCCCACGCCCAGCACCGTGACCAGCCCGAGTTCGAACTGCGTGAAGCAGCCATGGCGGTCTTGCGCTCCGATGCAGCGCGCCTGGATGGCTACTACCGCCAGGGTGAGCCGCTCTGGCTGGGGTTGGGCCTGTACCAGGGGGAGCGCCTGAGGGACGAATTGCTGGCCGTCATCACCGGTTACCGGAGGCCCCACGATGCACCCACGGAGGTGCCGCGGATGCCCGAGCCGGTGCGGCTGGACAGCCTGTCGCTGTTCGCCGTGGGCAGCGCCACGCTCAAGCCCGAGTCGACCAGGCTCCTGATCAACGCGCTGGTCGACGTCAAGGCCAGGCCCGGCTGGCTGATCGTCATTGCCGGGCATACCGATGCCAGTGGTGATGCCGACCGGAACCTCCAGCTGTCCCGTGATCGTGCCGGGGCGGTGCGTGACTGGATGCAGCGGATGGGGGACATCCCCGACAGCTGTTTTGCCGTACAGGGCTTCGGTGCCGGTCAGCCGATCGCCAGCAATGACACCGAAATCGGGCGCGCCGCCAACCGGCGCGTCGATATCCGCCTGGTGCCGGAGGTGGGGGCCTGCGTGTCGCCCACCGCCGCACGGGGTGGCAAGGACCAGCCGCACTCCGCGGCTGTCAACCTCTGAGAAGGAGCTTCACATGGCAATTCCCGTTTATCTCTGGCTGCAGGACGATGGCGGAGCCGACATCAAGGGGTCGGTGGACGTGCAGAAGCGCGAAGGCAGCATCGAGGTCATCGCGCAGGATCACAGCCTCTACATCCCCACCGACAACAACACCGGCAAGCTGACCGGCACCCGGGTCCACACCCCGTTCCTCTTCACCAAGGAGATCGATGCCTCCAGCCCCTACCTGTACAAGGCGGTGACCACCGGCCAGACCCTCAAGAGCGCCGAATTCAAGTGGTACCGCATCGACGATGCCGGCCAGGAAGTCGAGTACTTCATCACCAAGCTGGAGAACGTCAAGGTCGTGAAGGTCGCGCCGAAGATGCACGACGTGAAGGACCCGTCCAAGGAGAAGCACAACCACCTGGAGCAGGTCGAGTTGCGCTACGAGAAGATCACCTGGACCTACAAGGACGGCAACATCATCCATGCCGACTCCTGGAACGAACGTCAGAGCGCCTGACCTCGGGATGGTCGGCGGGGCACACCGCTCCGCCGACCCTTCGCGAACCATTCCGACGCACAAGCGCCACGCACTTCGTACAAGGACGCATCGCCATGGCCCAGAACTCCGCCAGCCTGCTTCGTCGCCTCAACCCCTATTGCGCCCGGGCCTTGAGTGCCGCCGCCTCGCTCTGTCAGAGCCGCGCCCACGCCCAGGTCACCCCCGAGCACTGGCTGCTCAAGCTGCTGGAGCAGGGGGAGGGCGACCTCACCCTGCTCGCGCGGCGCTATGGCTGGGAACTCGATGCGCTCTGGCAGGGGCTGCTCGCCTATCTGGACAGCCTGCCCCGCAGCGTGCGCGAGCGACCCCAGCTCAGTGCCGAGCTGCAGCAGTTGATCAAGAACGCCTGGCTGCGGGCCTCCCTGGACGACGACAACGACCGGCTGCGTTCCCTGCACCTGCTCGGCGCCCTGCTGGAAACGCCCAGCCTGTTGCGTTGCGAGACCACCTGGCCGCTGCTCAGCCTCAGCGAAGCCCAGTTGCAACGCCTGTTGCCCTTGCTGGACCGACATTCGGAAGAGCGCCCGGATGTACAGCGTGAAGCCCGCCTCGACGAAGCCGAGCCCGGTCAGGTCGCCCTGCCTTCCAGCCCGCCTGCGGGCTCCGCAGCCGACCCGTCCCTGGCCTTGCTCGACCGGTTCACCCAGGACCTGACGGCGCAGGCCCGTGAGGGGCGTATCGATCCCGTGTTCGGCCGTGATGACGAGATCCGCCAGGTCGTCGACATCCTCAGTCGGCGACGCAAGAACAACCCCATCCTCGTGGGCGATCCGGGGGTCGGCAAGACCGCCCTGGTCGAGGGCCTGGCCCTGCGTATCGCCGAGGGCGAAGTACCCGACAGCCTGAAACCCGTGAGCGTGCGGACCCTCGACCTGGGGCTGTTGCAGGCCGGTGCCGGAGTCAGGGGGGAGTTCGAGCAGCGCCTGAAGCAGATCATCGACGCGGTCCAGCAAGCGGAGCCGCCCATCCTGCTGTTCATCGACGAGGCCCATACCCTGATCGGTGCCGGCAACCAGGCCGGCGGCGCGGATGCCGCCAACCTGCTCAAGCCCGCCCTGGCCCGGGGCGAGCTGCGCACCATCGCCGCCACCACCTGGAGCGAATACAAGCAGTACTTCGAGCGAGACGCGGCGCTGGAGCGGCGCTTCCAGATGGTCAAGGTCGACGAGCCGGACGACACCGGTGCCTGCCTCATGTTGCGGGGCCTCAAGGCCCGCTACGCCAGCCATCACGGTGTGCATATCGAGGATGCCGCGGTACGCGCAGCCGTCAGCCTGTCACGGCGCTACATGACCGGGCGCCAGCTGCCCGACAAGGCCGTCGACCTGCTGGATACCGCCAGTGCCCGCGTGCGCATGAGCCTCGATTGCGAGCCCCAGGCACTGCTCGGCATCAAGGCCCGGCAGGTCGCCCTGAAGCTGGAGCGGCAAGCCCTGGAGGCGGACGGCCTGCTGGGCGCAAAGGCACCCGCCCGGCGGCTGGACGAGCTCGCCGAACAGCACGCCGGATTGGCACGACGCCATGCGGAGCTGGAGCGGCAATACCGTCACGAACTCGACCTGAGCCAGCAGCTCCTGGCGGCTCGCCAGGAGGAGCCACGGCAGGCGGAACGCTGCGCCGAGCTGCAGCGGCGTCTTGAGCAGGCGCAGGGTGACCAGCCGCTGCTGTCCCTGGATGTCACTGCGCGCAACGTCGCCGAGGTGGTCGCCGACTGGACCGGCGTCCCACTGGGCAGCCTGCTCAAGGATGAGCAGGCCAGCCTGCTGGAACTGGAGCATCAACTCGGTCGCCGGGTCATCGGCCAGGATCATGCCCTCGGCGCGCTGGCCCAGCGGTTGCGAGCCGCACGGACAGGCCTGACCGGTGACCAGGCGCCCCAGGGCGTGTTCCTGCTCGTGGGCACCAGCGGCGTCGGCAAGACCGAGACTGCACTGGCACTGGCCGACAGCCTGTATGGCGGCGAGAAATCGCTGATCACGCTCAACCTCTCCGAGTACCAGGAGGCCCACACCGTCAGCCAGCTCAAGGGCTCTCCGCCGGGCTATGTCGGCTACGGCCAGGGTGGCGTGCTGACCGAAGCGGTGCGCCAACGGCCCTACAGCGTGGTGCTGCTCGATGAAGTGGAGAAAGCCCACCCGGACGTGCTCAACCTGTTCTACCAGGTCTTCGACCGTGGCTTCATGCGGGACGGTGAGGGGCGGGAAATCGACTTCCGCAACACCGTCATCCTGATGACGTCCAACCTGGGGAGCGACCTGTTGCAGGCGTGCCTGCAGGTGCAGCCGCATGCCACCGACGGCGTGCTCCAGGAACTGCTGCGCCCGGTGCTGCGCGATCACTTCCAGCCCGCGCTGCTGGCCCGCTTCCAGACGCTGATCTATCGCCCGCTGCCGGCAGATGCACTCAGACGCATCGTCGATCTCAAGCTCGAACAGGTTTCACGCCGCCTGCAACGCCACTACGGCCTGGGCTGCCAGGTCGACGACGCCCTGAGCGAGGCCCTCGTCGCCGCCTGCCTGCTGCCGGATACCGGTGCCCGCAACATCGACAGCCTGCTCAACCAGCAGATCCTGCCGGTGCTCAGCCAGCAGCTCCTCCGGCGCCAGGCCACCCGGCAACACGCCCGCAGCGTCATCCTCGGCCATGACGAGGATGAAGGCGTCACCCTGCAGTTCATCGACCGGCAGGACTACATGCATCCGGTCATCGAGGAGGCTTGAGCATGCTTGCCGAACTCCGCCATTTCTTCGATCACAGCCGCCACCGCCTGCAGGTGGGCGAACTCGACGTCGGGCTCGACGTCCTCGCCTTCGTCGGGGACGAGACGCTCAGCCAGCCCTTCACCTACCAGGTCGAGTTCACCTCGTCCCAGCGCGACCTCCCCTCCAGGCGCATCGTCGGGCAGCCCGCCAGCTTCAGCCTCTTCGCGCCCCCCGCACCGGTGCCCTTCGCCGGCCTGGGCGTGCCGCCGGCCCAGCCGCTGCGCACCCTGCATGGCGTGGTCACGGGCTTCCGGCGGATCTCCGGCTCCAACGACGAGGCCCGCTACGAAATCACCCTGCAGCCGCGCCTGACCCTGCTCGGGCGGGGCCGGCAGTACCGCATCTACCAGCACCTCTCGGTGCCCGAGATCGTCGAGCAGATCCTGCGCAGCGACCGCCACCGCTGGGCCGGGCAGGACTTCTTCTTCGACCTCAGGCGCGACTACCCCAAGCGCGAGCAGGTCATGCAATACGACGAGAGCGACCTGGCCTTCATCCAGCGCCTGCTGGCCGAGGTGGGCATCTGGTACCGCTTCACCGCCGACGAGCGCCTGGGCATCGATGTCGTCGAATTCCATGATGACCAGCGCAACTACCGGTTCGGCGTCCAGCTGCCCTACCGCCCGCCGTCCGGCACCGTCAGCAGCGGCCAGGACGCCGTCTGGGACCTGCAGACGAGCCACGGCGTGGTGGAAAGGAACCTGCGCATCCGCGCCTACACCCCGCGTGACGCGACGGCCTACCTCGACGGCGACCTCGACCAGACCCGGGGCGACCCGACCACCTACGGCGAGGCCTATCACTACGGCGAGCCCTACATCGAGCTGGACGACCCTCACGCCCAGGACGAAGACCTGCAGAGCGAAAGCGGCTACTTCTATGCCCGCCTCGCCCACGAACGCTACCTCAACGACCAGACCCGCCTCGACGGCCGCACCAGCAGCGCCACCCTGGCACCTGGGCAGGTGCTGAAGATCGAGGGCGGCGCGCCCGAGGCCTTCACCCCTGGCGCCGTCATCACCCGCCTGGTCACCGTCGCCGCCCGCGATCGCAGCTTCGAAGCCCGCTTCGAGGCCATCCCCTACAGCGAAAGCGTGTGCTTTCGCCCGCCGCTGCTGCCGCGGCCCGTGATCGCCGGCACCATCCCGGCCCGCGTCACCAGCGCGCAGGCCGACGACCTCTACAGCCACATCGACCTGGAGGGCCGCTACAAGGTCAACTTCCTCTTCGACCAGGACACCTGGCCCGCCGGCCAGGAAAGCATGTGGCTGCGCCTGGCACGCGCCTATGCCGGGGATACCCACGGCCTGCACCTGCCGCTGATCCAGGGCACCGAGGTCGGCATCGCCTTCGAGCGCGGCGACCCGGACCGGGGCTTCATCGCCTTCGCCCTGCACGACAGCCGGCACCCCGACCTCGTCACCCTGAAGAACTACAAGCGCAACGTCCTGCGCACCCCGTCCAACAACAAGCTGCGCCTGGACGACACCCGTGGCCAGGAACACATCAAGCTCAGCACCGAGCACAGCGGCAAGAGCCAGCTCAACCTCGGCCATCTGGTGGATGGGCAACGGCAGAAACGCGGCGAAGGCTTCGAGCTGCGCACCGATGGCAGGGGCGCGCTGCGTTCCGGCAAGGGCATGTTCATCAGTGCCGATGAGCAGCCGCGTGCCCAGGGGCAGGTGCTTGCCATGGGGGAGGCCATGGCCCGGCTGCACGAGGCGGGCGAGCAGATGGGGGCGCTCTCGGGCGACGCACAAAGCGCCAAAGCCGATCCGGCTGACGTACAGGCGCAACTCGACCTGATCCGGCAGGACCTGGAGCAGATCAAGTCCGCCGTCCTGCTGCTCAGTGCCCCCAAGGGCATCGCGCTCAGCAGTGGTCACCACCTGCAACTGGCCGCAGAACGGAACCTCATCGCCAATGCGGGCAGGGACGCCGCCTTGAGCGTGATGCGGCGGCTGTTCATCGGCGTGGGTGAGGGCGTCAGCCTGTTCGTGCGCAAGCTCGGCCTGAAGCTCATCGCCAACCAGGGCGCGGTGCAGATCCAGGCGCAGAACGACCGCCTGGAACTGCTGGCCCGCCAGGGGCTGGAGATCACCAGCACCGAGGATGAAATCCGCATCACCGCCAAGAAGAGGATCGTCCTCAACGCCGGGGGCAGCTACATCAGCGTCGATGCCTGTTCCATCGAAGCCGGCACCCAGGGGGACCACCTGATCAAGGCGGCGCATTTCGATTACCAGGGGGCGGCCAGCAGGCCGTTGGCGATGCCCTTGCCACCCCAGCGGATGGCCCCGCCCACATCCCCTACGCACTCGCGGTCCTTCAACATCCTGTTGCAGGACGTCCCCGGCGAGGAAGGTTGGGCGCTTGCCAGCACGCCCTGGGCCATCCACCGAGGCAACGCTGCCGAGCCGCTGATGCAGGGAGAAAGCGACGCCCAAGGCAAGGTCCTGCTGGACGACGAACAGCAGAGTCAGCTTATCGAACTCTACAGGTCCTCCGACCTTTGGCTCAGCTATCCGGGGCAGCGTGTGCGGCTACGCCTGCATACCGAACACGACGACTGGGATAGCGAAGCCCACGCCTTGGCAGCCCTCGACTACCAGGCGCAGCAACCGGCTGCCCAGTCGCGCCACCCGCTTGAAGGCCAACGTGCTCAGCTCGACTGCCAGCCTACAGGCTCCCTCTACGGCTTTTTGCAAGGCAAGGAGTGAGTGCCATGGAACGGCAACCCTACAACGGCATTCGCGAGAAAGAGCTCAACCAGATCAACACCCAGGACGGCAGGGCTTACGTCGCCTACTCAGCCCCTGACTTCTTCATCAGCCAGTCAGCCTTTGCGCCCAGGCGATCCGGCAATCAGGTGCGTTTTTTCACCACCGGCCAGGATTACTACCGGGACTTGGCCGAAGCCATCGACGGAGCCGCCCAGTGCATTTTCATCACCGGTTGGCAGATCAACTACGACGTGGTGCTCGACGGCACGCGCAGCCTCTGGCAATGCCTTCGCCAGGCCCTGGTGCGAGCGCCTGGCCTGCAGGTGTATGTCATGCCCTGGCTTAGCCCGAGTGGCAGCCTGGGGACGTACGACTTCGAAACCCTTCTGGCGATGCTTCATCTCAATGCCGGGTTGTCGGGCGCGCCGCGCGCCTTCTGTACACCGGCGGTGCAGCAAAGCGACATGAAGGGGCTGGGCGTAGCGTTCTCCCATCACCAGAAGTCCGTGGTGATCGACAATCGCATCGGTTATGTCGGCGGTATCGACCTGGCCTATGGCCGTCGTGACGACAACGACTTCAGCCTCGATGCCAGCGCCCGGCTCGGCAACGATGCCTACAACCCCGGGCTTCCCAAGCTCGGCTGGATGCCCATGCACAAGCATGTCAGCTCCAGGGGGCTGATCATGGCCACGCTGTTCGACCTGTCCAGGCCCACGGTGAGCGTGCGCGCCCAGCCCTACCTTGGGCGCTTCAGACGCCCGCCGCTCCCGCTGGCCTTGCTCAGCCTGTCCAGCCGAGCCACCACGCTCAACGGCACAGCACGGGTGGCGGACTTTTTCTCCAGCCCCATGCTGGCGCCCTTTGATTATCTGCGTCGTGCCAGCAACAGCCTTGACGAGAAGCTCGGTGAACTCGGAGGCTCCATCGCGGATGCTGAGCTGAGGGTAAGAATCAACCTGATCCGTGCGGTGGCCAACCTGATCGCCAGCCACCTGGACACCGAGGTCATGGCCCCGGCACTGAAAGCGGAACTGCGTGAGTGGATCGATACCTTGCGCATCAACACCCATAACCTGGGTGCAAGCCTCCATTACCGCAGCCTCTTGCTGATCGAACGCTGGATGAGCGAGACCGAACTGGGACAGGTCTTCGCCCTGATCGGCGGCAAGAGCATCAACGATGTGCCCGAACGATTCATGAAGCCCGCATCCGAACTGGCCATCGGCGCCTTCTGGCTGCTGCACGGCCTGCTGCAGGGGGCCGTAAGCGAACTCAAGCAACCCTACGCCTTTCTCGATACGAAGCCGCAACCCCTGGCGTCGCCCGACTACGCAACCCTGGCAGCCGACCAGCCGCGCATGCCCTGGCAGGACGTACACAGCCGTATCGAAGGCCCCTCGGTATTCGACCTCAGCCGCAACTTCATCGACCGCTGGAACAGCCAGCAGGCCTACCTCAACGACAGCCCCGCCATGCAGAACAGCGTCATCGGGCACAAGGCCTGCAAGGCCGTGGCGGCGGTGATGACCTGGCTCAACGACCTGGCCGAATACATCGGCGTAGCAACACAACTGCCGCCGAACGTGCTCTGCGAGATTATTCCGCCCAAACCCAAGTGCCGGTGGATCAACGCCGGCCTGGTGCCCCAGGCGCCCGCGCCGATGCGCGGTGGCGCCAGCGTGCAGGTGCTGCGCAGCGCCTCGGCCCGCCTCACCGAGCAGGAGACCAGGGGGCGCCAACTGGCTGGCGTCCGCCATGGGCTGCCACCGGGCTTGGCTGAGCAGGGCGTGCAGGACAACTGCTTGCGCGCCATGCTGCAGGCCATTTCCAGCGCACAGCAGTTTCTCTACATCGAGAATCAGTTTTTCCAGAGTGCCTTCGGCGAGGAAGGCGAACTGGGGGATGACCAGGTCGATGCGTTTTCCGGCCCCATGGCCACCCTGCGCGAGCCTCGCAGCCTGCGCCGGGATCTGGTCGAACGCGTACGCCTGGATAAGGCCCTGGCCCAGAAGGACATCTGGCAACTGGACTGGGTCGAGCTGGACCGGATCGCCCGTGAGCCAGGCAAGGAAGCCAAGGTGTTCATCGAAGGGCTCCAGCGCATGCTGGCCAACAACGGGCAGGGTTGGGCCAGCCGCCGCCTGGGGCCGCCCCAGGCCAGCCTGCTCAACCCCGTTGGCGAGGCCTTGGCCGCGCGCATCGGCCGTGCCATCGACGAGGGGCGGCCCTTCCACGTCTACCTGGTGTTACCCGTACACCCGGAAGGCACGCTGGACACCCTCAACATCCTCCACCAGATCCACCTCACCCAGCAGAGCCTGCTCTTCGGCGAGCACAGCCTGGTGCGGACCATCCAGAGGCGCATGGCCCTCAAGGCCCTGCTGGAGCGCAAGATCGAACGGCAGGAAGCCCTCGATGCCATCGAGCGCCAAAACTCAGCGGGCGAACCCTTCTACGCCCAGCAGGACTGGCGGCGCTACCTGACCCTGCTCAACCTGCGTACCTGGGCGGAGCTGGATGGCCGCGTGGTCACCGAACAGATCTACGTGCACAGCAAGCTGCTGATCGCTGACGACCGCGTCGCCATCCTCGGCAGTGCCAACATCAACGACCGCAGCCTGCTGGGCGGGCGCGACTCCGAACTGGCCGTCATCGTCCGCGACAGCAACCCCAGGACCGTGGCGCTGGACGGAGAGAAGCCCCAAGTGGTGAGCCAGGCCATCCACCAACTGCGGGTGGACCTGTGGACGAAGCACTTCGGTCTGGCACAAAGCCGCCTCGGCCCGGTGCAACCCGCCAGCATCCTGACCAGCGTGCTGGACAAGCCAGCGGCGCAAAGTACCTGGGAGGCCATTCAGCAGGTGGCTCAAGCCAACACTGAAGCCTACGAGCTGGCCTTTGACTTTATCCCCCAAAGCACCAGCCCGGTGCAGACCCAACTGACCCCAGACTTATCACCGAAACACAAGAATGGTTTCCCCTGCTCGGTCTGGCCGACCTGGGCTTATCGGGATGCAGTGAGGCGGGACCGTGGCGGAAGTCAACTGCAATTGCTGCCCCATGAACAAGCCTTTTGGCGCTCGGACACCCTGCAGGACGTGCGCACATTCGCCCCACCCAAAGGTATCGAGGGCTTTATCACCGCCCTGCCCACGAACTGGACCCGGGGCGAGCGCAACCACTCCGGCCTGCACTTCAGCGCCATCGCTCATAACGGCAGCGGGCCCGCCCCGCGCCTCAATCCCACCCCGACACCGCCCAAGGCCGCCACATGACCCGATTGCTTCTGTTGCTGCCCCTGCTGCTTGCGCCCCTGGCCCAGGCCGACTCAGCCCGCCAGGAGTGCCTGGGCCGCGTGGCCTTCGATGTACAGGAAGACATCGAATGGGCGGTGTTCAGCAACAAGCGTGTGACGCAAATTTCCAATGCCAAGGGCGGCGGGCACCGCTTTACCGACAAGGTCGCGGGCCGTTGGGAGCGAGGTAGTTATGGCTCGGAGCACGAGGCTGTTGTCTACGTCACGGCGCCGACCACCCGTGAAGAGTTCGACAGCGCGGCTATCTATATTCGCGGACGAGGTGAGATATACAAAAACACCCTTCTCAATGACATAAAGATCCATCAGCGTCGCATCGAAAGGTTCAAACAAGATCCTTGGGATACCAGCCAGTCCATTAAAAATGTTGAAGAAGAAATCCGTGAGATCGAAGCCGATATACCCCTGACCAAAATCTACGACCACGATTTGGGAATTCCTGATTCTTACGCCTTAGGCGGCAAGAATATTCCCTTTCACTTGCTCCTGTGGCGCGACTCGCGGGTCTACTACTTCGCCTTCAAGCCATACCCAGGTACAGCGGCCTATATGCAGGACCTGGCCCGGCGTTTCCGTACTCGTGCGCTGTACGAAGTCCCCCAGGAACCGGGCATCTGCTTTCCCTATGGTTTTATCGCCGACGACGGCAAGACGGCCTACGAGTTGCGCAACGCCCTGCGCTTCACCCGCACACCCAATGTGATCGTCAGCCTGCTCACCGCCTCGGCCGGTGACCCCACCGAGCCGACCATGGGGCTGTACGACACCGACTACTGGCCCGGCTTCGACAGCAGCAAATGGCGGCGGGTCAACCTGGTCGAGCAGGTCTACTTCGGCAAGCGTCTGGCCACCTTCACCGGCTGGCACCTCACCCCCACCGAGGGCGGCGGCGAGCAGGAGCGCGCCTGGTTCGGTCATGCGCATATCGGCGGGCCGGGCACTTCTACACCGATGTTGGCCATCCAGGTGCAGACCTTCGAGAAGGGCATCGACGACCTTATCGAACACACCCCGCCACCGGAAACGGTACTGCCGCGCATCAAGGCCCTGACGCGTTCGCTGCACTACCGCGAGGGCATTGCCCGATGACCCGATTGCTTCTGTTGCTGCCCCTGCTGCTTGCGCCCTTGGCCCAGGCCGACTTAGCCCGCCAGGAGTGCCTGGGCCGCGTGGCCTTTGATGTTCAGGAAAACATCGAATGGGCGGTGTTCAGCAATAAGCGTGTGACGCAAATCTCCAATGCCAAAGGTGGCGGGCACCGCTTTACCGATAAGGTCGCGGGCCGTTGGGAGCGGGGTAGCTATGGCACGGAGCACGAGGCCGTCGTCTACGTCACTGCCTCCACCACCCGCGAAGAGTTCGACAGCGCCGCAAACTACATCCGCGGACGTGGGCTGCGCTATCAGCAAGAGTTAAGAAGGAGAATCGAAATCAATGAATTCCGTATGAAACGAATGCAAGCCAGCAACTACAGCACCGCAGATGACATCAAAAGTGTCGAAGAGGTAATTCGTAAAATCGAAGCCGATATACCCCTGACCAAAATCCACGACCACGACCTGGGCATTCCAGATTCCTACGCCCTGGGCAGCAAGGAGATTCCCTTTCACTTGCTACTGTGGCGTGACTCGCGGGTCTATTACTTCGCCTTCAAGCCTTACCCGGGCACAGCCGCCTATATGCAGGATCTTGCCCGGCGCTTCCGAACTCGCGCGCTGTACGAAGTCCCCCAGGAGTCGGGCATCTGCTTTCCCTATGGTTTTATCGCCGACGACGGCAAGACGGCCTACGAGTTGCGCAACGCCCTGCGCTTCACCCGCACCCCCAATGTGATCGTCAGCCTGCTCACCGCCTCGGCCGGTGACCCCACCGAGCCGACCATGGGGCTGTACGACACCGACTACTGGCCCGGCTTCGACAGCAGCACATGGCGGCGGGTCAACCTGGTCGAGCAGGTCTACTTCGGCAAGCGTCTGGCCACCTTCACCGGCTGGCACCTCACCCCCACCGAGGGCGGCGGCGAGCAGGAGCGTGCCTGGTTCGGTCATGCGCATATCGGCGGGCCGGGCACTTCTACACCGATGTTGGCCATCCAGGTGCAGACCTTCGAGAAGGGCATCGACGACCTTATCGAACACACCCCGCCACCGGAAACGGTACTGCCGCGCATCAAGGCCCTGACGCGTTCGCTGCACTACCGCGAGGCTGTTGCCCGATGACCCAGCTGCCCCGGGCGAGGTGCAGCGCCGCCGGCGCTCATTGCTTACACAACCCGATAACCGCAAGACCGGGAGGTTGATGATGAAAGGAGTAATTCGAGTTGGCGACAAGAATTCTGGCGGGGGCGTCGTTCTGGCTGGCTCCTCCACGATGAAGTTCCGGGGCATCGGCGCTGCGCGTCTGGGGGACCCTGTCATGTGCCCGCTCCCGGGACATGGTGCAACGGTAGTTGCAGAAGGGCACCCCGTATTCAAGGATCATGGTCTTCCCGTGGCGTTTCACGGTCATCGTTGTGCTTGCGGGTGTGTGCTGTTGACGTCGCTACCCGACGCCACTGCGAGCTAGCCATGCCGGTCCGAATCGACAGTATTCCGCCATTGGCCATGCGTCCGCACCCACCACGTCCGTGGCGGTGGCTGGCGGGTCTGGTGATTTCCCTGCTGATGGGCTTCCTGGTGACGCTGATGTTCGCTGACGAGCCCTTGCGCCAGGACGGCCAACGCTTCTGGTGGCAAGCGCTGATGTTGCCCTTGTTCCTGTGGTGTGCGTCGTTCGTCCTGAGGTACCTGGTGCATATTGGGGGCGTAAGTGTTGCTGATGGCTGGGACAGGGCGCGAGAAGCCGACTTGCTTGCACGATTGCGACGGGGAAGACGTTCTCATCGGATCCTTGCGGTCAGCCTTCACACTGCGTTGCGTGGGCCGGCTGACTCGACTGGACAGGAGCAGAGCGAGGCGCTTGCTGGTGACCAGAGTGCCCTGAGGACCCAGCCCCTTTGGGACTCGCCGAGCCAGTCCTGCCGACACAGCGAACTGTCATTCGATCTGGGCCTTCAAGAGGGGGAGCTCGACCATGAGGTGCTGCTGGCGCAGGTCTATCGGAGAGTGCTGGTCGACCTGGCCGATACGGTCCTGACACTCCCTGCCGAGCAGCCCATGGCTCTCGTACTGGACATCGACAGTCAGGTCACTGCGCAACGGACGCTTGCTCTGTGGCACGAGGCATGGGTCGAACAGGGGCTTCGACAGGAGCTGCCGCTGTTCGAGCATCAGGGTTTCCCTGCCGTCGATCACTGGCTGGACTCCCGCAGGCGCGACTCATCGCTGTTGCTTGTGGTGTCGGCACGAATCGCACCGTCGCCTGCGGACGAAACAGCGGAGGTTGCCGTATGCCTCTTGCTGGGCGACCGCGGAGCGCCGTCGCCTCTACCTCCGTTGGCCTACCTGCACCGCCCTGAACAAGAGAGTGGGGGCACTACCGATTCGTTGCGTCGTGCAATCCTCCGGGCGTTGGAATGGGTGCCTCTGGATGCCGATGCCATAGGGGATTCATGGCTGGCAGATATTTGCGACTCGCGCCACGGTGATGTCTCCCGGGCGTTTCTTGAGCTGTTGGTGCCGCTGCAGCTCGGGCAGGGGATGCACGACCTGAAAGCTTCGTTGGGGGCTTGCGGCCCGGCGGCACCCTGGGTCGCCATTGCTGCTTGCGCAGAGCGTGCGCGATCGAGGCAGCGGCCACAGCTCATCGTGAGTGGTGGGGATGTTGAGGCTGCGCTGTGGTGTTCCGTCGTGACACCCGTCGCGATGTTTGAATCGGAATAAGGATGTATCGATGTCGTCCCGTCGCATGTTGATCCTGATGGTGCTGGTCTTGTCGGTCGGGCTGGGGCTCGAACTGATTCTTTGGCGATACCCGGAGCTCGTGGGCACGGTAGCAGGAGCCGACCTGCACTCCACCTGGATGCTTGCCACGGCCATGGCGACCATGCTGCTGGTGGTGCTGTTGGCCTCTCAACTCATTCTGGGGCGGCGAGTCGGAGAGTTCTCTTACCGGCAAGTGCTGGCAGACGACGTCGAAGCCTCTTCCGCTGTTGCACTTCAGACCACCGAGCACCGGCACGACCTGGATAGGCTGACCGAGTCTCTGAGCGATCGCCATGGCCGCTTCTGGAAGCGCCGGGTCTGTATTTATCTGGTGGTGGGAGGTACGCGTGAAGTCGAGGCCATCGCACCGGGGCTGATGCACGCGGGCTGGTTGGAGGGCCAAGGTGTGCTGTTGCTTGTTGAAAGCCTCGCCGGTGACCAGGCTGCCACGGCTAAATTCTTGCGATCCTTGCGTCCAAGCAGGCCGCTGGATGGCATCGTCTGGGCCCTGAGTCCGGCGCAAAGCGCGGATCCTGAGTACGTGGACCGTTATCAGTATCAGTTGCAGGCCCTGGCGCGACAATTACGCTGGCAGGCGCCGACGCATCTCTGGGAGGTGCACGAGAGCCACTGGGCACAGCCGGCCTTTGCATCGGCGGTGGGCTGCGCGCTGCCTTTGAACGCAGGAGCTGAACAGCTCGAGGGGCAACTGAGTCACCTGTTGCCCACCCTGCGCGAGCAAGGGTTGGCGAGGATGGAGCTGGACAACCGCAACGACGGGCTCCTGCGTCTGGCCCGCGAACTGCAAACCGAGGGGATCCACCGTTTGCGCATGGTCTGGGCTCGCTTGCGGCGGAGTTCCGGGGTGATGCTGCGTGGCCTGTGGTTCAGCCTGCCGCTGCCGCCATCGCATAGGCCCGGGGATCACCACTGGCTCGCTCATCCCGCATGGAATGGCATCCTGTCGGTTCCGCATCCGCGAGGACGGCCGCATGGCTGGACCTGGTCGCGTACCGCCAGCACCGCCCTTCTCGGCCTGGCCGCCTTCTGCGGAGTGGGGATGCTGGTGTCCTTCGCTGGCAACCGCGCGCAGATCGCCGAGATGCAGGCCGTCCTGGCCACCCTGGACCAGCCCCGGGAAGGCGACGAGCAACTGCTTGCCCTCAACGCGCTGGTCCATGAGCTCGACCGCCTCGACCAACGCGCCAGGCACGGCGTGCCCTGGTACCAGCGCTTCGGCCTGAGCCAGAACGACGGCCTGCTCGCCGCGCTCTGGCCCCGCTACGAGGCGGCCAACAACCGGCTGGTCCGCGACCCGGCAGCGGCCGGCTTCGAGCGCCAGCTGCGCGGGCTGCTCGGCCTGGCGCCGGGCAGCGCCGAGCGCGCCACCCGGGCCCGGGAGGCCTACGAGCCGCTCAAGGCCTACCTGATGATGGCCCGGCCGGAGAATGTCGATGCGTCATTCCTCGGCAAGGCGCTGGCGGCCGCCGAGCCTGCCCGCATGGGCATCGGCGAGGGCACATGGCAGGGCATCGCGCCGAACCTCTGGCGCTTCTACGCCGCGCAGCTGGAGGCGCACCCCGGCTGGCGCATCACCACCGACCCGGCCCTGGTCGCCCGGGCCCGCCAGTTGCTGATCAGCCAGCTCGGCCAGCGCAACGGCGAGGCGGCCCTCTACCGGCAGGTGCTCGACGCCGTCGCCAACCAGTACCCGGCCATGGGGCTGCAGCAGATGGTCGGCGATACCGACGCCCAGCCGCTGTTCTCCACCGCCGCCGAGGTGCCGGGTGTATTCACCCGCCAGGCCTGGGAAGGCGGGGTACGCAAGGCCATCGACGAGATCGCCGCCGCGCGCCGCGAGGAGATCGACTGGGTACTCAGCGATGACCGCAGCCAGATCGACGCCGCGCTGACCCCCGAGGCCCTGCGCGAAAGCCTGACCGCACGCTACTTCCAGGACTACGGCCGGGCCTGGCTGGACATGCTCAACAGCTTGCGCTGGCAGGAGGCCGGCAGCCTCGCCGATGTGGTCGACCAGCTCACCCTGATGACCGATGTGCGCCAGTCGCCGTTCATCGCGCTGGTCAATACCCTGTCCTACCAGGGGCGTGCCGGCACCCGTGGCCAGGCCCTGGGCGAGTCGCTGCTGCAGTCCGCGCAGAACCTCATGGGGCCGGACAAGGCCCCGGCCATCGAGCCGTTGGCGGCGCTGCCGAAAGGGCCGCTGGAAGAACGCTTCGGCCCGCTGCTGGCGTTGCTCGGCAAGGGCGCCGAGCCCTCGCGCAACGACGACAACCTCAGCCTGCACGCCTTCCTCACCCGTGTGACCCGGGTGCGCCTGACGCTGCAGCAGGTGAGCGCCGCCCAGGACCCCCAGGCGATGATCCAGGCCCTGGCGCAAACCGTGTTCCAGGGGCGCAGCGTCGACCTCACCGACACCCAGTCCTATGGCAGCCTGATCGCCGCCAGCCTCGGCAGCGAATGGGCCGGCTTTGGCCGGGCACTGTTCGTCCAGCCGCTGGACCAGGCCTGGCAGCGCATCCTGCAACCCTCCGCTGCCGGGCTCAATGACCACTGGCAGCGCGCCATCGTCGGGCCCTGGAACAGCGCCTTCGCCGGCCGCTACCCGTTCGCCGCGAGCGCCAGCGACGCATCGCTGCCCATGCTCGGGCAGATGATCCGCGCCGACAGCGGGCACATCGACCGCTTCCTCACCCGCCAGCTGGGTGGCGTGTTGCGCAAGGACGGCAATCGCTGGGTGCCCGAAAGCACCCAGGGCCAGGGGCTGCGCCTCGATCCCGCGTTCCTCGCGGCGGTCAATCGGCTCGCCGAACTGGCCGACGTGCTCTACACCGACGGCGGCATGGGCATCGCCTTCGAGCTGCGGGCCAAGCCGGTACGCGACCTCGTGCAGACCACCCTGACCCTCGATGGGCATCGCCTGGCGTACTTCAACCAGCGGGAACGCTGGCAACGGTTCGACTGGCCCAGCGCGAGCGATCACCCCGGCGCGCGCCTGAGCTGGACCCACGCCAGGAGCGGAGAGCGGCTGCTTGGCGACTACGCCGGCACCTGGGGCCTGATCCGGCTGCTGGAGCGGGCCCGGGTCACTCCGCTGGATGACAGCGAAACCCGCTATCGCCTGGTGCTGGAGGCCCCCGATGGCCTGGGGCTGACCTGGCACCTGCGCACCGACCTGGGCGCGGGCCCCCTGGCGCTGCTGCAATTGCGCGGCTTCAGCTTGCCGGCGCGGATCTTCCTCGAGCCCGGCGGCGCCTCGCGCCAGCTGGCGCATTACGGAGAGCAGCCATGAGCCTGTCCGCCCTTATCGCCAGTTGCCTGGGCGCGCGTGACGCGCTGGAGCTGGCCCGTCGCGAGGCCCCCGGTTGGGAAGCCTGGCTGCAGCCGGTCGGCCCGTCGTCTGCGGTGGGGGACGACCCGGGCTACGACGACGACTTCCAGCACATGCGCGAGGAGGTCAACAAGCTATCCGGCGCGGATACCGAGCGGGTCGCGCAGTTGGCGGAAGCGCTGATCAAGCGGCGCTGCAAGGACCTGAGGGTGGCGACCTACTACCTCTGGGCGCGCATGCAGATGGATGGCGAGGCGGGGCTCGCCGATGGGCTGAGCCTGCTGGCCGTGCTGCTCGAACGCTTCGGCGACGACATCCTGCCGAGCCGGCCGAACAGCCGGCGCATGGCGCTGGAGTGGCTGGCCAGCGGCAAGGTGCTGGATGGGCTGTCGCTCTACCCCGAGGTGGTGAAGGTCGAGGCGGAGCGGACGGTCGCCGCGCTGGCCTGGCTGAACCGGACCCTGGAAACCTGGCCGGTGGAACAGCGGCCGTCGCTGGGAGCGCTCTATACCGCGCTGACCAACCGCCTGGCGCAATCCGGCGGGGTGGACGCCCTGGTGCCGCAGAACAGCGCGGCCCACGAAGCAGGCTGGCAGGGCGCCACGCCATCGCTCACCGCCATCCGCTCCGGCCGCGACCTGCTCGATGGCGGGCGCGTCCTGGCCGGCTACCTGCGCGAGCAGCCGCTGGGCTGGTTGGCGGCGCACCGGCTGATGAAGAGCCTGCGCTGGGACACGGTGCACCAGTTGCCGCCCGCAGAGGGCAGCGGCACGACCCGGCTGGCGCCGCCGCGCAGCGAGTACCGGGCCCAGCTGAAACGGCTGCACCTGCAGCAGAGCTGGAGCGAGCTGCTCGATCAGGTCGAGCGCATCTACGCCGAAGGGGTGAACCACTTCTGGCTCGACCTGCAGTGGTACCTCTGCCAGGCGCTGAGCCGGCAGGCGCCGCCCGAGGATGGCTGGGCCGATATCGTCAAGCGCGACCTGGGCATGCTCCTCGACCGCCTGCCGGGCCTGGAGTCCCTGCGCTGGAACGATGGCTCGCCATTCGCCGACGAGGTCACGCGCAACTGGATCGCCCAGCACGTGAGCGGCAACCAGTCGCCGCAATGGCTGCCGGCGCCGGCGACGCCCGATCCGGTGGATGTCGACATCCTCGCCCTGGAGGCCAGGGCGCTGGTCCAGGCCGACAGCGAAGGGGTGGAGGCGGCCATCGCCTGGCTCGGAACGCAGCCCGGCGCGCAGAGCGGGCGGCAGCGCTGGCTGCTGCGCCTGCTGATGGCCCGGGTCGCCGAACAGTGCGGCAAGACCGACCTGGCCATCCACCTGCTGGCGGAGCTGAAGGTCACGGCCAGGCGCCAGGCCCTGGAGCAATGGGAGCCCGACCTGAGCTTCGAGGTGCAGGCGCGCCTGCTCAAGCTGCTGCGCCTGAAATCCCAACGCACCGATGTGGACAAGCCCGCGCTGGGGCGTCGCAAGGAGGCGCTGCTGGCCGATCTGGTCAGCATCGATCCGGTGCGCGCCGCGGTGTTGTGTCGCTGAGCATTGATCAAGACAGGAAGCATGCTTGTGGATATGGAAAACCGGACGCTGCGCTATTTCGACGCGGAAATGCGTTACCTGCGCGAGGCCGGCCAGGAGTTCGCCGAAGCCTTCCCCGACCGGGCGGCGCACCTGAGCCTCGACCGCCCGGGCGCGCGCGACCCCTACGTCGAACGCCTCTTCGAAGGCTTCGCCTTCCTCATGGGCCGCCTGCGCGAGAAGCTCGACGACGACCTCCCGGAGCTGACCGAAGGGCTGGTCAGCCTGCTCTGGCCGCACTACCTGCGGACGATTCCCTCGTTGTCGATCCTCGAACTGACGCCCGACCTGCAGCAGATGAAGCGCAGCGAGTGCGTCGAACGGGGATTGGAGGTGCTGTCCCAACCAGTGGGAGCCCAGCGGACCCGCTGCCGCTACACCACCACCCAGGACATCGCCCTGCAGCCCCTGGCGGTTGAGTCGTTGCGACTGGCCTACCAGCCGGATGGTCGTTCGCTGTTGCGCCTGCGTTTTGCCTGCGGCCCCCTGGCCGAGTGGTCGCAGGTGGACCTGAGCGCTCTGCCGCTGTACCTGAACGCCGAGGCTCCCCTGGCCAGCGCCCTGCACCTGGCGCTGACCCGGCGGGTGCATGCCCTCTACGTGCGCCTGCCCGGGGTTGCCGAGCGCATGCCCCTGCAGGGGCATTTCGCCGCCCGGGGGTTCGCCGAGGAGGATCGGCTCTGGCCCAAGGGCGACAGCGCGTTCAGTGGCTACCAGCTGCTGCTGGAGTATTTCGGCTTTCGCGAGAAATTCATGTTCGTCACCCTGCATGGTCTGGAACGGCTGAGCCTGCCCGAGGGGGTGCCCTGGCTGGAGCTGGAGGTGGTGCTCGCCGAGGGCTGGCCCCACGATTTCGAACCGCGCACCGAGCACGTCCGCCTGCACGCCGTGCCGGTGATCAACCTGTTCACCCTGGAGGCCGACCCCCTGCGCCTGGACCCGCTGCAGAGCGACTACCTGCTGCGGCCCATGCGCCTGCAGGACGGGCATACGGAAATCTATTCAGTGGACCAGGTCACCGCCTCGAAGAACGCCGAACGCGAGGACTACGTCCCGTTCACCAGCTTCCGGCACAAGGGCGGAATGCTGCGTGACGACGCCCCGGAGCGCTATTTCCATACCCGCCTCAAGCGCGCGGCGAACGGCCTGCACGACACCTGGCTGATTCTCGGCGGCGAGGGGTTCGACGTCGATCGCCTGGTGGCCGGCGAAAGCCTGTCGCTGCGCCTCACCGGCACCAACGGCCAACTGCCGCGCAAGGCCTTGCAGAGCACCTTGCTCGACACGCTGGTGCAGTCCACCCAGACCGGCCTGCGGGTGCGCAACCTGTGTGCGCCGACGCTGCCCTGCTACCCGCCCAGCCGCGACCGCTTCCACTGGCGGGTGCTCAGCCACCTGGGCTCGAACTTCCTGCCCATGCTGGGCAGCGCCGAAGTGCTGCGCGGCACCCTGGCGCTCTACGACTGGACCGGCAACGAGCTGAACCAGCGTCGCCTGGAGGCCATCGTCGATGTGCGCCACCACCTGATCCAGCGCTTCGAGCGGGGCTTTTTGCTGCGTGGCGTGGACATCGAAGTCACGCTGGACGCCAACGGCTTCTGCGGTGAAGGGGACATCAGCCTGTTCGGCGAGATGCTCAGCCGCTTCTTCGCCCTGTACGCCGACATCCACCTGTTCAACCAGCTGACGCTGATCCTGCAACCCACCGGGAAGTGCCTGAGATGGAACGAGAACCACAGCCAGCGCATGCCCGGCTGAACGCCAGCGGCCTGTTGCGGGCCCTGGAAGGACGGGTTGCCGAAGCGGACCTCTACCGGTTCTGCCAACTGCTGGAGCGGGCGCTGCCGGGGCAGCCGCCCCTGGGCAGCACCGAGCGCCCCTCGGATGACCCGGTGCGCTTTCGTCCCGACCCCGGCATGGGCTTCCCGGCAGGCGAACTGAAGGCCATCGAGTTCGCTGACGAGCCGGACCGGATGCCGGCCACCGTGCGCACGCGGCTGCTGGGGCTCTATGGCGTGGACTCGCCGTTGCCGACCACCTACCTGGACGACATCGCCCAGCGCCGCGAAGGGCACGAGGCGCTGGAAGCCTTCCTCGATATCTTCAATCACCGGATCTTCACCCAGCTCTATCGCATCTGGCGCAAGTACTCGTACCCGGCGACCTTCGAGCCCGGTGGGGCCGACCCGACGTCCCAGTGCCTGCTGGGTCTCATCGGCCTGGGAATCCCCGGCACCGCCGAGCATGTCGCGACGCCGATCTCGCGCTTTCTCGCGCTGCTCAGCGTCATGCGCCTGCCCACCCGCAACGCCGAAGGCATCGCCGCGCTGGTGAAGCTGCTGGCCCCCGAAACCCGCGCCCGCGTCACGCCGCACTGTCCGCTACGGGTGGTGCTGGCACGGCCGGCGGGGCTGTCGGCGGCCGAGCCGGTGGGCCTGTCGCAGGGCACCCCGCTGGGGCGTGTCGGCCATGACGCCAACAGCCAGCTGCACCTGTCGCTGTTCACCGAAGACCCGCGGGAAGTGCAGGGCTGGCTACCGGGCGCCCACCTGCACAGCGACCTCCTGGTGCTGCTGCAGGTCTACCTCGGCTGGCGCTGCACGGCACGGCTCGAACTCTCCCTGCCGACACGCTGCCTGCCACGGCCGGTGCTGGGCGAGACGACCCTGCTGCTCGGCATGACCGGGCTGCTGGGCCAGGGCGGCGAACGGAGCGACCTTCTCCCCGGGACCGTGACCATCCCGCTTGGGCGCTATCGGGGCCTTCGCAACAATCCGCAGGAAAGAGAGACACAGCATGTCGCGTACCGTTTTTAGGCCTTTGCTGCCGGCCCTGCTGGCCGCGCTGATGGGGGGTGTGGCCTGTACCAGAGCGTCGGCGACAGTTCGGCGGAGCTCGCCAGGTCGATCTTCTACAAGCAGGTGAAGACCCTGCACCTGGACTTCAGCGCGCGCCCCGCGATCAACACCGACCCGCGCGACATGTCCGGGCTGTCCGTGCCGACCCTGGTGCGCATCTACGCGCTGCGTGACGCCCAGGCGTTCAGGCGGGCGACCTACGACCACCTGCTGGACGACAGCCATGAGCGGCTCGGTGCCGACCTGCTCGACGAACGCACCCTGGTGATCAACCCCGGAGAAGGCGCGCAGCTCAGCGTGCCGCTGGATGAAGCCACCCAGGTCATCGCCGTGGTCGCGCTGTTCCGCCAGCCGGACACCCGCAGCGGCTCCTGGCGCCTGGAACTCACCCGCGACGACCTGGACCCGGACCAGCCACGGGTGATCGAGCTCGGCGACAACCGCCTGGCCCTGCGTCCACTGCCCGAGGCCTGACCCGTGACCGAGCACACGCCATCGCTCTACGAAACGCTGCTGCAGAACTTCACCGGTGAACTGGATCTGCATCGGGTACGCGAGGAGGACCGGCTCATCCTCTCGGTGCTGGACAACCTCCAGCGCATCCTCGACAGCCGCGCCGGTTCGCTCAGCCACCTGCCGGACTACGGGCTGCCGGACATGGGTCAGGTACTGCAGGGGCTGCCGGCTGCCGCCCACGGCCTGATCGGCGCCCTGACCCACACCCTGCTCGAGTACGAGCCGCGGCTGGCGGAGCTGAGCGTCCGCTTGCTGCCCCAGTCACGGCCCGGGCAGCTGGAGTACAGCCTCGACGTACGGCTCAAGAGCGGGGAGCAGGCGACGTTCGGCACCACGCTGGCGCCGGAGGGCAGGGTGCTGGTCCGCCACCTCCGGCAGCAGAACTATCTGTAGACAGGATTCGATCCGGGAGAGAACACCATGAATGGACTCGTTGGCAGGGCGCAGAACGAACTGCATCAACACGGCGACCTTGCGGCGCTCTACGAGGAACTGGCAAAGCTGCACCACCCCGCTTGCCCGGATGTCGACTGGCGCAAGGTCGAGCAGTGGTGCCGGGAGCTGCTCCGCGACAATGGCAGTGACCTGCAGATCGCCGCCTTCCTGGCCCTCGCGCTGGCCCAGCGCTACGGGCTGCCCGGCGTGGCCGAGGGCATGACCTTGCTGAACCAGCTGCTGGCGGGGGCGTGGGATCGCCTGTGGCCGCGCAACGCGACGGAGCGCATGGACATCCTCGCCTGGCTGTTCACGCAGTGGCAGCCGCTGCTGCGCGGGCTCGATATCGGCAAGAGGGATGCCTCCCTCATCCGCACCCTGGAAGCGGACCTCGCCTGCCTGCAGGAGGTGCTTGGCCGGCAGCGGCTGCCCGCGATGACGGCGCTGCGGGCCCTGAACCAGCAGGTATCGGCACTGGCTGCGCGGTTGCAGGACGATGCTTCGCCGCTCCCGGGCCATCCCCGCGAACGCGGGAGCGCAGCCCCGGAGCAGCCCATGAGGCTGTTCATCTCGATGCCGGAGCATGGCGGGGTCGCGCCGGTCGTGTACCTGGAGCGTCGCCCCGGCAAGCGTGCGCTCCGGGTCGCGCTGGTGCTGCTGCTGGGCCTGGTCGCGCTGGTGCCGCTGGGGGTGCTGGGCTGGCAGCACTGGCAGCGCATGCAGGAGCAGGCGCGCATCGCCACCGAGCCCATTCGCCTGGACAGCCTGCAGCTGTTCGACTCCGGCAGTGCCCGGTTGAAGCCGGACTCGACCAAGGTGCTGATCAACGCGTTGGCCAACGTCAGGGCGCAACCGGGCTGGCTGATCGTCATCACCGGGCATACCGACGCCACCGGCGACGAGCTGCGCAACCTCGCCCTGGCACAGGCTCGGGCCGCAGCGGTCCGTGACTGGATGAAGAACATGGGGGACGTGGCCGACGACTGCTTCGCCGTGCGCGGCCAGGGCTCGGGGCAACCCATCGCGGACAACGCCACCGAGGCCGGACGCGCGGCCAACCGCCGTGTCGATATCAGCCTGCTACCGGAACCGGGCGCCTGCCAGGCTCCTCGTTGAGGTCGTTGCCAGCGCTCTCCGGCCGGGTCATTACGGGGGCCGGAGGCGTACGGTCGTCGCTTCGCTGTTAATTGTTATTTGATAAGCATTATCATCCGCGCTCTCTTCCTCGAAGCCTGCGCCGCTCCATGCCCGATACCTCCTCACCGGCCGACCTGCCGCCGGATGCGCCCGCACCCGGCGATCCGTCGCGGCGCGAGGATCTGTTGCGCGTGTTCCTCGCCCAGCGGGAGCGGATGGAGGCGCTGGTCAGCCGGCGCGTCGGCTGTCGCGCCACGGCGGCGGACCTGGTCCAGGACCTGTTCCTGCGCTTCTGGCGCCGCCCGGCGGCACCGGTGGAGGACCTCGCCACCTACCTGTTGCGCAGCGCCCACAACCTGGCCATCGACCACATGCGCAGCGAAGGCGCGCGCACCCGCAACGAGGCCGGCCTGCTGCTCGAACAGGGCGAGGCGCCGCCCCCGGAAGCGGCGCTGGAGGCCGGCAACGACCTGCGTCACGTTGAAGCGGCCTTGCGCTCGCTGCCGGAGCGCACACGCCACATTTTCCTGCTCAACCGCCTCCACGGCAGCACCTATGGCGACATCGCGCGCGCCATGGGGCTTTCCCAGTCCGCCGTGGAAAAACATATGATGCGTGCCTTGGGAGCCTGCAAGGCCAGCCTGCAGGACAGGCCGGCCACCATCTCGCCGGGGAGCGCGAAACCATGAGTCTCGATCAGCAGCGGCCCGTCACCGCCACCAGCAGCCAGCATGCCGTCGAGCAGGCGGCCTGGCTGTGGATCGGACGCATGCAGGGGCGGCCTTCGCCGGCCCAGCGCGAGGCCTTCGAGCGCTGGCTCTATGCCGATGTCACCCATATCGAGGCCTACGCCCAGGCCCAGGAGCTGTGGCGCCGTACCTGGCCCGCGGCCCATGCCATCGCCGCCGAGGAAGACGCGCGCCTGCGCCAGTACCTGGAGCGCATGGCCGTGCCGCCTGCTCGTGGGCGGCGCTGGGGCGCCCTGCTGGCGATGGCCGCGAGCCTGGCGCTGGTGGTCTGGGGCGGCGGCTGGAAACCCGTCGACTGGCTGCAGGACCTGGGCGCCGATTACGTGTCCGCGCCCGGTGAGGTGCGCACGGTGGAACTGGCCGACGGCTCGGTGATCACCCTGGATGCCGACAGCGCGGTGAGCGTCGAGCTGCGCGCGGACGAGCGCCATGTCGAGCTGCGTCGCGGCGCGGCCTTCTTCCAGGTCAGCCATGGCGAGGTGCCGTTCGTGGTCTACGCCGCCGGTGGCGAAGCCCGGGTGCTCGGCACCCGCTTCGGCGTGCGGCTGCGCCACGGCGGCGCGCGGGTCACGGTGGAGCAGGGCAGGGTGGGCGTCACCGCCGCGCCCGGCCAGCCCCAGGACGTGCTCGCCGCCAACCAGCAGTTGGTCTATGGCGAAGGCAAGGCCGGTGAGACCTGGACGGTGGACGCCCAGGCGCAGCTGTCCTGGCGGGAAGGGCGGCTGACCTTCTACAAGACGCCCCTGGCCGATGTTCTGGCCGAGCTGGCGCGCTACTACCCGGGGCGCATCGTCCTGCTGGATGACGAACTGGCCGCGCGGCGCATCAGCGGCAGCTTCCCCAGCAACGACCCCCACGCCATCCTCGACTCCCTGCGCGCCGTGGTCGGCTTCCGCCAGCACGAGGTGCTGGGCCGGTTGATCGTGTTGCGCTAGCTGTTCGGCACATGTCTGTAGGGGCGAATTCATTGGCTCTGTCTGCGTTAGCTGTTGTGGTTTTAATGCAAGCGCTCAAGCACGGCTATTTCCGGGCACCCAAGGGTTCGTGCCCCCCCCCCACCGCATGGGTTTCGCTTCGCTCTACGCCATCCTACGAAAGCCGCCGTTACGTGCACGTTGGGTTGGTGCGCACATCAATGTGTGGATTTGAGCGAAGAAAGTTGGAGCAGCCGCCAAGGCCCCTCCAGGAGGCCGAACGCAGTCGTTGCGCCGGGGGACGAGCGGCATGGATGCCGCGAGAGGCGCGCCAGGCCATGGATGGCCCATCGCGCCGGCCCCCAGACGACGCTTGCGGCGAACGCACTTCAGTGCGGCCCGAAGGGCGAGCGTAGCGAGTAACGGCGATGGAGTGAGGGAACCCCGGCGAAGCCGGGGCCGGATGATGGGGCAAGCCCTTTTGGTTTCTTTTGGGTGGTTCGGCACCCCGACGACTGCCAAAAGAGACTCGCCCGGGTGGGCGAAACCAGAAACATCACCAGAACTCGGCAATCAGCTGGACTCAAATCCTCTAGCAACACTTAACGCAGACAGAGCCAATTCATTCGCCCAGCAGGCCGAAGGCCTGCCACACGGAGCCCTGCGGGGCAGCTGTGCTGCCCTTGGCGAATGAATTCGCCCCTACACAAAGCTGCTGTCCGGCAGGCGGTTTTATTTTTTTCAAAATTATTTTCAATTTCAGGTGAGGTATCCGCTCGCGGGCTCCGTGTAGGAGGTGGAATGCGATTTATTCGCAAAGAAACCCATCAGCCAGGGGGCAGGTCATACCCATGAAGTACAGGACATCGCGGTTGCAGGGCGGCGCATTCAAGCGCCTCGGTCTGGTTTCGGCATTGCTCGCCCTCGGCCACGTGGGCGTGCTGCCGCTGGCCCATGCCGCCGATGCCGAGGCGCCCGCCGCCGCGCTGGCCAGCGTGCATGAGTTCGCCATCGCCGCGCAGCCGCTGCCCCAGGCCCTGGCCGCCTTCACCCGCGTCACCGGGCTGGCGCTGGTCTACACCGAGGATGCCGCCTACCAGGTCCAGGCGCCGGCGGTGAACGGCCGCATGAGTGCCGAGCAGGCCCTGGCGCAGCTGCTGGCCGGCAGCGGGCTGGGTTATGCACAGGTCAACCCCGGCACCCTCACCCTGGTGCCCCGCGCCAACGACGGTGCGCTGAACCTCGATGCGGTGAACATCAACTCCCGCCAGCTGGCCGCCACCAGTTACCAGCCGCCGCCCACCACGCGCCTGATGCGCTCGGAAACGCCGCTGCTGGAAATCCCCCAGGCGGTGGCCGTGGTGCCCCAGCAGGCGCTGCTCGACCAGCAGCCACAGAACCTCGACGACGCCCTGGCCAACGTCAGCGGCATCACCCAGGCCAACACCCTCGGCAGCACCCTGGATGCGGTGATGAAGCGCGGCTTCGGCGACAACCGCGACGGCTCGATCCTGCGCGACGGCATGCGCACCATCCAGGGCCGCAACCTCACCGCCACCGCCGAGCGGGTGGAAGTGCTCAAGGGCCCGTCCTCGATGCTCTACGGCATCCTCGACCCGGGCGGCGTGATCAATGTGGTCAGCAAGAAGCCGCTGCTGGAGGACTACCGCGCCATCACCGGACGCGCCTCCACCTATGGCGATGGCAAGAACGGCAGCGGCGGCACCCTCGACGTCACCGGCCCCCTGGGGGATTCCGGCCTGGCCTACCGCGTGATCGCCGACTACGACGACGCCGACTATTGGCGCAACTTCGGCCACAACCGCGACAAGACCTTCGCCCCCTCCTTCGCCTGGTACGGCGAAGACACCACGGTGAACCTCAGCTTCGAGCACCGCGAGTACTCGGTGCCCTTCGACCGCGGCACGGTCTTCATCAACGGCAAGCCCCTGGCAGTGCCGGCCACCCGCCGCCTGGACGAGCCCTATAACGTCACCGAGGGCCGCTCGGACTTGATGATCCTCGACCTCGAACACCCGTTGAACGAGGACTGGAAAGCCCACTTCGCCTACAGCTACAACCGCGACACCTACGACGACTACCAGGCGCGGGTGCAAAGCCAGAATGCCAACGGCACGCTGAGGCGTCGCCTGGATGGCACCCGGGGCGCGGTGAGCACCGAGCATTTCGCCACCTTCGACCTGGACGGCAAGGTGCAACTGGCCGGCATGCAGCACGACCTGCTGATGGGCGTGGACCACGAGTACCGCAAGTTCTACCGCGAGGACCTGATCCGCCAGACCACCAGCGTCAGCTTCAACCCCTGGAACCCGGTCTATGGCCAGGTGCCGGTGCCCACCACGGTGGCCGCCGGCGACAGCGACCAGACCGACCGCGTGGTCAGCCAGTCCGCCTTCTTCCAGGATTCGGTGCACCTCAACGAGCAGTGGATATTCATCGCCGGTGCTCGCTACCAGCTCTACGACCAGCTCGCCGGTCGCGGCCGTCCGTTCACCAAGAACACCGATATCGACGGTCAGCTCTGGGTGCCCCGGGTCGGCCTGGTCTACAAGATGACCGACGAGCTGTCCCTCTACGGCGGCTACACCGAGTCCTTTAAACCGAACTCCACCATTGCGCCGCTGAGCGGGACCGGATCGGTGAACGCGATGGCTCCGGAGGAGGGCAAGAGCTGGGAGATCGGCGCCAAGCTGGATATGCCGGGCCGCATCACCGGCACCCTGGCGCTGTTCGATATCGTCAAGGAGAACGTCGCCGTGACCGAACTCGATGGCTCCAACCGAGCAGTGGGTGAAGTCCGCTCACGTGGCATTGAGCTGGATGTCACCGGCCAGGTCACCGACAACCTCAGCCTGATCGGCACCTTTGCGTGGCTGGATGCGGAGCTGACCAAGGACCCGCTCTACAAGGGCAACGAACTGCAGAACGTTGCCAAGCGCAGTGGCTCGCTCTCGGCGGTCTATGACTTCGGCCAGGTGTTCGAGGGTGATCGTTTGCGTGCAGGCTTTGGTGGTCGCTACATCGGCTCCCGTGAGGGCGATGTCGCCAACAGCTTCAACCTGCCTCACTACGCAGTAGCCGACGCCTTCGCCGCCTACGAGACGCCCTTGGGTAACGACAAGCGTCTCAAGCTGCAGCTGAACCTGAAGAACATCTTCGACAAGACCTACTACAGCTCCTCGGTGAACCAGTGGAACGTCTCCATCGGTGACCCGCGCCTGGTGCAGCTCTCCAGCACCCTGGAGTTCTAAGCCCCGAGCAGCCCCGCACGGTGGACCGGTGAAGCGGGGTCCACCGGCATCACACCGAGCACGGTGCATGACCGTAGGTTGGTGCCGAGCGCAGCGAGGCCCAACACAACGATCCCGAACCCTCTGCACAAGCAGTTGAAGGCATGGGTGGGCGTCGCTCTTTACGTCCACCAGCGGAGCTCCCGGTTGACCTCGCTGCATGCAAGGTGCGTGAAAAGGCGGGAGCGCGTTGCGCTCCATCGCGGATGAATCCGCTCCCACAACAAGAGCCCCGGTCGACCCCGCATGGTGGACCGATGAAGCGGGGTCCACCCTGCATCCGGCATCGCACCGCAGTGGATCGTTAACCTCGCCGTAACGATCCGTCCCCGGGCTTGATTGATGACCCACCGGTCGCGCTCCTAAGGTTCGCTCCACGACAGCGGAACCCGTGGAGCCTCCAATGACAACGACAATCTCCCCACCGCCGCAATGGTCGCGTCGGCGCGCGGAAAAGCAGCGTCGCCTCGACCAGGTGCGATCCCTCGCCGACGGCGTGGTGCTGCCCAGCGAGCGCATCGTCGCCGCCCTGGAGGCGCTGATCGCCCCCGGCGACCGGGTGGTGCTCGAAGGCAACAACCAGAAGCAGGCGGACTTCCTCTCCCGCTCCCTGGCCAAGGCCGATCCCGGGCGCCTGCACGACCTGCACATGATCATGCCCAGCGTCAGCCGCGCCGAGCACCTGGACCTGTTCGAACGCGGCATCGCCCGCAAGCTCGACTTCTCCTTCGCCGGGCCGCAGAGCCTGCGCATCAGCCAGCTGCTGGAAGACGGCCTGCTGGAAGTCGGCGCCATCCACACCTACATCGAGCTGTACTCGCGCCTGCTGGTGGACCTGATCCCCAACGTCGCGCTGGTGGCCGGCTTCATGGCCGACCGCCACGGCAACATCTACACCGGCCCCAGCACCGAGGACACCCCCGCCCTGGTGGAGCCCACGGCCTTCTCCGACGGCATCGTCATCGTCCAGGTCAACGAGCTGGTGGACGACGTCGGCGACCTGCCGCGCGTGGACATCCCCGCCTCCTGGGTCGACTTCGTGGTGGTGGCCGACAAGCCGTTCTACATCGAGCCGCTGTTCACCCGCGACCCGCGCCACATCAAGCCGGTGCACGTGCTGATGGCGATGATGGCGATCCGCGGCATCTACGAGAAACACAAGGTCCAGTCGCTCAACCACGGCATCGGCTTCAACACCGCCGCCATCGAGCTGATCCTGCCCACCTACGGCGAATCCCTGGGGCTGAAGGGCAAGATCTGCCGCAACTGGACGCTCAACCCGCACCCGACGCTGATCCCCGCCATCGAGACCGGCTGGGTGGAAAGCGTGCACTGCTTCGGCACCGAGCTGGGCATGGAGGGCTACATCGCCCAGCGCCCGGACGTGTTCTTCACCGGCCGCGACGGCTCCATGCGCTCCAACCGCATGATGTGCCAGCTGGCCGGGCAGTACGCGGTGGACCTGTTCATCGGCGCCACCCTGCAGGTGGATGGCGACGGCCATTCCTCCACCGTCACCCGGGGCCGCCTTGCGGGCTTCGGCGGTGCGCCGAACATGGGCCACGACCCGCGCGGCCGCCGCCATTCCACCCCCGCCTGGCTGGACATGCGCGCCGAACCCGAGGCCCTGCTGGCCCGTGGCAAGAAGCTGGTGGTGCAGATGGTCGAGACCTTCCAGGAAGGCGGCAAACCCACCTTCGTCGAGACCCTGGACGCGGTCGATGTGGCCCGGAAGAGCGGCATGCCCCTGGCGCCGATCATGATCTACGGCGACGACGTCACCCACCTGCTCACCGAGGAAGGCATCGCCTACCTGTACAAGGCGCGCACGGTGGAAGAGCGCCGCGCCATGATCGCCGCCGTCGCCGGGGTCACCGCCATCGGCCTGCGCCATGACCCCAAGGACACCGAGCGCATGCGCCGCGAAGGGCTGATCGCCCTGCCCGAGGACCTCGGCATCCGCCGCACCGATGCGACCCGCGAACTGCTCGCCGCCAAGAGCATCGCCGAGCTGGTGGACTGGTCCGGCGGCCTCTACAACCCCCCGGCCAAGTTCAGGAGCTGGTGATGAGTGCACTGATCGCGAAAAGTACCGGGCTGCCCCTGGCCGAGTGGCTGGCGGACCAGGCCGTCGATGCGCTGATCGACGAAGCCGACCTCTCGCCCAAGCCCGCGCTGGTGGACCGGCGTGGCAGCGGCGCCCACAGCGACCTGCACCTGGGCCTGATGCACGCCTCGGCGCTGTCGTTGTGGCCGGCGTTCAAGGCCATGGCCGAGGCGGCGGTGGCGTTCGGCGACGTCGGCCAGCCGCTGCGCGAGGCCCTGGGCCGCATCGGCCGTGAAGGCGAGGCCGCCATGCTCGCCGTCACCGGCGGGGTCAACACCCACCGTGGCGCCATCTGGGCCCTCGGCCTGCTGGTGGCCGCCGTCGCGCTGGAACCGGCCAAGGCCGAAGCCGCAGGCATCACCACCCGTGCCGCGCGCATCGCCCTGATCGATGACCGCGCCGCACCGCAGCAGGACAGCCACGGCAGTCGTGTCGCCCAGCGCTACGGCGCCCGGGGCGCGCGGGAGGAGGCCCAGCTCGGCTTCCCCGCCGTGCGCCTGCACGGCCTGCCGCAGCTGCAGCGCAGCCGCGCCCAGGGCAGCGGCGAGCAGAACGCCCGGCTCGATGCGCTGCTGGCGATCATGGCCGAGCTGGCCGACACCTGCGTGCTCTGGCGCGCCGGCCCGGAAGGGCTCGCCGCCATGCAGCGGGGCGCCCGCGCGGTGCTCGACGCCGGGGGCTGCGCCAGCCTCGACGGGCGTCGCCGGCTGCGCGAACTGGAAACCCGTTTGCTGGGGCTCAATGCCTCGCCGGGCGGCGCGGCCGATCTGCTCGCCGCCTGTTTGTTCATCGACCGAGTCGGGAGCTGACCATGGAAACCCTGTCTTTCGAATTCCCCGCCGGGCAACCCGCCTTTGGCCGCGCGCTGGTGGGCTGCGTTGGCTCCGGCGACCTGGAAGTGCTGCTGGAGCCCGGCCTCGCCGGCAAATTGTCGATCCAGGTGGTGACCTCGGTGAACGGCAGCGAAGCCCGCTGGCGGCACCTGTTCGAGCGCATGTTCGCCGGCCAGTCGCTGCCGGCCCTGTGCATCGACATCCACGATTTCGGCGCTACCCCCGGCGTGGTGCGCCTGCGCCTGGAGCAGGCCCTGGAGGAGGTGACCCATGACTGACAACGCACGCCTGCTGGCCACCCGCAGCTTCGTCGAACTGGGCGCCCGCCAGCGCGCCCGCGAATTGCTCGACCCGGGCTCGTTCCGCGAGCTGGTCGGGCCCTTCGAACGGCTGGTCTCCCCCTGGCTGCCGCGCCAGGGCATCGTGCCCCAGGCCGACGACGGCGTGGTGGTGGCCAAGGGCAGCATCAATGGCCTGCCGGCGGTGATCGCCGCCATCGAGGGCGCCTTCCAGGGCGGCAGCATGGGCGAGGTGGGCGGCGCCAAGATCGCCGGCCTGCTGGAGCTGGCCGCCGAGGACAACCGCAAGGGCATTCCCACCTGCGCCGTGCTGCTGCTGGAAACCGGTGGCGTGCGCCTGCAGGAGGCCAACCTGGGCCTGGCGGCCATCGCCGAGATCCAGGCCGCCATCGTCGAGCTGCGCCAGTACCAGCCGGTGGTCGGCCTGGTGGCCGGGCCGGTGGGCTGCTTCGGTGGCATGTCCATCGCCGCCGGGCTGTGCAGCCACCTGCTGGTGACCCGCGAAGCGCGCCTGGGCCTCAACGGCCCGCAGGTGATCGAGCAGGAAGCCGGCATCGAGGAATACGACTCCCGCGACCGGCCCTTCATCTGGAGCCTCACCGGTGGCGAGCAGCGCATGGCCAGCAAGCTGGTGGATGGCTATGTCGCCGACGATATCGACGCCATCCGCGAGGCCCTCGGCGGCCTGCTGGCCAGCGACGAGCCGCCGTTGCCCCGCAGCCGCCGGCATGCCTGGTTCCTCGAACGCCTGGCGCGCCTGGGCGATGACTGTGCACAACTGGACGCCGCCGCCGTGCGCGCCCTCTACACGGGAGAACCGCAATGAGCCGTGGAATGCAGTGGCTGCACGCCCTGGCAGGCGACAGCGAACAAGCCGGCTATCCGGCTTCGGTGAAGGTCATCGATGGCGAGGTGGGCAGCCGCGCCGCGCGCTTCATCGCCGTGGTGGCGGATGCCGCCAACCCCTTCCCCCGCGCCCGCAACGGCGAGGTGGGCCTGCTGGAAGGCTGGGGCCTGGCCAAGGCGGTGGATGACGCCATCGAAGCCGACGCCGGGCGCGGCACCAAGCGCGTGCTGGTGGCGGTGGTGGACGTACCCAGCCAGGCCTACGGCCGCCGCGAAGAGGCCCTGGGCATCCACCAGGCCCTGGCCGGCGCAGTGGACGCCTATGCCCGCGCCCGTCTCGCCGGGCACCCGGTGATCGGCCTGCTGGTGGGCAAGGCCATGTCCGGCGCCTTCCTCGCCCACGGCTACCAGGCCCAGCGCCTGATCGCCCTGGACGACGCCGGGGTGATGGTCCACGCCATGGGCAAGGCCGCCGCCGCGCGCATCACCCTGCGCAGCGTCGACGACCTCGAAGCCCTCGCCGCGACCATCCCGCCCATGGCTTACGACCTCGACAACTACGCCTCCCTCGGCCTGCTCTGGGAGCGCCTGGCTGTGGATAACGTCGAGCAGCCCGCTGCCGCCGATGTCGCCCGGATGCGCAATTGCCTGGTGCGGGCGGTGGCGGATATCGGCACCACCACCGACCTGCGCGGGCGCCTCGGCGCCGAGAACCGCGCGGCCTCGGCGAAGGTGCGGGCGATGCTGCGGGCGCAGTGGTAAGGCCCTCGCACAGGAGCGGACCATGAAGGCCAATCATCCTCACGATCTCCTCTGGGGCCTCGCCCCGGAGCAACTGCCCGCCGAGGCCCCGGCCTGGGCGCGGCAGGTGCTCGCCGCCGGCCTGCCGGTGGTGGTGCGCCGCGCCCTGTGCGAGCCGGGCCGGGTTGCCGTGGGTGTGCGTGGCGCCAGCCGCGAACAGCGCTTCGCCACGCTGATGCCCCTTGCCGCCATCCAGCGCTGCATCAGCCCGGAACAGCTGCGCCCGCGTACAGCCGGGCATTGGCCGGCGCTGCGCGCGCTGGTGGAGGTTGCCCCCGTGCTGGAGGCCACCGGCCTCGCCTGGGGCCCCACCGGCGGCGTCGGGTTCGAGCTGGCCACCGGCGTGCCGGTGCTGCATGGCGAAAGCGACCTCGACCTGCTGCTGCACACTCCCGAACCCTTCGAGCGCCAGCGCGCCCGTGAGCTGCTGGCGCTGCTCGACCGCGCCTGCTGCCGCATCGACCTGCAACTGGAAACCCCGTTCGGCGCCATCGCCCTGCGCGAATGGGCCGGTGATTCCCGCCGCGTGCTGCTCAAGTGCGCAGAGGGCGCGCGCCTTGTGGATAACCCCTGGCAGGCCCTGGAGCACGCGGCGTGAGCAGCCTCTTCGCCTTCCCCGGCCAGGGCGCGCAGCAGGTGGGCATGCTCCACCAGCTGCCCCCCGAGGCACGCGCCTGCCTGGACGAGGCCAGCGCAGCGCTGGGCGAAGACGTGCTGGCGCTGGACTCGGCCGAGGCGCTGCAAGGCACCCGTGCCGTGCAGCTGTGCCTGCTGATCACCGGGGTCGCTTGCGCACGCCTGCTGCTGGAGGAAAGCCCGGCGCCGGATTACGTGGCCGGCCTGTCCATCGGCGCCTACGGGGCGGCGGTGGCCACCGGTGCCCTGGAATTCGCCGATGCCCTGCGCCTGGTGGCCCTGCGCGGCGAGCTGATGCAACAGGCTTATCCGCAGGGCTTCGGCATGACCGCCATCGGCGGGCTCGACCTGGGCACCCTCGAACGCCTGATCGCGGAGGCCGAAGGCCCGGTGTTCCTGGCCAATATCAACGCCGACAACCAGCAGGTGATCGCCGGCAGCGACGCCGCCATGGCCGCCGTCGCCGCGCGCGCCCGCGGCCTGGGCGCCGGCCTGGCGAAGCGCCTGGCGGTCAGCGTGCCGTCCCATTGCGCGCTGCTGGAGGCACCGGCCCGCGAGCTGGCTGCGGCCTTCGCCGAGGCGCAGCTGCGCAGGCCAGCCATCGGCTACCTCAGCGGCACCACCGCACGGCCGATCCACGACCCGAACGCCTGCGCGACGACCTCGCCTTCAACATGTGCCGCGTCGTCGACTGGCACGGCACCCTGCGCAACGCCTACGAACGCGGCGTGCGCCTGCACATCGAACTGCCCCCCGGTGCCGTGCTCAGCGGCCTGGCGCGACGCGTATTCGACCAAGGTACGGTGATCGCTTTCCAGGGCACCCGCCGCGATACGCTGGACGCCCTGCTGCGTCGGGAGGTAGGTCGAACGCCCTGACCCCCCGCGCGTTTCGAAGCACAAGAACAACAACTTCGACAGAACCGAGGACAACAACAATGATCATCTACGGTGTCGCCTTTCTCGCCCTGTGCACCCTGGCAGGCCTCTTCATCGGAGAGCTGCTGGGCAAACTGCTCGGTGTCCCCGCCAACGTCGGCGGCGTGGGCATCGCCATGCTGCTGCTGATCTTCATCGGCAGCTACCTCAACAAACGCGGCCTGATGAGCGCCAAGTCCGAACAGGGCGTGGAGTTCTGGAGCGCGGTCTACATCCCCATCGTGGTCGCCATGGCCGCCCAGCAGAACGTGCTCGGCGCGCTCTCCGGCGGGCCGATGGCGATCCTCGCCGGCGTCGCTGCGGTGGTGCTGGGTTTCGCCATGGTTCCGGTGCTGGACAGGCTCGGACAAAAGAAGCCCTCGGCGGCCCCCGCTGAGCCCCTGACCCAAGCGCAACGGTGACCGCCATGTACGAATCCATGTTGAAAGTGATCAACGGCTACGGGCTGATCAGCGGCTTCGCGGTGATCGGCGTGACCATGTGGCTGTCCTACTGGCTCTCCGACAAGCTCACCCGTGGGCGCCTGCACGGCTCGGCCATCGCCATCTTCCTCGGCCTGGTGCTGTCCTATGTGGGTGGCGTGGTCACCGGTGGGCAGAAGGGCCTGGTGGACATCTCCCTGCTGTCGGGCATCGGCCTGCTGGGGGGCGCCATGCTTCGCGACTTCGCCATCGTCGCCACGGCCTTCGGGGTGAACATCGAGGAGCTCAAGCGCGCTGGTGTTTCCGGGGTGATCTCGCTGTTCGTCGGCATCGGCACCTCCTTCGTCGCCGGTGTCGGCGTGGCCCTGGCCTTTGGCTACACGGACGTGGTCAGCCTCACCACCATCGGCGCCGGGGCGGTCACCTACATAGTCGGGCCGGTCACCGGTGCGGCCATCGGTGCCAGCTCCGAGGTGATGGCGCTGTCCATCGCCGCCGGCCTGGTGAAGGCCATCCTGGTGATGGTGGCGACGCCCTTCGTGGCGCCGCTGATCGGCCTCAATAACCCGCGCACGGCGGTGATCTTCGGCGGCCTGATGGGCACTTCCAGCGGCGTGGCCGGCGGCCTGGCGGCCACCGACCCGAAGCTGGTGCCCTATGGCTGCCTGACCGCCGCCTTCTACACCGCGTTGGGCTGTTTGATGGGCCCGTCGGTGCTGTTCTTCGCCATGCGCGGGCTGATGGGCTGAAGCCTTGTCCTACAAGCGGCGCTGGGGTCGGGCGCCGCTTTGGTTTAGCATCCCGCGTCTTTCGGGGTGCGGCGGCCCGCTGGAGCACCGCGCCGTTTTCCTCTCGCCCAGCCTGGTTGCCTCCGATGCCTTCATTGCGTGCCTGCCTGCTCATCCCCCTGCTGCTTCTACCCGCCATCGCCCAGGCCGCCGAGGTTGACGGCGCCAGCCTGAGCCTGCTCTGGGCGCTGCCGTTCGCCGGCATCCTGCTGAGCATCGCGCTGCTGCCGATCATCGCCAGTGATTTCTGGCACCACCATTTCGGCAAGATCACTGCCGGCTGGACGCTGCTGTTCCTGGTGCCCTTCGTCGCCAGCTTCGGCGCCCACGCGACGCTGGCCATGGGCGTGCACGTGCTGTTCGGCGAGTACCTGCCCTTCATCGTGCTGCTGCTGGCGCTGTTCACCATCTCCGGCGGCATCCTGGTGCAAGGCAACCTGCACGGCTCGGCCGGGCTCAACACCCGGCTGCTGGCCCTGGGCACGCTGCTGGCCTCGGTGATGGGCACCACGGGTGCGGCCATGCTGCTGATCCGCCCGCTGCTGCGCGCCAACGACAACCGCCGGCACAACGCCCATGTGGTGGTGTTCTTCATCTTCCTGGTGGCCAACGTCGGGGGCGGCCTAACACCCCTGGGCGACCCGCCGCTGTTCCTCGGCTTCCTCAAGGGCGTGGACTTCTTCTGGACCCTGAAGCACATGGCCGTACCGGTGCTGGCCATGGCGCTGCCGTTGCTGGCGATCTTCTACGTGATCGATCGCTACCTCTTCAGCCGCGAAGACGAACTGGCTCCCGCCGACCCCACCCCCGATGCGCCGCTTTATGTCCATGGGCAGTTCAACTTCCTGCTGCTGGCCGGCGTGGTCGGTGCGGTGCTGCTCTCGGGGGTGTGGAAGCCGGGCATCGGTTTCGACCTGCTGGGCACCCGCGTGGAACTGCAGAACCTGGTACGCGACGGCCTGCTGCTGGCCCTGGCGGGGCTGTCGCTGTGGCTGACCCCGCGCTGGGCACGCAAGGGCAACGAATTCAACTGGGGGCCGATAGTCGAAGTGGCCAAGCTGTTCGCCGGCATCTTCATCACCCTCACCCCGCTGATCGCCATCCTTCGCGCCGGCCGCGACGGGCACCTGGCAGCGGTGGTCGCCGCCGTTACCGGTGCCGATGGCCAACCGCTGGACACCATGTATTTCTGGATGACCGGGGTGCTGTCCAGCTTCCTCGACAACGCACCCACCTACCTGGTGTTCTTCAACCTCGCCTCCGGCGACGCTCAGGTGATGATGGAGCAGTTGCCACAGACCCTGCTGGCGATCTCCATGAGCTCGGTGTTCATGGGCGCCATGACCTACGTCGGCAACGCGCCGAACTTCATGGTCAAGGCCATCGCCGAGCAGCGCGGCGTGAAGATGCCGAGCTTCTTCGGCTACCTGCTCTGGTCCTGCGCCGTGCTGCTGCCGCTGCTGGCGGTGCTGCAGTGGGTGATGCTCTAAGGGGGCGCTCGGCGTTCCCTGTAGGGGCGAATTCAGTGGTTCTGTCTGCGTTAAGTGTTGCTAGAAGAATTGAGCCCAGCTGATTGCTGAGTTCTGGTGATGCTTCTGGTTTCGCCCCCCCGGGCGAGTCCCTTTTTTCAGTCGTCGGGATGCCGAACCACAAAAAAGGAACCAAAAACGCTCGCCCCTGCATACGGGTCTGGCTTCGCCAGACTCCCCTCGCTCCATCATCGTTACTCGCTACGCTCGCCCTTCGGGCCGCACTGAAGTGCGTTCGCCGCAAGCGGCGTCCAGGGGCACGCCGCGAAGGGCCATCCCTGGCCCATCGCGGCTCTCGCGACATCCATGTCGCTCAACCCCTTCCACGACGATTGCGCTCGGCCTCCTGAAAGGGGCATTTGGCCGCCGCTCCAACGTCTTCGCCAGAGCCTTCATCGATGTGCGCATCACGCTCGGGGCACGGTGGCTTACGTAGGGTGGCGTAGAGCGAAGCGAAACCCACGCGGTGGGCGTGACAGGGAGTCATAAATGTTCGGAAAGTACCGTGCTTGAGGCCTTTCTTTAAAATCACAACAGCTAACGCAGACAGAGCCACTTCAGTCGCCCACTGGCGCCGCCTTCAACCCCCGCGCGCCAGGCTGTACATCCGGCATTCGGCCAGCAGCGCCAGCAGGTTCGGGTCGCGCTCCTTGGCCTTGAGGAAGACCACGCCTATGTGCTGCTGCAGGCGGTAGCGCGCCTGCAGCGGGATGAGCTTCACGCGGTTCTCGTACACCGCGGCGATGCGCCCGGGCAGCAGGGCGTAGCCGACCCCGGAGCTGACCATGCTGAGCAGGGTGAAGATGTCGTTCACCTGCATCGCCACCTTCGGCTCGAAGCCCGCCTGCTGGAACACCCGGCCGCCGTCGCGGTGGGTGGCGAAGCCCTGGGTCAGGGTGATGAAGGTGGAGTCGGCCAGGTCCGCCAGGTCCACTTCGGGCTGGCCGGCGAAGGGCGAGTCGGTGGGCACGGCGAGGAAGATGTCGTCGGAGAACAGCGGCAGCTGCTCGCAATCGCCATCGCTCACGCCCTCGTCGAGGGACACCAGAATGGCGTCCAGCTCCATGTTCTTCAGCTTGTAGAAAAGATCGACGTTGGAGCCGAGGATCAGGTCGATGTTCAGCTCGCTGCGCCGCAGCTTCAGGCCCATGATCAACTGCGGCACCGTCTTCACCGTCAGCGAATAGAGCGAGCCGAGCTTGAAGCGCTCGGCCGAGAAGCCTGCCGCTTCACGGGTCAGGCGCACCGTCTCGAGCACGTCCTGCACCAGCTTCTGCGCACGCTCCTCCAGCACGAAGGCGCTCTCCAGCGGTGTCAGGTTGCGCCCCTCGTGCTTGAACAGCGGGCAGCGCAGGGCGCTCTCCAGGGAGTGGATGGCGCGGTGCACGCTGACGTTGCTGGTGTTCAGCTCGGCCGCTGCGCGGGAGAGGTTGCCGCTACGCATGAAGGCGAGAAAGGTCTGCAGCTTCTTCAGGGTGAGTTCGTCGTCGATCTGCATGGCACCGCGTCCCGGTCCGGGTGATTGAGCGAAGCCCTCATCCTACAAGTTCGCGCCCGCGAACCCGATGGGACCTTTAGTGAATAAGCTAATAATGCATAAGTAAATAAATTCTTATTCCTTAACAGATATATGGGCAGCCCCTAGACTCCTCCTCGTCGAAACATTGCAAGGAGGGCTCGCCATGCGCAGCCAGGCCATTCGTTACCTGATCCTGCCGGGATGGCAGGGCTCGCCAGACGAGCATTGGCAGAGCCATTGGCAACGCACCCTGCCCAACGCCAGCCGCGTCGAGCAGGCCGATTGGGACCTGCCCGAGCGGGACGCCTGGGTCGCGGCGCTGGAGCGCGCCATCGATGCCGAGCGCACGCCGGTGATCCTCATCGCCCACAGCCTCGGTTGCGTCACCGTCGCCCACTGGGCCCGGCAGGCCGACCCGGACGTGCTGCGCCGGGTACGCGGTGCACTGCTGGTGGCGCCGGCCGACGTCGAGCGCCCCGGCTGCCCCGAACCGCTGCAGGGCTTCGCCCCGATTCCCCGGGCCGCGCTGCCGTTCCCCACGCTGCTGGTGGGCTCGGACAACGACCACGCCGCCAGCACCCCGCGTGCGCTGGAGCTGGCGCGCCAGTGGGGCGCCGAGCCGGCCATCCTCGCCGGTGCCGGGCATATCAACGTGAAGTCCGGCCACCATCTCTGGGAGCAGGGGTTCGCCTACCTCTACCGGCTGCAGGGTCGCATCGAGCAACTGACCCGCAAGCGCGCCTGAGCACCTGCCCAGGATCGGCTGCGCGTCGGAACAACGGCGTTGAAAACGACATCGGGCTTGCCCATTTGCAGCTCGTGAACTTCGCGCCCCCGGCTGTTTTCGCCTTGTTCTTCTCCAGCTCGCTCGATCCCGAACAGGTTCATTTTTCAATGTGACGCCAGGGCCCGCTGCTTCGCAGCCAGGGCCCGGCGGGAGATTTCGTTCATGACCCAGGAACATACCGGCCAGCCCCTGCTGAGCTTCGCCGATGCCGACCGCAGCCCCCTGAGCATCCGCGCCCGCGCGCTGGTGTTCGTCGACGCCCGCTCGCGGCGCCTGCGCGAGGAGGTGGAGCAACTGGCACCGGCCGCCGTGCCGGTGCTGATCCAGGGCGAGACCGGCACCGGCAAGGAGTTGCTGGCGCGGCAGATCCACAAGGGCAGCGAACGCCCGGGGCTGTTCGTGGCGGTGAGCTGCAGCGCCATCAGCAAGGTCTACGCCGAGGCCGAACTCTTCGGCCACGCCCCGGGTGCCCATGCGGGCTCGGCCAGCAGCCGCGCCGGCTGGTTCGGCTCGGCCAATGGCGGCACCCTCTACCTCGACGAGATCGGCGACCTGCCGCTGCCCCTGCAGGCCAAGCTGCTGGCGGCCCTGGAAAGCCGCGAGGTGACCCGCGTCGGCGCTGCCCAGCCGACCCCGGTGGACGCCCGCCTGGTGGCCGCCACCAGCATCGACCTGGCCAAGGCGGTGGCCGCCGGCAAGTTCAACGAGCGCCTGTACCAGTACCTGGATGAAGGCCGCGTCGAGCTGCCGCCGCTGCGCGAGCGCCCGGACGACATCCTGCCCCTGGCCGAATACTTCCTCGGCATCTACGCCCAGCGCCTGGACCTGCCGCTGCCCTTGATCAGCACCGCCGCCCAGGCCGCGCTGGAGAGCTACCCCTGGCCGGGCAACACCCGCGAGCTGGAGAACAGCGTGCACTTCGCGCTGCTGGTGAGCGACGGCGACGAGGTGCTGCCGCAGCACCTCAACCTGCCGCCCGCGCCGAGTTATGCACAGCTCGCGCTGCAGCTGCGCCAGCTGGCCGCCAACGATGTGGATAACCTGCGGCAGCTGTTCGCCGAGGTGCTGGCGGGGTAAAGCGGTGGATCGACACCCCGGAGGCAGGCCCTAGCCGTGCAGGTGGAACAGCTTGTGCACGATGCGCCAGCGGCCGTCGATCTTCAGCAGCGAGAGGTAATCGATGAAGTCCAGGCCGGCGTAGACGTCGGTGACCTTGGCCAGGGCGGTGTCGCCGGTGAGGTCCAGGGACTCCAGACGCCACACCGGCGCTTCGCCCTCGGCCACCACCGGGCCCCTGGCCTGCAGGCCGGCGATGAAGGCTTCCGGCGAGAGCCACTGCAGGTCCGGGCCGAAGTGCCCGACGATGCGGCTGTCGGGGTGGAAGGCGCTGCGCAACAGCGTCGCGTCCGCCCGCACCATGCCTTCCACGTAATCCCGTACCACCGCCTCGATGGCCTGGCGTTCCGCTTCCATGTCCGTGCTCCTGTCGCGTGGGAAAGGCCAGAGCCTAGCCCGCCCGGACCGATACCGCAGCTCCCGATGTTCCGTACCGCGAACCCTCCCAACCGCCATAACGCCCATCGCCCCGATGCGCGGCGCGGCTCGGGGCTGGACGGTGGATCGGAGACGCGCGACCCACCCTACGGGCGCTTCATCTCACGGGGCCTGGGTCAATGGATCTGCCCGGCCGCCTGGAGGCGCTCGCGGGTGGCGCGCAGGCGCGGCAGGGGCAGGCATACCAGCAGGGTGGCAACCAGCACGCCCACGCCCATCAGCGGCAGGTTGGCCAGGCCCATCCCGGTGCTCAGCCACAGGCCGCCGACGAAGGCGCCGCTGGCGTTGCCGAGGTTGAAGGCGGCGTGGCTGAGGGTGGCGGCGAGGCTGGCGGATTCGCCGGCCTGTTCCACCAGCAGCAGTTGCAGCGGCGAGGAGATGGCGAAGCTGGCCACGCCCCAGAGGAACAGGCAGGCCAGGGCCAGCACCGGCACCTGGGCGAAGACGAACAGGCCCAGCAGGCACAGGGTGCTCACCGCGAAGGCGCCGGGCAGGGCGAAGCGGAAGCCCTTGTCCGCCAGGCGGCCGCCCAGCAGGTTGCCGAGGGTCAGGCCGATGCCGAACAGCAGCAGGGCGAAGTTGGCATGCTCGGGGCTGAAGCCGGAAACATCACGCAGCAGCGGGCTGATGTAGGTGAACACGCCGAACAGCGCCACCGACGACAGGCTGCACACCCCCAGCGCATGCAGCACCGGCCGGCGGAAGATGCCGTCCCAGGCACCGGCGGCGCTGGGTTGTGGCTTGGCGGTGGCCGGCAGCCAGAGGAACTGCGCCAGCAGGGTGAGGAAGCCCAGGGCCGCCACCACCATGAAGGTCACCCGCCAGCTGGTGGCCTGGCCGAGCCAGGCACCGGCCGGGACGCCGAGGACGTTGGCGATGGTCAGGCCGCTGAGCACCAGGGCCATGGCCGAGGCGCGGCGGTGGGGCGGCGCCAGTTCGGCGGCCAGCAGGGTGGCGCAGCCGAAGAAGCCGGCGTGACTGAAGGCGGTGAACATGCGCGCGGCCATCAGCCATTCGTAATTCGGTGCCAGGGCGCAGCCGAGGTTGCCCAGGGCGTAGGCGCCCATCAGCCAGAGCAGGGCCTGGCGGCGCGGCAGGCGGCCCAGCAGCGGGCCGAGCAGGGGCGCGCCGATGACCACGCCCATGGCATAGGCGCTGACCAGCAGGCCGGCGTCGGAGAGGCTCACGGAGAGGTCCTGGGCCACTTCGGGCAGCAGGCCCATGATGATGAATTCGCTGCTGCCGACGACGAAGCCGCCAAGGGCCAGTGCCAGCAGCGGCAGGGAGAGGAGGGTGCCTGGATTCATGGTGTTTCCGATGGTGGGGCGTTTTGCGAGGGGCGCGGATTCTACGCGCTTTCCCTTGCAATGACCTGACAGTCGAGCAGGTTCAGGCGTTCCACCTCGCCCTCCAGCGGCAGCACCCTGAGGGCCTGTAGCACGCGGGTGGCGGCGCGCTCGCCGATCTCCAGGGCCGGCGGGCGGATGGTGGTCAGGCTGGGCAGCAGCATCTCGGCGAAGGGGTAGTCGCCGAAGCCCATCACCGCGCAATCCCCCGGCAGGTCCAGGCCCGCCCGTTGCGCGGCGAGCAGGCCACCGGCGGCGAGGTTGTCGTTGGCGAAGATGATCGCGTCCGGCTGCGGCGAGCGCTTCATCAGCGCCTCCATGGCCTGCTTGCCGGCCTCGAAGGGCGCCAGGCCGCTGCTGGGCACGAAAACCCAGGGTTCGAGGTCGGCCTCGCGCAGGGTGTCGGCATAACCGTCGCGGCGGTCCAGTGCGCTGAAGTCGCCGGCGGCGCTGTTCTGCACGAAGGCGATGCGCCGGTGGCCCTTGTCCAGCAGGTAGCGGGTGGCGGCGACACCCACGTCGCGATGGAGGAAGCCCACCTGCATGGGCGCGCGCTCGGGCTGGTAGTCCCAGACCTCGACCACCGGGATGTCCGCCTCGGCGAGCATCTTCTCGGTGCCGGGGCTGTGGAAATGACTGGTGACCACCAGGGCTGCCGGCGACCAGCCGAGGAAGGCGCGCACGGCGCTCTCTTCCTGTTCCTCGGAGAAGTAGCTGGAGGCCAGCAGCAGCTGGTAGCCGTGGCGCGCCAGGGTGTCGCTGAAGCCCTGGATGGTGTTAGCGAAGATCGGCCCCGAGATGTTGGGGATGACCATGCCGACGATGCGCCCGCGCGCCGAGGCGAGCCCGCCGGCCACTAGGTTGGGCACGTAGCCCAGCTCGGCCACCGCCGCTTCGATGCGCCCGCGCAGCTCCTCGGAGACCTGCTCCGGCTGGTTGAAGTAGCGCGACACGGTAATGGCGGAAACGCCGACGCGCTCGGCCACGGCGCTGAGGGTGACGCGTCCTGCGCCTCGGCGCTTGCGGGGGCTGCTCATGAATTGTTCATCCTGAAAGGCATATAAAAGTAATTTTTAATTATTTGACGATCTATTAGCGTCGCTCTGATACTGGCGATGTTAGCGCTAACAAATACCGGCTGTCTGCCTTTTTGCTGCCACTCGCACGAGCGAGACCAGACCGCGACAGCCCACAAGGAGCCTGCAAGCAGCAGGCGCGTCTGGTCTCCGCAGGGCAGTGAAACGAGCATGAGCATCCATAACCATCCGGCCGCACCGCGCGGTCTTCGCAACACCCACGGCGGGCGCCGCAGCCCGCTGGCCATCGGCATCCTCCTGGCGGCGCTGGGGAGCGCCGCCGGGGCCGCCGAGAAAACCACCGGCGCCACCGAGGACGGCCAGAAGGCCGCGCCGACCCTGAACACCGTGACCGTCACCGCCACCCGCCGCGAAGAGACGCTGCAGAAGGTGCCGGTGGCCGTCTCGGTGGTGGAGGGCGAGCAGCTGGAGCGCGACAACCGCAACGGCGTCTCCAGCATCGTCAGCCAGGTGCCGACCCTGAACTTCCGCGCCGGCGCCTCGAACAAGGACACCTCGCTGTTCATCCGCGGCGTGGGCACCATCTCCACCTCGCCGGGCGTCGAGCCCACCGTCGCCACCGTGGTCGACGGCGTGGTCTACGGCCGCCCCGGCCAGGCCACCCTGGACCTGCTCGACCTGGAGCGCATCGAAGTGCTGCGCGGCCCCCAGGGCACCCTGTTCGGCAAGAACGCCTCGGCCGGCGTGCTCAACATCGTCAGCAAGGAGGCGCCGGAAGAGACCCACGGCTACGTCGACTACTCGCACTTCGGCGGCGGCAACGAGAACCGCCTGCGCTTCGGCATCGGCGGGCGCCTCAGTGACAGCCTCAAGGGCTCGCTGACCACCTTGCTGGGTGGCTACGACGGCAATGTCGAGAACGTGCACAACGGCCATGACGTCAACGGCTACTACCACAAGGGCGCGCGCGGCAAGCTGGAGTTCGAGCCCAACGAGGACTTCCGCTTCACCCTGATCGCCGACTACATGAAGAGCCGCGACGACATCGCCGCCGGCCCCATCACCAAGGTCACCAACGCCGGTTTCGCCAGCGCCCTGCTACCGGTCACCGCCGACAGCGATTCGCGCAAGCTGAACAACGACCAGCGCACCTATGTCGACGACGTCAACCAGGGCCTGTCCGGCCAGTTCGACTGGCAGCTGGGCGACTACACCCTGACCTCCATCAGCGCCTGGCGCGGCTGGGAGAACACCCAGTTCCAGGACGGCGACCGCCTGGCGACCCTGCCGGTGGCGGCCTCCCACGACAAGGGCGAGGTGGATTACAACCAGTACTCTCAGGAGCTGCGCCTGGCCTCGCCCAAGGGCGAGTTCCTCGAATACGTCGCCGGTGCCTACGTCATGCACAGCAAGGCGGAGGAAACCTATCGCCGCCTGTCCATCACCGGTTCGGTGCCCAACACCGGTCGCGCCGACTACAGCGTGACCGGCGACAGCTACTCGCTGTTCGGCGAGAGCACCCTGAACTTCACCCAGGACCTGCGCGGCATCTTCGGCCTGCGCTGGACCCACGACGCGCTGGAATACGACCACCGCCGGGTTTCCACCTCGCCCACCGCCGTGGCCGGCGTGCAGCCCTCCACCGCCAGCAGCGGCTCGGTGGACGAGGACGGCTGGTCCGGCCGCATCGGCCTGCAGTACGACCTCAGCGACGCCGTCACCGCCTACGCCACCTATTCCCGTGGCTACAAGGGGCCGGCCTACAACGTGTTCTTCAACATGCAGCCCCGTGACACCGGCGCGCTCAAGCCGGAGACCTCCGACTCCTACGAGGTGGGCCTCAAGGCCAGCGCCCTGGGCGGCCGCGCCACCGCCAACCTGGCGGTGTTCCACACCGACTACGACGACTACCAGGCCAACTTCCCCGACCTGGTCGCCGGTACCGTGGTCACCCGCCTGATCAACGCCGGCGCGGTGAAGACCCAGGGCGTCGAGCTGGACTACGCCTTCCAGGCCACCCGCCAGCTCAAGCTCTCCGGCGCGGTTGCCTACACCAAGGCGCGCATCGACAGCTTCCAGTGCCCGCCGGGCGCCGCCTCCAGCTGCAACGTCGACGGCTCGCCGCTGCCCTTCAGCCCGGACTGGAAGAGCTACGTGCGCGCCGACTACGTGATCCCGCTGGACAACGGCCTGGATATCGAACTGGCCACCGACTACAGCTGGCAGGACAAGGTGCAGTACAGCCTCGACCAGAACCCCGACACCATCCAGGGCGCCTACGGCATCTGGAACGCCAGCATCGCCCTGGCCGATTACAACCAGGGCTGGCGCGTCGCGCTGCTCGGCAAGAACCTAGCCGACAAGTCCTATTCGCCGCTGCTCGCCACCGGTACCGGCTACGTCTACCGCGTGGTGCCGCGCGATGACGAACGCTACTTCGGCGTGCAGCTGCGCAAGGACTTCTGACCCCCAAACCGCCTTGTGTGAACGGACTGCCGAGGCCCGCCCAGACGGGCCCGGCAGGACCTCCACGACATCACCAGGGAAAACCGACATGACCGCATCGCAACGCACACTCAGACTGGGCGCATTCCTCATGGCCACCGGGCACCACGTCGCCGCCTGGCGCCACCCGGACGTCCCCGCCGACACCCTCGATTTCGCCCAGTACAAGCACCTGGCGCGCATCGCCGAGGCGGCGAAGTTCGACGCCCTGTTCGTCGCCGACAGCGTCGCCGCGCCCACCGGCGACATCGCCAGCCAGATGGCCCGCTCCACCTACTTCGAACCGCTGACCCTGCTCAGCGCCCTGGCCGCCGTCACCGAACGCATCGGCCTGGTGAGCACCGTCACCACCAGCTACAACGAGCCGTACCATGTGGCGCGCAAGTTCGCCTCGCTGGACCATATCTCCGGGGGCCGTTCGGGCTGGAACCTGGTGACCTCCGACGCCGCCGCCGAGGCGCTGAACTTCAACCGCGACGCCCACCTGGGCCACGCCGAGCGCTACGCCCGCGCCCGGGAATTCCACCAGGTGGTCACCGGCCTGTGGGACAGCTGGGAAGACGATGCCTTCCTCCGCGACAAGGCCAGCGGCCAGTACTACGACCCGGCCAAGCTGCACGTGCTCGACCACCAGGGCGAGCATTTCCGCGTGCAGGGCCCGCTCAACGTCGCCCGCTCGCCCCAGGGCCGGCCGGTGGTGGTGCAGGCCGGCTCCTCGGAGACCGGCCGCGAGCTGGCCGCCGAGACCGCCGATGTGGTGTTCACCGCGCAGACCTCCCTGGCCAAGGCCCAGGCTTTCTACGCCGATCTCAAGGGGCGCCTGGCGAAGTTCGGTCGCCACGAGGACGACCTGAAGATCATGCCCGGCGCCTTCGTCGTGGTCGGTGCCAGCGAGGCCGAGGCGAAGGAGAAGTTCGAGCAGTTCCAGGAGCTCGTGGACCCCCGCGTCGGCGTCGCCCTGCTGGGTCGCATGCTCGGCAACTTCGACCTCTCCGAATACCCGCTGGACGGCCCGCTGCCCGAGCTGCCGCTGACCCAGGACGGCCAGCAGAGCCGGCAGAAGCTGCTCACCGAACTCGCCGGGCAGGAGAACCTCACCCTGGCCCAACTGGGCCGGCGCATCGCCGGGGGGCGTGGCCACCACAGCCTGATCGGCACCCCGGCGCAGATCGCCGACGAGCTGCAGGCCTGGTTCGAAGGGCGCGGCGCCGACGGCTTCAACGTGCTGGTGCCGCACCTGCCCGCCGGGCTCGAGGACTTCGCCACCCAGGTGGTGCCCGAGCTGCAGCGCCGCGGCCTGTTCCGCACCGAGTACGAGGGCCGCACCCTGCGCGAACACCTCGGCCTGGCGCGGCCGGCGAACCGCTTCGCACGCCCTGCGTGAACAGTCACCGGGGCCCGCACACGCGTGGCCCCGCCAACCTCAAGTGAGATCCCTATGACTTACATCGCCGCCCCCGACCGCTACGAACGCATCCCCTATCGCCGCGTCGGCCGCAGCGGGCTGGTGCTGCCGGCCCTGTCCCTGGGCCTGTGGCACAACTTCGGCGACGCCACGCCCATCGACACCCAGCGCGCGCTGTTGCGCACCGCCTTCGAGCTGGGCATCAACCACTTCGACCTGGCCAACAACTACGGGCCGCCCTATGGCAGCGCCGAGATCAATTTCGGTCGCCTGCTGCAGGAAGATTTCCGCGCCCACCGCGACGAGCTGGTGATCTCCACCAAGGCCGGCTGGGACATGTGGCCCGGCCCCTACGGCCAGGGCGGCAGCTCGCGCAAATACCTGCTCTCCAGCCTCGACCAGAGCCTGGCGCGCCTGGGCCTGGACTATGTGGATATCTTCTACTCCCACCGCTTCGACCCGGACACGCCCCTGGAGGAAACCGCCGGCGCCCTGGCCAGCGCGGTGCAGCAGGGCAAGGCGCTGTACGTGGGCATTTCCTCCTACTCGGCGGGCAAGACCCGCGAGCTCGCCGCGCTGCTGCGCGAATGGAAGGTGCCGCTGCTGATCCACCAGCCGGCCTACAACCTGCTCAACCGTTGGGTGGAGAAGGACCTGCTGGCCACCACCGAGGAACTCGGCACGGGCGTCATCGCCTTCACCCCGCTGGCCCAGGGGCTGCTCACCGGCAAGTACCTCGGCGGCGTGCCGGAGGATGCGCGGGTCAACCGCCCCGGCGGCGCCTCGCTGCGCCCGGAGCACCTGTCCGAGGCCAACATCGCCCGGGTGCGTGCGCTCAACGAGATCGCCCAGCGCCGTGGCCAGAGCCTGGCCCAGTTGGCCCTGGCCTGGACCCTGCGCGACGCGCGGGTGACCTCGGCATTGATCGGCGCCAGCCGCCCGGAGCAGATCGTCGAGAACGTCGCCGCCCTGGACAACCTCGCCTTCAGCGCCGAGGAGTTGGCGGAGATCGATCGCCACGCCGTGGAAGGCGGCATCAACCTCTGGGAAAAACCCTCCACCGACTGGCAGGACTGACCATGCAACGACTTCGACTGGGCGCCGCGTTGCTGGCGCTGCTGGCCCTGGCGCAAGGCGCCCTGGCCGACCCCGCGACCCTGCGCATCGGCTACCAGAAAGGCTCCGCCAGCCTGGTGCTGGCCAAGGAGCACGGCCTGCTGGAGCAGCGTTTCCCTGGCACCCGCGTGCAGTGGATCGAATTTCCCGCCGGCCCGCAGATGCTCGAGGCGCTCAATGTCGGCAGCCTGGATGTGGGCTCCACCGGCGACATCCCGCCGATCTTCGCCCAGGTCGCTGGCGCCGACCTGCTCTACGTCGGCGCGGAGCCGCCCAAGCCCCAGGCCGAGGTGATCCTGGTGCCCGAGGGCAGCCCGATCCAGTCGGTGGCCGAGCTCAAGGGGCGCAAGGTGGCGTTCCAGAAAGGCTCCAGCGCCCACAACCTGCTGCTACGGGCGCTCAAGGCGGCGGGCCTGTCCATGGCTGATATCCAGCCGCTGTTCCTTACCCCAGCCGACGCCCGCGCCGCCTTCGAGCAGGGCAGCGTGGACGCCTGGGCGATCTGGGACCCCTTCTACTCGGCGATGGAGCTGGAAGGCCACGCGCGCCTGCTGGCCAACGGCGAGGGGCTGGGCCTGAGCGGGCCCTTCTACCTGGCCGCGCGCGATTACGCCGAGGGCGACCCGGCCTTCATCCACGCGCTGCTGGACGAACTCACCAGCGCCGAAGCCCTGACCCGCGACGACCGCGAGGCGAGCATCGCCCTGCTGGCGAAGTTCATGGGCCTGGCCCCGGCGGTGATCGAACGCAGCTTCCAGCACCGCCCGGCCTCGCCCATCGGCCCAGTCACCGACGAAATCGCCGCCGCCCAGCAGCGCACCGCCGACCTGTTTCTGGAGAACCGGTTGTTACCCAGGCGGGTGGATATCGGCCGCGCGGTGTGGCGGCCGTAGGGGGGCGAGGCCTGTGATGGGTTTCGCTGCGCTCTACACCATCCTACGGGTGGTTACGGATTGCCGGTGGCTGATCGGTGTGTAGGGTGGATGACGCTCTTTTCATCCACCAAGCGATGCCGCAGGGAACGGGCTTTCTGGTGGGAGCGAATTCATTCGCGAAAGGCCCGAAGGGCCGCTTTTTCCTGCCAGCACGGTGCCGTGAAAAGGCGGGAGCGCGTTGCGCTCCATCGCGAATGAATTCGCTCCCACAGGGTTTCGCCTGCGAAGGTGAGAATCACCCCACCAGGAACTTGGCGAGGAATTGCCGGGTGCGTTCTTCCTTCGGGGCGCTGAACAGGGTCTTGGCGTCGCCCTGTTCGACGATCACGCCCTTGTCGATGAAGATCGCGCGGTTGGCCACGTCGCGGGCGAAGCTCATCTCGTGGGTGACGATGACCATGGTGCGCTTCTCCTCGGCCAGGCCGCGGATGGTCGCCAGCACCTCGCCCACCAGCTCGGGGTCGAGGGCGGAGGTGGGTTCGTCGAAGAGGATCACGTCGGGCTCCATGGCCAGGGCGCGGGCGATGGCCACCCGTTGCTGCTGGCCGCCGGAGAGGCGCTTGGGGTAGGCGTCTTCCTTGCCCGCCAGGCCGACCTTGGCCAGCAGGGCGCGGGCCCGTTCGGTGGCGCGCTCGCGGGGTTCCTTCTTCACCACCACCGGGCCTTCGGTGATGTTCTCTAGCGCGGTGCGGTGGGGGAACAGGTTGAAGTTCTGGAACACGAAGCCCACGTGCTGGCGCAGCCGGCGGATCAGCGCCTGCTGGGGCTTCAGCGGCTTGCTGGCGTCGATCTCGATGTCACCTACGCGGATGCTGCCGCCGCTGGGTTCTTCCAGCAGGTTGAGGCAGCGCAGCAGGGTGGTCTTGCCCGAGCCGCTGGGGCCGATGATGGCCACCACCTCGCCCGGCTCGATGGTCAGGTCGATGCCCTTGAGCACCGCCTGCTCCTTGAAGGACTTGGTCAGGTTACGGACGGTGATCATCAGGTGTCCTGTTCATGGCGGTTGACCCGCGCTTCGAGGCGGCTCTGGAAGTGCGACAGCACGCTGGCGAGTACCCAGTAGATCAGCGCGGCGGCCAGGTACATGGTGAAGATCTCGAAGGTGCGCGCGGTGATCAGCTGCGCCTGGCGGAACAGCTCCGGCACCTGGATGGTGGCGGCCAGCGCGGTGTCCTTGACCAGGGAGATGAAGCTGTTTCCCAGCGGCGGCAGGGCGGTGCGCGCGGCCTGCGGGAGGATGGCGCGGACCAGCGTCTGGCTGCGGCTCATGCCGATGCTGGCGGCGGCTTCCCACTGCCCGCGATCGATGGAGGCGATGGCGGCGCGGAGGATCTCCGAGGTGTAGGCGGCCATGTTCAGCGAGAAGCCGATCAGTGCGGCGGGCAGCGGGTCGAGCTGGATGCCCAGCTGCGGCAGGCCGTAATAGATCATGAACAGCTGGACCAGCAGCGGGGTGCCGCGGAAGAACGATACGTAGATGCGCGAGGCCCAGCGCAGGGGGGCGAAGCCATAGAGGCGGGCGAGCGCGAGGAGGAAGCCCAGCAGCAGTCCGAAGAACATGCCGCCGAGGCTCAGTACCACCGTGTAGACCGCACCCTTGAGAAGGAAGGGTGCGGAGTCCAGCGCCAGTTGCAGGCTGGTTTCGATCATTGGGTCACGTCAGCCTTGAACCATTTCTCGGAGATTGCCTTGAGGGTGCCGTCGGCCTTCAGCTTGGCGATGGCCTTGTCGATGGCGGCGAGCAGTTCCGGGTCACCCTTGCGCAGGGCGATGCCGGACTCCTGGCGGGAGAAGGGCTCGCCGGCCACGGCCAGGCGGCCACCGGTCTTCTCGACCATTTCGAAGGCGGCCAGGCGGTCCACCAGGATGGCGTCGATGCGGCCGACGTTGAGGTCCTGGAACTTGGTGGGGTCATCGTCGTAGGTGCGGATATCGGCCTTCGGCGCGTTTTCCTTCAGCCACTGCTCGTAGTTGGTGCCCAGGCCGACACCGACCTTCTTGCCGGCGAGGTCGGCGGCGCTCTTGATGCTGTCTTCGTTGCCCTTGCGCACCAGTGCCTGGATGCCGGAGACGGTGTAGGGGGTGGAGAAGTCGTACTTCTTCTTGCGCTCGTCGGAGATGGTCACCTGGTTGATCACCAGGTCCAGGCGCTTGGATTCCAGGGCGGCGAGGATGCCGTCCCACTTGCTCGGCTGGAAGTCGACCTTCACGCCCAGCTCCTTGGCCAGGGCTTCGGCGAACTCGACTTCGAAGCCGGTGAGCTTGCCGCTCTCGTCCTGGAAGTTGAAGGGCGGGTAGGTGCCTTCCAGGCCGACCTTGACCGAGCCCTTCTCCTTGATCTGCTGCAGCAGTTCACCGGCCACGGCGCTGTTGCCGATGAAGCTGGCGCCGAGGGCCAGGCCCAGGGTGCCGATGAGGAATTGACGACGCAGGGTTGCGAATTTCATGGGTGAGCCTCACGAGACAGGTGGCGAAAGTGTGGCAATTCTGGGGATGTCGCTTTATTCAATAAAATAATAATAAGTTTGGTTTACGGTTATTCAGGGAATAAGCAGCGCTCAGGCTCCGCCCCCTGTGCGGGGTGGTAGGCGAAGAGCGCGGGCGAGCCGCCGGTGTGCAGGAAGATCACCGGGCCATTCCCCTCGAAGGCGCCGTTTTCCAGGCCATCGAGCAGACCGGCGAAGGCCTTGCCAGTGTAGACGGGATCGAGCAGCAGCCCTTCGCTGGAGGCGACCTGGCGGATGGCGGCGAGGGTGCCGGCATTGGGCTCGCCGTAGCGCGGGGCGAAGTACTGGTCCCAGAGTTCCACGCGCAGGGCCGCGGGCAGCGGGGCGCCCAGCAGGTCGGCGGTGCGTTGCAGCAGGCCTTCCACCTTGGGCCGCTGGGTGGCATCGGGGCGCGACACCGTGACGCCCACCACCCGGGTGCCGGGCAGGGCGTGTTCCAGGGCCAGGGCGAGGCCGGCGTGGGTGCCGGCGCTGCCGGAGGCCAGCACCACGGCGGCGCCCTGCAGGCCGCTCGCCTTGATCTGTTCGGCCAGCTCCAGGCCGGCGCGCACGTAGCCCAGGGCGCCCAGGGCGTTGGAGCCACCGATGGGCACCACGTAGGGGGTGCGGCCAGCGGCGCGCAGGCGCTCGGCGGCCTCGGCCAGCAGCTGGTCGGCTGTGTCGAGGTTGGGCACCAGCTGCACCTCGGTGCCGAACAGGTCCAGCAGCAGGCGGTTGCCGTTCTCCAGGTAGTTGCGGTCGGCGGTGCCGATGGGGTTTTCCAGCAGGGCCACGCAGCCCAGGCCCAGGCGCGCGGCGAGGGCGGCGGTCTGGCGCACGTGGTTGGACTGGATGGCGCCGGCGGTGACCAGCACGTCCGCGCCCTGGGCCAGCGCATCCTGGGCCAGGTATTCGAGCTTGCGCACCTTGTTGCCGCCGAGGGCGAAGGGGGTGATGTCGTCGCGCTTGACCCAGATGTCGCGGCCGACCCGGCGCGAGAGGTGTTCGAGCTTCTCCAGCGGGGTGGGCGCGGTGACCAGTTCGAGGCGGGGGAAGCGGGCGAGGGCGGCGGTGATCATGGCGGGACTTCGTGTTGCGGGAGTTGGGGCATCACTCTAGTGAGCGGCGGCCGAGGGGGCAATTCGCAGAGGCGACATCAAGGCATGTCGCAGGCGACCGAGGGTCTTTCCTGGTCCTGTATTTATGGAATATGAGAATAATAAAACGGTATTTGTTGGTTATAAGAATTCGCCGTAGTGTCGCTTCCAACCCGGCTACACCCAGACCGGGAAACCGACACGTCGCTCGCGGCTGACGATCCAGCCGGAGCCTGCCAACACCAAGGACCATCATGAAGAAGACCCTGCTCCTCACCGCCCTGGCCGCCGCCCTTTCCGCCTCCCTGGCCAGCGCCGCCGAGAAACTCACCGTCGCCGCCACCCCGGTGCCCCATGCCGAGATCCTCGAACTGATCAAGCCGCAGCTGGCGAAGGAAGGCGTGGATCTGGAAGTGAAGGTCTTCACCGATTACGTGCAGCCCAACCTGCAGGTGGACCAGAAGCACTTGGACGCCAACTACTTCCAGACCAAGCCCTACCTGGACAACTTCAACAGCGGCAAGGGCACCCACCTGGTCATCGTCAAGGGCGTGCACGTCGAGCCCTTCGGCGGTTACTCCAGCAAGTACAAATCCCTGAAGGAACTGCCGGACGGCGCCACCATCGCCATCCCCAACGAAGGCAGCAACAGCGGCCGCGCCCTGCTCCTGCTGCAGAAATCCGGCCTGCTGAAACTCAAGGACCCGAGCAACGCCCTGGCGACCCCGAAGGACATCGCCGAGAACCCGCACAACTTCAAGTTCAAGGAACTGGAAGCGGCCCTGCTGCCGCGCGTGCTGGACCAGGTCGACCTGGCCCTGATCAACACCAACTACGCGCTGGAAGCCAAGCTCAACCCGTCCAAGGACGCGCTGGTGCTGGAAGACCGCACCTCGCCCTACGTGAACTACCTGGTCGCCCGCCCGGACAACAAGGACAGCGACGCCATCCAGAAACTCTCCGCCGCGCTGACCAGCCCGGAAGTCAAAGCCTTCATCGAGAAGAAGTACTCCGGCGCGGTAGTCCCGGCCTTCTGATCGACCCCAGAGCCACGATGGTGTGGGCACCGCCTGTGCCCATGCCTCTCCTCACGCCGACGAGTCTCGACTATCGTCGGCGCTCTTTTTTGTGGGGCGGCATTGCCCACCTTGTAGGGGCGAATTCATTCGCCCAGCAGTCCCTCGGACTGCCCTGCAAGGCCTGGGACCGCTGCGCGGTCCTTGGCGAATGAATTCGCCCCTACATCCCGCACGACTCCTCGGAGGCACCCATGCCCGAATCCAAACCCGGCCTTTCCACCCGCGCGGTGCACAGCGGCAATGACGTCGACCGCAAGATGGTCACCCGGCCCAAGAGCCTGCCCATCTACGAATCCTCGGTGTTCGTCTACGACAACCTGGAGCAGGTTGACGACTTCCTCGCCGGCAACCCCGACAACTACATGTACACGCGCATCGCCAACCCCAACCAGGCGGCCCTGGAGCACCTGGTGCGGGACCTGGAAGGTGGCGAGGCGGCGCTGTTCTCCGCCTCCGGCATGGCCGCGGTGAGCGCCGCGCTGCTGGGCCGGTTGAGTGCCGGTGACCACCTGATCGCCAGCCGCGAGCTGTACGGCACCACCCAGAGCCTGATCGAGAAGGAGCTGGCGCGCTTCGGCATCAGCGCCACCCTGGTGGAGATCAACGACCTGGCGGCGGTGGAGGCGGCCATCACCCCGGCGACGCGGATCATCTACACCGAGACCGCCTCCAACCCGCTGGTGCGGGTCAGCGACATCCCCGCCCTGGCCAGGCTGGCCAAGGCGCGCGGGCTGAAGCTGCTGGTGGACAACACCTTCCTTTCGCCGGCGCTCTACAACCCCCTGGCCGCCGGCGCCGACCTGGTGCTGCACAGCACCACCAAGTACCTCAACGGCCACAGCGACGCCACCGGCGGCATCCTCGTCGGTGACGCCGAATGGGTCGCCCAGGCGCGGCGCTTCCAGATCAACGCCGGCGGCAGCGCCAGCCCCTTCGAGGCCTGGCTGACCTTCCGTGGCGCCAAGACCCTGGCCCTGCGCATGGGAGCCCACTCGGCCAACGCCCAGGCCCTGGCCGAAGCGCTGGAGGCCCACCCGAAGGTGGCGCGGGTGTTCTACCCGGGCCTGCCCTCGCACCCGGACTTCGAACTGGCCCGCCGGCTGTTCCCCAAGGGTGCCTCGGGCATGCTCGCCTTCACCCTCAAGGGCGGCCTGACGGAGGTGGACGGGCTGATCCGCGCCCTGCGCAACACCGCCTTCGCCCCGTCCCTGGCTGGCGTCGCCAGCAGCATCACCCACCCCGGCAAGACCAGCCACCGCGCCCTCTCCCAGGACGCCCTGGCCGAGCTGGACATCCACGACGGCACCATCCGCGTGTCGGTGGGCATCGAGGATGCGGCGGATATCGTCGCCGACTTCGTGCAGGCGCTGGATAGCCTCTGACGAGGCGCGGAACGCTGTTCCCGTGGGAGCGAATTTATTCGCGAAAGGGCCGCGAAGCGGCCCCCAGGCTCTAACCGAGCGGCAGCCTTGCAGGCTGCTTCGCGAATGAATTCGCTCTGTCTGCGTTAAGTGTTGCTAGAGGATTTGAGCTCAGCTGATTGCTGAGTTCTGGTGATGTTTCTGGTTTCGCCCTCCCGGGCGAGTCCCTTTTCTCAGTCGCCAGAAAAGGAACCAAAAGGGCTTGCCCCATCATCCGGCCCCGGCTTCGCCGGGGTTCCCTCACTCCATCGTCGCTCTGGGGGGCCGGCGCGATGGGCCATCCATGGCCTGGCGCGCCTCTCGCGGCATCCATGCCGCTCGTCCCCCGGCGCAACGACTGCGTTCGGCCTCCTGGAGGGGCGTTGGCGGCTGCTCCAACTTTCTTCGCTCAAATCCACACATTGATGTGCGCACCAACCCAACGTGCACGTAGCGGCGGCTTTCGTAGGATGGCGTAGAGCGAAGCGAAACCCATGCGGTGGCGGTGGCAGAAATCCTTTGGTGCCCGGAAAGCACCGTGTTTGAGCTCCTGCATTAAAACCACAACAGCTAACGCACACAGAGCCAATTCATTCGCCCAGGGCGAGGGCGGCACAGCAGCCCCTTGAGAGCCAGGCAGGGCAGGCCTTCGGCCTGCTTGGCGACTGAAGTCGCCCCTACAAAACCGGTTCGTACCGGCTTCTATTCTTATTCGATAACGGTATTTCCGCTGCGGTCCTTATGCTCGCTATCCTCGTGCCATAACTTGTTATAACAAGTAAGGATCGCGAGCGAACGACATGGCCGAACTGCTTCCCCTTTCCCCGGTGCCCCTCTACAGCCAGCTCAAGGAGTTGCTGCGCGGGCGCATCCTCGATGGCACCTATCCACCCCACAGCCGCATGCCCTCGGAAAGCGAGCTGGGCAAGGCCTTCGACGTCAGCCGCATCACCGTGCGCCAGGCGCTGGGTGACCTGCAGAAGGAAGGGCTGATCTTCAAGATCCACGGCAAGGGCACCTTCGTCGCCAAGCCCAAGGCCTTCCAGAACGTCTCCACCCTGCAGGGCCTGGCCGAGTCCATGACCCAGATGGGCTACGAGGTGCTCAACCGCCTGCGCAGCTTCAAGCAGGTGCCGGCCAGCGCGCTGGTGGCCGAGCGGCTGCAGGTGGAGGAGGGCAGCCCGGTGATCGAGATCAAGCGCGTGCGCCTGATCAACCGCGAGCCGGTGTCCCTGGAACTCACCTGGCTGCCCCTGGCGGTGGGCGAGAAGCTGGAGAAGGCCGACCTGGTCACCCGCGACATCTTCCTCATCCTCGAGAACGACTGCGGCATTCCCTTGGGCCACGCCGACCTGGCCATCGACGCCGTGCTCGCCGACAGCGACCTGACCCAGGCACTGGACGTGGAGGAGGGCTCGCCGATCATGCGCATCGAGCGCCTGACCCACACCGCCGACGGCGCGCCGCTGGACTTCGAACACCTCTACTACCGCGGCGATGCCTTCCAGTACCGCCTGCGCATCGACCGCCAGAAGGGAGCACAGGCATGAACACCCTGGAGCAGGAATACGACATCGTCGTCATCGGCGGCGGCACCGCCGGCCCCATGGCCGCGATCAAGGCCAAGGAGAAGAACCGCGAGCTGCGCTTGCTGCTGGTGGACAAGGCCAACGTCAAGCGCAGCGGCGCCATCAGCATGGGCATGGACGGCCTGAACAACGCCATCATCCCCGGCCACGCGACGCCCGAGCAGTACACCAAGGAAATCACCGTGGCCAACGACGGCATCGTCAACCAGGCCGCCGTCTACGCCTACGCCACCCACAGCTTCGAGACCATCGAGCAGCTGGACCGCTGGGGTGTGAAGTTCGAGAAGGACGAGACCGGCGACTACGCGGTGAAGAAGGTCCACCACATGGGCGCCTACGTGCTGCCGATGCCCGAGGGCCACGACATCAAGAAGGTGCTCTACCGCCAGCTCAAGCGTGCGCGGGTGAACATCACCAACCGCCTGGTCACCACCCGCGTGCTGCTGGACGATGCGGGCGCCGCCTGCGGCGTGCTCGGCTTCGACTGCCGTAGCGGCGATTTCCAGGTGATCCGCGCCAAGGCGGTGATCCTCGCCTGCGGGGCCGCCGGGCGCCTGGGCCTGCCGTCCTCGGGCTACCTGATGGGCACCTACGAGAACCCCACCAACGCCGGCGACGGCTACGCCATGGCCTACCACGCCGGGGCCGAGCTGGCGAACCTGGAGTGCTTCCAGATCAACCCGCTGATCAAGGACTACAACGGCCCCGCCTGTGCCTACGTCACCGGCCCCCTGGGCGGCTACACGGCCAACAACAAGGGTGAACGCTTCATCGAGTGCGACTACTGGAGCGGCCAGATGATGTGGGAGTTCCACCAGGAGCTCGAAGGCGGCAACGGCCCGGTGTTCCTCAAGCTGGACCACCTGGCCGAGGAAACCATCCAGACCATCGAGGAGATCCTCCACAGCAACGAGCGCCCCAGCCGTGGCCAGTTCCACGCCGGCCGGGGCACCGACTACCGCCAGCAGATGGTGGAGATGCACATCTCCGAGATCGGCTTCTGCTCCGGCCACTCGGCCTCGGGCGTGTGGGTCAACGAGAAGGCCGAGACCTCGGTGAAGGGCCTCTACGCTGCCGGCGACATGGCCGCCGTGCCGCACAACTACATGCTCGGCGCCTTCACCTACGGCTGGTTCGCCGGCATCAACGCCGCCGACTACGTAGCCGGGCGTGATTTCGCCGCCGTCGACCCGGCCCAGGTGGAGCGCGAGCGCGAGCGGGTCTACGCACCGCTGAACCGCGAGCACGGCCTGCCGCCGGCCCAGGTGGAGTACAAGCTGCGGCGCATGGTCAACGACTACCTGCAGCCGCCCAAGGTGACCAAGAAGATGGAGATCGGCCTGACCCGCTTCGCCGAGATCGAACGCGACCTCGGGCAGATGAAGGCCAACAACCCCCACGAGCTGATGCGTGCCATGGAAGTCAGCGTGATCCGCGATTGCGCCGAGATGGCCGCCCGCGCCTCGCTGTTCCGCGAGGAAAGCCGCTGGGGCCTCTACCACCACCGCGTCGACCACCCCGAGCGCAACGACGCCGAGTGGTTCTGCCACTGCCACCTGAAGAAGGGCGATGACGGCGCCATGACCAGCTTCAAGAAACCGGTGGAGCCCTACCTGATCGCCCTGGATGCGGAAGAACAAAGCGCCTACGACCGCCTGCGGGTGAAGACCGAAGCCGCCTGACGAGGCATTGATCCCTACATCCCAAGAACACAGAGAGCCCCAAGGCTCCAAGGACCCGTGACATGGCCTTTCAACCCCAGGAAATCTTCTTCCGCAGCAGCGCGCCGGTGACGGTCGACGAAGACAAGTGCATCGCCCACAAGGGCTGCACCGTGTGCGTCGAGGTCTGCCCGATGGACCTGCTGGCCATCAACCCGGCAACCCAGAAGGCCTACATGGCCTTCGACGAGTGCTGGTACTGCATGCCCTGCGAGAAGGATTGCCCGACCGGCGCGGTGAAGGTGGAGATCCCCTACCTGCTGCGCTGATCCGCTTCACCCACAAGAAACGACACCCGCCATCCGGCCCGCCGCCGGACGCCTTGCCTGCAAGACCCCTCGTTTCCCACCACCGACGATGTGGCGGAGACGACAACCAGACCAATGATTCGAGGGGAACCATGAGCCTACGTGCAACCATCGCCGGCCTCGCGCTGGCCGTTACCACCGCGTCCGCCTCCGCCGAGACCATCCGCATCGCCATCGGCACCCAGGACACCACCATCAACTGCGCCACCGGCGGCCTGCTGATCCGCGAGCTGGGCCTGCTGGAGAAGTACCTGCCCCATGACGGCAAGTACAAGGACGCCCACTACGAGGTGGAGTGGAAGAACTTCACCAGCGGCGCGCCCCTGACCAACGAGATGGTCGCCGGCAAGCTGGATTTCGGCGCCATGGCCGACTTCCCCGGCTCCTTCAACGGCGTCGCCCACCTCGACGCCGGCAAGCGCAGCCTGTTCATCAGCGTGCTTTCGGGCAGCACCCGGGGCAGCGGCAACGGCATCGTGGTGCCGGCCTCATCCAGCGTGCAGTCCATCGCCGAGCTCAAGGGCAAGACCATCTCCGTGCCCTTCGCCTCCACCGCCCACGGCATGCTGCTGCGCGCCATCGCCGCACAGGGCTGGGACCCGGAGAAGGACGTGCGCATCATCGCCCAGCCGCCGGAGATCGCCGGCTCCGCCCTGCGCAGCAACCGTATCGAGGCCCACGCCGACTTCGTGCCCTTCGCCGAGCTGTTCCCCAACCGTGGCTTCGCGCGGAAGATCTACGACGGCTCCCAGGCCGAGGCGCCGACCTTCCACGGCGCGCTGGTGGATGCCGCCTATGCCGAGAAGTACCCGGAAGTGGTCACCGCCTACCTGCGCGCCAGCCTGGAGGCCGACCGCCTGTTCGCCGCCGAGCCGGAGAAATACAGCGAGCTGATCGAGAAGGTCACCGGCATCGAGGCCGAGGTGAACTACCTGTTCCACGGCCCCCTCGGCCTGCAGACCCGCGACCTCACCTGGAAGCCGGAGTACCGCCAGGCGGTGGCCACCTCCATCGACACCCTCAAGCTGCTGAAGAAGACCGACCGCGGCCTGGACACCGGCAAGTTCATCGATGACCGCTTCATCCGCGCGGCCTTCAAGGACGCCGGGCAGGACTACGACAAGGCGCTGAAGAACTACGCCCCGCTGCAGCTGGTGGCCAAGGACGCCGCCACCGGCCAGCCGATCACCGACTTCAAGCGCCTGGCGCAGATCTGGGTGCGCGGCGAAGACAAGGTGCGCCACTACGCCTCCCCGGAAGCGGCCCTGGCCGCCCTGGCGCAGCTGGAGCAGGAGGGCAAGGACATCCGCGCCATCTACGCCCAGGCCACCGACAGCGGCATCAAGCTGCTGGCCAACCAGGCCTGGTTCGTGCGCAACGACAAGGGCGAGCTTTCCGCCTTCCTGCTCAAGGACCAGGCCGAGCGCTACGCCCAGGCCAATGGCGGCACCGCGCTGGACTTCACCAGCGCCAACCAGAAGCAGGCCCTGGCCAGCCGCTGAATACGTAGGCCGGTGCTGAGCGCAGCGAAGCCCAACGCACCCATGCCGAGCGGGGCCATGCTGGGCCGCGCTCCGCTTGGCGCCAACCTGCAGGAGAAGCCCATGACATCCCTCTTTCGCTGGCCCCTGCGCCTCGCCTCCCTGGCCGCCTGCCTGCTGTTCTGGCAGCTGGCGGCCACGGCGCGGCTGGACCTGGGGCTGATCACCTTCAGCTACGTGCCCACCCCCGGCGCGGTGCTGGAGGCCGCCTGGCAGCTGGTGCATTCCAGCAAGCTGCTGCCGCACCTTTCCAGCAGCCTGGCGCGGGTGTTCGCCGGCTACCTGGCCGCCGCCATCGTCGGCGTGCTGCTGGGTCTGGCCATCGGCCGTTCGCGTTGGGCCGAGTACAGCCTGCTGCCGCCCCTGGAAGTGCTGCGGCCGATCCCGGCGGTGGCCTGGATTCCCCTGGCCATCCTGATGTTCCCGTCCTCGGAGCTGTCGATGGTGTTCATCACCTTCACCGGCGCGCTGTTCCCCATCCTGCTCAACACCGTGCACGGCGTCGAAGGCGTCGACCCGCGCCTGGTGGCTTCGGCGCGCAGCCTGGGTGCCGGGCGCCTGGCCATCCTGCGTGAAGTGGTCCTGCCCGGCGCCGCGCCGAGCATCGTCACCGGTCTGGCCATCGGCATGGGCACCTCGTGGTTCTGCCTGGTCACCGCCGAGATGATTTCCGGGCAGTTCGGCATCGGCTATTACACCTGGGAGTCCTACACCATCCAGAACTACCCGGACATCGTCGTCGGCATGCTGCTGATCGGCCTGCTGGGCATGGGCAGCAGCGGCCTGGTGAAGCGCCTCGGCGGCCTCGCCACGCCCTGGTACCGCACGCGGAGGAACGCCTGATGAGTGCCTTCGAACAGGTCGTCGAATCCGGCCGCATCGAGGGCCGGCAGCTGTCCATCCGCCTCGGCGAGGGCGCCCAGGCCTTCGATGCCGTGCAGGCGGTGGACTTCTCCATCGCCCCCGGGGAGTTCGTCTGCATCCTCGGTCCCTCGGGTTGCGGCAAGTCCACCTTGCTCGGCGCCCTGGCCGGCCACCTGCGGCCGCGTACCGGCACCCTGGAAGTGGACGGGCGCGCCGTGGCCGGGCCTTCGCCGGAGCGCGGCATGGTGTTCCAGCACCACACCCTGCTGCCCTGGCGCAGCGTGCTCGACAACGTCGCCTTCGGCCTGAAGATGCAGGGCATCGGCAAGCACGAGCGCCGTCGCCAGGCTGCCGAGTTCCTGGGCCTGGTGGGCCTTGCCGACTTCGCCGGGCGCTGGCCCGCGCAGCTCTCCGGCGGCATGCAGCAGCGCGCCGAGATCGCCCGCGTACTGATCAACCGGCCGCGCCTGCTGCTGATGGACGAGCCCTTCGGCGCCCTCGACGCGCAAACCCGTTCGCGCATGCAGGAGCTGCTGCTGGATATCTGGACGCGCATCCGCACCACGGTGGTGTTCGTCACCCACGACATCGACGAGGCGCTGTTCCTCGCCGACCGCATCCTGGTGATGAGCCCGCGCCCCGGCCGCTTCATCGAGGACCTGCGCCTCGATTTCCCACGGCCGCGCCGCGCCAGCCTGCTGACCAGCCCCGGCTTCACCCACCTCAAGCGCCACTGCCTGGAATTGCTGCGCCACGAGGAAGGCCGCGAACTGCCGCGCCTGACCCCGCTCGGCCTGCCCACCGACCACCCGCCCTTGCGAGTCGCGCTATGACCCACCGTGAAACCGACAACCCCGAGATTCTCGACCTGCTGCCGCGCCTCGCCGATGAGGACGCCGGTGTGCGCCGCATCGCCCTGATCGAGCTGGCTGACCTGGAAGACCCCGAAGGCCTGCCCTGGCTCACCGACGCCCTGGTGGCCGACGCCGCCGCCGAGGTGCGCGCCGAGGCCGCACGCCTGCTGGAAGCCTGGGAAGAGCCCGATGTGGTGCAGGCCCTCTGCGCCGCCCTGGCCGATGGTGACGAAGCCGTACGCCTGGCCGCCGCGCAAAGCCTGAGCGAGCTGAAGAGCACGGAAGCGGGGGAGCTGATCCTGCCCTGGGTGCGCCATGCCGACGCCTTCGTCCGCGCCAGTGCATTGCGCGCCCTGCGCGAGCTGCGCCTGGGCGCCGCCGCCACGCCGGCGCTGTATGCCCTGGACGACGCCGAAGCCGGGGTGCGCCGCGAGGCGGTGGGCATCCTCGGCTGGCTCAAGCGCAGCGATGCGCTGCCGGCCCTGGCGCGCCTGGCCAGCGATGACCCGGACACCGAGGTACGCCGCGCCGCCACCGGCGCCCTGGGTCTGGCCAGTGACGCCAGCGTGCTGCCGGCGCTGCGTGCGGCCCTGGCCGACGAGGCCTGGCAGGTGCGCGAAGAAGCCGCCACCACCCTCGGCAAGGTGGGCCTGGACGCCGCCGGCCCGGCGCTGCTCGCTGCCCTGGATGACACCTATTGGCAGGTGCGCCTGCGCGCCGCCCGCGCCCTTGGCCGGTTGCGCCATCGCCCGGCCGGGCCGGGGCTTGCCGGGCTGCTGGTGCACGGCATCGCCAACCTGCGCAAGGAAGCCGCGCTGGCCCTGGGTGAGCTGGGGGATACCTGGGCCGTGCCGGCCCTGCGCGCGGCGGAAGCCGACGGCGACCCGGAAGTGCGCAAGGCGGTGCGCATCGCTCTGGTGCAACTGCAAGGGGCGGCCTGATGGATGCCCCCGCCGGCCTGCGCAACGCCCGCAGCGAAGGGCGCCTGACCCTGGAATGGCGCGATGGCGAGCAGCAGGCCATCAGCCACGCCCGCCTGCGCGGCGCCTGCCCCTGCTCGCAGTGCAAGGCGGCGCGCCTGCGTGGCGCCATCGCCCTGGTGGACGAGGCCGTGCGCCTCACCGCCATCCACCCACAGGGCTACGGCGTGCAGCTGGTGTTCAGCGATGGGCACGAACGCGGGATCTATCCCTGGGAATACCTGCGGGGGTTGGCCGAGGCGCCGACGGTCCCGGGCTGAAGCCCGGGCTACGGAGCCGAGAGGCGCGGGAATCGGTGTAGGGGCGAATTCATTCGCCCAGCAGGCCGCAGGTCTGCCCTGTCGGGCATGGGACCGCTGCGCGGTCCTTGGCGACTGAAGTCGCCCCTACAGTTCGCGGTGCAGGCAGGGGAGCGATTCACCGGTGCTTAGAAATCCACTTCGAAGTGCCAGCGGATTTCCTGCTCGGCGAGGGCGTTGAGCACCCACTCGTATTCCTGCAGGTCTTCGAGGAAGTCGGTGGAATTGGACAGCGCGCGCGGCTCGGTGACCAGGTGGCCCTGCAGGGCACGCACGGTCTTGAGGCCGTCTTCGGCGGCGAACCATTGTTCGTCGGGCAGGCTGTCGCTGAGGTCCAGCGCTTCGCTTTCTTCCAGCAGGTCGGCGAAGTCGCCCGGGTCCTGGCTGACGAACGCCCAGAGGGATTTCACCTTGAGCCGTTTGCACAGCTCGTCGAGCTCGACCTCGTCCACGCTGGCCACGGCTTTGCCGTTGACGAAGTCATCGATGCCCGCGAGGGGCTTTTCCGGAACTATGTAGATGGCTGCACTCATGGCTGACGGGGCCCTGTCTGTGTTGATTCTCACTCCAGTTAGGCAGCCAGCATAGCGACAGTTCCCCCGAAAAAGGGGGAACGGCCAGGTTTGCCAAGGGGTTCACACGCGTTTCAGGAACTGCGTTGCGACCTCAGCACATGACGACAGAAGCCTACGCAGACGATGACGAATACCACTAGGCCCAGCCACTCGGCGGTGCTTGCGAAGCCCGCGCCCACCAGGGCCAGCGGGGCGTCCTCGCCGCTGCCGCCGATCAGCCCGGCGAGCAGGATGCCCATCAGGCTCTCGCCGACGATCAGCCCCGAGGCCAGCAGCACGCCGCGCCGCCGCGGGACTTCGGCATAGGCGTCCGGGTCCTGCCCGGCGGCGATGGCGCGCTTCTGCAGGCGGCTGTCGATCAGCCAGCCCAGCGCGGCGCCGATCACCAGGGTCATGCCGATGGTGGGCGGCAGGTAGATGCCCAGGCCCACCGCCAGCACCGGCAGGCTGGCCTTGCTGGTGCGGCGCAGGGCCAGGTCGACGAGGATCAGGGCGACGCCCAGCACCACGCCGATGAGGATCATGTTCCAGTTCAGCGCGTTCTTGAAAATGCCGCTGGCGATGGCCGTGAGCAGGGTCGCCTGGGGCGCGGCCAGGGCTTGCTGCGGGTCCATGCCCTCACGGGGCAGGGCGCCGGCGAAGCCGTAGGCGTTGTAGAGCAGGTCGAGCACCGGCGGGATCACCAGGGCGCCCGCCAGGCAGCCGACGATCAGCGCCACCTGCTGGCGCCAGGGCGTGGCGCCCACCAGGTAGCCGGTCTTCAGGTCCTGCAGGTTGTCGTTGGAGATGGCGGCGATGGCCAGCACCACGGCGGTGGTGAACAGGGCCAGGGCGATGGCGACCTTGCCGCCGGCCAGTTGCAGCAGGCCGGATTCCAGGCTGCCCATGCCGAGGATCAGCAGCGAGACGAGGATCACCGCGATGATGCCGATGCCGGAGATCGGGCTGCTGGAGGAACCCACCAGGCCGGCCATGTAGCCGCAGGCGGCGGCGATCAGGAAGCCGAAGAAGAAGGCGAACAGCACGCAGCCGGAAACCAGGCCCCAGAAGCCGAGGCCGGTGAGTTCCGGCGCCGCCTCGTGGAGGAAGAAGCCGAACACGCCGAACAGCGCCAGCAGCAGGATGCCCGCCAGTAGCAGGATGGCCCGTGCCGACATGTCGCGCTCGGTGCGTTCGGTGCTGATCTCGCCCTTGCCGCGCACGGCCTGCAGCGAGGTCCACACACCCTGGGCCATGGGCTTGAACAGGGTGGCCAGGGTCCAGAGCGCGGCGATGCCGATGGTGCCGGCGCCGAGGAAGCGCACCTGGGAGCTCCACAGCTGGGTGGCCAGCTCGCTGATGGCCTGGCCGGCGGCCGGAGTGGCATTGACCGTGAGCAGCGGCACCGCGACGCCCCAGCAGATGAGCACGCCGACGAGGATGGCGATGCCGGCGGTGATGCCCATCAGGTAGCCCGCGCCCACCAGGGCGAAGGAGAAGCCGGTGGTGAAGCGGAAGGCCGTCTGCCCGGCGGTGGCCCAGACGCTGATGCCTTCGCTCAGCACCTTGAAGCCGCTGCTGCACAGGCTGAAGGCCGCGGCCACCAGGCCGCCACCGAGGATGTCGCGCAGGCCGGGCTCGTTCTTGTCACGGGTGGCCGGCTTGCCGTCGGTTTCGGCTTCGTTGTCGCTGCCGACGCGGAGGATTTCCGCCGCCGCCACGCCTTCGGGGTAGGGCAGTTCGCTCTGCACCACCATCACCCGGCGCAGGGGGATGGTGTAGAGCACGCCGAGGATGCCGCCGATGGCGCAGATGGCCGCCGTCTGCCAGAAGGGGAAGCCCGCCCAGTAGCCGATCATCAGCAGGCCGGGGAGGATGAAAATGATCGAGCTCAGGGTGCCGGCCGCCGAGGCCTGGGTCTGCACCATGTTGTTTTCGAGGATGTTCGAACCCTTGAAGTAACGCAGCACCGCCATGGAGATCACCGCAGCGGGGATCGACGAGGCGAAGGTCAGCCCGACCTTGAGGCCGAGGTAGACGTTGGACGCGGTGAACACCAGGGTGATCAGCGCGCCGAGGACCAGCCCGCGCAGGGTCAGTTCGGGCAGGTCGAGATGGTCGGGGACGCGGTCCGTCATGGGGCTCTCCAGAGGTATGCCGGCGCGCATTCTGCCGGCAGGGGAAAGCCTAGACCAGCGGGTGCGGCCATTGGTTGCAGGGAACGGACGTGAACGTGCAGGGATCGGTCATGGTGTGGCGGGTGGCTGAAACCTGCAGGGGGGAATCGTGGGAGCGAATTCATTCGCGAAAGGAGCGCGAAGCGCTCCCCGGTATTGCCAAGGGCAGCCTTGCAGGCTGCTTCGCGAATGAATTCGCTCCTACAGAAATGGGCAGGAGCCGCTCAGAACGGCTTGTCGCCGAGGATGGTGGCGCGGTGCATCACGCGGCGGGCGGGGCGGTAGTCGTCGACGGCGAAGTGCTGGGTGATGCGGTTGTCCCAGAAGGCCACGTCGTTTTCCTGCCAGCGCCAGCGCAGGGTGAATTCCGGGCGGGTGGCGTGGGCGAAGAGGAAGCGCAGCAGGGCGTCGCTCTCGGCGGCGGTGAGTTCGTTGATGCGGGTGGTGAAGCCTTCGCTGACGAACAGGCCCTTGCGCCCGGTGACCGGGTGGGTGCGCACCACCGGGTGGCTGACCGGCGGGTGCTTGCGCTTGGCCGCTTCCAGCTTCTCGCGTTCGTCCGCCGTCAGGCTGAAGCGTTCCTCGGGGAAGGAGCGGGCCAGGTCGTGGGTGGCGGTGAGGCCTTCGAGCATCCGTTGCAGGGGCACGGAGAGGGCCTCGAACGCGGCGCTGCTGCTGGCCCAGAGGGTGTCGCCACCCACCGGCGGCAGCAGCTTGGCGCTGAGCACGGCGCCCAGGGCCGGGGTCTCCATGAAGGTGACGTCGGTGTGCCAGAGGGCGTTGTCGCGCACGTCGGTGACGGCGGTGTCGAGCACCAGCACTTCCGGCTGCTCGGGGATGTTGGGGTAGATCGGGTGGATGTGCAGGTCGCCGAACTGGGCGGCGAAACGCGCCTGCTGGGTGGGTTCCAGGGGCTGGGCGCGGAAGAACAGCACCTGGTGCTGGAGCAGGGCGGCTTCGATGCCGTCGCGGTGTTCGACGCTCAGCGGCTCACGCAGGTCGACGCCGCCGATAAGGGCGCCGAGGGCGGGGCTGAGGGGGGTGATGTGCAGGCTCATGGCGGTTGTCTCGAATCAGTGGTTCTGCCCGTGCCAGGGCACGAGCTTGCGCTGCAGGGCCCGCAGGCCGAGTTCCAGGGCGAAGGCGACCAGGGCGATGACGAGGATGCCGAGCACCACGACGTCGGTGACCAGGAACTGCGCGGCCGACTGCACCATGAAGCCCAGGCCCTGGGTGGCGGCCACCAGTTCGGCGGCGACCAGGGTCGACCAGCCGACACCGAGGCCGATGCGCACACCGGTGAGGATGTCCGGCAGGGCGCTGGGCAGGATCACGTGGCGGATCAGCTGCGCCTGGGTGGCGCCGAGGGACTGCGCGGCACGCAGGCGCGCCGGGTTGACGTTGCGCACGCCGGTGGCGGTGGCGATGGCGATGGGCGCGAAGATCGCGAGGAAGATCAGCAGCACCTTGGACAGCTCGCCGATGCCGCACCAGATGACGATCAGCGGCAGGTAGGCCAGCGGCGGGATCGGCCGGTAGAACTCGATCAGCGGGTCGAAGATGCCCCGGGCCACGCGGTTGCGGCCGATGGCGATGCCCAGGGGGATGGCCGTGAGCACGGCGGCCAGCAGGGCGGTGCCGATGCGCGCGAGGCTCGCCAGCAGGTGCGCCCAGAGGCTGGAATCCATATAGCCCTGGGTGGCCAGCAGCCAGCCCTTGCGCAGCACCGCCTGGGGGCTGGGCAGGAACAGCGGCTCCACCAGGCCGGCGGTGGTGACGGCCCACCAGACCAGCAGCAGGCCGGCGAGGGTCAGGCTGCTGATGGCGAAGGTGGAGAGGCGCCAGGGGCGCGGTGCGGGCGCCGCTGCTTTTTCCAGCAGGGGCAGGTCGAGGCTGCTCATGCGCTTCTCCTTTGCCGTTCGGCGAAGACCTGGGCGAGGACGTGTTCGCGGGTTTCGATGAATTGCCGGTCGGACTTGATCGCCCGCGCGCTTTCACCGGCGGCGTAGCGGCGGCCGAAGTCGAGGCTCAGGCGTTCGCTGATACACCCCGGATTGGGTGACAGCAGGATCAGGTCGGTGGCGAGGAATACCGCTTCCTCGATGTCGTGGGTGATCAGGAACACCGGCTTGGCGGCACGCTGCCAGACCTGCAGCAGCAGCTCCTGCATCTGTTCGCGGGTGAAGGCATCCAGTGCGCCGAAGGGTTCGTCCATCAGCAGCACACGCGGGTCGGCGGCCAGGGCACGGGCGATGCCGACGCGCTGGCGCTGGCCCCCGGAGAGTTCCCAGATCTGCCGCGTGTCGAAGCCGGCGAGGTCGACCAAGGCGAGCATCTCGCGGGCCTTGGCTTCACGCTGGGCGCGGGGGACGCCGGCCAGTCCGAGGCCGAAGGCGACGTTGCCGAGCACGTTCTGCCAGGGCAGCAGGGCGTCGTCCTGGAACACCACGCCGCGCTCGGCGGAGGGGCCCTGCACGGGCTTGCCGTCGAGGCTGATCTGCCCGTCGCTGGGCGGCACGAAGCCGGCGATGAGGTTGAGCAGCGTGGTCTTGCCGCTGCCGGAAGGCCCCAGGGCGACCAGCAGTTGCTGTGGCCCGAGGCTGAGGGAAATGTCGGTCAGTACCGGCTCGGCCGTGCCGGGGTACTGTGCGCTGATGCGCTCCAGCTGGAGTAAGGCCATTTTCTTCGACGCTCTTCTGAATGGGCCTGCCCGGTGACGCCGGGCAGGCTGGAGTCCATCAATTCGTTACGAACTTGCTACTCACATAGGGGGTGTAATCCGGCAGCACTGCCTCGACCTTGCCCTGCTCCTTGAGGAAGGTGGCGGTCTCGGTGATGGCCTGGGTGGTCGGCGCGCCCAGGGCGGTGGCCTGGTCGGCGGCCAGCGGGAAGACGTTGCCCTGCAGCAGCAGCGGGATGTCTTCGGCCTTGGCACCGGAGAGCTTCACGACCTTGTCGATGTTGGCCTTGTCGGCCAGCCAGGCTTGCGGGTCCTTGCGGTAGGCGGCGTAGGCGTCGAGGGTGACCTTGGCGAAGGCGCTGACCACTTCGGGGTGCTTCTCGGCGAAGTCCTTGCGCACGATCCAGGCGTCGAAGGTGGGTGCGCCCAGCTTGCCCAGTTCGCCGGAGCTGATCAGCACCTTGCCGGAAGACTTGGCCACGCCCAGGGCCGGGTCCCATACGTAGGTGGCGTCGATGTCGCCACGCTGCCAGGCGGCGATGATGGCCGGCGGCGCGAGGTTGAGGATGGTTACCTTGCTGGGGTCGATCTTCCAGTGCTTGAGCGCGGCCAGCAGGCTGTAGTGGCCGGTGGAGACGAAGGGCACGGCGATCTTCTTGCCGATCAGGTCTTCGGGCTTGCTGATGCCGGCGCCGTTGCGGGCGACCAGGGCTTCGGCGTCGCCGATCTGGGTGGCGATGAGGAAGGTCTGGATCGGCAGCTGGCGGGTGGCGGCGGCAGCCAGGGGGCTGGAGCCGACGTAGCCGATCTGCACGTCACCGGAGGCGACGGCGGTGATGACTTCGGCGCCACCGTCGAACTTGCGCCAGTCGATCTTCGAGTGGCTGGCCTTTTCATAGGCGCCATCGGCCTGGGCGACCTTCGCCGGGTCGACGGTGGTCTGGTAGGCGACGGTGAAGTCCGCGGCCTGCGCGGTGATGGCCAGGCCGCCGAGGGTCAGTGCCGCCAGCAGGCGACGGGGGAACAGAGAGCTGATCATGGTGGTGCTCCTAAACAGGCGACGGGCCGGTTTGGAGGCCGGGCCACGGGACGGGAATCGGGTGTTTTCTGTAGGTGTCCGGCGGTCCGGTGAAGCAAATCTAAATGATCTAAAAAACTCCGAATAAATAATATTTAGTCATTAGCTTATGAGTGCTGGCTACTTGCCCGGTGGGACCGAGGGCCCGGCTCGCGGGCCCTCGGGGCGATCAGTGGGTGCCGGGCTCCCAGACGGGCAGGGCCAGGGCGTCGACCTTCTTCGGCAGCAGGCCTTCGGCGAAGAAGGCGTCGGCGATCTTTTGCTGCTCGCCGAGGCTGGCCGGTTGCACGGCGCGCACCTGGTAGCTGCGGTGGGCGTTGGCCTGCTCGACGATCGCCGGCGCCAGCCCGCCCCATTGCGGGCCGAGCACCTCGGCCGCCTCGCGGGGGTTGGCGCGCAGCCAGTCGCCGGCCTTCACCAGCTCGTCGAACACCGTCTGCAGCACCGCCGGGTTGGCCTTGGCGAATGCGGTGCTGGTCAGGTAGTAGCGCTGGTAGTCGGCCAGGTGCGCGCCGTCGCTGAGGGTGCGGGTCGGCAGCTGCTGGCGGGCGCTGCTGAGGAAGGGCTCCCAGGTGACCCAGGCATCGACCTTGTGGTTCTCGAAGGCGGCGCGGCCGTCGGCGGGGGTGAGGTAAGCGGGCTTGATGTCGGAGAACTTCAGCCCGGCCTTGTTCAAGGCGGCGATCAGCAGGTAGTGGCTGCCGGCGGCCTTGGTCACCGCCACGGTGCGGCCCTTGAGGTCGGCGAGGCTTTTCAGTGGCGAGTCCGCGTGCACCAGGATCCCTTGGGCGGAAGGTGATGGCGCTTCCTGCGCGAAATAGGTAAGTTGCGCGCCCGCCGCCTGGGCGAACACCGGCACCGTGTCGGCGACATCGGCCGAGAGGTCGACATTGCCCAGATTGAGCGCTTCCAGCAGCGGTTGCCCGCTGGGGAATTCGTGCCAGCTGATGGCGATGTCCTGCTTGGCCAGCTCGCGCTCCAGGCTGCCCTGGGATTTGAGCAGGGTGATCAGGGTCGAGGATTTCTGGAAACCGATGCGCAACTGCTGGCTGGCGGCGTCCACGGGCAGTGCGGCCAGCAGGCCGATGCCCAGGGCGAGGGCGAGCAGGGCGGTACGGGTAAAGGGAGTGGCCTGAGCCATGGTGAACCTCTCGGATACGCCTGCCGACGATCGCGGGAGGCCGGAACGGGGAGCCTGCTTTCCATGAGAAAGCGGGACGTTCGTCCGGTTGTCCGGTGGCGAGAAGCTAGGTGATCTAAAAACACCGGGACCAATAATTTTTAATCATTAGCTTATGCGGCGAGATGAGAACGGGTTCAAAGCTCGTCCGTGATGCTTTTTATGCGATTTAGTTACAATAACGTGACAATAAATTCTTTTTAAGCCTTAGGCACCTTGCCCTAGATTGCCAGCCATCCGGGGTGGGGTGCTTTCGCTTTAATAACGCTGGAAATCCATGACCATCTGGTCATAATGGCGCGCTGTATATTTTTATATATAGCGCAGCTGATGCGCGCCTCACCTTTAAAACAACCAAGAAACAAGCACCATCTGGAGCACGAGCATGAACAAATCTTCCCTGGCCTTGGCCATCGCTGCCGGCGTCCTGGCCCAACAGGCTTTCGCAGGCGGTTTCGTCGAGGACAGCAAGGCCACCCTCGGCCTGCGTAACTTCTACATCAACCAGGACAACCGCGAAGGCACTGCCAACCCGTCCAAGCAGGAAGAGTGGGGCCAAGGCTTCATCTTCAACTACACCTCCGGCTACACCGAAGGCACCGTAGGCTTCGGCGTTGACGCACTGGGCCTGCTGGGTGTGCGCCTGGACTCCGGCAAAGGCACTCACTACAACGCCGGTAGCGATTCCTACGGCGGTACCGTATTCCCGTCGGAAGGCGATGGCCGTGCCGTGGACGATTTCGGCAGCATCGGCGTGACCGGCAAGGTCCGCATCTCCAAGACCGAAGCCCGCATCGGCACCCTGCAGCCCAAGCTGCCGGTCGTCTCCTTCAACGACGGTCGCCTGCTGCCGCAGACCTTCGAAGGTGGCCAGGTCACCTCCAACGAAATCGATGGCCTGACCCTGGTCGGTGGCCAGCTCGAACACGCCAAGGGCCGTAACTCCAGCGACGCCCGTGGCCTGTCCATCGGTGGCGCCAACAACGCCCAGACCGGCCAGTTCAGCAACAAGTTCTACTACGCCGGTGGCGACTACAAGGTCACCAAGGACCTGACCGCCCAGTACTACTACGGCAACCTGGAAGACTTCTACAACCAGCACTTCCTGGGCCTGACCCACCTGCTGCCGGTTGGCCCGGGCTCCCTGAAGTCCGACCTGCGCTACTTCTACAGCGATTCCGATGGCAAGAACTCCAGCGCCGCCGGCCGCCTCGAGGGCTACCGCAGCTCCGGCAACTGGGCGACCACCGATGCCGACCGCTACGAAGTCGACAACAAGACCTGGAGCGCCTTCTTCACCTACACCCTGGGCAGCCATGCCGCCAGCCTGGGCTACCAGCAGGTGTCCGGCGACAGCGCCTTCCCCTTCCTGAACCAGGGTGACGGTGCCACCGCGTACCTGATCACCGACCGTCAGATCGGCAAGTTCCTCAGCGCCGGCGAGCGCACCTGGGTGGCCGAGTACGGTTACGACTTCGCCAAGGCCGGTGTACCGGGCCTGAAGGCCGTCGCCACCTACCTGAAGGGCACCAACATCGAGACCCAGGGCAAGGATCAGGGCGAGTGGGAGCGTGACTTCCGCCTGGACTACACCCTGCAAGACGGCCCGCTGAAAGGCCTGGGCCTGTCCTGGCGTAACGCTGCCCTGCGCAGCGACGCCACCCGCGACCAGGACGAAAACCGCCTGATCGTGAGCTACACCCTGACCCTGCTGTAAGCAGCCTCATCGAGCCCCGCTTCCGCCCCTGGCGGAGGCGGGGCTTTTTTGTGGGCGCGATTTGGAGAAGGGTGGCGCATCCGGCGAGTTGCAGGGCGATCTGTAGGGGCGACTTCAGTCGCCCAGAGCTTCGCGAGCAGAGCTCGCTCCTACGGTACGGGTGCCAGGGCCGGTGCTTCCCGTGGGAGTGGATTCAGCGCTTCAGCAGGTTGGGTCGGGCAGCGTTCCGCGAGGTACGAAACCCATCGATGCGGAGTGCCCAGGACCCCATGGGTTTCGCTTCGCTCTACCCATCCTACGGGTCGCTGGCCGCACCTGGGTTCGCGAGCAGAGCTCGCTCCTACAGGGGGTGGCGGGGTGTTTGGGGGTGGTTGGAGATATAGCTCTTAAAGTTATAAATAAATTGTTATTTATTCTTTTTGATTTCCTTCGAGGCTGGGCATAGTGGGCGCACAGAACGACGAATTCAGTCTCAAGGAGCTGCACAGATGAGCATCAGACTCGGCGACATCGCCCCCGACTTCGAACAGGAATCCAGCGAAGGCCGCATCCGTTTCCACGAGTGGCTGGGCGCCAGCTGGGGCGTGCTCTTCTCGCACCCCGCCGACTTCACCCCGGTGTGCACCACCGAGCTGGGCCTGACCGCCAAGCTCAAGGACGAATTCGCCGCCCGTGGCGTCAAGGCCATCGCCCTGTCGGTGGACCCGGTGGACTCGCACCTGAAGTGGATCGACGACATCAACGAGACCCAGCACACCGTGGTCAACTTCCCGATCATCGCCGACGCCGACCGCGAGGTTTCCGGCCTATACGACCTGATCCACCCGAACGCCAACGACACCCTCACCGTGCGTTCGCTGTTCATCATCGACCCGAACAAGAAGGTGCGCCTGATCATCACCTACCCGGCCAGCACCGGGCGCAACTTCAACGAGATCCTGCGGGTGATCGACTCCCTGCAGCTCACTGACAGCCACAAGGTCGCCACCCCCGCCAACTGGCAGGACGGCGACGACGTGGTGATCGTGCCTTCGCTGAAGGACGAGGACGAAATCAAGCAACGCTTCCCCCGTGGCTACAAGGCGGTCAAGCCCTACCTGCGCCTGACCCCGCAGCCCAACCGCTGATGCGGGCGCCCAGGCCTGCACGAGCAGGCCCGGGCGAATGGATTTACGAGCAGGGTTCGGACCGGTGCGCCGGTCCGTTTTTTATCGAAGAGGAACAGTCCCGATGTTGGTGGTAACCCTTTCCGGCAGTCCCAGCCTGGAGTCGCGTTCGGCAGCCCTGCTGACCCGCGCCCGCCAGTGGCTGGAGCGGCATGGGGTGGAACTGGCGGGCTTCGCGGTACGGGACTTCCCGGCCGAGGACCTGTTGCACGCACGCTTCGACAGCCCGCAGGTGCAGCACCTGATCGAACAGATCGGCCGCGCCGACGGGCTGCTGGTGGCGACGCCGGTGTACAAGGCGTCCTTCGCCGGTGCCCTGAAGACCCTGCTCGACCTGTTGCCCGAGCGGGCCCTGGAACACAAGGTCGTGCTGCCCATCGCCACCGGTGGCAGCAAGGCCCACATGCTGGCGGTGGATTACGCACTGCGGCCCGTTCTGACGGCCCTCAAGGCCGAGGAAGTACTGCACGGCATCTTCGCCGACGACAGCCAGGTGGAGCGCCAGAACGGTGGCGTGCAGCTGGCTCCGTCGCTGGAGCAGCGCCTGGATGAATCGCTGGAGCAGTTCCACCGGGCCCTGGCCAGAAGGCCGCGGCCCCTGGCCCCGGATGCCCTGCGCAATGCGCGCTGGAGCATCTGAGCAAGACGACACGACACTCCCTCGGGGGTGACAAGAACAAAGCCTTACTCGCCCGCCAACGGGCAAGCAGGCGCAACCACTACCCAAAGCAGAGTTCGAGGAGAGCGCCATGCGCACCATCACTTTGCGTCGGAGCCTGGTCGCCCTGTTTGCAGCGGCCATCACCTTCGGCGCCATCACCCAGGCACAGGCCGAGACCTTGCGGATCGGCTACCAGAAATACGGCACCCTGGTGCTGCTCAAGGCCAAGGGCTCGCTGGAGAAGCGCCTGGCCGACCAGGGCATCGAGGTGAAATGGACCGAGTTCCCCGGTGGCCCGCAGCTGCTGGAAGGCCTCAACGTCGGCTCCATCGACTTCGGCGTGACTGGCGAGACCCCGCCGGTGTTCGCCCAGGCCGCCGGTGCCGACCTGCTCTACGTCGCCTATGAGCCGCCAGCGCCCACCAGCGAGGCGATCCTGGTGCCGAAGGATTCGGCCATCAAGTCGGTCAAGGAACTGGCCGGCAAGAAGGTCGCCCTGAACAAGGGCTCCAACGTGCACTACCTGTTGGTCCGCGCCCTGGAAGACGCCGGCCTGAAGTACAGCGACATCCAGCCCGTGTACCTGCCCCCGGCCGATGCCCGCGCCGCCTTCGAGCGTGGCAGCGTCGACGCCTGGGTGATCTGGGACCCCTTCCAGGCCGCCGCCGAGCAGCAGCTGCAGGCGCGCACCCTGCGCAACGGCAGCCAGCTGGTGGACAACCACCAGTTCTACCTGGCCACCCGCGACTACGCGACCCAGCACCCGCAGGTGATCAGCACCCTGGTGGAGGAAGTGCGCGCCGTGGGCGAAGACTCCAAGGCCGACCCGGACAAGGTCACCGAACAGGTGGCGCCGCTGCTCGGCCTGCCCAAGGACATCACCGCCATCGCGGTGAAGCGCCAGGGCTATGGCGCGCAGTTCCTCACCCCGGAGGTGGTCGCCGCGCAGCAGAAGATCGCCGACACCTTCACCGACCTGAAGCTGATCCCGAAAAAACTCAGCATCAAGGACGTGATCTGGACGCCGCCCGCCAAGGTCGCCCAGCAGCCGTGATTTGCGCCTTGCCCCGCGCCAGGACGGCGCGGGGAAGGTCCTGATACCCGTAAACGAACAATCATCGCGCGGCTACGCCACGCCGGCGCGCTCACTCTGGAGTTATTGCGATGAGCCTCAACATCTTCTGGTTCCTGCCTACCCACGGCGACGGCCACTACCTCGGCACATCCGAGGGCGCCCGCGCTGTCGATCACGGTTACCTGCAGCAGATCGCCCAGGCTGCCGACCGCCTCGGTTTCGGCGGTGTGCTGATCCCCACCGGCCGCTCCTGCGAGGACTCCTGGCTGGTCGCCGCCTCGCTGATCCCGGTGACCCAGCGCCTGAAGTTCCTCGTGGCCCTGCGCCCGGGGATCATTTCGCCCACCGTCGCCGCACGCCAGGCCGCCACCCTCGACCGCCTCTCCGGTGGCCGTGCGCTGTTCAACCTGGTGACCGGGGGCGACCCGGACGAGCTGGCCGCCGATGGCCTGCACCTGAACCATGAAGAGCGTTACGAGGCTTCCGTCGAGTTCACCCGCGTCTGGCGCCGCGTACTGGAGGGCGAGACCGTCGACTACGACGGCAAGCACATCCAGGTGAAGGGCGCCAAGCTGTTCTACCCGCCGCTGCAGCAGCCGCGCCCGCCGCTGTATTTCGGCGGTTCCTCCGCAGCCGCCCAGGACCTGGCCGCCGAGCAGGTCGAGCTGTACCTGACCTGGGGCGAGCCACCGGCCGCGGTGAAGGAGAAGATCGAGCAGGTGCGCGAGAAGGCCGCCAAGCTCGGCCGCAGCGTGCGCTTCGGCATCCGCCTGCACGTGATCGTGCGCGAGACCAACGAAGAGGCCTGGGCCGCCGCCGACCGCCTGATCGCCAACCTCGACGACGAAACCATCGCCAAGGCCCAGGCCGCCTTTGCCCGTTTCGATTCCGTCGGCCAGCAGCGCATGGCTGCCCTGCACAACGGCCGCCGCGACCAGCTGGAAGTCAGCCCCAACCTCTGGGCCGGCGTCGGCCTGGTGCGTGGCGGTGCCGGCACCGCGCTGGTGGGCGATGGCCCCACGGTGGCGGCGCGGGTCAAGGAATACGCCGACCTGGGCATCGACACCTTCATCTTCTCCGGCTACCCGCACCTGGAAGAGTCCTACCGCGTGGCCGAACTGCTGTTCCCCCACCTGGACGTGGCGCGCCCGCAGACGGGTGACGGCCTGGCCTTCGTCAGCCCCTTCGGCGAGATGGTCGCCAACGAGGCGCTGCCCGAGCGTCGCCTCAAGGTCTCCCAGAGCTGAGGATGCGCAGATGAACTTCCAATCCATCCTCCAGCGCCTGGCGCCCTGGGCCTTGCCCTTCACGCTGCTGGCCGCCTGGCAGATCGCCGTGGAAACCGGCCTGCTCTCCACCCGCATCCTGCCGGCGCCCAGCGCCGTGGTGACGGCGGGCTGGCACCTGCTCTCCAGCGGTGAAATCTGGACCCACCTGGCCATCAGCGGCTGGCGCGCCGGTATCGGCTTCGCCATCGGTGGCGGCATCGGCCTGCTGCTGGGCTTCATCACCGGCCTGTCGAAATGGGGCGAGCGCCTGCTCGACAGCTCGGTGCAGATGATCCGCAACGTGCCGCACCTGGCGTTGATCCCGCTGGTGATCCTGTGGTTCGGCATTGATGAGTCGGCGAAGATCTTCCTCGTCGCCCTCGGCACCCTGTTCCCCATCTACCTCAACACCTACCACGGCATCCGCAACGTCGACCCGGCGCTGGTGGAAATGGCGCGCAGCTATGGCCTCTCCGGTTTCGGCCTGTTCCGCCAGGTGATCCTGCCCGGCGCGCTGCCCTCAATCCTGGTGGGCGTGCGCTTCGCCCTCGGCTTCATGTGGCTGACCCTGATCGTCGCCGAGACCATCTCCGCCAGCTCCGGCATCGGCTACCTGGCGATGAACGCCCGCGAGTTCCTGCAGACCGATGTGGTGGTGCTGGCGATCCTGCTCTACGCGGTACTCGGCAAGCTGGCCGACGTCGCCGCCCGAGGCCTCGAACGCCTGTGGTTGCGCTGGCACCCGGCGTACCAGGCCAAGGGAGGTGCGGCATGAATGCCCTGTCCACGCCGCAACGCCTGAAGCGCGGCATACCGCTGGCGATACGCAGCATCGGCAAATCGTTCGGCGAGCGCGAAGTGCTCAAGGACATCGACCTGCTGATCCCCGCCGGCCAGTTCGTCGCCGTGGTCGGCCGCAGTGGCTGCGGCAAGAGCACCCTGCTGCGCTTGCTGGCCGGGCTCGACAAACCCAGCCGTGGGCAGCTGCTGGCCGGCTCCGCACCGCTGGACGATGCCCGCGAAGACACCCGCCTGATGTTCCAGGACGCCCGCCTGCTGCCGTGGAAACGGGTGATCGACAACGTCGGCCTCGGCCTCTCCGGCAACTGGCGGCCCAAGGCCCTGGAAGCGCTGGAGGCCGTGGGCCTGGCCGACCGCGCCCAGGAATGGCCGGCGGCGCTGTCCGGTGGCCAGAAGCAGCGCGTGGCCCTGGCCCGCGCCCTGATCCACGAACCGCGCCTGCTGCTGCTGGACGAACCGCTGGGCGCGCTGGATGCGCTGACCCGCATCGAGATGCAGCAACTGATCGAACGCCTCTGGCAGAAGCACGGCTTCACCGTGCTGCTGGTCACCCACGATGTCAGCGAGGCCGTGGCCATCGCCGACCGGGTGATCCTGATCGAAGACGGCGAGGTCGGCCTCGACCTCGCCGTGGAACTGCCCCGCCCCCGCCCCCGTGGTTCGGCGCGGTTGGCGGCACTGGAGGCCGAGGTGCTGGAGCGGGTGCTGTCGCAACCCGCCTCGCCACCGGAGCCGGAACCCTTTTCACCCCTGCCCACGCAGTTGCGTTGGGCGCTCTAAGAGCAGCCGGAAGCTCGAAGCCGGAAGCCTGAAGCAGGCAGTCCTCTTCAAGCTTTCAGCTTCTGGCTTACAGCTCATTTTCGACCCCAGGAGAAAACACCATGACCATCAAAGCCATCAACGTCCGCAACCAGTTCAAAGGCACCATCAAGGAAATCATCGAAGGCCCGGTGCTGTCGGAAATCGACGTGCAGACCGCCGCCGGCATCGTCACCTCGGTGATCACCACCCGTTCCGTGCGCGAGCTGGAGCTGGGCATCGGTTCCGAAGTGATCGCCTTCGTGAAATCCACCGAGGTGTCCATCGCCAAGCTGTGATCCGCTGGATGAGGTTGTGTCAGCTGCCTTGTGCCGACATGAAGAGCCCCGCGCATGCGGGGGCTCGTTCGTTTGGGGCATGTGCTCTGACGATGCTGATATGGATTGTGGGAGCGAATTCATTCGCGATGCGGACCGCAGGGCCGCCCGGAAGGACCGGGATCGCTGCGCGATCCTTCGCGAATGAATTCGCTCCCACAGAGGTGTCGCCCGGGAAGCTATCTGCACCTTGTGTCGTAATGAAAAAGCCCCGCTTTCGCGGGGCTTCGTTCATCCGGGTTCGGCTCAGCGCGTCTGCGGTGCCGGCTGTTGCTGGGTGATGCAGTGGATGTTGCCGCCGCCGAGGAGGATTTCGCGGCCGGGGACCATCACCACTTCGTGCTGCGGGAACAGGCGCTTGAGGATGGCTTCGGCTTCGGCGTCCTTGGGGTCGTCGAACTTGGGCGCGATGATGCCGCCGTTGACGATGAGGAAGTTGACGTAGGAGCCGGCCAGGCGGATCGACGGGTCGCGTTCCTGGGTGCCGGCCACCAGGTCGACGCCGGCGCATTCCTCGTCCGTGGCGTAGAGCGGGCCGGGGATCGGCATCTTGTGCACCACCAGTTGGCGGCCCTTGGCGTCGCGGGCTTGCTCCAGCACCTTCATCGCCGCCTGGCAGCGCGGGTAGTTGGGGTTGGCCGGGTCGTCGGTCCAGGCCAGCAGCACTTCGCCCGGGCGCACGTAGCAGCAGAAGTTGTCGACGTGGCCGTCGGTCTCGTCGTTGTAGAGGCCGTCCGGCAGCCAGATGATGCTGTCCACCGCCAGGTGGTCGCGCAGCACCGCCTCGATCTCCTCGCGGCCCAGGTGCGGGTTGCGGTTGCGGTTGAGCAGGCATTCCTCGGTGGTGATCAGGGTGCCTTCGCCATCCACGTGGATGGAGCCGCCTTCCAGCACGAAGCCTTCGGTGCGGTAGCCCTGGAAGCCTTCGATGCGCAGCACCTTCGAGGCCACCTGGTCGTCGCGGTTCCACGGCGAGTAGAGGCCGCCGTCGAAGCCGCCCCAGGCGTTGAAGGCCCAGTCCACGCCGCGCACCTCGCCGGTGTCGTCGGTGACGAAGGTGGGGCCGGTGTCCCGCACCCAGGCGTCGTCGGTGGTGATTTCCACCACGCGGATGTTCGGTTCGTCCAGGCGCTGGCAGGCGTTCTCGTACTGGCCGGCGCTGACGCAGACGGTCACCGGCTCGAAACGGGCGATGGCACGGGCCACGGCGCTGAAGGCGGCCTGGGCGGGTTTGCCGCCGAGGCGCCAGTTGTCCGGGCGCTCGGGCCAGACCATCCAGGTGCGGCTGTGGGTTTCCCATTCCGCCGGCATGCGGAAGCCATCGGCGCGGGGGGTGCTGTTCAGAGGTTTCATGGGGGTTACCTGTGGTCGCCCGGTGAGGGACGCTGCGGTGGCTGTTGAGTGGGCCCCGCGCTGGCGGGGACCACTGGAAAGGGGTGTCAGGACTCCAGGGAGCCGTCCAGGGTCTTCAGCGGGCCGTACAGGTTCGGGCGACGGTCACGGAAGGTGCCCCAGGCGCTGCGGGTACGTTCCAGTGCGTCGAGGTCGAAGCTGTGGACCAGCACGCCTTCCTCGGTTTCGTTCAGCTCCTCGACCTTGGCGCCGAACGGGTCGGCGATGAAGGAGGAGCCGTAGAAGGTGATGTCGTAGCCGTCCTGCTCTTCGCGGCCGATGCGGTTCGACGCCACCAGAGGCATCAGGTTAGCGCCTGCGTGACCCTGCTGCACGCGTTGCCAATGGTCGCGGGAGGTGATGCTGGCGTCATGGGGCTCGCTGCCGATGGCGGTGGGATAGAACAGCACCTCGGCACCCAGCAGCGCCATGCTGCGGGCGCACTCGGGGAACCACTGGTCCCAGCAGATGCCGACGCCGATGCGCGCGTAGCGGGTGTTCCACACCTTGAAGCCGGTGTCGCCGGGGTTGAAGTAGTACTTCTCGTGGTAGCCGGGCCGTCCGGGATGTGGCTCTTGCGGTACACGCCTAGGTTGCTGCCGTCGGCGTCGATGATGGCGATGCTGTTGAAGCGCGCGCGCCCGGCCAGTTCGAAGTAGCTGATGGGCAGCACCACCTGCAGCTCGGCGGCCACTTTCTGGAAGTGGGCGATGGCGGCGTTGACCTCGGTGGCGGTGGCCAGCAGCAGGTAGTCGGCGTTGGGCTTCTGGCAGAAGTAGGGGGTCTCGAACAGCTCCTGGATGAGGATGATCTGCGCCCCCCTGGCGGCCGCCTGGCGCACCAGTTTCTCGGCGTTGGCGATGTTCGCGGCGCGATCCCAGGAGCAGGCCATCTGGGTGGCGGCGACGGTAACGATGCGGGACATGGAGACACCTCGTCAGGACGATTGCTGTCGATGAACGGGCGCAGGTCGCCCGGGAATGGCGACTTTATAATCGATAAAAATCCGCTTTAAAAGCGATTTAAATCGGTAAAAAGAAAATTATTACCCATAAAGCGGATGTTTATCGGCTTAATGTCGGATAGAAATCGAGCGATTTCAGGGGGTATCGGCAAGCGCAACGGCCCGCTTGGGCAGGAAGGGCGGCAGGTAGAGGCCGAGGTAGGCATCGAACACGCGCATGCCTTCCTCGGCGAAGCGCGGGGTGATCTCGCCATGCAGCTGCACCGAGCGGGCATAGACGCGATCGCCCAGCTCCATGGCCAGGGCGAAGACGTCGATGTCATCCGGCAGTGCCGGCAGCTCGAAGTGGCGCTCGAACAGGCGGTGCATCAGGCGGCCCAGCTCGATGTCGTGCTGGCGGTCGGCCTGGGTCACTTCGGTGAGGCCGTGTTGGGCGAGGATCAGCTGGCGCGCGGCGGTGTCGTCGGCGTAGATCGCCAGCATGCGTTCTTCCACCAGGCGCGAGAGGTCGCGCCAGCTGCCCAGGCTGCCGTGTTCCACCGGCTCCTGCAGGCAGGCGCGGAAGGCGGCGTGCACCTCGGCGGTGAGGCCTTCGAGGATGGCCGGCACGCTGGCGAAGAAGTGGTAGACGGAGGAGGGCGGCATGTCCGCGCGCTCGGCCACGCTGTAGATCGACAGGTTGGCGACGCCTTCCTCGGCCAGCAGCGCCCGTGCGGCGTCGAGAATCCCGGTGATGCGCAGCTGGCTGCTGGCGCGGGGTTTGCGGGTGGTGGCGGGACGTGGCATGACGGGCTCCTGGGCGACGCGCTATTGGACGTCAGGGCGGGAGCCCGTGCAAGGCTTGCGTCAGTTGTCGCCGGCAGGTTCCACCTTGAGCAGCACGCCGTCCTGGCCGACCACGCGGACCTGGGCGCCGACGGGCAGGTCGGGCCCGATCACCAGCCACACCGAATCGCCGGCCTTGATCTTGCCGCGCCCGCCTTCGATGGCCTGGTGCAGGGCGAACTGGCGGCCGACGAATTCCTGGCCACGGCGGTTCAGCCCTGGCTGGTCGGAGGGCTTGGCGGCGCTGCGCTGGCGGCGCCACCAGTAGACGGCGGTGCACACCGAGAGCACGCCGAAGAGGATGAACTGCACCTCCCACGGGATGCCCGGCACGAGGAAGGTGAGCACGCCCACCGCGGCGGCGGCGAGGCCGATCCACAGCAGGTAGCCGCCGGCGCCGAAGACTTCGAGGATCAGCAGCAGGGTGCCCAGGGCCAGCCAGTCCCAGAAGGACAGGGTCTGCAGGTAGCCGAGCATGGTCAGACCTTCTTGTCGCCGAAGGTGGCTTTGACGATCTCGCCGATGCCGCCCACCGAGCCGATCACCTGGCTGGCCTCCAGCGGCATGAGGATCACCTTGCTGTTGTTGGCGCTGGCCAGGCTGCCCAGGGCCTCGACGTATTTCTGCGCGACGAAGTAGTTCACCGCCTGCACGTTGCCGTTGGCGATGGCCTGGGAGACCACGCGGGTCGCCTCGGCTTCGGCCTGGGCGGCGCGTTCGCGGGCCTCGGCTTCGAGGAAGGCGGCGGCGCGCTCGCCCTCGGCGCGGAGGATTTCCGCCTGCTTGTGGCCTTCGGCGGTGAGGATGGCGGCGGAGCGGGAGCCTTCGGCCTCGAGGATCTGCGCGCGCTTGAGGCGCTCGGCCTTCATCTGGCTGGCCATGGCTTCCACCAGGTCGGCGGGCGGGCTGATGTCCTTGATCTCGATACGGGTGACCTTGATGCCCCAGGGCGCGGTGGCTTCGTCGACGGTGCGCAGCAGGCGCTCGTTGATGGCGTCGCGCTGGCTGAGCATGGCGTCCAGCTCCATGGAGCCGAGCACGGTGCGGATGTTGGTCATCACCAGGTTGCGGATGGCGTGCTCGAGGTTGTTCACCTCATAGGCCGCCTGGGCCGCGTTGATCACCTGGAAGAAGCACACGGCGTCGATCTCGACGATGGCGTTGTCGGCGCTGATGGCTTCCTGCGGGGGATGTCCAGCACGGCTTCCATGACGTTGAGCTTGCGGCCGATGCGGTCCATCACCGGAACGATGATGTTCAGGCCCGGCTTGAGGGTGTTGGTGTAGCGGCCGAAGCGCTCCACCGTCCACTCGTAGCCCTGCGGCACGACCTTGAAGCCCATGAAGACGATGGCCACGGCGAGCGCGACGAAGAGGAGTACGACTGTGGTGATGCCCATGACTGTTCCCTGTAGGTGAGTGCCGGCAGCGGCCTTTCTCGGTTATCCGCCCGGATTCTGCGCCGGGCGGCGGTGGTTACTTCTGTTCGCTCTGCGGGGTGACCCGCAGCACTTCCTCGACCGTGGTCAGCCCGGCGGCGACCTTCTGCGCGCCGGACAGGCGCAGGCTGCGCATGCCTTCCTTGAAAGCGTTGCGGCGCAGGCCGACCAGGTCGGTGTCGGCGGTGATGTAGCTCTTCACCGAGTCCGACAGCAGCATGATCTCGTAGACCCCGGCGCGGCCCCGGTAGCCGGTGTCGCGGCATTCCAGGCAGCCCACGGCGCGGTGCGCCCCGGTGGGCAGCGGTGCGCTCCAGGGGCGGGTGAGATTCTGCCAGTCCTCTTCTTCCAGCTCGATGGGCGCCTTGCAGTGCGGGCACAGGGTGCGCACCAGGCGCTGGGCCATGACCCCGAGCAGGGTGGCGCGCAGCAGGTAGTAGGGCACGCCCAGTTCCAGCAGGCGGGTGATGGCGCTGGGGGCGTCGTTGGTGTGCAGGGTGGAGAGCACCAGGTGGCCGGTGAGCGCCGCCTGGATGGCCATCTCGGCGGTTTCCAGGTCGCGGATCTCGCCGACCATGATGATGTCCGGGTCCTGGCGCATCAGCGCACGCACGCCGCTGGCGAAGGTCAGGTCGATGTTGTGCTGCACCTGCATCTGGTTGAAGGCGCCCTCGATCATCTCGATGGGGTCTTCGATGGTGCAGACGTTCACCTCGCTGGTGGCCAGCTGCTTGAGCGTGGTGTAGAGCGTGGTGGTCTTGCCCGAGCCGGTGGGGCCGGTGACCAGGATGATGCCGTTGGGCTGGTTGGTCATGCTCTGCCAGCGCTTCAGGTCGTCCTGGGAGAAGCCCAGCTGGTCGAAGCTCTTGAGCAGCACCTCGGGGTCGAAGATCCGCATCACCATCTTCTCGCCGAAGGCGGTGGGCAGTGTGGACAGGCGCAGCTCCACCTCGCCGCCTTCCGGGGTCTTGGTCTTGACCCGGCCGTCCTGGGGCTTGCGCTTCTCCGCCACGTTCATGCGGCCGAGGCTCTTCAGGCGGCTGACGATGGCCATCGTCACCTGCGGTGGGAACTGGTAGACGGTGTGCAGCACGCCGTCGATGCGGAAGCGCACGGTGCCCTGTTCGCGGCGCGGCTCGATGTGGATGTCACTGGCGCGCTGCTGGTAGGCGTACTGGAACAGCCAGTCGACGATGTTGACGATATGCGCGTCGTTGGCGTCAGGTTCCTGGTCGTTCGCCCCCAGTTTCAGCAATTGTTCGAAGTTGCCGACGCCGCTGATCTTCTGGTCCACGGCATTGGCGCCGCTGACCGACTTGGCCAGGCGGTAGAACTCCACGGTGAAGCGCTGGATGTCTGCCGGGTTGGCGACGATGCGCTTGATCGGGCGCTTGAGCACGTGGGTGAGGTTGCCCTCCCAGCTGTGCACGAAGGGCTGGGCGCTGGCGATGGTGACGCTCTCGCTGTCGGCGGCCACGGCGAGGATCTTGTGGCGCTGGGCGAAGGCGTAGGACATCAGCGGGGTGACCGCGGCGACGTCGATCTTCAGCGGGTCGATGCGCAGGTAGGGCTGGCCGGCGTACTCGGAAAGCCAGACGGTCAGGGCTTCGAGGTCGAGCTTCTTGCCGGGGCGCTTGAGGTCGTCGACCTGCTGGCTGGCGAGGAATTCCAGCGGGTGCTGCTGGTTGTTCACCGCGCTGCGGCGAATCGCCATGCACTGCTCGGCGGTGTCCTGGGCGATCCGGCCCTGGTTCACCAGCTCCCGCAGGAGGTCGTTGAGGTCCAGCCAGCGATCCTGGGCGGCTGAGGCAAAAGCGGACATGCAGGCTCCTTGGTCACGCGATCCCGGTCAGGGAAGAGTAGCCAACGCACTCTTCCGTGGAGGGGGCACAGGATGCCCGAATCGGCGCCTCGGGGCGAAGGGCATTGCGTGATCGGGTGCACCGAACGGCGTGGTCAGGATGCCGCAGGCTGCACATCCACCGAAAACACGCTGACCAGGGAGCGCATTTTCTGCGCGATGACCTCGGCGCGGTGGAGGGTCAGGCCGTCCTGGCGCACCCGCAGCAGCAGCTCGTCGCCCTGGCGGCTGGACTCCAGCCACTGCGGCACCAGTTGCAGCTGGGCGAAGTAGCCGAGCAGGCGGCTGAGGATGTCCGCGTCGGCCTCGGCGAGGATGGTGAAGCTCAGGGTGCGCGCCTGGCCGGGCAGGTGCGCCTTGCTCCACACGTCTTCCCGCGACGCCAGGGCGGCGGTGAAGGGCGGTGGCAGGGTGACGCGGGGTGATTCTTCGAGATCGAGCATGTTGGCGGCTCCGGAGGCGACGGCCTATTTTCCGGGCGCCAAGCGGAGAATTTCTGCCTGTTTATTGGTCCTTTCGGCTTGTTGAGGAATAGAATTTCCCCGATATCCGAATATTGGGGTTTTTCATGCCTGTCGAACTCGATCCCTACGACCGCCGCATCCTCGAACTGCTGCAGGAGGACGCCAGCATCGCCACCGCCGAGATCGCCGAGCGCATCGGCCTGTCCCAGTCGCCCTGCTGGCGGCGCATCCAGCGGCTCAAGGAGGAAGGCGTGATCCGCCGCCAGGTGACCCTGCTGGACCGGCGCAAGATCGGCCTCAACGCGCAGATCTTCGCCCAGGTGAAGCTCAACGCCCACGGCCGCTCCAACCTCACCGAATTCGCCGAGGCCATGCAGGGCTTCCCCGAGGTGCTGGAATGCCACGTGCTGATGGGCGCAGTGGACTTCATGCTGCGCATCGTCACCAAGGATATCGAGGCCTACGAGCGCTTCTTCTTCGAGAAGCTGTCACTGGTGCCGGGCATCCAGGAGGTCAACTCCATCGTCGCCCTGTCGGAGATCAAGTCGACCACCCGCTTGCCGGTGGGCGGGTAGGGGGACGCACTGCCCCGGGGGGAGGTACCTGTGGGAATTCATTCGCGATGGCAGCCGATAGGCTGCCGCTCCTTGCGGGTTCGCGCCTGGGGCCGCTGCGCGGCCCTTTCGCGAGTAAGTTGGGGAGCTTCGAGCCCAGCTGATTGCCGAGCTCTGCTGATGCTTTTGGTTTCGCCCACCCGGGCGAGTCCCTTTTAACAATCGTCGGAATGCCGAACCACTTAAAAGGAACCAAAAGGGCTTGCCCCTGCATACGGGTCTGGCTGAAGCCAGACTTCCCTCGCTCCATCGTCGTTCCAGGGGCACGCCGCGAAGGGCCATCCCTGGCCCATCGCGGCTCTCGCGACATCCATGTCGCTCAACCCCTTACACGACGATTCGCTCGGCCTCCTGAAAGGGGCGTTTGGCCGCTGCTTCAATTTTGTCGCCCGAATAAAGCAAAGGTGTCAGCGCTGCTGACACAAACTCCCGATAGGCAGTACGTAGGGCGGGTGAAACCCGCCGGCTTATCTCGCGGGAACGAAAAAGCCCCGCATCGGCGGGGCTTTTTCAGCGCGTAGCCCGGGCTACTGGATGGGCCGGTGTAAATCCCGTAGGCACAAAAAAAGGCCGGCAGAGGCCGGCCTTTCTCGTTGTGCAGCGGATCAGGCGTTGAGGCCGGTGGCCTCGTCGGCGCCGATGTGCACGTTCATGCACTGCACTGCGGCACCGGCGGCGCCCTTGCCGAGGTTGTCCAGGCGCGCGACCAGGTTGAGGCGGTCGGCGGAGCCGAAGACGAAGAGGTCGACGCGGTTGGTGTCGTTGCAGCCCTGGACGTCGAAGAAGCCGCCGTCGAGGTTGGCTTCGTCACCGGCCGGCATCACCCGCACGAACTGTTCGCCGGCGTAGTGCTGGCGGTAGATCTCGGTGATTTCGGCGGCGCTGGCCTTGCGCGCCAGGCGCTCGGTGTAGAGCGGCACGGTGACCGCCAGGCCCTTGAGGAAGGGGCCGACGATGGGGTTGAACACCGGTGCCTGGGCCAGGCGGGCCTGGACGCGCATTTCCGGCAGGTGCTTGTGCTCCAGGCCCAGGGCGTAGGGGCGCGGGCTCATCAGGGCGGCGTCGTTGCCGGCTTCGTACTGGGCGATCATGCCCTTGCCGCCACCGCTGTAGCCAGTGAGGGAGAAGGTCGACAGTGGGTAGTCGGCGGGCAGCAGGCCGGCGTCGATCAGCGGGCGCACGGCGAGGATGAAGGCACTGGCGTGGCAGCCGGGCACGGCGATGCGCTTGCTGGTGCGGATCTTCTCGCGCTGGCCGGCGGCCAGTTCCGGCAGGCCATAGGCCCAGCTGTCATCGGTGCGGAACGCGGTGCTGGCGTCGATGATGCAGGTGTTCGGGTTGGTCACCAGCGACACCGCCTCGCGGGAGGCCACGTCGGGCAGGCAGAGGAAGGCGACGTCGGCGGCATTCAGGAAGCGCGCGCGCTCCTGCGGGTCCTTGCGTTTGTCATCGGCGATGCGCAGCAGCTCGATGTCGGCACGGCCGGACAGGTAGTCGAGCAAGCGGAGGCCGGTGGTGCCTTCCTGACCATCTACGAACACTTTGAAAACCATGGCGGACTCTCTCGGACAGACGAATGAAGAGCGGGGCGCGCATTGTAACCAGCGGGGTGGCGCCTTGGCCAAGCGCGTCGGCGGATCAGCTCCGCGAGGCGTCGGGCGGTGTGGCGGCGGGCGGCGGGGTGAGGCCCATGGAGACGTAGATGCTGGTCAGCGCGTCGACGCCCATGTCGGCCGGGCGCACCCAGTCCACCGGCACGTAGAGCAGGCCGCCACCCACCGGGATGGGCGCGGTGGGCACCAGGATGGCGCAGTAGGGCCGGCCTTCCAGCTCGATGGGGGCGGAGCTGGGCTGCAGCGCGAGCACTGCCGCGCCGTCACCGCCGAAGAAGCACCAGACCGGCTTCATGGTGGTGATGTCGGCGTTCTTTTCCTTGTCGAGCATGCCGACGAAGCGGTCGGCGATGTTGTAGACGTTGCCGATCAGAGGGGTGCGCCGCAGGGTCTGGTCGAACAGCCAGGCCAGTGGCCGGCGCAGGCCCAGCTGCACGGCCAGGCCCAGGGGATAGAGGCTGCCCAGCAGCACCAGGGTGCCAACGAACCAGGCGAGGTAGGGGTTGCTGGCGAATGGCTGGCCGAGGGCGGCGAGCAGTTGGCCGATCAGCGTCGAGGGGCCCACCAGGCGATTGAGCAGGCTGACGATCCAGGCCAGCAGGGCCAGGGTCAGCACCAGCGGCAACAGGGCCAGCAGGCCGGTCAGCCAGGTGCCGAGCAGGGATCGGAAGCTTTGCTTGAACATCGGGTGGGTTCCTCGTCGGCACCGCGCGGGCGCGCGGTGCCGGGTCGCATCACTTGAGCAGCTGTTTCCAGCTCTTCAGCGTCAGCACCTGGTGGGCCTGGGTGACACGGGCTTCTAGGGCTTCCTCGTCGATCGGCTGGCTCGCCAGTTCGGCCAGCTTGTTCAGCTCGCCGTAGCAACGGTCGGTCTCGGGGATTTCCAGCAGCACGCTGCGGGCCAGGCGCAGCCAGACCAGCAGGCGCTCGATGCGCGGCAGCTGTTCGGCGAGGTCCTCGGGCTGGCGCTTGTAGCGGTCCAGCTGCAGGTCGCGGGCTTCGTCGCCCAGCAGGCGCGGCAGCCATTTGCCCAGCGCCGCCTTGCCCTGGCGGTTGCCACGGTCGTTGCGGTTGGCGGTCCAGCCGCGGGCCAGCAGCCAGCTGGAGGCGTCGAGGGAGAACAGGCCCCAGCGGGTGCCGGCCAGTTCGTCGGCGAACTGCTGCGGCGCGGCCTTGCGCGCGGCTTCGTCGTCCTGGCCGGCGGCCAGGCGCGGGCGCCAGTCACCGATCAGGGCGTCCAGGGCTTCACGCAGGCCATGGCTGGTGGTGCGCGGTGCGGCCTGGCCGAGGCTGCCGAGCAGGGCGCGCAGGTCGATCAGTTGCTGCAGCCATTCGCCGAGCAGCTTCCAGTGGCCGTTGAAACGGTATTGCTCGGCCAGGCGCTGGCTGCTGCCGAGCAGGTGCCAGGCGATGGCGGCGATGGCGTCGTCCAGGGGCATCTCGGCGTCCAGCTCCGGGGCCGGCAGGGCGACGCTGTAGCTGTTGGCGTCGAACAGGCGGTAGCCACGCTCGGCCTTGCTGATGTCGCAGGGCATCAGGGCCAGGTCGGCGGCCAGTTCACGGGCCAGCTCCAGCAGGGCTTCGGGCTCGCCCTGGCGCAGTTCCAGCTCCAGCTCGCAGATTTCTTCCTCGGCCTTGCCGGCGATGACCTTGCCCAGGTCCAGGGCGGCTTCCACCACCACCTTGGCCTTGCCACGGCCCCAGGCGATCTCGGCGCGCTCGCGGACGAAGTCGGTGGTGAAGATCGGTGCCAGGGTCTTCTTGTCCAGCTCGGCGAGGCTGGCGGGCCAGCAGTCGTCACCGAGTTTCTTCGGGTCGAGCTTGGCCTTGGTCAGGTACCAGTCCCACTCGTTGCGCTCGGAGAGGCCGGCCACGCTCTGGCCACGGCTCTTCAGGGTCTGGATGAATTGATCACCGTCGCGACGCAGGCGCAGGGCGACCTTGGCGCGCGACAAATCCCGCTCGGGGGTGTCGTAGTACTGGTTGAAGAGCTCGCGCTTCTCCCAGCCGCTCTTGTTGCGCTTCTTCAGCAGCGGGTGGTCGCGGAGGGCTTCGAGGGTCTCGCGGCTGGCGCGGAGCTTGATTTCGGTTTCTTTTTGCATGGCCGGAGTTTTATCAATCGCAGCACGGGATGGCTGCCGAGGCGGTGAAGTCTACAGGACGCCGAGGGGACCTGCCGGGCGGTTTCGCCGCTGGTAGGTTGTCCCTATGATGAGCCCTCGTCCTTGGAGGTGACCGATGCCCATTCCAGACCTGAAGAGCCAGTTCGCCGCACTGATCGCGGCGCCTTCGGTGAGCTGCACCCAGCCCGGCTGGGACCAGTCCAACCAGGCGGTGATCGACCTGCTGGCGGCCTGGCTGGGCGAGCTGGGCTTCCGCTGCGAGGTGCAGCAGGTGGCGCCCGGCAAGGCCAACCTGCTGGCCACCCTGGGCAGCGGCCCCGGCGGCCTGGTGCTGGCGGGGCACAGCGACACCGTGCCCTTCGATGCCGCGCTGTGGAAGACCGACCCGCTGCAGCTCGCCGAGGCCGATGACCGCTGGTACGGCCTGGGCAGCTGCGACATGAAGGGCTTCTTCCCCTTGGTGATCGAGGCGGTGCGCAGCCTGCGCGACCAGTCGTTCCGCCGTCCGCTGATCGTCCTGGCCACCTGCGACGAAGAGAGTTCGATGTCCGGCGCCCGCGCCCTGGCCGCCGCTGGGCAACCCCTGGGCCGCGCCGCGGTGATCGGCGAGCCCACCGGCCTCAAGCCGATTCGCCTGCACAAGGGCGTGATGATGGAGCGCATCGATATCCTCGGGCAGAGCGGCCACTCCTCCGACCCGAGCCTGGGCCGCAGCGCCCTGGAGGCGATGCACGAAAGCATCGCCGCGCTGGTGGCCCTGCGTGGCGAGTGGCAGCGCACGTTCAACAACCCGCTGTTCAACGTGCCCCAGCCCACCCTCAACCTCGGCTGCATCCACGGTGGCGACAACCCCAACCGCATCTGCGGCCAGTGCAGCCTGGAGTTCGACCTGCGCCCGCTGCCGGGCATGGAGCCGGAAATGCTCCGCGCGGCCATCCGCCAGCGCCTGGCGCCACTCGCCGAGCGCCATGGCGTGGCCATCGACTACCAGCCGCTGTTCCCCGCCGTGCCGCCCTTCGAGGAACCGGCCGGAAGTGATCTGGTGCGCCTGGCCGAACGTCTTACCGGGCATGCCGCAGAAGCGGTGGCCTTCGGCACCGAAGCGCCGTATCTTCAGCAGCTTGGTTGCGAGACCCTGGTGCTCGGCCCCGGCGACATCGCCTGCGCCCACCAGCCCGATGAACACCTCGAACTGTCACGCATCGAACCTACCGTGGCGCTGTTGCGCCAGCTCATCCAGCACTACTGCCTGAACCCCGCCGACAAGGCCTGATGTGGAGGGAATCCGTTGATGTTCCTGCGACGACGATAAACGCGACGCCCCCGACTCCGTCTCCGGAGTAGCACCGCTCATTTCGCCAACGTTCACAGGCTCACGGAATCCATGCACGACTACGTCAACTGGCTGCGCCACGCATCGCCCTATATCAACGCCCACCGGGACTGCACCTTCGTGGTGATGCTGCCCGGCGAAGGCGTCGCCCATCCGAATTTCGGCAACATCGTCCACGACCTGGTGCTGCTGCACAGCCTGGGGGTGCGCCTGGTGCTGGTGCATGGTTCGCGCCCGCAGATCGAGGCACGCCTGGCCGCGCGCGGGCTCACCCCGCACTTCCACCGCGACCTGCGCATCACCGACGGCCCCACCCTGGAGTGCGTGATCGACGCCGTGGGCCAGCTGCGCATCGCCATCGAGGCGCGCCTGTCCATGGACATCGCCGCCTCGCCCATGCAGGGCTCGCGCCTGCGTGTGACCGGCGGCAACTTCGTCACCGCGCGGCCCATTGGCGTGGTCGATGGCGTCGACTACCACCACACCGGTGAAGTGCGCCGCATCGACCGCAAGGGCGTCGGCCGCCAGCTGGACGAGCGCTCCATCGTGCTGCTCTCGCCCCTGGGCTACTCGCCCACGGGGGAAATCTTCAACCTCGCCTGTGAAGACGTCGCCACCCGCGCCGCCATCGACCTGGGTGCGGACAAGCTGGTGCTGTTCGGCAGCGAACGCGGGCTGATCGACGAAGCCGGCAAGCTGGTGCGCGAACTGCGCCCGCAGCAAGTGCCCAGCCACCTCGTGCGCCTGGGCAACAGCTACCAGGCCGAGCTGCTGGACGCCGCCGCCCAGGCTTGCCGCAGCGGGGTCAAGCGCAGCCACATGGTCAGCTACGCCGAGGACGGCTCCCTGCTCACCGAGCTGTTCACCCGCGACGGTGGCGGCACCCTGGTGGACCAGGAGCAGTTCGAGTCCCTGCGCGAAGCCACCATCGAGGACGTCGGCGGGCTGATCGACCTGATCACCCCGCTGGAGGACCAGGGCATCCTGGTGCGCCGTTCCCGCGAGGTGCTGGAGCGCGAGATTGGCCAGTTCAGCATCGTCGAGCGCGACGGCCACATCATCGCCTGCGCGGCGCTCTATCCCATCGCCGACTCCGAGGCCGGCGAGCTGGCGTGCCTGGCGGTGAACCCGGAATACCGCCACGGCGGCCGTGGCGACGAACTGCTGGAACGCATCGAGGACCGCGCCCGCGCCCTGGGCCTGAAGACCCTCTTCGTGCTCACCACCCGCACCGCCCACTGGTTCCGCGAGCGCGGCTTCCAGCCCAGCGGCGTGGAAAGCCTGCCGGCGGCGCGTGCCTCGCTCTACAACTACCAGCGCAACTCGAAGATCTTCGAAAAGGCGCTCTGAGGCCGCTCCTACAGAACTGAGGGCTCGGCAGGATGAACGCGTGCCGTAGGGTGTGCCGTGCGCACCTTCGCACGGTGCTTCCGGCGAGCTCCAGGTGCGCGCAGCACACCCTACGTCTGGAGTGAGCGACGGCTGCCCGCTCCGAGGCCCCTCTTCCAGTGGACTCGCGAAAGGGCCCGGCACCGGGCCCATCGCGGCTGAAGCCCACAGGGGGGAATCCCGCTCACCCCATCAGGGCAATATCGCGAACACCCGCGCCGGGAAGCCGGTGCCCCGGGCGATCTTCGGGAAGCTCACCACCACCAGCGCGCCGGCTTCCGGCACCTGGTCCAGGTTGGCCAGCAGCTCGATCTGGTAGTGGTCCTTGCCGAGGATGTAGGACTCCAGCGAGTAGTCGTCCTTGCTGGTGGCGATGCCCGGGTCGGTGTCCGTGGTCTCGTGGCCGGAGGCGGTGATCTTGCGCGTCTCGTAGAGGTACACCAGCGCCTCCTTGCTCCAGCCCGGGTAGTGGGCCACGCCCTGGGCGTCGGCGTTCTGGATCTTTTCCTGGCTCGGCCAGCGCTTGGACCAGTCGCTGCGCAGGGCCACGAAGGCGCCTTCCGGCACCGGCCCGTGCTTGGCCTCCCAGGCCTTCACGTCGGCCAGGGTCAGCACGTAGTCGGGGTTCTTCGCCGCTTGCTGGTGGATGTCCAGCACCACCAGCGGCAGCAGCTGTTCCTTCACGTCGATCTGGTCGATGCCGCGCAGGCCCTTGTGGAAGTGCACCGGCGGGTCGACATGGGTGCCCCACTGGCCGACGTGGGTGTAGAGGTCCACCTGGAAGCCGTCCTTGTCGACGGTGTAGAGCGTCTTGCGCTGGGCGTTCTCGAAGCCCTTCCAGTGCGGCACCTGCTCGTCGTAGGCGTGGGTCAGGTCGACCCAGGTCTTGGTTTTGAGCGTGGCGTAGGTGTCCCAGAGGCCGGGTTGCGCGGCCTGGGCCAGCAGCGGCAGGGACAGCGAGGCGGTGAGGGCCAGGCGGCCCAGGGTGCGTATCGACATGCGTGACCTTCTCCTTGGTTGGGATCGGGCCGGTACGGGCGGGCTGCCTATACTGGCTGTCTCATAACTTAGAAGGGGAAACGCGATGTCGTCTAAGCACTTGATCGAATATGAACATGCCAGTCCGGAAGTACGCGCCGTCTATGACGACATCATGGCCACGCGCAAGGTCGACCAGGTGAACAACTTCTGGAAGGCCCTGGCCCAGCACCCGGACAACCTGCGTCGCACCTGGGAGAGCCTGAAGCAGGTGATGGCCCCCGGCGCGCTGGACCCGCTGACCAAGGAGCTGCTCTACGTGGCCGTCAGCGTCACGAACAATTGCGCCTACTGCATCGGCTCGCACACGGCGGCGGCGCGCAAGGCGGGGATGACCGAGGAAATGTTCGGCGAACTGCAGGCGGTGATCGGCATGGCCAATGAGACCAACCGGCTGGCGACGGGTTATCGGGTTCCGCTGGACGCGGCTTTTCGCGAGGACTGATTCAGGCGATCCGCGAGGGACGCTGCAGCTCGTACTGGTCGTGGCCGTCGTCCCAACCGGCTTCCCAGGCCGCGGCGAGGACTTCGGCGGGGTAGGGTTGCTGGTTGATGGTCTGGCCGGTGAGGCCTGCCATGTAGCCTTGTTGGTAAGCCTTGTTGAGGCTTTCCAGGCTCCATTGCTGGCTGTCTTCGGGGTGGGCGTCTGGGGGCGCCATGGGCAAAGCTCGCAGGCTCTGGATATGTGCTCATGCTAGCTGCCGGTTTTCCGGCGCGGGTGGCCGCCTGTCCCAGTTGGAGCCCCAGCTTGTCGGTTTTGTGACAGGCCGCGCCTTTTGAGGGCACGAGGTTTCGCGGGTGGTTCCGGCGCCGCTGCAATCCGTAGGTTGGGCTGAGGCACGAAGCCCAACGAGCGGGGTTGCGGCTAGCACCGTTGGGCCTCGCTGCGCTCGGCGCCAACCTACCGTAGCCCGGGCTTCAGCCCGGGAACGGCAGGGACCGTGTCAGTTGCTCAGCAAGCCGAGGATGCTGGCCTGGTAGGCGGCGACGAAGGTATCGAAGTCGACATCGGGTTCGGCTTCCAGGCGCGCCTGTTCTTCCAGGGACTGGCGCGCCATGGTTTCCAGGCGCTCCTGGTCGTCCGGGGCCAGGGTCTCGGCGCGGAAGTACTCGGCGTGCTGCCGGCTGTAGCGCAGGGCGAACTCGCTGAAGCTCTCGCCGCGCTCGCGCAGTTCGGCCAGGACCCGGGCCGAGGGCGTGAGGTTGGCGTCGGCGACCTTGAGGCGCTGGGCCGCGAGGGCTTCGGCGTGGGCCTGGCTGCCCTGGGCGCGGTCCAGCAGGTCGGCGGTGCGGGCGATCTGGTCGAGCAGCTCGCCGGCCCATTCCTGGAGGCCGATTTCCTGGCCGTTGCGCTGCAGGTGCAGGCCGGGGCGGCGACCTTCCTTGACCACGCGCTGGAAGTTGTCGGTGCAGTCGCGGCATTCGCCGCCGGCCAGGGGCGGGCTGTCCTGCAGTGCGCAGAACAGCAGGAAGGCGTCGAGGAAGCGCGACTCTTCCAGGTCGATGCCCAGGGGCAGGAAGGGGTTGATGTCCAGGCAGCGCACTTCGACGTACTGCACGCCACGGGCCATCAGCGCCTGGATCGGGCGCTCGCCGGTGTAGGTGACGCGCTTCGGGCGGATCGACGAGTAGTACTCGTTCTCGATCTGGATCACGTTGGTGTTCAGCTGCACCCACTCACCATCGCGCTTGGTGCCGATCTCGGCATAGGGCGGGTAGGGCGTGGACACCGCCTGGCGCAGGCTCGACAGGTAGCTGTCGAGGTTGTTGTAGCAAGGCGTGAGGCCGGACTGGGCGTTGTTCTGGTAGCCCAGGTCGCTCATGCGCAGGCTGGTGGCCCAGGGCAGGAACAGGGTGTCGGCGTCGAGGCGGTCGAGGTCGTGGGGGCGGCCACGGAGGAAGTTCTGGTCCAGCGCCGGCGCCGCGCCGAACAGGTACATCAGCAACCAGCTGTAGCGGCGGAAGTTGCGGATCATCGCGATGTAGCGCGCCGACTGGAAGTCGCGGTCGCTATGCTCGTCGCCTTCGGCTTCCTTGAGCAGGGGCCACAGGGCTTCGGGCAGGGAGAAGTTGTAGTGGATGCCGGCGATGCACTGCATGGTCTTGCCGTAGCGCACGGCCAGGCCGCGGCGGTAGACGTACTTCAGGCGGCCGATGGGCGAGGTGCCGTAGCGGGCGATCGGGATGATCTCCTCGCTGGGCAGGCGGCCGGGCATCGAGGCGCTCCACAGCAGCTCGCCGTCGAGCTTCTGGTAGGTGAAGCGATGGATCTTCTCCAGGTCCGCCAGGGTGTCGGCCGGGTCGTGCTCGGTGGGGGTGATGAACTCCAGCAGCGACTCGGAATAGTCGGTGGTGATCTGCGGGTTGGTCAGGGCCGAACCGACGGCCACCGGGTGCGGCGTCAGGGCCAACTGGCCGTTGTCTTCGACGCGCAGGCATTCGCGTTCGATACCGTGCAGGCACTGGGTCAGCAGGGACAGGTGGGCACGCTCGCCCAGCAATGCCAGGCGGCGGGAGAGAAGGTCGCTCAATTTGGAATCCTGTGGGTCCCAGGGACAGTCGCCCCAATATGAGGGTGGACTGGTCGGTCTACAAGGGGCGGACATGACTGCGTTGTCGCTTTGTCCAGAATAGAGCCTCGCCGTCCTGGCGCTTACAGCTGGGCGAAGGTGCCTTGCCCTTTAGCGACCAGCTTGTCGCCCTGCAGCACATCGGCTTCGACCACCAGGGTCCGCGAGCCGGCGTGCACCACCCGCGCGCGGCAGAGGATGTCACCCTCGGCCACGGGACGGATGTAGTTGATCTTGCATTCGATGGTGGCGCTGCGCCGCTCGAAACCATGGACGCTGGTGCAGGCCAGGCCCATGGCGATATCGAGCAGCGAGAAGATGGCTCCGCCGTGCATCACCTGGCCGCGATTGCGCAGGTGCTCGCCCATCGTCAGGCGCGCCTCGGCGACGCCGTCGCCCAGGCTGACCGGTTCGATGCCCAGCAGCTTGCTGTAGGCGCTGGCGGTGTGCAGGTCGGAGATTTCCATCTCAGCTCACTTCTTCTTGATCTGCTTGGCGTTGGCGAACAGCGAGGCCATGGCGTTGTTCGTCGGCGCCGCCTGTTGCTGCTGGCGCGGTGCGCCGCGATCCGCACGCTGGCCGCCCTGCGAACGACCGCCGCCGCGCGGGCCATCGACCTTCTCGCCGGGGGTGTCGCTCATGCGCATGGACAGGCCGACGCGGTTACGCGGGATGTCCACTTCCATGACCTTGACCTTGACGATGTCGCCGGCCTTGACCACTTCGTACGGGTCCTTGACGAACTTCTCCGACAGCGCGGAGATGTGCACCAGGCCGTCCTGGTGGACGCCGATGTCGACGAAGGCGCCGAAGTTGGTGACGTTGGTCACCACGCCTTCCAGCACCATGCCGGGCTTGAGGTCCTTGAGGCTCTCGACGCCTTCCTGGAACTCGGCGGTCTTGAACTCGGGACGCGGGTCGCGGCCGGGCTTGTCCAGTTCCTTGAGGATGTCGGTGACGGTCGGCAGGCCGAAGGTCTCGTCGGTGAACGTGGCCGGGTCGAGGCGCTTGAGGAAGCCCGAGTCGCCGATCAGCGAGCGGATGTCGCGGCCGGTGTCGGCGGCGATGCGCTGCACCAGCGGGTAGGTTTCCGGGTGCACCGCGGAGGCGTCCAGCGGGTTGTCGCCGTTCATCACGCGGAGGAAGCCGGCGGCCAGCACGTAGGTCTTCTCGCCCAGGCGGCTGACGTTCTTCAGCTCCTCGCGGGTCTTGAAGGCGCCGTTGGCGTCGCGGTGGGCGACGATGTTCTGCGCCAGGGTCGCGTTGAGGCCGGAGATGCGCGCCAGCAGGGCGGCGGAGGCGGTGTTCACGTCCACGCCCACGGCGTTCACGCAGTCTTCCACCACCGCGTCCAGGCTGCGCGCCAGCTGCAGCTGGGACACGTCGTGCTGGTACTGGCCGACGCCGATGGACTTGGGCTCGATCTTCACCAGCTCGGCCAGGGGGTCCTGCAGGCGGCGGGCGATGGACACGGCGCCCCGCAGGGACACGTCCAGGTCGGGGAATTCCTTGGCGGCCAGTTCCGAGGCCGAGTACACCGAGGCGCCGGCCTCGCTGACCATGATCTTGGTCATCTTCAGGCCCGGCATCTTGCTGATCAGTTCGCCGGCCAGCTTGTCGGTCTCGCGGCTGGCGGTGCCGTTGCCGATGGCGATCAGGTCCACGCCGTGCTTGGCGCAGAGCTTGGCCAGGGTGGCCAGGGTGTCATCCCACTTGTTGTGCGGCACGTGGGGGTAGACGGTGGCGGTTTCCAGCAGCTTGCCGGTGGCGTCGACCACCGCGACCTTGCAGCCGGTACGCAGGCCCGGGTCCAGGCCCAGGGTGGCGCGCGGGCCGGCCGGGGCGGCCAGCAGCAGGTCGTGCAGGTTGCGGGCAAAGACGTTGATCGCCTCGGTCTCCGCGCCTTCGCGCAGTTCGCCCAGCAGGTCGGTTTCCAGGTGGGTGTAGAGCTTGACCTTCCAGGTCCAGCGCACCACCTCGCCCAGCCATTTGTCAGCGGCGCGGGCCTGGTCCTTCACGCCGAAGCGCTCGCCGATCATCACTTCGCAGGGGTGCATGGTGCCCGGCAGCTCGTCGCCGACCTTCAGGGCGACGCTGAGCACGCCCTCGTTGCGGCCACGGAAGATCGCCAGGGCGCGGTGCGACGGCGCGCCCTTGAGGGCCTCGTCGTGCTCGAAGTAGTCGCTGAACTTGGCGCCTTCCTGTTCCTTGCCGGCCACCAGGCGGGCGGTGAGGGTGGCGTTGTCCTTGAGGAAGCTGCGCAGGCTGGCCAGCAGGGTGGCGTCTTCGGCGAAGCGCTCCATGAGGATGTACTTGGCGCCTTCGAGCACCGCCTTGGTGTCGGCGAAGCCCTTTTCGGCATCGATGAAGCGTGCGGCTTCGGTTTCCGGCGCCAGGGTCGGGTCGGCGAAGAGCGCGTCGGCCAGCTCGCCGAGGCCGGCTTCCAGGGCGATCTGGCCCTTGGTGCGGCGCTTCTGCTTGTACGGCAGGTAAAGGTCTTCGAGGCGGGTCTTGGTGTCGGCCAGCTTGATTTCGCGGGCCAGTTCCGGGGTCAGCTTGCCCTGTTCCTCGATGCTGGAGAGGATCGCGCCACGGCGGTCCTCCAGCTCGCGCAGGTAGCGCAGGCGCTCTTCCAGGTTGCGCAGCTGGGTGTCGTCCAGGCTGCCGGTGACTTCCTTGCGGTAGCGGGCGATGAAGGGAACGGTGGAGCCTTCATCGAGCAGGGCAACGGCAGCGGCGACTTGTTGCGGGCGCACGCCCAGCTCTTCAGCGATTCGGTTGTTGATGCTTTCCATATGAAAAAGACACACCTGATGACCAACGAAAGACCGGCCGGGCCTGGCCTCGGTCGGGAAACAAGCGGCGCATTATAAACACCCCGTTGCGTTGGCCAGGGCACCGTTCGGGGAAAAATCTGCTAACAATGGTCGAGCCGCGCGACACCGGCGCTGAGTAATAATGCCGCGCTTGAGAAACCAGGAGAGAACATGAGCAGCATCCCCAATGCCGAGGGCGAAAAGATCCTGATCGTCGACGACGACGCGCGTCTGCGTCGTTTGCTCGAGCGCTTTTTCGAGGAGCAGGGCTACCGCGTGCGCGCGGTGGAAAACGTCGAGCAGATGGACCGCCTGCTGGCCCGCGAGCTGTTCAATCTCGTGGTCCTGGACCTGATGCTGCCCGGCGAGGACGGCCTGTCCGCCTGCCGCCGCCTGCGCGCATCGAACAACCAGGTGCCGATCATCATGCTCACCGCCAAGGGCGACGAGTCCAGCCGTATCCAGGGCCTGGAACTGGGCGCCGACGACTATCTGGCCAAGCCGTTCAACCCGCGCGAGCTGCTGGCGCGGATCAAGGCCGTGCTGCGCCGCCAGGCACCTCAGGTACCCGGCGCTCCCGCCGCTGCCGACGAGAGCGTGAGCTTCGGCGAGTACGAGCTGTCCCTGGCCACCCGCGAGCTGAAAAGGGGCGAGGACGTGCACATGCTCACCACCGGCGAGTTCGCCGTGCTCAAGGCCCTGGTCCAGCACGCCCGCGAGCCGCTGACCCGCGACAAGCTGATGAACCTGGCCCGTGGCCGCGAATGGGACGCCCTGGAGCGCTCCATCGACGTGCAGATCTCCCGCCTGCGCCGGCTGATCGAGCCCGACCCGTCCAAGCCCCGCTATATCCAGACCGTCTGGGGCGTCGGCTACGTGTTCGTGCCCGACGGCAACAAGTGACCCACCCCGCCGCGCCCGTATTCCCGGGCGCGGCACTGCTGTGCAAGGCGTCTGAGCCTCCTGCCCGGAAAACCCGATGAAAGCGCCGTACTGGTTCCCGCAGAGTTTCTTCTCCCGCACCCTCTGGCTGGTGCTCATCGTCGTGCTGTTTTCCAAGGCCCTGACCCTGGTCTACCTGATGATGAACGAGGACGTCCTCGTGGATCGCCAGTACAGCCACGGCGCGGCCCTGACCCTGCGCGCCTACTGGGCCGCCAGCGAAGCCGAGCGGGATGACCTGGCCAAGGCCGCCGGCCTCAAGCGGGTGACCCGCGACGCCGTGCCGCCCAGCGAGCAGCACTGGCCCTACAGCGAAATCTTCGAGCGGCAGATGCAGACCGAGCTCGGCCCCGAAACCGAGGTGCGCCTGCGCGCCAAGAGCCCGCCGGCGCTCTGGGTCCAGGCCCCGGCGCTGGGCCCGGACTGGGTGCGCATCCCGCTGTATCCACACCCCTTGCGGGGGCAGCGCATCTGGAGCGTGCTCGGCTGGTTCCTCGGCATCGGCCTGCTGTCCACCGCCGCCGCCTGGATCTTCGTGCGCCAGCTCAACGCCCCGCTCAAGCGCCTGGTGTTCGCCGCCCGCCAGCTCGGCCAGGGCCGCAGCGTGCGCCTGCCGGTGAGCGACACCCCCAGCGAGATGACCGAGGTCTACCGCGCCTTCAACCAGATGGCAGAGGACGTCGAGCAGGCCGCCCGCGAGCGCGAGCTGATGCTGGCCGGCGTCTCCCACGACCTGCGCACCCCGTTGACGCGGTTGCGCCTGTCCCTGGAGCTGATGAGCAGCGACAGCGAGCTGACCGAGGACATGGTCCGCGACATCGAGGACATGGACGCCATCCTCGACCAGTTCCTCGCCTTCATTCGCGACGGCCGCGACGAGCGCCAGGAAGAACTCGACCTGGGCGAGCTGGTGCGCGAGGTGGTGGCGCCCTACAACCAGCACGAGGAGCGCGTGCGCCTGTGCCTGGAACCGCTGCCGCCGTTCCCGCTGCGGCGCGTGTCGATCAAGCGCCTGCTGGTGAACCTGATCGAGAACGCGCTGCGATATGGCGGCAACGGCGTCGAAGTGGCGGCGTTCGTGGCGGGTGATCACACCGCGCCCTATATCGTCCTCAGTGTCCTCGACCGCGGCCAGGGCATCGACCCGGCGGAGCTGGGCGACATCTTCAACCCCTTCATCCGCGGCGACCGCGCCCGTGGCGGCAAGGGCACCGGCCTGGGCCTGGCCATCGTCAAGCGCATCGCCGCGCTGCACGGCGGCAGCGTCGAGTTGCGCAACCGCTCCGGCGGCGGCCTTGAAGCCCGCGTGTGCCTGCCCATCGGCCTGCTGCTGCCCCGCGACGCCGCCTGATCACCGCGCCCCGGCCGCCTGTGCCGGAGCCTCCGCGCCGCCGGCCGCGCCTTCCGTCAGGCGGCGGTCGGCGCTTGCGTTTGTATAGTGTCACTTTGCCTTGACCCACGTACTCTAGGCGCCCTGGACTATCCTCTAGCGCGCGTAGACATGAGGTCACAATGCCCGCCGCTCAAGCCCGCTTGCCCAACTGGACCTGGTGGTCGTCACTCCCGTTGCTGCACATCGCCACCTGGCTCTCCCTGGGCACTCAGGTTTCCGGCGGCGTGGCGCTCTGGTACCTGCCATTTTCCCTGGGCCTGGTGGGTTGCCTGTGGTGGGGCCCCGGGTATTGCTCGCGGTCTTTCTCAATGCCGCGCTGAGCGCGCCGCTGTGGGGGCTGGACTGGCGCCTCGCGCCCTTCTACGCCCTGCCCGAAACCCTCAGCATCGCCGTCGGCTGGCTGCTCCTGCGGTCGTCGCGCTTCGATGTCGCCCTGGCGGATTTCTCCAGCCTGCTGCGCTTCATGCTGCTCGGCGTGCTGGTGCCGGTGACCCTGGTGTCCACCGGGGTGCAGGGCAGTCTTCTGCTCACCGGGGTGATCAAGCCCGAAGCCTGGGGCACCGCCAGCCTGCTGATGTGGCTGGGCGACAGTCTCACCACCCTGGTCATCGCCCTGCCGCTGCTCACCTACCTGACGCCCTGGTTGCGCCGTCGGCGCTGCGCCCTGGGCACTTACTCGCGGCTGCCCGAATCGATGCTCAGGCTGCCACCCTGGCCGGTGCTGCTGGTGTTGTGTATCGCCCTGCCGCTGGCCATCGCGGTGATGCCGCTGCTGCTGACCCTGCCGCTGATCGGCCTGGTGATGCTCAGCCTGGCGCTGGTCTGGGGCTTCCCCGGTGCCCTGTGCGGCGCCGGCCTGACCACCGCCACCGTGCTCGCCCTGCCGATCCTCCGCGAGCTGGGCGAGGCGCCGCAGTGGCTGGAGCCGCAGCGCATCGAACTGCACTTCAGCGTGCTGCTGCTGATGGTCTCCACCCTGCTGGTGGGCCGCTCCCTCAGCGACCTGCGCCTGGAGCTGCGCCGCCGCAACGAGATGCAGCAGGCCCTGGCGCTGAACAGCCTGGCCCTGGAAGCCAGCCCGCTGGGGGTGATCATCGTCGACGCGCGCCAGCCTGATTTTCCCCTGACGTACTGCAACCCGGCCTTCCAGCGCATCACCGGCTACAGCCGCAAGGAGGTGCTGGGGCGCAACTGCCGCTTCCTGGTCGGCCATGACCGCAACCAGCCCGACTTGCCGCGCCTGCTGGCCGCCATCCGGCGCGGCGAGCCCTGTCAGGTGGTGCTGCGCAACTACCGCAAGGACGGCAGCCTGTTCTGGAACGAAGTGACCCTGGCGCCGATGCACGACGACCATGGCATCAGCCACTTCGTCGCCCTGCAGCACGACGTCAGCCGCCGCGAGATGCTCGCCGAGGAGTTGGGCGTGCGCCGCGAGGAACTGCTGCGCCAGACCCACCTGCTGAGCCAGACCGAAGCCATCGCCGACATCGGCGGCTGGGTGCTGGAGCTGCCCGGCGAGCAGATGTTCTGGAGCGAAGGCACCTTCCGCATCTACGACCTGGACCCCGTGGGCGGCGCGCCAAACCTGGAACAGGCGATGAACTACTTCGACGAGGACAGTCGCGCCCGCGCCCAGGCCACCCTCGACCATGTGCTGCGCACCGCCGACCCCTTCGACATCGAACTGCGCATCGTCACCGCCAAGAGCATCTACCGCTGGGTGCGCCTCAAGGGCCTGGCCGAGCACGACGGCGAGCAGGTGATCCGCATCTACGGCGCGGTCCAGGACCTCACCGAGCTGAAGCGCGCCGAGCGCCGCCAGCGTGAGCGCGACGAGCGCCTGCACCTGTTCTTCGAGGCGCCGCTGATCGGCATGGCCCTGTGCTCGCCCGAGCACTGCTGGGAAGAGGTCAACTTCAAGCTGTGCAGCATCCTCGGCCGCTCCCGCGAAATGCTCCAGGGCGCCGACTGGCTGAGCATCACCCACCCCGACGACCGTGGCGCCGAGCTGGCCCTGCTGCACCAGGTGCGCAGCGGCCAGCGCGACGGCTACGAGCTGGACAAGCGCTTCCTGCGGCCCGACGAGAGCGTCATCTACACCCGCATCAACGTCCGCGCCGTGCGGGACGCCGACGGCCGTCTCCATGCGCTGCTGGCCCTGGTGGAAGACGTCAGCGCCCGCCGCGAGGCCGAGGCGCGCTACCGCATCCTGGTGGAGCACGCCCCCGAGGCGATCCTGGTGTTCGACGTCGAGCGCGGCATCACCGAAGCCAACGAAAACGCCGCACGCCTCTACGGCCTGCCCCGCGAGGAGCTGATGGGGCGCATGCCCACCAGCTTCAGCCCGCTGCTGCAGGCCGATGGCCGCCCGTCGCGGGATGTCGGGCACGCCTACGCCCAGGCCGCGCTGGCCGGCGAGGCGCCGGTGTTCGAGTGGCTGATGCGCGATGTCGCCGGCCGCGTGCGCCCTTGCGAAGTGCGCCTGGTGCGCTTGCCGGGTGGCGGCGCGCCGTTGATCCGCCTGAGCATCACCGACATTTCCGAGCGCCAGCGCTACCAGCGCGAGATCGAACGCCTGGCCTACAGCGACGAACTCACCGGGTTGCCCAACCGCCGCCTGCTCCTCGACCGCTTGCAGCACGCCATGGCCCGCGAGGTGCGCGAAGGCCGCTACGGCTCGCTGCTGTTCATCGACCTGGACCACTTCAAGACCGTCAACGACAGCCTTGGCCATCCGGTGGGCGATGCCCTGCTGCGTGAAGTCACCGCGCGCCTGGCCAGCTGTCTGCGGGCCGAAGACACCCTGGCGCGCCTGGGCGGCGACGAATTCGTGGTGCTGCTCGAAGCCCTGGCCGACAGCCCCGAACAGACCGCCGAATACGCCGCCGAAGTGGGCACCAAGCTGCTCCACAGCCTGCACGGCAGCTACCGCATCGGCGAGCACGAGCTGTCGGTCAGCGCCAGCATCGGCATCGCCCTGCACCCCTTCGAGCGCCAGGGTGCGGCCGACGTCCTCAAGCAGGCCGACACCGCCATGTACCGGGCCAAGCAGGGCGGCCGCAACGCGCTGCACTTCTTCGCCCCGGCCATGCAGGCCGCCATCGACCAGCGCCTGCAGCTGCAAAGCGAGCTGCGCCAGGCCGTCGCCCGGGGCCAGCTGTTCCTCGAATTCCAGCCGCAGCTGTCCCTCGCCGACGAGCGCGTGGTAGGCGCCGAGGCCCTGCTGCGCTGGCGCAACCCCACCCGAGGCGTGGTGCCGCCGAGCCAGTTCATCGCCCTGGCCGAAGAGACCGGGCTGATCCTCGAACTCAGCGACTGGGTGCTCGACCGCGCCTGCGCCAGCCTGGCCCAGTGGCTGCCGCAGTGGCCCGAGCTGGTGATGGCGATCAACGTCAGCCCTCGCGACCTGCGCCAGGGTGATTTCGTCGCCCGGGTCAGCGACTGCCTGCAGCGCCACGGCGTGCCGGCCCAGCGCCTGGAGCTGGAAATCACCGAAGGCAGCCTGCTGGAAGACGTCGAGCAGTGCATCGCCGCCATGCAGGCGCTCAAGCGCCTGGGCGTGCGCTTCGCCATCGACGACTTCGGCACCGGCTATTCCTCGCTCACCTACCTCAAGCGCCTGCCCCTGGACCGCCTGAAGATCGACCGCAGTTTCGTCGAAGGCCTGGAACTGGCGGGCAGCGACGCCGCGCTGGTGGACACCATCCTCGCCATCGGCCACAACCTCGGCCTGGAATGCGTGGCCGAAGGCATCGAAGCCCGGGCCAGTACCAGAGCCTGCGCGCCCTGGGCTGCGCCCTCGGCCAGGGCTACCACTTCAGCCCGCCGCTGGATGAGGCGGCCTTCCTCGACTGGCTGCGGCAGCGCGCCCCTTGAGCCTGTTCCCGCATGCAGGGATGCCCGGACATGCGGGGCCGGCGCTGCAAAGCGTCGGCGCTGGTCTTAACTTCAACTGGGGTCGCCACCTGAGCATCAGCCTGGTGGCGGCCAATACCCTCAAGGATGTGGTGCCCGATCAGGACAGCGGACAGGTCCTGGCGCAGATCGTCATCCGTTAATCGTTTTTCTCAGGAGACCCACGTAATGACCACGCTGCTGCTGTACAAGGAAATCAAGGCGCTGAACCGCGAGGAGCACCGCTCGCTGAAACTCGCCAGCCTCCAGAACAGCGAATTCGCTTCCAGCACCCACCTGGTGCCTCTGGCCGGCCTGGAGTTCTTCCAGGCGTCGCGCCACTACCCGATCGTGTTCATCGGTGAGGGCGCCCAGGCCGTGCCCATCGCGCTGCTGGGCCTGAAGGCCGGCCACAACGGCTACGTCGACGCCAACAACCTGTGGCAGGAAAACTGCTACATCCCGGCCTTCGTGCGTCGCTATCCCTTCGTCCTGGCCCAGGACAGTGCGGAGAACTTCACCGTCTGCTTCGACGCCGCCTACTCGGGCTGGAACGAGGAAGAGGGCCGCGAGCTGTTCGACGAAGAAGGCCAGAACAGCCCCTTCCTCGAAGAGATGATCCAGTTCCTGCAGAACTTCACCACCGAGATGGAGCGCACCCGCCGCTTCGTCGACAAGCTCAACGAGCTGGAACTGCTCTCCACCCGCAGCCTCAAGCTCAGCCACAGCAATGGTGAGAGCTTCGTGCTCAGCGACTTCCTGGCGGTGGACGAGGAGCGCTTCCTGGCCCTCTCCGACGACAAGGTGCTGGACCTGCACAAATCCGGCTTCCTCGGCTGGATCTACGCCCACCTGATCTCCCTGGGCAACGCCAACCAGCTGTTCGCCCACTACCTGGCGAAGAAAGCGGCCGGCGAAACCACCACCCATTGATGGGCGCGGCTCCGCTCCCGGCCGGGGGCGGAGCCTGTTTCAGCACAACGACTTCCTTGATGCATCCGTAGGTCGGGTGAAACCCGGCGGCTTTTGTGTGGGCGCTGGATGGACTCGGCGTATGGCGGGATGTGCTGGGTGCGACCCCGTTGGTGGACGTGAAGAGCGACGTCCACCCTTGCCATGTGATTTGGGATTCGCGGGTTTCACCCGCCCTACGGGAGCGCACCGGGTAGGTCGGGTGCAACCCGGCGGGACGGGCTCAGCCCTTGCCCTTGGTGCGGGTCATATTGGGGCCGGCGTGTTTTTCCAGGTGCTCGATGATGATCCCGGCAACGTCCTTGCCGGTGGTCACTTCGATGCCTTCCAGGCCGGGGGAGGAGTTCACCTCCATCACCAGCGGGCCGTGGTTGGAGCGCAGGATGTCGACGCCGGCCACCGACAGGCCCATGACCTTGGCGGCGCGGATGGCGGTCATGCGTTCTTCCGGGGTGATCTTGATCAGGCTGGCGCTGCCGCCACGGTGCAGGTTGGAGCGGAACTCGCCCGGCTTGGCCTGGCGCTTCATCGAGGCGATGACCTTGTCGCCCACCACGAAGCAGCGGATGTCGGCTCCGCCGGCCTCGCGGATGTATTCCTGCACCATGATGTTCTGCTTCAGGCCCATGAAGGCCTCGATCACCGATTCCGCCGCCTTTTCCGTCTCGCACAGCACCACGCCTATGCCCTGGGTGCCTTCCAGCACCTTGATCACCAGCGGGGCGCCGTTGACCATGCGGATCAGGTCGGGGATGTCGTCGGGGGAGTGGGCGAAGCCGGTCACCGGCAGGCCGATGCCCTTGCGCGAGAGCAGTTGCAGGGAGCGCAGCTTGTCCCGCGAGCGGCTGATGGCCACGGATTCGTTGAGCGGGAACACGCCCATCATCTCGAACTGGCGCAGCACGGCGCAGCCGTAGAAGGTCACCGAGGCGCCGATGCGCGGGATCACCGCATCGAAGCCTTCCAGGGGCTGGCCGCGGTAGTGGATCTGCGGTTTGTGGCTGGCGATGTTCATGTACGCACGCAGGGTGTCGATCACCTGGATCTCATGCCCGCGCTGCTGGCCGGCTTCCACCAGGCGACGGGTCGAATAGAGACGCGGGTTGCGCGACAGAACGGCAATTCTCATTGGGCACCTGGAAGGGAGTCGAAGGCCGGTAGGGTCGGCTTGTCCTGTACGTAGCTAAGGGCCGGGTTGACCACCAGTTGGCCGTCCACCAGGGCTTTGGAACCGATCAGCACGCGATAGCGCATGGTCTTGCGGCAGGCCAGGGTGAACTCGATCGGCCAGGCGCGATCGCCCAGGGCGACCGTGGTGCTGATCACGTAGCGGCTCTGGGCCTGGCCGTTGGAGCTTTTGATGGTCTTCACCGACACCACCTGCGCCTCGCAGCGGTGGCGCCGTTGCACCAGCGTGCCGAGGTGCGCGGTGAAGCGCACCCAGCGCTCGCCGTCGCGCTCGAAGGGCACGATGTCGCTGGCATGCAGGGTGGAGGTGCTGGCTCCGGTGTCGATCTTGGCGCGCAGGCCGACCATGCCGAGTTCCGGCAGGGCTATCCATTCACGCAGGCCGATCACGGAGAGTTGGTCGAAAGTCTTCAATGCAGGCTTTCCGCTAAAGTTGTCGGCATTCTAGTTGCCCCTTGTGACAACTGCATCCGGCCCGGCGTGCGCCCGGGACGCAAATTTTCAGGTTGCGAGCCAGTGCAGCCTGCCAGCATGGAAACCGTGGCATGAGCGACAAAGACGACGACAAGGTACGCCTCGACAAATGGCTGTGGGCGGCGCGCTTCTACAAGACCCGCGCCCTGGCCAAGGAAGCCATCGACGGCGGCAAGGTCCACCACCGGGGCGACCGCTGCAAGCCGGGAAAGGAGCCGCGCATCGGTGACGAGTACGTGATCCGCACCGGATTCGACGAGCGCACGGTGGTGGTCCGCGCGCTGTCCGTTGTGCGCCGTGGCGCGCCCGAGGCGCAGACCCTCTATGAGGAGACCGCCGACAGCGTGCGCCGCCGCGAAGAGGCGGCCGCCATGCGCAAGGCCGGCGCCCTGGGCGTGCAGACCGAAGGCCGGCCGACCAAGAAGCAGCGCCGGCAGATCCACTACCTGCGCGGCGGCTCCGGTGACTTCGTCGACGATTGAGCCGCCATGGGGCCGGTAGACAACCGGCGCTTGGTCGCCTCGGGGGTTTGCACCTAAAATCGCCAGCCTTTCGGCCGAGCAGGCCCCCAGACGCAGCGAGTCCGTCATGTCCGATAACACCCAGCGCTTCCTTTTCGACGATACCGACGTGCGCGGCGAAATGGCCTCCCTCGGCGAGAGCTACGCCCACGTGCTGGCCAAGCACCCCTACCCGGAGCCGGTGGCGCAGCTGCTCGGCGAAATGCTCGCCGCCGCCTCGCTGCTGGTGGGCACGCTGAAATTCGACGGCCTGCTGGTGCTCCAGGCGCGCTCTTCCGGCGCCGTGCCGCTGCTGATGGTGGAATGCTCCAGCGACCGCGAACTGCGCGGCATCGCCCGCTACCACGCCGACCAGGTGGTGGCCGGAGCCGGCCTGCACGAGCTGATGCCCGAAGGCGTGCTGACCCTCACCGTGGACCCCAAGCAGGGCCAGCGCTACCAGGGCATCGTCAGCCTGGAAGGCGCCAACCTGGCGGAAAGCCTCTCGGCCTACTTCGCCAACTCCGAACAGCTGCCGACCCGCTTCTGGCTCAACGCCGATGGCCGCAACGCCCGGGGCATGCTGCTCCAGGCCCTGCCGGCCGACCGCCTCAAGGACCCGGAAGCCCGTGCCGCCAGTTGGCAACACCTCACCGCCCTGGCCGACACCCTCACCGCTGAGGAACTGCTGAGCCTGGACAACGAAACCGTGCTGCACCGCCTCTACCACGAGGAGCAGGTGCGCCTGTTCGACCCCCTCGCCATCAGCTTCCGCTGCAGCTGCTCGCGCCAGCGCTCGGCCAACGCCCTGGTCAGCCTCGGCCACGCCGACGCCGACGCCCTGCTGGAGGAGAACGGCGGCACGGTGGTGATCGACTGCCAGTTCTGCAACCAGCGCTACAGCTTCGACGCCGCCGACGTGGCCCAGCTGTTCGCCGGCGGCGGCAGCGCGGCGCCATCAAGCACAAAACACTGATCGTAAGCCGGAAGCCGGAAGCCGGAAGCCGGAAGCCGGAAGTCGGAAGCCGGAAGTCGGAAGCTAGAAGTTGGAGGCTGCTCTGCTCTTTCTTCAAGCTTCCAGCTTCAGGCTTCCAGCTATCTGGCCAAACTAATAAGTTTCCTACCAATTTGTAGTGTGTCGTAGCGCCCCTCGGGCCTGTGGATATCTCCGCCAGCGCCCGTCTGGCCTCGTCTTGACGCTTGCCGTTCCGCTCGTGACCGGTGAGTTGGAAATGGTCATTTCCAGCTATCCGTTCGTCGGTCGAGCGCGTGCCTGAGTCGCGCTGCCGGGTGCCCGGTCTGACTGAAACGCCCGTATCGTCTGCCTTACGTCCAGTCATCTCGCCTAAGCCATAGTTCCTCTGGCATAATCCGGCGCACTTTTTTCGCTGTAGCGGGTCGCATAGCCCACTACATATTTGATTGGAGGACTCGGCCTCTCGCCGACGGGGAACCACATGACGCAAGCCAATACCGCCGTGTACACCG